>NZ_QCWA01000002.1:0-690100 GCF_003058245.1 Pseudomonas sp. GV047 | reverse complement strand
CGAGGCGCGCATTCTACAGCAGCCTCATTTGCTGTCAAGTGATTATTTTCAGAAGCTTTCGAAGATTTCTTCAACAACTTCAACCACTTGCGCTTCCGATCTCTCGTCAGCGGGAGGCGAATTCTACAGCGTTACACGCTGCTGTCAACACCTCTTTTTCTCCGCTTTCGACCGAGAAGATCGAATCGTTAATAGCGCCAAACAACACGACTCTACCAACGCCTTCTGGGCTTCGATGAACTGAAGCAATCCGCTGTCTTATTCTGCATAACTCATTGTTTAGCAAGGAGTTTTACGTTTCGACTGCGCCGGAAGTGGGGCGAATTATAGACTTCTAGAATCTGCCGTCAACATTTAATTTGGTTTTCCTATCAATCTACCGAAGTTGATTAAAAAACCACCAAAAACGCCCTCTATATAGAAGAGCGCTCCTAGATAACTCCCGCTTCTTTTAAAGCCTTCACATTCGCCGAGCCCAGCCCCAATACATCCTGCAGCACCTGAGCCGTATGCTGCCCCAACAAAGGAGGCGCAGTACGGTACTCCACAGGCGTCTTGGATAACCGAATCGGACTGGCCACCAGCGGCACCATCCCCGCCAACGCATGCGGCAGCTGTATCGCCAGCCCTCGTGCCTTTACCTGAGGATCGGCAAACACCTGGGCCAGGTCATTGATCGGCCCACAAGGCACACCAACCCGCTCCAGTTGTGACACCCACTCAGCCGTAGTCTTGAAGACCGTAACCTGGCGAATCAATGGAATCAGCTCAGCGCGGTTGGCTACCCGCACCTTATTAGTAGAGAACCGCGGATCATCCGCCCACTGCGGCTGCCCAGCCACTTCGGCGAACTTACGAAATTGCCCGTCATTACCCACGGTCAGTATGAAATCGCCATCGGCCGTAGGAAAATCCTGATAAGGCACGATATTCGGATGAGCATTACCCAGTCGTTTTGGCGCCGCTCCCGTGGCCAGGTAGTTCATCGCCTGGTTAGCCAGACAAGCCACCTGCACATCAAGCAACGCCATATCGATATGCTGCCCACCCCCGTCATGATCCCGATGCGCCAGCGCAGCAAGGATCGCCACCGTCGAGTAGAGCCCAGTGAGAATGTCAGTCAACGCCACCCCCACCTTCACCGGCCCGGCCCCCTCATCGCCTTCCGGCCGACCAGTAAGACTCATCAGCCCACCCAACCCCTGGATCATGAAGTCATACCCCGCGCGAGCGGCATACGGCCCCGTCTGACCGAAGCCAGTGATCGAGCAGTAGATCAACTCGGGATTCACCTTCTTGAGCGACTCGTAGTCCAGCCCATACGCCGCCAGGCCACCCACCTTGAAGTTCTCGATCAAGATGTCGGACTTGGCCGCCAGATCTCGCACCAGCCGTTGTCCCTCCGGCCGCGTGAAGTCGATCGTCACCGACTCTTTGTTGCGATTAGCCGACAAGTAGTACGCCGCCTCACTCGTGTTCTCGCCATCAACATCCTTAAGGAAGGGCGGCCCCCAGGCGCGCGTATCGTCACCGCTACCAGGTCGCTCGACCTTGATCACCTCAGCCCCAAGGTCCGCAAGGATCTGCCCGGACCAGGGGCCTGCCAACACTCGCGATAAATCCAATACCCGCAGATGCGAAAGCGCGCCCATGCCGTTCCCCTATTAATAGAACGCCTGAAGACCGGTTTGCGCGCGCCCCAGAATCAGGGCATGCACGTCATGGGTGCCCTCATAGGTGTTAACCACCTCCAGGTTCACCAGATGACGCGCCACCCCGAACTCATCGGAGATGCCGTTACCCCCCAACATGTCCCGCGCCATACGTGCGATGTCCAAGGACTTGCCGCATGAGTTGCGCTTCATGATCGATGTGATTTCAACCGCAGCCGTTCCCTCTTCCTTCATACGCCCCAGGCGCAGGCAGCCTTGCAGCGCCAGGGTGATTTCGGTCTGCATATCGGCCAGCTTCTTCTGGATCAATTGAGTTGCTGCCAATGGACGGCCGAACTGATGGCGATCCAGGGTGTACTGGCGTGCGGTGTGCCAACAGAACTCGGCAGCACCCAAAGCCCCCCAGGAGATGCCATAACGCGCCGAGTTAAGGCAGGTGAAAGGGCCCTTCAAGCCGCGCACATCCGGGAAAATGTTCTCTTCCGGCACAAACACGTTATCCATCACGATCTCACCGGTGATGGAGGCGCGCAGGCCGACCTTGCCGTGAATCGCCGGCGCACTCAGGCCTTTCCAGCCTTTCTCCAGGACAAACCCACGAATATCCCCAGCATCGTCCTTGGCCCACACCACAAACACGTCCGCAATCGGGCTATTGGTGATCCACATTTTTGCGCCCGTCAGGCTGTAGCCGCCATCCACTTTGCGTGCACGAGTAACCATCGCGCCGGGATCGGAACCGTGGTCAGGCTCGGTCAAACCAAAGCAGCCAATCCATTCGCCCGAGGCCAATTTCGGCAAGTACTTCTGCTTTTGCGCTTCGGTGCCGAACTCATTGATAGGCACCATCACCAGTGACGACTGCACACTCATCATCGAGCGATAACCGGAGTCGACGCGCTCAACCTCACGCGCAATCAGGCCGTAGCTGACGTAGTTCAAACCACTGCCCCCGTACTGCTCAGGAATCATTGCCCCCAGCAAACCGGTCTCACCCATTTCACGGAAAATCGCCGGGTCGGTCTTTTCATGGCGAAAAGCTTCAAGCACACGCGGCGCCAGCTTGTCCTGGGCGAATTGCTCAGCACTGTCGCGCACCATGCGCTCCTCTTCGGTGAGCTGTTGATCCAGCAGCAGTGGATCGATCCAGTTGAAGCTTGCCTTGCCAGCCATGAATGAGTCCTCGCAAAGAAAATCAGAAGTCGTGCATGGAGCCTAGGCCGGGCAGGCAGGGAGAGCAAACGAGGTTTTTGCATAGGCTTGTGCTAATTTCTCACTCCGTAACGCCTATAAGCGACTCAGCTGCACTTTTTGTGTGAGGACAAGGTATATGCGCAGGAAAATTCCCAGCACCACCGCCCTTGTCAGTTTTGAAGCGGCAGCCCGCCACGAGAGCTTTACCAAGGCGGCGCATGAGCTTTCCATCACCCAAGGCGCCATTTGCCGACAGATCGCCAGCCTGGAGGAGTTTTTAAGTGTCGAGCTGTTTCGGCGCTCACGGCGCGGGGTAAAGCTGACGGAGGCGGGACTTTCATACAGCCGTCGCGTGGCCACCCAGCTGGACGCCGTGGAGCGCGATACCCTGTCCGTCATGGGGCAGCAAGGCGCAAACACCATTGAACTGGCCGTAGTACCCACGTTTGGTACGCAATGGTTGATCCCTCGCCTCAAGGACTTTCAACGACAGCATCCAGAGGTGACGGTAAACCTGACTAACCGCACGCGTCCTTTTCTGTTTGCCGACACAGAGTTCGACGCAGCAATCTACTTCGGCGACGCCGATTGGTCCGGCACCGAATCCCACAGGCTCATGGGAGAAAATCCTGTCCCCGTGTGCAGCCCGCGACTATTGGGCGAACTTGAGCGATTCACCCCCCAGGAGATTGCAGAACTGCCATTGCTGCAGCAGACCACCCGCCCTTACGCCTGGCGCCAATGGTTCAACGCCCAGCAACTGAACGTGCCCCGCGACATGACAGGCCCACGTTACGAGCTATTCTCGATGCTGTCTCAAGCCGCCATGCACGACATGGGTATTGCACTGATCCCTCCATTCCTTATCCAGCGAGAACTGGACGAGCATCGACTGGTGATCGCAAGCCCGCAGGCGCTGACCAGTTCGAAGGCTTATTACCTGATGATTCCTGACAGAAAAGTCGAACCCGCTTCACTGCACGCGTTCAGAGACTGGTTGATCGACCAATCGCAGCAGTACAGCCCCAGCATTTAAAGGACAAGCCTCACATGCTGACTTTGTAGTCAGCTAAATCTAAAGCCTACAGATATACGTATATGTCGCATTTAAGCAGACTGTACCTGTCAGTCTGAAACAAGGCTTAAAGCCATGATTTTCGTGGCTTGTAGCGACTCCTATCAGCCAATGCCCGACTATTCACATCAACGATGGAAAAAAATACACGAATCAGCTGCAGCCCTTTAAACACCTGTATTTAAAGAGGTTATTTCAACGTGTTGCGACAATCAGTCACAGGGTGACTTGTAGTTAATTTTTCGTCACCCGTCATAATCCCTTGAAGGCCGTAAAGTTCGCCTGCAAAATGCCGCGCCCCGCTGTCATTTCAGCGGGATCGTGCTGATCGGCCGCCCCAGCTGCGCCACTCGCGGTGCACTGGCCTTTTTACAAAAAGATCAAAAGCAAAAAGATCATGCAGGAGATTTGACGTGCACATTGGTGTTCCTCTCGAAACCCAGACCGGTGAAACGCGGGTGGCTGCCACCCCGGAAACCATCAAGAAGCTGATCGGCCAGGGCCATAAGGTCACTGTTCAAAGCGGCGCAGGCCTCAAGGCCAGCATCGTCGACAGTGCCTATGAAGCGGCGGGCGCGACCATTGGCAATGCCGGCGATGCGTTTGGCGCCGAGCTGATCCTCAAGGTGGTCGCCCCCAGCGACAGCGAACTGGCGCTGATCAAAAGCGGCACCGTGTTGGTGGGCATGCTCAATCCGTTCAGCAACGAAACCATTGCCAAGCTGGCCGAGCAGGGCATCACGGCCTTTGCGCTGGAAGCTGCGCCACGTACCTCGCGGGCCCAGAGCCTCGACGTGCTGTCGTCCCAGGCCAACATCGCCGGCTATAAAGCCGTGTTGCTCGCCGCCCATCATTACCCGCGCTTCATGCCGATGCTGATGACCGCCGCCGGTACGGTCAAAGCCGCGCGCGTGCTGATCCTCGGCGCCGGTGTTGCAGGCCTTCAAGCCATCGCCACGGCGAAACGCCTGGGCGCGGTGATCGAAGCATCCGACGTGCGCCCTGCGGTAAAAGAGCAGATCGAATCCCTTGGCGCCAAGTTCGTCGACGTGCCCTACGAAACCGACGAAGAACGTGAATGCGCCGTTGGCGTCGGCGGCTACGCGCGCCCGATGCCCAGCAGCTGGATGCAACGCCAGGCGCTGGCCGTGCACGAACGCGCCAAGCAGGCCGACATTGTCATCACCACCGCCCTGATCCCCGGCCGCAAGGCGCCGACGCTGCTCAGCGCCGACACCGTCGCGCAGATGAAGCCCGGCTCGGTGGTCATTGACCTCGCTGCCGCCCAGGGCGGTAACTGCCCGCTGACCGTCGCCGACCAGGTGGTGGTGGAGAACGGCGTAATCATCTGCGGCCCGACCAACCTCGCCGGCGCCGTCGCCGCCGATGCGTCGGCCTTGTATGCGCGCAACCTGCTGGACTTCCTGAAGCTGGTCTTCAACAAGGAAGGGCAGTATGAAATCAACCTCGAAGACGACATCGTCGCCGCGTGCCTCATGTGCCGCGACGGCCAAGTCATCCGCAAAAACGCCTAAGCAGGGATTCAGACGATGGAAGAGCTTATCTCCCCCGGTATCTACAACCTGATCATCTTTGTGCTGGCGATTTATGTCGGTTACCACGTGGTCTGGAACGTAACGCCCGCACTGCACACACCGTTGATGGCAGTGACCAACGCCATTTCAGCGATTGTGATTGTCGGCGCCATGCTCGCTGCAGCGCTGACCGTTACGCCACTGGGCAAGACCATGGGCACCCTGGCTGTGGCCCTCGCAGCCGTGAACGTGTTCGGCGGTTTCCTGGTAACTCGCAGGATGCTGGAGATGTTCAAGAAGAAAGCCCCGAAAGTAAAAGAAGAGGCGCCGAAGTAATGAGCATGAATCTGGTGACGACGCTGTACCTGATCGCGTCGATCTGCTTTATCCAGGCCCTCAAAGGCCTGTCGCATCCCACTACGTCACGACGCGGCAACCTGTTCGGCATGCTCGGCATGGCGCTGGCGGTACTCACGACCGTGGGCCTCATCTATAAGCTCGGCGCTGAGCTGGCCACCGCCGGTATCGGCTACGTGATCGTCGGCCTGCTGGTCGGCGGCACCGCCGGCTCGATCATGGCAAAGCGCGTAGAAATGACCAAGATGCCCGAACTGGTCGCCTTCATGCACAGCATGATCGGCCTGGCCGCGGTGTTTATCGCGATTGCCGCCGTGGTCGAGCCACAGTCCCTGGGCATCGTCAAACACCTGGGCGATGCGATCCCGGCGGGCAACCGCCTGGAGCTGTTCCTCGGCGCGGCCATCGGCGCAATTACCTTCTCCGGTTCGGTGATCGCGTTCGGCAAGCTCTCGGGCAAGTACAAGTTCCGCCTGTTCCAAGGCGCACCGGTACAGTTTGGCGGCCAGCACAAGATCAACCTGGTACTCGGCCTCGCAACCCTGGGCCTGGGCCTGGCGTTCATGTTCACCGGCAACCTCACCGCCTTTGCGCTGATGCTGGCATTGGCGTTCGTGCTCGGCGTGCTGATCATCATCCCGATTGGCGGCGCCGATATGCCGGTTGTTGTGTCGATGCTCAACAGCTACTCCGGCTGGGCAGCGGCGGGCATCGGCTTCTCGCTGAACAACTCGATGCTGATCATTGCCGGTTCGCTGGTGGGTTCAAGCGGTGCGATCCTGTCGTACATCATGTGCAAGGCGATGAACCGCTCCTTCTTTAATGTACTGCTCGGCGGTTTCGGCAATGCGCCGGATGCCGGTGCCGCAGCAGGCTCTAAAGAAGCACGCCCGGTAAAATCCGGTTCGGCCGACGACGCCACCTTCCTGCTGACCAACGCCGACACCGTGATCATCGTTCCAGGCTATGGCCTGGCAGTGGCACGGGCACAGCATGCCCTGAAGGAACTGACCGAGAAACTGACCCACCGTGGCGTGACCGTGAAATACGCGATCCACCCGGTGGCCGGCCGTATGCCTGGGCATATGAACGTCCTGCTGGCCGAAGCGGAAGTGCCTTACGACCAGGTGTTCGAGATGGAGGATATCAACTCCGAATTCGGCCAGGCTGACGTGGTGCTGGTGCTGGGCGCGAACGACGTGGTCAACCCGGCCGCCAAGAACGACCCCAACTCGCCGATTGCCGGCATGCCGATCCTGGAAGCGTTCAAGGCCAAGACCATCATCGTCAACAAGCGCTCGATGGCCAGTGGTTATGCCGGGCTGGATAACGAACTGTTCTACCTGGACAAGACCATGATGGTCTTCGGTGATGCCAAGAAGGTCATCGAAGATATGGTCAAGGCCGTCGAGTAACACTGCGCCAGAGCAATACCCCAAACCCCGGCCTCCAGTAGGCTGGGGTTTTTTATTACCCCATGAAACCCGACCAAAGGCTCTAAATCGCTGCCCCGCATTCGACCATGGTAGCGGGCCGAAATTTTTTGAAATCACTACACTGCCCACCTTGCTTCCGTAGCCTGAGATAACAATTCATGTACCGTGATCGTATCCGCTTGCCTTCGTTGTTGAACAAGGTCATGAGCGCGGCAGACGCCGCCGCACTGATCGAGGACGGCATGACCGTCGGCATGAGCGGCTTCACCCGTGCCGGTGAAGCCAAGGCCGTCCCCCACGCCCTGGCCGAACGCGCCAAGACGTCCCCGCTGAAAATCACCCTGATGACCGGCGCCAGCCTGGGTAACGACCTGGACAAGCAATTGACCGAAGCCGGCGTGCTGTCCCGACGCATGCCGTTCCAGGTCGATAGCACGTTGCGCAAGGCGATCAACGCCGGCGAAGTGATGTTTATCGATCAGCACCTGTCGGAAACCGTCGAGCAACTGCGCAACAACCAGCTCAAGCTGCCGGACATTGCCGTCATCGAGGCCGTTGCGATCACCGAACAAGGCCATATCGTGCCCACCACGTCCGTGGGTAACTCCGCCAGCTTCGCGATTTTCGCCAAGCAAGTGATCGTCGAGATCAACCTGGCACACAACCCGAATCTGGAAGGGCTGCACGACATCTATATCCCGACCTACCGACCAACCCGTACGCCGATCCCCCTGGTAAAGGTCGACGACCGCATCGGCAGCACCGCGATCCCGATCCCGCCGGAGAAGATCGTCGCCATCGTGATCACCAATCAGGCCGACTCAGCCTCCACCGTGACACCACCCGACAGCGATACCCAGGGCATCGCCAACCACCTGATCAACTTCCTCAAGCAGGAAGTGGACGCCGGGCGCATGACCAACAAGCTTGGCCCGCTGCAGGCCGGGATCGGCAACATTGCCAACGCAGTGATGTGCGGCCTGATCGATTCGCCGTTCGAAGACCTGACCATGTATTCGGAAGTGTTGCAGGACTCGACGTTCGACCTGATCGACGCCGGCAAACTGAGCTTTGCCTCGGGCAGCTCGATCACCCTGTCGGAGCGGCGCAATGCCGACGTGTTCGGCAACCTGGAGCACTACAAAGACAAGCTGGTGCTGCGCCCGCAGGAAATTTCCAATCACCCTGAAGTAGTGCGGCGCCTGGGCATTATCGGCATCAACACGGCGCTGGAGTTCGACATCTACGGCAACGTCAACTCTACCCACATCTGCGGCACGCGGATGATGAACGGCATCGGCGGTTCCGGCGACTTCGCGCGCAACGCGCATCTGGCGATCTTCGTCACCAAGTCGATTGCCAAGGGCGGCGCGATTTCCAGCGTGGTGCCGATGGTCAGCCATGTGGACCACACCGAGCACGACGTCGACATCCTGGTCACCGAAGTAGGCCTCGCCGACCTGCGGGGCCTGGCGCCACGGGAGCGAGCCCGGGTGATCATCGACAACTGTGTGCATCCGGCATACCGCGATGCGCTGAACAGTTACTTCAACACAGCCTGCGCCATCGGCGGACACACGCCACACATCCTGCGCGAAGCACTGAGTTGGCACATTAACCTGGAAGAAACCGGGCATATGCTCAAGGCTTGATTGATACAGATTCGAGCTGACGCAAACACAGTTTCGTCAGCTCGATGCCACAACCCTCGCTTCTTGAAAAAACTGTACTGCTGTACCGGTCATTTCCTACCGAAAATTCCCACACTCACGTCACAAAATGCTTATTTCGCACTATTTCAGTGCGGACAAGTACAGTTGCCCCATTTCCGTACAGTACAGCGCCTATAAACAGTTAACTGGCCCCTCACAATACAGGCGAACTGTATCTAGAGAGTCTTGCGCCGGAGGAGGATCATTGGCATCAGTTAAACCACTACCTAATCCCGCCACAAGCGGAAGGATGTCATCATGGAACGTACACTCAGTTCCGAACTGTTCTTCGAAGAAAAAGCTGTAAACACCCAGGCTTCCCTGCCTTTGCGCGTTCTCGCCAACCTGATGTTGTGGCAGCGCCGCATCTCCAGCCGCCATCAACTGGCTCGTCTGGATTCGCGTCTGCTGGCTGATGCCGGTATCAGCGAAGCTCAACGCTACGAAGAGCTGAGCAAGCCGTTCTGGCGTTAATTGACGCCCGCTGGCCCTGACCCACCGGGTCCACAGCCAGCACTGATTTGTCAAAACAAAGCCCGCCCCGGGAAACCGGAGGCGGGCTTTGTTGTTTTCCGGGAGAGCCTTCTTTCCGTCCAAACAGAAGCCATTCATCCAAACCAGTACAGTTCAAAAAATATAACAGTTAAGCAGTACAATTAAACATTGGTGTATCTGTAACGGTCAGAGCCACTCGCCCACCATGGTGTTCCAGGACCTCACGAAAGGCGCTCACCATGGACACCCAACCCTCTCTCTATAAACGGCTGTTACACAGGACAGCTTCCACGCTGGCCAAATGGCTCCGCCACGCCTACGAACGCCGCCAACTGGCGCAACTCGATCTTCGAGAACTCTCCGATGTCGGCATCAGCCCGGGAGACCGAATGGCCGAGCTGTCCAAGCCGTTCTGGCGAGACTAGGCAGTCAAGAAGCTTTCCGAACGGATAAACAGCGGCTTAATATCCATGCACAACGTGGCGAACCGTTTAGGACAGGCGTCTGATCCCGAATGGCTGCCCTGCGCCACCTTATTCGTTCACCTACAGGAGTCACCCCATGTCCCGTATTCGCCTGCTGAGTGCTGCTGCCCTGCTGGCCCTGGCCACCAACGCCAGCGCATCCAGCTTCATCGTGACCACCGATTCCATCGTCGGCGCACTGAAGGCTACTTCCGACGCCACCTCCGATGCCACTTCGTCACTGCGGGATAACAAGGTCGTGCGCGCCGCCCGTGACGACGCAGCCAGCTTCGTCGCAAGCGAAGGCGCCATTCGTGGTGTGAAGCTGGAAAGCGCCCTGGCCCAGATCCGCCAACAGGCGCCGCAACTGAACACCGCGACAGACGCACAGCTGGCCCAAGCCATCCTGGCTATTTGAGTGAGTTGACACAAAGGGAGCGCCCGTCGCTCCCCGATGCCGCCGTACTGGCTCTCGCCCGGGCATTACGCTAGCCTTGGCGCTCGTTTTCAGTTGTCGAGTCCCATGGCTTTTTCATACCGCCTGCTAATAGTCCCTGTGTGTTTGTGTGCCAGCTGGTCGCCATTGGCTTCGGCCTTCGACCTGACCATCCAAGGTACCGTCGCGAGCGCGTACGCCACCAGCAAGGTGACCTCCGCGCCTTTCGACCGGAAAGTAGTCGTGGCGGCCCAGGATGATGCCGCTGCGTTTATCGCCACTGACGGCCAATGGCGGGGCGCACGGCTGGAATCCGCGCTGGATTACCTGCGCCGTACCCAACCAAAACTTAACGCCAGCGACCTTGAACTGGCGCAGGCAATTCTCGTCCAATAATCATCTTTGTATTTCGGAGTCATTCCATGCGTAGCCCGCTGATCGCCGCCACCCTTGGCCTGCTGTTGTTGGCCGACGTTGCCCAGGCACATACCCTGGTGGCCACCAGTAACATCATTGTTCGCGCCTCTGGCCGCACCATTGATTTCACTTCGGACACCACCACCTCCATCCGCGACTCCAAAGTCGTGCGCGAAGCCCACGATGACGCGGCCAGTTTCGTCGCCACCAACGGCGAGATCCGCGGCGCACAGTTGGAAGCCGCCTTCGACACCCTGCGCACCCGCCTGCCGGAAGCGCGCGATGCCAGCGACCAGACCCTCGCCGAAGCTATCCTCGCTCTGTGAGGCGCCTTGTCGCCTGGCTCCTGGCCGGGACTGTGCTGCTGTGTGCCAGCGCAGCCCAGGCCAGCCTGCAACTGCGGCTCAAGACAGATGGCTTGAGCCCGGCCGAACAGCAGGCCAGCCAGGCATTGCTCGATGAGGCGATGCGCTCGCTGCCACCGCGCTTCGTCGAGCAGTTGGACCGGCGCATCGATGTCGGCTGGACCGACAAGATGCCCGAAAATGCCTATGGCCAGGCTTCGTTGGTGTCCGAGCTGGACCTCAACCGCAACCTGCTCGACAGCCTGACCGACGGCAGCGCCACCACGCAGAAAACCAATCGCCCCCACGGCACCGTGCGCCGGGAAATGCTCGCCACCGTCCTGCACGAACTGACCCACATCTATGACCGTGCGCGCCTGTGGCCCAAGGACGAACGCGCGCTGATCCAGCGTTGCAGCCGCCAGAACAACATCACCGGCCTGATCGGCCTGCCCGACCAATGTCGTGGCCAGAATGACCGGCGCTTCACCCTCAGCGATGACCCGCGCCTGCTGGACCTGGCGGGCTGGCCGCAATATGTCGGCCGTCGCGGAGAGCGCGAACAACACAACCGTCAGGTCGCGCGCAGCCCGGATATCTACGAAACCACCAGCCCGCTGGAATTCGTAGCGGTCAATATGGAGTACTTCCTCCTCGACCCAAGCTATGCCTGCCGGCGCCCCGCGCTGTTCCGCTATTACAAGGAACACTTCGGCTGGGCCCCACCGGAACAAGACACCTGCGCCAAGACCTACGCGTTCCTCAACGCCGGCAACGATTTCGCCAAGACCCCCCTGGGCCACGTCGACCCGGAGCGGGTCTACGAAATCGACTACCTGCTGGCCGAAGCCAACCAGAACCTGGTCAGCCGCTGGGGCCACAGTATGTTGCGCCTGGTGATCTGCGCGCCGGGCCGCCCCCGTGGGCCGGACTGCCGACTCGACCTGGACCAGCACCTGGTGCTGTCCTACCGCGCCTTCGTCGGCGATGTACAGCTGTCCAGCTGGGACGGCCTGGTGGGCAAGTACCCGTCACGGCTGTTCGTGTTGCCGCTGGCCCAGGTGATCGACGAATACACCAAGACCGAACTGCGCGGCCTGGCGTCCGTGCCGCTGAAACTGTCGCGCCAGGAGATCAACGACACCGTCGAGCACGCCGCTGAAATGCATTGGAGCTATGACGGCAACTATTACTTCCTGTCTAACAACTGCGCGGTCGAAAGCCTGAAACTGCTGCGCAGCGGCAGCGCCAACCCGCAGCTGACCGGCCTGGACAACATCACACCGAATGGCCTGCTGGAAGTGCTGCAAGCCCGTGGCCTGGCGGATACCAGCGTACTCAACGACAAACGCGAGGCCATGCGCCTGGGGTATCACTTCGACTCCTTCCGCGAACGCTACCAGGCCATGTTCGACGTGCTGCGCAAACACCTGCCGATCAAACAGACCCAGGTTGAAGACTGGCTGTCCCTCAGCGCCGAAGAGCGCCGCCAGTGGTTTGACCAGGCCGACCTGCGCACCAGCGCCGCACTGCTGCTGCTGGAACAGGCGAGCTTTCGCAAACAGCTGATGCTGGCCCAGGACGAAGTCAAGCAACGCTACCTCGGTGCACGCGAGCTGAAAAACGGCGGCATGGAGAAAGCCAACGCCACGCTGCAGCAGATCCTCGCCAACAGTGGCTTCCTCAGCCGTCCGGCAGAACTGCTGGGCAGCGGTGGCTATGGCCTGCCGCAACCGTCGGAAGCCAAGCGCCTGGAATCGGAAAGCGCCGAGCGCCAGAAGCAGCTGCAATCGCTCACCGGCGAGCTGGATAAAGAGGTGAGGGCGCTGCTGGAGCCGTCCCGCGCGGCCGAAATTGCTGCGTGTGAAGCCAACCTCAAGCAGGTGGGTGAACACCTGCGCAAACTGCACAAAGCAGCGGGCGGCCTCGAGCTGCCCTGAAGTACACGGGATAAACACATTCCAATGTGGGAGCGAGCCCCCTCCCACATTTGCAATGTGTACACCTGAAGACCGTACATCTTCCCACCACCAACTGTTTTGCCAACGAAAGCTGGCTGAAAGCTAACGCGTCTAGGATCGCCCCCAACTGCCGGCAACAGACCGGCTGTACACAACAACAATGGTGATCCCCGATGTCCGTCCGTACCCGCCTGTTCGCCCCAACTCCACCCGTACGCCTAGTGCCTTTCGTTCTGCGCTGACCCCACCCCGGTTTGCCATTCCCTAGCCGCGCTACGCCTGGAGTATTCCTATGCTGACTTTCCTTGGCTTTGCCATGGTCATCACGTTCATGTTCCTGATCATGACCAAGCGCCTGTCCGCGCTGATCGCCCTGATCATCGTGCCTATCCTGTTCGCGCTGTTCGGCGGTTTCGCACCGAAGATCGGCCCGATGATGCTCGAAGGCATTACCAAGCTCGCGCCGACCGGCGTGATGCTGATGTTCGCCATCCTCTATTTTGCCCTGATGATCGACTCCGGCCTGTTCGACCCGGCCGTGCGCAAGATCCTCAAGATGGTCAAGGGCGACCCGCTGAAGGTATCGGTCGGCACCGCGGTGCTGGCCCTGGTGGTGTCCCTCGACGGTGACGGCGCCACCACCTACATGATCTGCGTGGCCGCCATGCTGCCGCTGTACCAGCGCATCGGCATGAGCCCGCGGATCATGGCCGGCCTGATCATCCTCGCCGGTGGCGTGATGAACATGACCCCTTGGGGCGGCCCGACCGCCCGCGCCGCCAGTGCGCTGCACGTGGACCCCTCGGATATTTTCGTCCCGATGATCCCGGCGATGGCCGCCGGTGTGGTGGCGATCCTGGTGATTGCCTACATGTACGGCAAGCGCGAACGTGCGCGCCTGGGTGAACTGCACCTGCAAGGCGACGAGATCGACCACAGCGAGATCAGCGTGTCGCAATACCCGGACGCCCGCCGTCCGAAGCTGATCTGGTTCAACGGTGCCCTGACCCTGGCCCTGATGTGCACCCTGATCGCCGGCCTGTTGCCGCTGCCGGTGCTGTTCATGGTGGCATTCAGTATCGCGATGATCGTCAACTACCCGTGCCTGCAACAGCAGAAAGACCGCGTCGCCGCCCACGCCGGCAGCGTATTGGCGGTGGTCGGGTTGATCTTCGCCGCAGGGATCTTCACCGGCATCCTGTCGGGCACCGGCATGGTCGATGCCATGTCCAAGAGCCTGCTGGCCGTCATTCCGGAAGCCATGGGCCCTTACCTGGCGGTGATCACCGCACTGGTGAGCATGCCGTTCACCTTCTTCATGTCCAACGATGCGTTCTACTACGGCGTACTGCCAGTACTCGCCGAAGCCGCCAGCCACTACGGCATCACCGCGGTGGAAATGGCCCGCGCCTCGATCGTTGGCCAGCCCGTGCACTTGCTCAGCCCGCTGGTACCGTCGACCTACCTGTTGGTGGCCCTGGCCGGTATCGAATTTGGCGATCACCAGCGCTTCACCCTGAAGTGGGCAGTACTGGTATGCCTGTGCATAATGTTCGCCGCATTGCTGATGGGGATTTTTCCGCTGTTCAGCACTCTATAATCGTACCGACTCACTCACCGCGCGGCGCTGCAGCTTGCGCGGTTTAACACTTGCTCAAAGGAATACACATGGAATGGCTGACCAATCCGGAAATCTGGATTGCCTTCTTCACCCTGACGGCCCTCGAGATCGTCCTGGGCATCGATAACATCATCATGATTTCGATCCTGGTCAGCCGCATGCCCAAGCATATGCAGGCACGCACCCGGATCTTCGGCCTGGCATTGGCCATGGTCACGCGAATCCTGTTGCTGCTGTCGATCACCTGGGTCATGCGCCTGACCGACGACCTGTTCGTGGTCTTCGGCCAAGGCATTTCAGGCCGCGACCTGATCCTGTTCTTCGGTGGCCTGTTCCTGCTGTGGAAAAGCTCCCAGGAGATGTACCACGCCCTGGAAGGTGAAGACGAAACCCACGACGAACCCAAGGGCGCCGGTGGCAAGTTCATCTACACCATCATCCAGATCGCGATCATCGACATCGTGTTCTCCCTGGACTCGGTGATCACCGCCGTGGGCATGGTCTCCCATGTGCCGGTCATGGTTGCCGCGATCATTGTTGCCGTATTGGTGATGATGCTGGCCGCCGGCACCATCAGCGACTTCATCGACAAGCACCCGTCGCTGAAAATGCTGGCACTGTCGTTCCTGCTGGTGGTCGGTACCGTGCTGATCGCCGAATCCTTCGACGTGCACGTGCCAAAAGGCTACGTCTACTTCGCCATGGCGTTCTCGCTGGCGGTGGAAGCGGTGAACATCAAGATGCGCACCGCCATCGCGAAAAAGAAGAAACAGCAGGACCCTGTGAAACTGCGCAAGGACATTCCGGGTCAATAAACCCGAGCCAGACAAAAAAGGGGCTTTTATAAGCCCCTTTTTTTCATGCATAAAAAGCTGATTTCATGACAGTTTTGTTTCAATCCCCACTTTAGCTATGCGATGCTGGCGCCGAGCCCATTCGCCAACTACAGCTTAACTACAAGACGTAGAACGGCACGCGGCAACTTTCCTTCGCTCCTCTTGGAGCGCACCCACACGGGGGGCCGAGCATGCTGACCTTGCTCAATCTGCTTTCCGCCGTGACCCTGCTTATCTGGGGCACGCACATCGTCCGTACCGGCATCCTGCGGGTCTACGGTTCAAACCTGCGTCAAGTCATCGGGCAGAACATGTCCAAGCGCTGGCTGGCATTTGTCGCCGGCATCCTGGTGACTGCCATGGTGCAGAGCAGCAACGCCACGGCAATGCTGGTGACCTCCTTTGTCGGCCAGGGCCTGATGGGGCTGGTGCCCGCCCTGGCGACCATGCTCGGCGCCGACGTCGGTACCGCGCTGATGGCGCGGGTGCTGACCTTCGACCTGTCCTGGCTGTCGCCGCTGCTGATCTTTCTCGGGGTGATTTTCTTCCTGTCGCGCAAACAGACGCGGGCAGGGCAGTTGGGCCGGGTCGGGATCGGCCTCGGGCTGATCATCCTCGCGCTGCAGTTAATCGTCGAAGCCGCCGGGCCGATTACCCACGCCCAGGGCGTGAAAGTACTGTTCGCCTCGCTGACCGGCGATATTTTGCTCGATGCCCTGGTCGGCGCCCTGTTCGCGATGATTTCCTACTCCAGCCTCGCCGCTGTCCTGCTGACCGCCACCCTGGCCGGCGCCGGGGTGATCGGCTTGCACGTGGCCATCGGCCTGGTAATCGGCGCCAACATCGGCAGCGGCGTGCTGGCCTTTCTCAGCACCAGCATGCAGAACGCCGCCGGTCGCCAGGTCGCCTTGGGCAGCCTGCTGTACAAACTGATCGGCCTGCTGCTGATTATTCCGGTACTCGACCCGTTGGTGCTGTGGATGGACGGGCTGGACTACAGTGCCCAAGGCATGGTCATCACCTTCCACCTGCTCTACAACGTCAGCCGTTGCCTGATCCTGCTGCCCACCATCGGCCCCATGGCCAGGCTGTGCGCCTGGTTGCTGCCGGAGCGGGACGAGGTCAACGGCAAGGCCCAACCGCGCCACCTGGACCCCACGGCCCTGACCACACCGAGCCTGGCCCTGGCCAACGCCGCGCGCGAAACCCTGCGCCTGGGTGATCTGATCGACAACATGCTCACCGCCATGCAGGAAGTGCTGCGCGGCAAACAGACAGCCATTACCCAGGAAATACGCAGCCTCAGCGATGATGTCGAGGCACTCTACAGCGCGATCAAACTCTACCTGGCGCAAATGCCCCGCGAAGACCTCAGCGAGCAAGACAGTCGGCGCTGGGCCGAAATCATCGAGCTGTCGATCAACCTGAAACTGGCCGGCGACCTGATCGAACGCATGCTGCGTAAAGTCCAGCAGCAGAAAACCTCCCAACGCCGCCAGTTTTCCGAAGTGGGCCTGGAAGAACTCACCGGCCTGCACAGCCAATTGATCGCCAACCTGCGCCTGGGCTTGTCGGTGTTCCTCAGTGCCGACCCGGAAAGCGCCCGCCAACTGCTGCGCGAAAAGCGCCGCTTCCGCGCCCAGGAACGCCGCCTGGCCCACGCCCACGTCAGCCGCCTGCAGCGCAAGATCGTGCAGAGCCTGGAGACCAGTTCCCTGCATCTGGAGCTGATTGCCGACATGAAACGCTTGAACTCGTTGTTTTGCAGCAGTGCTTATGTAGTCTTGGAAACGTCCGAAACCGGCGCACTCTCCGCCGAAGATATTGCCGACATCACACATTCGCCCTGAACGTACGATGGCCCGTGAAGTCAGTTAAAGCTGACCTCACTCGCCAGGAAGCTTGTTATGCGTCGCCTGTTGTTCGCTTGCCTGCTCATGGGTTCTGCCCACGTCTTTGCCTTTGACCGCTTGCAGGTTGAGGGCTACACCTTGCCCAACGGCCTGCAATTGCTGCTTAAACCGGGCACCGAGCGCGGCCATGTGGCGATTCGCCTGGTGGTCGGCGTCGGCCTGGACGACTTCGGCTGCGAGGACAAGGAACTGCCGCACCTGCTCGAGCACTTGCTGTTCAGCGGTATCGACGGCGGCGGCGAAGGCGAGCTGGAAGACCGCATGCAAGCCCTGGGTGGCGAGTGGAACGCCTACACCAGCAACGCCGATACGACCTTTGTGATCGAGGCACCCGCGCAAAACCAGCGCAAGGTGCTCGACCTGCTGCTGGCGATCATCACCCGCACCCAGCTGACCGACGCCAATATCAACGCGGCCAAACAGGTAGTCGAGCGCGAAGACGGCGGTCATTACTCCCACCTGCAACGCCTGCTCGACCGCCAGGACCTGGGCCACACCGCCAGCAATCAACTGGCCATCGAGCTGGGGCTCAAATGCGCCGAGCGCGCCGAGGTCGATCACCTGACCCGCGACCAACTGGAGACGCTGCGCAAAAATTGGTACGCCCCCAACAACATGACCCTGATCATCGTCGGCGACCTCGACAAACTGCTGCCGGCCTACCTGGAACGCACCTACGGCCAACTCGACCCGATCGAACCCAGCGAGCACCCGGCGCTGCCGCAGATCCAGCACGCCGCCGCCAGCCACCGCGACCTGATCCACGGCTGGGTGGGCGACAGTGCCAAACTGCACTGGCTGTTCCCCGAGCCGGTGCTGGACGACCAGCACGATGAAACCTACGACCTGCTCAAGGATTACCTGGACTGGGCGCTGTACCGCCAACTGCGCCTCAAGCATGGGTTGTCCTACGGCCCCTGGAGCGAGCGCGAGGTGCTCGGCGGCGTTGGCTTCCTCAGCCTGAATGCCGACCTAGAGCGGGACAACCTCCCCGAAGCCGAGCGGGTGCTGCAGGACCTCAAGGCGCAACTGCTCAAGGACGGCCTTGACCCAACGGTATTCGCGCGCCTCAAACAGGCCGCCATCGCCCGCCAGGCCTGGGCCGTGCAGGGCAATAGCGCGCTGGCCGACTATTACTGGAGCGCCTCGGGCGATTATGACAACGGCCACTTCAGCGATCCGGTCAAACGCATCAAGGCCGTGAGCCTGGAGCAGACCAGCCAGGCCATGCGCGAGTTGCTCAAGCAACCGGGTTACTGGCGCATCGAGAAACCACTGCTGAGCTACGACATGCTCAACTGGATCGGCGCCGGCGTCCTCGGGCTGATCGCCATTGCGTTGATCGGCCTGCGCCGTTATCGCAAACGGATCGCGTAATGAGGCACCGAACCCTGGCCTAAGACGTTATTCTGTCTGGGATTTTTTCCTACAAAGACTGCGAACCGCCGAATGCAAAACCTGACCCGCTTAATCACCCGCGTCCTCGAACTGATGAAGCGCTACCCAGGGGTGATTGCACTCGGCGGTTTTATCTCGGGTGTCTGCAGCTTCATCCTGGTGGATCGCCAGCAGGGCATGGCCAGTTGGATCGCGGTGATCATGCTGGTCAGCTGGCTGTGGCTGATGCTGGAAAACAGCTTTACCCAGCTGTTCACCAAAGTCTTCAAGCGCGAAATACCCGAACCCCTGCTGCGCTACGCGACCCAGATGATCCACCAGGAAAGTCTGTTCTTCGTGCTGCCGTTCTTTTTCGTCACCACCGCCTGGAACAGCGGCCAATCGGTGTTCACCGGCCTGCTCGGCGCGGCCGCGCTGGTGTCGATCGTCGACCCGCTGTACTACAAATGGCTGGCGCCCAAGCGTTCGTTGTTCCTCGCGTTGCACACCCTGACCCTGTTCGCCGCGCTGCTCACTGCGCTGCCGATCATCCTGCACCTGACCACCGCCGAAAGTTACAAACTCGCCCTCGGCGTCGCCATGGCCTTGTCGATTCCAAGCCTGGCGGTGAGCCTGCCGCTGCGCAGCCTCAAGGGCTGGGCGATGCTGCTGGGGGTAACGGCCGCCATTGGTTGCGCGGGCTGGTTCCTGCGCAGTTGGGTACCGCCGGCCACCTTGTGGATGACCGAAGTGGCGATCAGCACCCAACTGCAAGACCGCACGCCGGGTGACGACCTCAAGGAAGTCAGCGCCGCCCAACTGCGCAGCGGCGGGCTTTATGCCTACACCGCAATCAACGCGCCGCGCGGCCTGGATGAGCGGATCTACCACGTGTGGAAACTCAACGGCAAAGAGGTGGACCGCATCGCGTTGGATATCCACGGCGGGCGCAAGGAAGGCTATCGCGCCTGGACCCACAAGCAGAACTTCCCGCCCGATGCGGTCGGCCGCTGGCAGGTGAGGGTGCTGACCGAAGACGGGCAGGTCATCGGTGTGCTGCGCTTCAAAGTGACTGACGCAGCACAAACGGACAACCCAAAGTAGGCAGGATCGTGCTATTACGTAGGAATTGTGGATAGCAAACAAGCTCGGAGCTTATGACCAGTAGCACCACGGCCGGCACAGCCCACCTCGATACGTCCACCGCTCCCCCGTTACTGCGGATTACAGGGGACTGGACGCTTGCCCACTACGCAAACCTGAAGAAGCTGTCGGACAAGCTCGACGGCCAATACGACGCCGGCGCGCGCATCGACCTCAATGGTCTCGGCGCTCTGGATACCGCCGGAGCCTCGCTGCTGGTGGAGCTGCTGGGGCCCACCCGGATCGAGCAATCCGCCGAGCAGACCGACTGCAGCCTGTCCGCCGCCGACCGCGCGCTGCTCAAGACCGTCTACCGCTCCCTCAACGATTTTTGCGTGCCGGACAAAGCGCCGGAAGAAGCCACTGGCATTCAGGTGCTGGCGCGTATCGGCGCGGCCGTGGACAAGGTCTGGCAAGACAGCAAGCAACTGCTGGGCTTTATCGGCCTGATCCTCGAAACCTTTGCCCGGGGCATTTTCCGGCCCAAGCGCTGGCGCCTGACGCCGATGGTCGCCCATCTTGAACAGGTCGGCCTCGACGCCGCGCCCATCGTCGCGTTGCTGACCTTTCTAGTGGGCGCCGTCGTGGCGTTCCTCGGCGCTACAGTGCTCAAGAGCTTTGGCGCAACGATCTTTACCGTGGACCTGGTGGCGTTCTCTTTCCTACGGGAATTCGGCGTATTGCTCACCGCCATCCTGATTGCCGGTCGCACCGCCAGCGCCTTCACCGCGCAAATCGGCTCGATGAAGGCCAATGAAGAAATCGACGCCATCCGCACCCTGGGCCTGGACCCGATGGAGTTGCTGGTATTGCCGCGCGTGCTGGCGTTGCTGGTGGCACTGCCGATGCTGACGTTCATGGCAATGCTGGCGGGGATCGTCGGCGGCGGCGTGGTCTGCGCCGTGGCCCTGGACATCTCGCCGGCGATGTTCCTCTCGCTGCTGCAATCGGACATTGGCGTGCAGCACTTCCTGGTGGGCATGGTAAAAGCCCCGTTCTTCGCCTTCCTGATCGCCGCCATCGGCTGCCTGGAAGGCTTCAAGGTCAGCGGCAGCGCCGAATCGGTCGGCGCCCACACCACCTCCAGCGTGGTGCAATCGATCTTTGTGGTGATCGTGCTGGATGCGGTGGCCGCGTTGTTCTTCATGGAGATGGGCTGGTGAGTCGTCTGCACCGTGCGCCCACCGAGGCGGTGATTGAAGTGCGTGGCCTGTGCAATCGCTTTGGCAGCCAGCGCGTACACGAGCATCTCGACCTGGATCTGTACAAGGGCGAAATCCTTGCGGTGGTCGGCGGCTCCGGCAGCGGCAAGTCGGTGCTGCTGCGCAGCATCGTCGGCCTGCGCCGGCCCAGTGAAGGCGAAGTGCGGGTGTTCGGTAAGAACCTGCCGAGCCTGCCGGAACATGAACGCTCGCTGGTGGAACGGCGCTTTGGCGTACTGTTCCAGAAGGGCGCGCTGTTCTCCTCGCTGACAGTGACCGAGAACGTCGCGCTGCCGCTGATCGAACATGCCGGGCTCAGCCGCCGTGATGCCGAGCACTTGGCGGCGGTCAAGCTGGCCTTGGCCGGACTGCCGCTGTCGGCGGCCGACAAATACCCGGCCTCGCTGTCCGGCGGCATGATCAAGCGCGCGGCCCTGGCACGCGCCCTGGCGCTGGACCCGGACATCCTGTTCCTCGACGAACCCACCGCCGGCCTCGACCCGATTGGTGCGGCGCAATTCGACCAACTGATCCTGACCCTGCGTGATGCGCTGGACCTGAGCGTGTTCCTGGTCACCCATGACCTGGACACGCTCTACACCATCACCGACCGTGTGGCGGTGCTGGCGCAGAAGAAGGTGCTGGTGGCCGATACCATCGATATCGTCTCGGAAACGGACGACGCCTGGATTCACGAATATTTCCACGGCCCCCGAGGCCGCGCGGCATTGGATGCCGCTCAACCGCTCAACGAGGTATGACATGGAAACCCGAGCCCATCATGTGATGATCGGTCTGTTCAGCGTGATCGTGGTGGTCGGCGCGATGCTGTTTGGCCTGTGGCTGGCCAAATCCAGCGTCGACAGCGCCTTCCAGGATTACGAAGTGATCTTCAACGAAGCGGTCAGCGGTCTGTCCCAGGGCAGCTCGGTGCAATACAGCGGGATCAAGGTGGGCGATGTCATCAGCCTGCGCCTGGACCCCAAGGACCCGCGCCGCGTACTCGCGCGCATTCGCCTGGCCGGCCAGACACCGATCAAGGAAGACACCCAGGCCAAACTCGCGCTGACCGGCATCACCGGCACCTCGATCATCCAACTCAGCGGCGGCACGCCGCAAAGCCCGGAGCTCAAGGGCAAGGACGGCAACCTGCCGGAAATTATCGCCTCGCCATCGCCGATCGCGCGATTGCTCAATAACAGCAACGACCTGATGACCAGCATCAACCTGCTGCTGCACAACGCCAACGACATGTTCTCCGCGCAGAATGTCGAGCGCCTCAGCAACACTCTGGACCATCTGGAACAAACCACCGGCGCGATTGCCGACCAGCGTGGGGATATCAAGGTGGTGATGCAGCAATTGATGCAGGTAAGCAAGCAGGCCGGGGCCGCCCTGGAGCAGACCACGGCGCTGATGCGCAACGCCAATGGCCTGCTCAGTGATCAAGGCAAGCAGGTCTTCGGCAGCGCCGAACAGGCGATGAAATCCCTTGAGCAAAGCACCGCCACCATCAATACCTTGCTCACCAACAACAAGGACTCGGTGAACAGCGGCATGCAGGGCCTCAACGAACTGGCGCCGGCCGTGCGCGAACTGCGCGAAACCCTCGGTTCACTGCGCGCCATCTCTCGCCGCCTGGAAGCCAACCCCAGCGGCTACCTGCTGGGCAGCGACAAGAACAAGGAGTTCACGCCATGAAACGTGCTTACCAAATGATCGCCCCTGTGGCCTTGGCGCTGATCAGCGCCTGCTCGATCCTGCCCAAGGCGGATCCGTCGGACGTCTACCGACTGCCCTCGGCCCAGGCCGCCAACCAGGGAGCGCCGGTCAGTTGGTCGCTGCGCCTGGCCAAGCCGCAGACCAGTGAGTTCCTCGACAGCCCGCGCATCGCCGTGGTGCCCAATGGCGATTTGATCAGCAGCTATGCGAACTCACGCTGGAGCGACCCAGTGCCCGTGCTGCTGCGCAATCGCCTGATGGACGGGTTCCAGCGCGATGGACGCGTGACGCTGTTGAGCACCGACGACACCAACCTGCAGGCCGATTATGAATTGGGCGGGCAGTTGCAGGCGTTTCAGAGCGAGTACCGGGGCAGTGGGGTAGCGGTGGTGATCCGCCTCGACGCACGCCTGGTGCGTGGGAGTGATCAGCGGATTATTGCCAGCCGGCGGTTTGAAGTGCAGCAGGCGGTGACTGACACCAAAGTGCCGGCGGTGGTGGCCGGGTTTGGGTTGGCGGGAGATCAGTTGAACAGGCAGGTGGTGGAGTGGGTTGTTCAGCAGGGCAATGGTGCGGGGAAACGCTGAGGGCCTCATCGGGGGGCCCCCTCCCACATGTGGATCTGTGAACACATTCAAATATGGGAGGGGGCTTGCTCCCGATAGCTATTTAAGCTTCAGCCAAAGAACCAGTAGCACACCGCGATCGCTGCGACCACACCAGCAAACTCAGCCAGCAACGCGCACCCTACGGCATGCCGCGCCCGCTGGATGCCGACCGAACCGAAGTACACCGCCAACACATAAAAGGTGGTCTCCGTACTGCCCTGAATCGTCGCCGCCACCAACGCCGGGAAGCTGTCCACCCCCTGGGTCTGCATGGTCTCGATCAACATCGCCCGGGCCGCGCTGCCGGAGAAGGGCTTGACCATCGCCGTCGGCAAGGCGTCGACAAAGCGCGTGTCCATGCCCGTCCAGGCCACCACATGGCGAATGCCTTCGAGGCCCAGGTCCAGCGCGCCGGAGGCACGCAACACGCCCACCGCACAGAGCATCGCCACCAGGTACGGCAGCAGGTTCTTGGCGACGTCGAAGCCTTCCTTGGCGCCTTCGACAAATGCTTCGTAGACCTTCACCTTGCGCAGTGCGCCGATCAGCAGGAACAGCATGATCAGGCCGAACAACGTGAGGTTGCCGAGGATTGACGACAATCCCGCCAATGCGGTGGCCGAGAGGGTCGCCAGCAGGGCCATGAACCCACCCAGTACCAATGCGCCTGGAACCAGGTAGGCCAGCACCACCGGGTCCCACAGCCGCAGGCGCTGCATCACCGCCACCGACAGCAGGCCCACCAATGTGGATGCGCTGGTGGCCAGCAGGATCGGCAGGAATACCAGGGTCGGATCGGGCGCACCTTGCTGGGCGCGATACATGAAGATCGTCACCGGCAACAGGGTCAGGGAGGATGCATTGAGCACCAGGAACAGGATCTGCGCGTTAGTCGCCGTGTTAGGGATGGGATTGAGCTCTTGCAGCGCCTTCATGGCCTTCAGGCCGATAGGTGTTGCTGCGTTATCCAGGCCCAAGCCGTTGGCGGCAAAGTTGAGGGTGATCAGGCCAATGGCCGGGTGACCGGCCGGCACTTCCGGCATCAGGCGCAGGAACAGCGGGCCCAGGGCCTTGGCCAGCCATTCGACAATCCCGGCTTTTTCGGCGATCCGCAAGAAGCCCAGCCATAACGTCAGGGTGCCGAACAACAGCACCATCACTTCCACCGACAATTTGGCCATGGCGAAAATGCTTTCGACCATCGCCGCGAAAATCCCGGCGTTACCGCCCACCAGCCATTGCGCCAGTGCTGACACCATTGCCACGACAAAGAAGCCAAGCCACAGGCCATTGAGCATCAGTTGAATCCCCCGAAAGATGGGGCGAATGATAGCGGGGCTGGCAGAAACGACAAACCCCGGAATTATCCGAGGTTTGTGTCAGCGCAATCGTACGATCAGCCGCGAGTGATCTCGCCGGCCGGCAGCGCTTCCTTGGTGCGCCAGTGCGGCAGGGAGTTCCAGTAGCGCTCGCCCTTGGCGTCGTCGTACATGCCTTCCCAACGGGAGATGACCAGCACGGCCAGGGCGTTGCCGATCACGTTCAGGGCGGTGCGGGCCATGTCCATGATGCGGTCGACACCGGCGATGAACGCCAGGCCTTCCAATGGGATGCCCACGCTGCCCAGGGTGGCCAGCAGCACCACGAAGGACACGCCCGGCACACCGGCGATGCCTTTGGAGGTGACCATCAGGGTCAATACCAGCATCAGTTGCTGGCCAATCGACAAGTCGATGCCATACAGCTGGGCGATAAAGATCGCCGCGATGCTCTGGTACAGGGTCGAACCGTCTAGATTGAACGAGTAGCCGGTCGGTACCACGAAGCTGCAGATGGCCTTCGGCGCACCGTAGGCTTCCATTTTCTCGATCACACGCGGCAGCACGGTTTCGGAACTGGCGGTGGAGTAGGCCAGCACCAACTCGTCCTTGAAGATGCGGATCAGCTTGAGGATCGAGAAGCCGAACAGGCGAGCGATCAGGCCCAGCACTGCAAAGGCGAAGAACAGGATGGCGACGTAAACCAGGATCACCAGCTTGGCCAATGGCAGCAACGAAGCGAAGCCGAAGTTCGCCACCGTCACCGCGATCAGCGCGAATACGCCGATGGGGGCGTACTTCATGATCATGTGGGTGACTTTGAACATGCTCTCGGACACGCCCTGGAACATGGTCACCAGCGGCTCGCGCAGATCCGGCTTGAGGCTCGACAGGCCCAGGCCGAACAGCACGGAGAAGAAGATGATCGGCAGCATCTCGCCACGGGCTACAGCGGCGAAGATGTTAGACGGGATCAGGTTGAGGATGGTCTGGATGAACGCATGCTCATGCTGCACCTCGGCGGCGGTCGCCTGGTACTTGGAAATATCGACGGTACCCAGGGTACTCATGTCGATGCCTGCGCCCGGGTGGAACAGATTGGCCAGCAGCAGGCCGACCACAATGGCGATGGTGGTGACCACTTCGAAGTAAAGGATGGTTTTGACGCCGATGCGCCCGAGCTTTTTCGCGTCACCGACACCGGCAATGCCGACGATCAACGAGGAAATCACAATCGGGATCACGATCATCTTGATCAGGCGGATAAAGATATCGCCCGCTGGCTGCAACACATTGCTGATCCACCAGGCCTTCTCAGCACTGAAATGGTTGAGCACTGCGCCGATTGCGATCCCCAATACCAAACCGATGAGGATCTGCCAGGCGAGGCTTAGCTTTGCCTTCTTCATGTCATTACCCTTACTTCAAGTGAACTTAAGGCAAATGCGCCAGCTGCAACGCTCGAGAGCGAAAAAGTGTGTGCATCTGCCTCCATGGAAGGTCACCGCAGCATGGCCGAAATGGCTTACTGGCAGGCGAAAAAAGGCGCAACTATTCCCATGCAAGGGGACGACGTCTAATGCCGTAAACGCCTACCCCATGCCAAATCGGCATGACTTTTTTTCATAATAACTGTCCGAACGGTCAGTTCAAATGTGACATTTTGCCCGGTGAATATGCCGTGAACCGGCCAATTCAGGCTCGCGCAGAGATTTTGCAGGTCTTGGAGAGGTTGGCAGAAATGCCCGGGAACTCTGCCGTCGAGTGTCGGAAACGTCCTATGGCGCGCGCAAAACTTTCTCGATAGATGGTCGCCCCGACACACCCAGAAATGGTTGGTCGAAAGCAAAATCAGGATTTGCGGCTATGGGCAGCATAGGAGGCGGGAATAAGAGTCACAAGCCCGCCGCAAGTTCAGCAAGCCGTGGGCTTGTGAACCTGCGTCGCAGCTTTTCGCCTGACCCGGCCCTTGCGCAGGCACTCCCTGTGCCCGTAGGTCACGCCGATCCCGATTGATCAGAGCAACCCGGCCCCCTGGTCATGCATCACCCTTGGCGGGCAATGCAGACAGAAAGAAGCGCGGGGCTTCTTTCCATGGACGCTGATTGCGCAGACGACAGACGCGTCAGACGCAACCTAGTACCAATTCGGATCTTTCTTCAGCTGCTCCATGAGGAGCTTTTGCATGCCTTCGTCCGGCTTACCGATAAACCGGTAATCGGCGTGCCGCGTCGGGGACTTGTCCGCCGGCAAACCGGCCGGGACTTCCACCAACATGGCGTAGGCATCTTCCTTGTCGAGGCTGAAGGCGACGATCAGGCGCTTTTGGAGGCATGTATCCGCAGTTTCGCAGAGCGGCCCCACCAGGTACTTGTCGCCATCTTCTTCCACGGCATTCATTTGCTCGGCCGTGCCCGACAGGTTCATCACCCATTCCGGCAGGCGCTCTTCTTTCTTCACCACGCCTTGCCAGGTCTCGCGGTATTGCGGGTCCGCACTGAGCAATTCGTTGGCTCGGGATTGGCCGTCATTGGCGGCCATCGCCAGGCCGCTGCCGCCCAAGAGCAGGGCGGCAGCAATGGCTTTGAGGGACAAAGTGGTCATATTCAGCCTCGGCCGCGACGACCAAAGAAGAACGAAGCAATGAACATCACCAGGAAGACGACAAAGAGAATCTTGGCGATACCCGTGGCGGTGCCCGCGATACCACCGAAGCCCAGGACTGCAGCCACAATGGCGATGATCAGAAATGTGATTGCCCAACTCAACATGGTGATTCTCCTTACGCTTCTTTTAAGAGGTAACAGCGGTAGTGCCGGACGGGCGCTCGACATCAAGCGACCGACGTTCTTGCTTAAAACACCCAGCGCTCTTGAGTCGGCAGCTCGCCCAGGGTGGAATCCTGGTCGGCCACACGCAATTGCGGGGCGGTTACATCGGCGCTACGGGTGCCAATGGAACTGAAATGGGTCTGGGTCGTTACCGGACGGTCGAACGATGGGGCGTGCTGCTGACTCTGCTGCCATTGCTGCAACTGCTGGCCTGCAATCAGCGTGACCATCAGGGCCAGGCTGGCAAACAGCCCTTGTTGCAAGCGCAGTGGCGATACACGCAGTTGGCTGAGGCTTTGGCGAGTCATGCTGCATTTCTCCCACATTCTGATTATTCGTTGGGATAGCTATTGCAGAGCGCATGCCAGCTTTTTTATAAAATAAAAACCAATAAAATCAATAAGTTAAATATATGCACTAGGTCAATCGCCCAGCATCCTGCACGATGCCCTCTACTACGCCGTGCGAAATGCACGATGGTCAGTGGTCGGATGAAGGGATAGAAAGCACGGAGGGTGGTGCCGAAGGGGCAGACAGCATGAAAACGCTGTAAGGCGGGACTTCGCAGGAAGCCGCGCAGATAGCTGCACGACATCGCCTTTTATCGATCAGAATAAACCATGCAACTTGCCCGATTATTCCGGGACTAAACACCATCATTTATATAGTTAAGGAGCGCGGGACAGATGGAATCAGCCAAGGAACTTCAAGGCCGCATTCTTTTAGTGGATGACGAGTCCGCGATCCTCCGCACCTTCCGTTATTGCCTGGAAGATGAAGGCTACACCGTCGCCACCGCCAACAGCGCCGCCCAGGCCGATGCCCTGATGCAACGCCAGGTGTTCGACCTGTGCTTCCTGGACCTGCGCCTGGGTGAAGACGATGGCCTGGTGGTATTGGCCCAGATGCGTATCCAGGCACCGTGGATGCGCGTGGTGATCGTAACCGCCCATTCCGCCGTGGATACCGCCGTGGACGCAATCCAGGCCGGTGCCGCCGACTACCTGGTCAAGCCTTGCAGCCCCGACCAACTTCGCCTGGCCACCGCCAAACAGCTGGAAGTACGCCAACTTTCCGCGCGCCTGGAAGTATTGGAAGGCGCCGTACGCCAGCAGAAAGACGGCCTCGACTCCCACAGTCCGTCAATGATGGTTGTGCTTGAAACCGCACGCCAGGTGGCGGGTACCGATGCCAACATCCTGATCCTCGGCGAGTCCGGCACGGGTAAAGGCGAACTGGCCCGGGCCATTCACGGCTGGAGCAAGCGCGCGAAGAAATCCTGCGTGACCATCAACTGTCCGTCGCTGACGGCAGAACTGATGGAAAGCGAGCTGTTCGGCCATAGCCGTGGCGCCTTTACCGGCGCCAGTGAGAGCACGTTGGGCCGAGTCAACCAGGCGGACGGCGGTACGCTGTTTCTCGACGAGATCGGCGACTTTCCCCTCACTCTGCAACCCAAGTTGCTGCGATTTATCCAGGACAAGGAGTATGAGCGCGTGGGCGACCCGGTCACCCGTCGCGCCGATGTGCGTATCCTGGCCGCCACCAACCTGAACCTGGAAGACATGGTGCGCGACGGTCGCTTCCGGGAAGACTTGCTGTATCGCCTCAACGTCATCACCTTGCACCTGCCACCGCTGCGCGAGCGCAGTGAAGACATCCTCACCCTGGCAGACCGCTTCCTGGCGCGCTTCGTCAAGGAATACGCCCGCCCGGCGCGGGGCTTCAGTGATCAGGCGCGCGAAGCACTGCTCAACTATCGCTGGCCAGGCAATATCCGCGAACTGCGCAACGTGGTGGAACGCGCCAGCATCATCTGCCCACAGGAAAAGGTCGAAATCATCCACCTCGGCATGGCCGAACAACCGACCAATAACGCCCCGCGCATTGGCGCGGCGTTGAGCCTGGACGAGCTGGAGAAAGCCCATATCGGCGCCGTACTGGCCACCAGCGATACCCTGGACCAGGCCGCCCGCACCCTCGGCATCGACGCGTCGACCCTGTACCGCAAACGCAAACAGTACAACCTGTGAGCTGCACCCTATGAAGCTAGCGATGAAACTGCGCACTCGATTGTTCCTGAGTATCTCAGCGCTGATCACCGTCGCCCTGCTGGGTCTGATCCTGGGTCTGGTCAGCGTCATGCAAATGGCCAAGACCCAGGAGTCCCTGATTCGCAGCAACTTCGTCACGCTGGACCTGGGGCTCAAGCTGCGCCAAAGCCTGGGCGACCAATTGATCATGATGCTGGAACATCGCCCCGATCCGCAGGCATTGCAAAGCTCCAAGCAGCATTACTTCGACCTGCTGGACCAAGGCATCGCCCATGAGCAACGCGACGGCCATAGCCACGGCTTCAGCCAGGCGCGAGCCCAATACCAGGACCTGCTGGACGCCTTCGAGCAATCCCAGCAGGCGTCGCCACCACCGGGCAGCAAGGAAAAACTCACCGAAACCTTCAATGTGCTGCGCAACGGGCTGATTGCCGAACATAAGCAGGCCTTGGAAAACATCAGCACCAGCGAACACAAATCCCGCGCACGCGCCTTGCTGATCGCCGGTTTGCTGGGGTTGGTGGGCCTTGCCGTGCTGATCATCGGATTTGTCACGGCCCATGGCATCGCCCGGCGATTTGGCGGCCCGATCGAAGCGCTGGCAAAAGCAGCGGACAAGATCGGCCAGGGCGATTTTGAAGTGACGCTGCCGCTCTCTTCGGCAGCGGAAATGAACCTGTTGACCCGTCGCTTCGGCCTTATGGCCGAGGCGGTGCGCCAGCATCAGGCGACTAATGTTGACGAGTTGCTGGCCGGCCAGCAGCGCCTGCAAGCCGTGCTCGACAGCATCGACGACGGCCTGCTGATGATTGACCGCCAAGGCCGCCTGGAGCATCTCAATCCGGTTGCACAACGCCAATTGGGCTGGGACGAGGAACGCCTCGGCCAAGGCCTTGGCGAAGCCCTGGTGCGCCCGGAGCTGGATGAACAACTGCAACTGGTGTTGCGCGGCGGCACTCTGGAGCGCGCGCCGGAGGACCTGGAAGTCGAAGTCGAGGGCGAACTGCGCCTGCTGACCTACAGCCTCACCCCTGTCAGCCATACCCAGGGACATATCCTTGGCGCGGTGATGGTGCTGCATGACGTCACCGAACAGCGCGCCTTCGAACGGGTGCGCAGCGAATTCGTCTTGCGCGCCTCCCATGAACTGCGCACGCCGGTGACCGGCATGCACATGGCGTTCGGCCTGTTCCGTGAACGCGCGAAGTTCCCGCCGGAATCCCGTGAAGCGGACCTGCTGGATACGGTCAACGAAGAAATGCAGCGCCTGATGCAGTTGATCAACGACCTGCTCAATTTCTCGCGCTACCAGAATGGCCTGCAGAAACTCACCTTGGGCCCCTGCGACGTGACCGATCTGCTCGAACACGCCCGCGCGCGCTTTGTGGAGCCCGCCAATGCGCAACACATCGAACTGTTGGTAGAAGTGCAATCCGACCTGCCACGGCTGTATGCCGACCAGGCGCAATTGGAACGGGTGCTCGACAACCTGTTGGGCAATGCCCTGCGTCATACCGCCGACGGTGGGCAAATTCGCCTGCAGGCGCGACGTCATGGCGAGCGGGTGATTATCAGCGTCGAAGACAACGGCGAAGGTATCGCTTATGGCCAGCAAGGGCGCATCTTCGAACCCTTTGTCCAGGTTGGGCGCAAGAAGGGCGGCGCCGGCCTGGGGCTGGCGCTGTGCAAGGAGATCGTGCAATTGCACGGCGGCCGCATGGGGGTGTATTCGCGGCCGGGGCAGGGCACCCAGTTCTATATGGCGCTGCCCTTGTAGGCGCCAGCTTAGCGCCGGTTCAGGGCACGCAGGATGGCAGCACTTTCGGCATCCGGCACGCCATCGAACCGGGATGGCCGGAAGCGCATCTGGAACGCCGCGATCACATGGCGCGTGGCGACATCCAACTCACCCGTCTGGGGTGTCGGGTAACCGAGGAGCGCCAATTCTTCCTGGAACCAGGTAATGCTCGGCAATTCAGCGGCATACTGCACCTGGAAACGGGCGACGGCCTGGGCATCCGGCCACACACTCAGGCCTTCATCGGCCAGGCGCTTCCAGGGGAACAGCGGCCCCGGATCGAGCTTTCGCAGCGGCGCGATATCGCTATGGCCGATGATGTTCCTGGGGTCGATGCCATTGCGCTTGCTGATGTCCTTGAGCAGCACCACCAGCGATTTCACCTGGGCCTCCGAGTACGGGTACCACAAGCGGCCTGTGGGGGTGTCCTTGTAGCCAGGGTTTACGATCTCGATGCCGATGGAGCTGGAGTTGAGCCAGGTACGCCCCATCCACTCGCTTTCTCCCGCATGCCAGGCACGTTGGCTCTCATCCACCAGCTTGTAGATGGTGGCACCGGCGTCGTCACCGATCAGGTAATGAGCGCTGACCTGGCCGTGGGTCAGCAGGGCGAGGGAACGCTCAAGGTTGGTGGAGGTGTAGTGCACGACCACGAACTGCACGCGATTGTCGTGGTTCGCCGAAGGGTGGCGGGTGTCCAGGCGCGGACCACTGGCGCAGCCGGCGAGCAGAAGAAATACACAGGCGAAGTACAAGGATTTCATGGCGGAAGACAGTACGCTGAAGACGATAATGCAACAGTGTAACGTACCGTTTGTGGCCAGCGGTCAAATTACACGATGGAACGCCTTTTACGCGGCCTGCACCTGATTACGCCCAGCCGCCTTGGCCCGATACAACGCCTCGTCGGCTCGCTTGAGCGCCAGCTCACTGCGCTCACCCGGCTGCAGTTGCGCCACGCCCATGGACACGGTAATCGTCACCGGCTCGCCCTTGAAGTGGAATGGGCAGGCGGCAATCGCGGCACGCAGTACTTCCCCCACTGCCAGGGCGTCCGAAAGGGTTGAGTCAGGCATCAGCAACACAAACTCCTCACCGCCAAAACGCGCGATAAAGTCACTGGGGCGCAGGCGCTTACGCAGGACGTTGGCGATGATTTTCAGCACCTTGTCACCCGCCAGATGGCCGTAGCCATCGTTGATGCGCTTGAAGTGATCCAGGTCCAACATCGCCAGCGACAGGCTATTGCCACGCTGGTGCCAGGCATTGACCTCATGGTCCAGACGCTCGCTCCAGGCCGCACGGTTAGGCAAACCGGTGAGCGGATCGACCAGGGCCTTCTGGCGTTGCACCTCCAGGTGCTCACGGTAACCCTGGGCTTCCTGCTCCATATTGGCGACCCGCTCGGCCAAGCCTTTCAGGCGCGCCGCCACTTCCTGCTCGCGCTGGTCACGTTGTTGCTGGTGCTCGTCCATGGTCCCGAGCAAACCCTCCAGATGGCTTTCGAGCACCTGCTTGAGGCTGTCCAGGTCCGCGGCTTCCTGGACACTGCTTTGCAGGCCGTCGACCTGTTCGCGAATCTGCGTGTCCAGCTCCCTGGCAGCGGAGCGGCTGTCGGCATGGCCGTCGCTGGCCACCTGCAGATGGCCCTGGAAGGCTTCAAGGCGTTCGTTGAGCTGTTTGAGGTAAGCCTCAAACTCGTGCTGGCCGCTGTCGGTGATCGCCAGCATCAGCACCGCCAGGTCATCGAGGATCGGCAGCAATTCGTACCAATTCAAGCCGTGGGCCAAGCGTTCACGCATGGCTTCGGCCTGGGGCCGATGGCGCTCGGGCAGGGCCAGCTCCTCCAGCAGGCCGATCAGGGTGTCTTCGATGTGCTTGGCCACGGAGCTGTACGATGGCTCCGGTGAATCCGGCAGGGAGTAGAGGCCATCCGATTGAAGTTCGTCGGGGTCCGGTTCTTCGACGTCAAGAACCGGAGGGAACGAGAGGCTGCCGATCACCGTCTCCTGCGGCGCCTCGACGGCAACCTGCGGCGTTTCGATAAAGGCGGCGAGCGCGCTTTCGGTGGCGGGCTCTTGCAACTGCGGCTCAGGCTCCCAGGGCTCGACAGGTGCTGGAGATACGTCGACAGCCGCAGCTACTGCGGCCCTTTGGGCAGGCGCCTCGTACACAAACTTTTCACTGGCGACATCGGCGGCCTTGGCGGGCGCTGCGGCTTCGGGCTGCGCGGCAAGCGGCGCCTGAGGCGGCGGCGCAAAGGCCCGCAACGCTTGCGTCAACTCGTCGGACTGCTCGGGCTCCTCGGGCTCGGCGGCGGGCTTGGGGGCAACAGGGGCCGGCGGCGGACTGGGGATGGGCTCGCTGGCCGGCGCCTCGCTCGAAGCGTCCTTGGCCCCAAACAGGCGTTGCAACAAACCCGGCCCGGGACGCACGGTTTCACCGTCCGGCTCCAGGTTATCCAGCGCCTGCCCTTGCAGGCTGCTCAACTCGCTGAGCAATAAGGGAATCTCGCGCGCCTGACTGACGCGGCCATCCAACTGCTTGGCAAAGGTTTTCAGCGGACGGGCGACCTCACGGGGCAGCGGCAGCTTTTGCAACTGCGTGACCAGGGAGGTCAGTGCGGTGCTCATCTGGTCGATCCGGGTTTCGCGGCGCTGCTCCGAATCCAGTACCGCCTTCTCCAGGCGCGGCAGCAAGGCGGCGAGGGCGGCGTCCATGTCGTCGGTACGCACGACGTCGCGCATTTCCTTCATGCACTGGTCAACCGCGCGGTCGGTGCCTTCTGCCGCCAGTGTGCTGCGCACCAGCCCACGACGCAGCAGGTCGAGGCGGGCAGCCCAACGGCGTTCGAGCTTTTCTTGTTGCTCGATGCTTAACAGGTATTTTTCTTTCCAGCGCTGGGCGTCGTCGCTCATGCAAGGGGTCCGCGAGGGCCGGGGCTCAACGCGGGCAATGCATCAGCCGTGAGCGAACCCGGCAGACGAATCTCTACCGCGACTGGCAGGTGATCGGAGATGGGCTGCGCCAATACCTGCACACTCTCGAGTGTGAGGGTCGGGCTGAGCAGGATATGGTCAAGACAGCGTTGCGGGCGCCAGCTGGGGAACGTGGCTTCGACTTGCGGCGCCAGTAACCCGAGGTCACGCAACGGGGAATTCAGCAGGAGGTCGTTCGCATGGGTGTTCATGTCACCCATCAACACCTGATGCTTGTAGTTGCCAATCAGGTCGCGCACGTAGGCTAACTGCAGGTTGCGCGTACGCCCCCCGAGCGCCAGGTGCATCATCACCACCACCAAGGCCTCAGGCCCTTCGCCAAAACGCACGAGAATCGCCCCGCGCCCCTTGGGGCCCGGCAATGGGTGATCTTCGATGGAGGTGGGCTTCAAACGACTGAGCACACCATTACTGTGCTGCGCCAGGCGTCCGAGGTTGCGATTGAGCTGCTGGTACCAGTACGGGAAGGCCCCGAGGTGCGCCAGGTGTTCGACCTGATTGATATAGCCGGAACGCATGCTGCCGCCGTCGGCTTCCTGCAGGGCGACCAGGTCGAAATCATTCAACAGGTCGCCGATCTTCTGCAGGTTACCGGCCCGGCCGTTGTGGGGCAGCAAATGCTGCCAGCCCCGGGTGAGGTAGTGCCGGTACTTCTCGGTGCTGTTGCCCACCTGGATATTGAAGCTGAGCAGGCGCAGGCGGTTGTCTGCCGGCAAACCTGTGGACTCCAGGTGATGTTCGTTGACCTGCGGTTCACGCAGGCCAACCACACGTTCAGTACCCCAGCGGCGCATGAGGAGCCCCTTACTTGGCTGCGCGTTCTTTGGCGATCAACTGGTCGGCAACGTTGAGGGTCGCTTCAGGACCACCGGTAGTGCCCAGGTCGAAACGGTACTTGCCGTTGACAATCATGGTTGGTACGCCTTGCACGCCGTACTTCTGCGCCAGCTCCTTGGCCTGCTTGATCTGGCCCTGGATCGCGAAGGAGTTGAAGGTGGCCAGGAACTTGTCCTTGTCGACGCCTTGGGTAGCAATGAAGTCAGCCATTTCGTCCGGCTTGGTCAGGCGCTTGCCTTGTTTCTGGATGGCGTCGAATACCGCGTTGTGGACCTTGTGCTCCACCCCCATGGCTTCCAGGGTCAGGAACAGTTGGCCGTGTGCATCCCATGGGCCGCCGAACATGGCGGGGATGCGCTTGAAGTTCACGTCCTTGGGCAGCTTCTCGACCCAAGGATTGATGACCGGCTCAAAAGCGTAGCAATGCGGGCAGCCGTACCAGAACAGCTCCACCACCTCGATCTTGCCCGGTACCGAAACCGGCACTGGGTTGGCCAATTCAACGTAGGTTTTACCGGCTTCAAGCGGCACATCGGCAGCTTGCGCGGTCATGCCGAAAAGGCTGGCAGTGACGAGAGCGGCGCTGAGGATCAGATTACGCATGCTTTACTCCTGGACAAATAAAGTCGCCTCACGCGACCTTTGTTGTGACAGGTCTACGCGGGCATGAGTTCGTTAGTGTAACGGCAGCGGCCACAAAAAAGGGCGGCCTAAGCCACCCTTTTTATGCTTGCATCGATGGATTAATCGAGCGTTAACGTTGCCGGGGCACTTAGTGCAGGCCCTGGATGTAGCTGGAGACGGCGGCAATGTCCTCGTCACTCAGCTTGCGGGCGATGGTGCGCATGATTGCCGCGTCGCCATCATTGGCTCGCCCTGCCTCTTCCTTACGGAAATCGGTCAGTTGCTTGGCAATGTAAGTGGCGTGCTGGCCGCTCAGGTGCGGGAAGCCGGCGGCGGCTATGCCCGCGCCATTGGGCGAGTGGCAACCGGTGCAGGCAGGCAGGCCTTTATCCAGGTCACCGCCGCGGAACAGTTTCTCACCACGGGCCACCAGTTTCGGATCAGCAGCTCCCACACTGCCTTTCTGGCTGGCAAAATACGCCGCGATATCCGCCAGGTCCTGATCACTGAGGTTGGTCAGCAGGCCGGTCATTTCCAGGACCGTGCGCTTGCCATCCTTGATGTCGTGCATCTGCTTGGTCAGGTAACGCTCACCCTGGCCGGCCAATTTGGGGAAGTTCGGCGCCGGGCTGTTACCATCCGGCCCATGGCAGGCACCACATACGGCGGCTTTCGCTTGACCGGCAGTGGCATCACCTTTAAGGGGGCCCTCTGCGGCGACGGCAACACCGGTGATGCCCAAGGTCAACAGCAGACTCACGATCAGTTTGTTCATCAGCTAATCCAACTACGGCTAAGGGTTTAAGAGTTATCTACCGGGTTTACTCACCATCAACTCAATGATGGCCTGGTAATCCTCGGTACTGCAGTCCATGCACAAACCACGCGGCGGCATTGCCTTGAAACCCTGGGTCACGTGTTGCACCAGCGTGTCCATGCCCTGCGCCAGTCTTGGCGCCCAGGCTGCCTGGTCACCCCGTTTCGGGGCGTTCGGCAGTTGGCCGGCATGGCAAGCCACGCAAACTCGGTTGTACACCGCTTCCGGATCCTGTGTAGCCTGAGCGCCATACAGCGGAACCAGGGCACCGAAAGCGAGCAACCATCGGGTCATACATCGACCTTTTCAGGGTTTGAGAGCGTTTTGCGTTCTAATGCGCAATAAAGGTCTATCGCTCCCGTGAACTTCATCCTTCGCTGGGACAAAGCACACACAAAATCTGCGGCATTATATACTGGCGCTACTGAAACGGAAACGACACCGCTTGCCGCACCCTTTTTCGGCACCGCCCACATCGGAAATCTCATGCAACTCAAGAACCCCATCCTCGGCCTGTGCCAACAGTCCACCTTCATGCTCAGCGCCGCCAAAGTTGACCAATGCCCCGATGACGAAGGCTTTGAAGTCGCCTTTGCCGGTCGCTCCAACGCCGGTAAATCCAGCGCACTGAACACCCTGACCCACGCCAGCCTCGCGCGCACCTCGAAAACCCCGGGCCGCACGCAGTTACTCAACTTCTTCAAGCTAGACGATGATCGGCGTCTGGTCGACCTGCCGGGCTACGGTTATGCAAAAGTACCTATCCCGCTGAAGCTGCACTGGCAGCGTCACCTGGAGGCTTACCTGGGTGGCCGCGAGAGTTTGAAGGGGTTGATCCTGATGATGGACATCCGTCATCCAATGACCGACTTCGACCTGCTGATGCTGGATTGGGCGGTCGCCAGCGGCATGCCGATGCATATCCTGCTGACCAAGGCCGACAAGCTCACCTACGGCGCCGCCAAGAACACCCTGCTTAAAGTGCAGTCCGAAATCCGCAAGGGTTGGGGTGACACAATCACCATCCAGCTGTTCTCGGCCCCCAAGCGCATGGGCCTGGAAGATGCCTATACCGTGCTGGCCGGCTGGATGGAGTTGGCTGACAAAGGCGCGGAACTCGCGGAGTAACTTTTCTGCGGGCAAAAAAAACCCCGGACTTCGTATGGGGAGGGGAAGTTCGGGGTTCAAGTACCGGACCGCTAGGGCGGGGTCCGGATATCTGCCAACACTTAACACAACATAGGAGCATTGAAGGGCTTCACCACCCATTCAGTAACTCTGAGTAGCAGTTCACAGGTTAAGTTCCGGCAGGTTCAAAAAACTATTGGAAATAACTGAAGCGGATTTCCGATCTAAAGCATTCCGCCACCACGCTCGGTGGTGGCGATGCCGCGAAATCAGTGCGCTTCGTCCCAGTTGTCGCCTACGCCAACGTCCACCACCAACGGCACATCCAACTGCGCCGCCGCACTCATGTGCTCGCGAATCTTCTCGCTGACCTCGGCCACCAGATCCTCACGCACCTCCAGCACCAATTCATCGTGTACCTGCAGGATCACCTTGGCATCCAGGCCCGACGCGGTCAGCCAGCTATCCACCAGCACCATGGCTTTCTTGATGATATCCGCCGCCGTGCCCTGCATCGGCGCGTTGATCGCCGTGCGTTCTGCGGCCGCGCGCTCCTGGGGCTTGTTGGAGTTGATATCCGGCAAATACAGCCGACGTCCGAAGAAGGTTTCCACGTAGCCTTGATCGGCAGCCTGGGCGCGGGTGCGCTCCATGTACTCGCGAACGCCTGGGTAGCGGGCGAAGTACACATCGATGTAAGCCTTGGCGGTCTTGGTATCGACACCGATGTCCTTGCCGAGCTTCTGTGCCCCCATGCCGTAGATCAGGCCAAAGTTGATCGCCTTGGCACTGCGACGCTGATTGGAGGTGACCTCAGCCAATTCGACCTTGAACACCTCGGCCGCCGTGGCGGTATGCACATCCAGGTCGTTACGGAACGCATTCATCAGCCCCTCGTCCTTGGACAGGTGCGCCATGATCCGCAGTTCGATCTGCGAATAGTCCGCTGCCAGCAGTTTGTAGCCCTTGGGCGCGACAAATGCCTGGCGGATGCGTCGCCCTTCGGCGGTGCGCACCGGGATGTTCTGCAGGTTCGGGTCGCTGGAAGACAGCCGCCCGGTCGCCGCCACCGCCTGATGGTAAGAGGTGTGAACACGCCCGGTCCGCGGGTTGATCTGCTCCGGCAAGCGGTCGGTGTAAGTGCTTTTCAGCTTGCTCATGCTGCGGTACTGCATCAGTACCTTGGGCAGCGGATAGTCATCTTCGGCCAGCTTGGCCAGCACTTCCTCTGCCGTGGATGCCTGGCCCTTGCCCGTCTTTTTCAGCACCGGCAGGCCGAGTTTCTCGTAGAGAATCGCGCCGAGCTGCTTGGGCGAACCCAGGTTGAATGCTTCGCCGGCGATCTCGAACGCCTGGCGCTCCAGTTCGACCATCTTGTTGCCCAGCTCGATGCTCTGGACACCGAGCAGCTGCGCATCCACCAGCGCGCCCTGGCGTTCGATACGCGCCAGCACCGGTACCAGGGGGATTTCGATGTCCGTCAACACACTTGCCAGGCTCGGTATGGCGGTGAGCTGTGCGTACAGTGCCTGATGCAGGCGCAGCGTCACGTCGGCATCCTCGGCGGCATAGGGGCCAGCCTGTTCGAGCGGGATCTGGTCGAAGGTGAGCTGCTTGGCGCCTTTGCCGGCGATGTCCTGGAAACTGACGGTGTCGTAGTCCAGGTACTTCTTGGCCAGGCTGTCCATGTCATGGCGGGTCGCAGTGGAATTCAACACGTAGGATTCAAGCATGGTGTCGAACGCGATACCGCGCACGCTGATGCCATTCGCCGGGTCGCCGCCAATGGCACAGTTGGCCAGGATATTCATGTCGAACTTGGCGTGCTGGCCGACCTTGAGCTTGCTCGGGTCTTCCAATAATGGCTTCAAGGCCAGCAGCACGGTGTCGCGATCCAGCTGCTGCGGCGCACCGATGTAGGAATGGGTCAGCGGGATGTAGGCGGCTTCATGGGGCTGCACGGCGAAGGAAACCCCCACCAGTTGCGCCTGTTGAGCGTCGATCCCGGTGGTTTCGGTGTCGAAAGCGAACAACGTCGCGTCGTTGAGCTTCTTCAGCCAGGCATCGAATGTGGCTTGGTCAAGGATCGTGGTGTAGGTCGTTTCTGCGGGTGCCGCAGGAGTAGCTTCAATAACCTCTTCGGCAACAGGCGCGGCCTTGAGCTCCACTCGCTTGGCATCGCGCTGAATCTCATCGAACCAGCTCTTGAACTCCAGCAGGGTGTAAAGCTCCAGCAACTTTTCGCGATCCGGTTCAATCAGGTGCAAATCGTCCAGACCCACGTCCAGCGGCACATCGATCTTGATCGTCGCCAACTGATAGGAGAGGAATGCCATCTCCTTATGCTCTTCCAGCTTCGCCGGCAGCGTCTTGGCACCCCGGATCGGCAGGCTCGGCACAATATCCAACTGCTCATAAAGTTCTTTGAGGCCGCCGTTCACCCCCACCAGCAAGCCGGAAGCGGTCTTCGGACCAATGCCCGGAACGCCCGGGATGTTGTCGGACGAATCGCCCATCAACGCCAGATAGTCGATGATCTGCTCCGGAGCGACGCCAAATTTCTCCTTTACGCCCTCGATGTCCATCGAGCTACCGGTCATGGTGTTGACCAGGGTAATGTGCCCGTCGACCAACTGCGCCATGTCCTTATCGCCGGTGGAGATCACCACCGGACGGTCAGCGGCGGCACTGCTGCGGGCCAGGGTGCCGATCACGTCATCGGCCTCGACGCCTTCGACGCACAGCAAAGGGAAGCCCAGGGCGATCACGCTCTGGTGCAGGGGCTCGATTTGCACGCGCATGTCATCGGGCATGCTTGGGCGGTTGGCCTTGTATTCGGCGTACATGTCATCGCGAAACGTCCCACCCTTGGCGTCGAACACTACCGCGAACGGGCTGTCCGGGTACTGCTTGCGCAGGCTTTTGAGCATGTTCAACACGCCCTTGACCGCACCGGTCGGCAGGCCTTTGGAGGTGGTCAGCGGTGGCAGCGCGTGGAACGCGCGGTACAGGTAAGACGAACCGTCCACCAGGACGAGGGGGGCTTGGCTCATGAGCAGGATCAACCTTTTCGGCGGGTCAGGCGCTAGAATAGCCGGACCAATGAAAACAAAGGGACAAGGTTATCATGCGTACATTCAATCGCCTGCTGTTGACCGGCCTGATTGCACTCGCTCCGATGGCTGCCATGGCGGCAGACGGCGCGCCTTCGGGTGATCCGGAAGTGACCATTCGCACGGAAGGCGACCGGACCATCCAGGAGTACCGTCAAAACGGTTTCCTGTATGCAATCAAGGTGACCGTAAAAGGCGCACCGCCGTATTTCCTGGTACGCGCGGACGGAACCGACGCGAACTTCATCCGCTCTGACCAGCCGGATATGCTGATCCCGTCATGGAAGATCTTCGAATGGAAATGATTTCTTAACTTCAATTGGCGCCGCGCACCGCGGCGCCCGTACTGGCAGTTTTAACCATGTCTGTGTTCACCCCCCTGGCTCGGCCCGAGCTGGAAACCTTTCTCGCCCCCTACGGGCTCGGCCGCCTGCTTGACTTCCAGGGGATTGCCGCTGGTAGCGAAAACACCAATTTCTTTATCAGCCTGGAACAGGGCGAGTACGTCCTGACCCTGGTTGAGCGCGGCCCCGTGCAGGAAATGCCGTTCTTCATCGAACTGCTCGACGTGCTCCACGACGCCGACCTGCCGGTGCCCTACGCTCTGCGCACCACCGATGGCGTGGCCCTGCGCGAATTGGCCGGCAAACCGGCACTGCTGCAACCGCGCCTGGCCGGCAAGCACATCAAGGAGGCCAACCCACAGCATTGCGCCCAGGTCGGCGACCTGCTCGGCCATCTGCACTTGGCGACGCAGGGCGAGAAGGTGCTGGAGCGCAAGACCGATCGCGGGCTGGATTGGATGCTCAGCGAAGGTGCGCAGCTGATTTCGCACCTGGACGATGCGCAGCAAAGCCTGCTGCAAGCAGCATTGACTGAAATCGAGGCCCATAAGGCCGAGATCCTCGCCCTGCCACGCGCCAACGTGCACGCCGACCTGTTCCGTGACAACGCGATGTTCGAGGGCACGCACCTGACGGGTCTGATCGACTTCTACAATGCCTGCTCGGGCCCGATGCTGTACGACGTGGCGATCGCCCTGAATGACTGGTGTTCGGACGCCGATGGCGTGATTGATGGCCCGCGCGCCCGTGCGCTGCTGGGTGCCTACGCGGGCCTGCGGCCGTTCACGGCCAAGGAGGCCGAGCTATGGCCGACCATGCTGCGGGTGGCGTGCGTGCGGTTCTGGCTGTCGCGCCTGATCGCCGCTGAATCGTTTGCCGGGCAGGATGTGTTGATCCACGATCCCGCCGAGTTCGAGCATCGGTTGACGCAGCGTCAGCAGGTCAGCGTCCACCTGCCATTCGCGCTCTAAGGACCAACCCGGTCAAAATGTGGGAGCAAGCCCCCTCCCACATTTGATCTGCGCTGCGGCTTATAACGACTCCAGGCAACCTGCCAAGTCATTCCCCAATTTCTCCAGCACCTGCTCATAACCCTGGGCCGTGGCCGGGGTGTAGCCGCCCAGCGCATCCAATTCCGCCAGCTTCACCGGCAAACCTGCCACCAGGGTTTCGGCCAAACGCGGACGCAACGGCGGCTCACTGAACACACAGGTCTTGCCCACTTCCTGCAAACGCGTACGCATCGCCGCCACATGCTGGGCGCCAGGCTGCACTTCGGCAGCAACGCTGAACACGCCGGTGTGCTTGAGTCCGTAGGCGTCTTCGAAGTAATCAAAGGCTTCGTGGAACACGAAGTAAGGTTTGTCACCGATGCTCGCCAGGCGTTTTTTCAGGCGCGCATCCAGTGCATCAAGGCGCTCGTCGAAAGCCTTGGCATTACTCTGATAACGCGCGGCGTTCACGGGGTCGGCTGCACTGAGGTCAGCGGCCATACGCGCTGCGATCACCCGAGCGTTCACCGTGGACAGCCACAGGTGCGCATCCAGGCTCCCCGGGCGGTGATCATGGTCATGTTCGTCGGCATCGTCGGCGTGGGAATGGCTATCTTCGGCGAACCTACGCAATTTCAGCCCGGGCAGGTCTTGAACCGCTACGGTCGGTGCGGTACGCCCCTTGAGCACGCGAGGCAGGAAGCCCTCCATGTCCGGCCCGATCCAATACAGCAGATCGACCGACTGCACACGCCGTACGTCGGATGGGCGCAAGGCGAAGTTATGGGGCGATGCACCCGGCGGCAGCAACACCTCCGGAACCGCCACACCGTCCTGCACGGCAGCGGCAATCAACTGCAATGGCTTGATGCTCGTGAGCACCTTGACCTCGGCCTGAGCGGCGCCAGCGAGGAACAAACTGGTGACAAATACGACAAAAACGGGAAAAAGTCGGGACACGATGACCACTCAATGACGTAGGAACGGGTAACATAATAACGTCTCTATCAAATATCTGTCGCCGCTCATGCCTAAAACACCGCTTGCCAGCCGTCCACACGACCACTCTCACTGCGTGCATACCGCGCTGTCGGAGGCCGACACCCTGTGCGCACAGAAAGGCTTGCGCCTGACCGCCCTGCGTCGCCGGGTGCTGGAACTCGTCTGGCAGAGCCATAAGCCCCTGGGTGCCTACGACATCCTGGGCGTGCTCAGCGAGCAGGACGGCCGCCGCGCCGCGCCGCCGACCGTGTACCGCGCGCTGGATTTCCTGCTGGAAAACGGCCTGGTGCACCGCATTGCCTCGCTCAACGCTTTTGTCGGCTGCAACCACCCGGAACACGCGCATCAGGGCCAGTTCCTGATCTGCCGCGAGTGCCACGCCGCCATCGAGCTTGAACAAAAGAGCATCAGCGACGCCATCATCAAGAGCTCCGCCGACGTAGGCTTCCGGGTCGAAGGGCAGACGGTCGAAGTGGTCGGCCTGTGCTCGGGCTGCCAGGGGGCTTGATGAGCAATGCGTTAATTCGCCTGGAGCAGGTCGGCGTCACGTTTGCCGGGCAAAACGTGCTGGACAACATCGCGTTGAGCGTCGAGCCGGGGCAGATCGTCACCCTGATCGGCCCCAATGGCGCCGGCAAGACCACCCTGGTGCGCGCCGTACTCGGCCTGCTCAAGCCCGACACCGGCAGCGTGTGGCGCAAGCCCAGGCTGCGCGTGGGCTACATGCCGCAAAAGCTGCACGTTGATCCGACCCTGCCCTTGTCTGTACTGCGGTTTTTGCGCCTGGTACCCGGTGTGGACCGCGCCCGCGCGCAGGCCGCCCTCAAGGAAGTCGGTGCCGAGCAGGTCATCGACAGCCCGGTGCAAAGCATCTCCGGCGGCGAAATGCAGCGTGTGCTGCTGGCCCGTGCCCTGTTGCGCGAGCCCGAGTTGCTGGTGCTGGATGAACCCGTGCAGGGCGTCGACGTCGCCGGCCAGGCCGACCTGTACAGCCTGATTACCCGCCTGCGCGACCGCCATGGCTGCGGCGTGCTGATGGTCTCCCATGACTTGCACTTGGTGATGAGCACCACCGACCAGGTGGTATGCCTCAACCGCCACGTGTGCTGCTCCGGCCACCCGGAACAAGTCAGCAGCGACCCGGCGTTCGTCGAGCTGTTCGGCAAGAACGCCCAGAGCCTGGCGATCTATCACCACCATCACGACCATGCCCATGACCTGCATGGCGCTGTCGTAGACGATCCCGCGACGCCCCACACCCACGTTCATGGAGATAGCTGCAAGCATGGCTGATTTTCTGCTTTACGCCCTGCTGGCAGGCTTGGCTCTGGCGCTGGTGGCGGGCCCACTGGGCTCGTTCGTGGTCTGGCGGCGCATGGCGTACTTTGGCGACACCTTGTCCCACGCCGCGCTGCTGGGCGTGGCCATGGGCTTCCTGCTGGATGTGAGCCCGACCATCGCCGTGACCGTGGGCTGCCTGCTGCTGGCGGTGCTGCTGGTGACCCTGCAACAGCGCCAGCCACTGGCCTCGGACACCCTGCTGGGCATCCTGGCGCCAAGCACGCTGTCCCTGGGCCTGGTGGTGCTGAGCTTTATGCATGAAGTGCGCATCGACCTGATGGCCTATCTGTTCGGCGACCTGCTGGCGATCAGCCCCACCGATCTTGCCTGGATTCTCGGCGGCAGCGCCGCCGTATTGGTGCTATTGGTCGCCCTGTGGCGCCCACTGCTGGCCATCACGGTGCATGAAGAACTGGCCAGGGTCGAAGGTTTGCCCGTACCAGCGTTGCGCATGGCCCTGATGCTGCTGATTGCCGTGGTGATCGCTGTCGCGATGAAGATTGTCGGCGTATTGTTGATCACGTCGCTGTTGATCATTCCCGCCGCCGCCGCCCAGCGCCACGCCCGCTCACCGGAGCAGATGGCGATCGGTGCCAGCCTGTTGGGGATGCTGGCAGTGTGCGGGGGCCTGGCGTTGTCATGGTTCAAGGACACGCCTGCCGGACCGTCGATTGTAGTCACGGCGGCCGCCCTGTTTCTGCTGAGTTTTGTCCTGCCCCGTCGAGGGGTGTAGACTTGCTCGCTTTTTGCGCAAATAGAGAGTCGCAGGAATGAAGCTGTTCACCTCCCGTTATCTGCTCCTTGCCGCGTTTTCCCTGCTGCTGGGCGCCTGTCAAAGCACACCGCCCGCCGCCCCAGAGGCCCCGGATCCGCGTGCTGCGGCCATCGCGCAGCTGGAGCAAAACCTGGCCAGCAGTGAGCTGGCCACCGCCGAAGACCAACTGGCCGCACTGCAGGCCCAGTCGCCCAATGACCCGACGCTGGAACCCTACCAACGGCAATTGGCCGAGGCTTACCTGCAGCGCAGCCAGATCGTGCTGCAAAAAGGCGATGTAAACGCCGCCGCCACCGCCCTGAGCCGTGCCCGCGCGCTGATGCCCAAGGCGCCGGCGCTGACCGGTGGCGTCAACAGCGCCATCACCCACGCCCGTAAAGTCGAGCTGGATAAAGCCGAAGAGGCCCTCAAGGCCGCCGAAGCCAAGCCCGCTGCCAAGGTCATCGACCCGGCCGCGCCAAGCACCACCGTGGCGCTGAACCTCACTGATATTGAAGCGCTGCGCCATCAGCTGGATGCGATTGCCACCGATGTGGTGAATTACCAGTGTGATGTGACGATCCAGGCGCCACGCACCCAGGATTACCCGTGGCTGGCCACGTTGCTGACCAAACGGGTGAAGCGTATTGATTCAGGGTATGACCTGAAGATTCACCGGCAGATTCTGAAACATATTTCGGCGCAGGTTGTGCTGACTCCGCGCAAGGCGGAATAACGCATCGGGGGCAAGCCCCTCTCACATTTGAATTGTGAGAGGGGCTTGCCCCCGATAGCGATCCAACAAGCAACCAATAAATTAAGCCGGAATCGCCTTAGCCTTCGGCTCACGATCCCAAACCCGATGCTGTGCAATCGCGGCAAAAAACGCCTTGAACGCCTTAGCATCCGACCCCACGATCAACCCCGCATCCGTCTCCAGCTTCAGCAGATCCAGCAGTGGCTTCGCGTCACTGGCAACCGCAATCGCCTTCAGGTGTTTGTAGGCTTCCAGAACGTAATGCAGCGCCACACCATCACCGCTCAGTGCTTTCACCGACTCTTTTCCGCCCGGGATAAACACGGCGTCAAACGCAATCGACGGCATGCCTTCCATCGACGCATCCACCGGCAGGCTCTTGCCATCGGCCGTCTTCACCGGCGCCGAGGTCGGCCCCAGCAACTTGGCATGGGCACCTTCTGCCGCCAGGGCTTTTTTCAGCGCATCGATAGCCGCGCCATCCACACCGTCAGCCGCGAGAATCGCGACTTTGCGCGTCTTGATATCGCCGGACAGCAGGTTCACCTGGCTCAATGCCGGCGACTCTTTCAGCGAAGACTCACGCGGCGCTACCGTGCCTTTGGTCGGCGCCGGCAGACCAAGGTTCTGCGCCACGCGCTTGGCCAGTTCCAGATCGATATTGGCCAGAATCTCGTTGACCTGTCGCGCGCGGATAAACTCACGCTCCACCTTGCCCAACTCAAAGCTGTAGGCCGCGATGATGTGCTCTTTCTCATGGTGGCTCATGCTGTGGAAAAACAGTGCAGCCTGGGAGAAGTGGTCGCCAAATGACTCACTGCGCTCACGCACCTTATTGGCATCGACGCGCTCGTAATAGGTTTCGAAACCACCATCCTGGGCAGCCGGCGGCGTTTCTTTCGGCCAACCACCATCAATCGAATTCGGCTCGTACGCGGCTCGGCCCTTGTCGATCACGGTGCGATGCTGGGCGTCGCGCTGGCCGTTGTGGAAAGGTACTACCGGCCGGTTGATCGGCAGCTCATGGAAGTTCGGCCCACCGAGACGGCTGATCTGCGTATCCGTGTAGGAAAACAGACGACCTTGCAGCAACGGGTCGTTGGTGAAGTCGATACCCGGCACGATGTGGCCCGGGCAAAACGCGACCTGCTCGACTTCGGCAAAGAAGTTATCCGGGTTGCGGTTCAGCACCATCTTGCCCAGCGGTGTGATCGGCACCAGTTCCTCGGGGATGATCTTGGTCGGATCGAGCAGGTCAAAGTCGAACTTATGCTCGTCTTCTTCCGCAACGATCTGCACACCCAACTCCCACTCAGGGTAGTCGCCGCTTTCAATCGCCTCCCACAGGTCACGACGGTGGTAATCGGTATCTTTACCGGCAAGCTTTTGCGCTTCGTCCCACACCAGGGAGCAGGTGCCGACCTTCGGGTGCCAGTGGAACTTCACAAAGCTCGACTTACCTTCGGTATTGATCAAGCGGAAGGTGTGGATGCCAAACCCCTGCATGGCACGCAGGCTTTTTGGAATGGCACGGTCAGACATCGCCCAGATCACCATGTGCGCCGACTCCGGCTGCAACGAAACAAAATCCCAGAACGTATCGTGGGCCGAGCCGCCGGTAGGAATTTCGTTGTGCGGCTCAGGTTTTACCGCATGCACAAAGTCGGGAAACTTGATCGCATCCTGAATGAAAAACACCGGCATGTTGTTGCCGACCAGGTCGAAGTTGCCCTCGTCGGTGAAGAACTTCACCGCGAAACCGCGCACGTCACGCACCGTATCGCCCGAACCACGCGGGCCCTGCACGGTGGAGAAACGCACGAACACCGGGGTTTTATGCTCGGGGTTACGCAGGAAACCTGCCTTGCTCAGCGCGGAATGGTTTTCATAGGTCTGGAAATAGCCATGGGCGCCGGTGCCCCGGGCATGCACGATGCGCTCGGGGATACGCTCATGGTCAAAGTGCGTGATTTTTTCACGCATGATGAAGTCTTCCAGCAGCGAGGGGCCGCGGGCACCGACTTTCAAGGTGTTCTGGTTGTCGGAGATCTTCACGCCTTGGTTGGTACGCAGGGCCTGGCCGGTCGCATCGGAACGGAATTCCTCCAGTGCTTGCAGCTTGGCGTTGGTGTTGCCACGGTCCAGGGTGTCGGTGCCTGCAAGTTCACTCTTCGACGGGGTGGCTGGCTTCTTGGTACTCATCAGTCAAAACTCCTTATTCAAAGTGGCCAGAGCGGTCCCCGGCTCGTTTGAGCAAAACCCCAGGCACGGCACCTGGGAAATCGAGTTGCTTAAGTAGTGACTGACACGGTTTTCTGCCGTTCCTTTTTTATGACCTTTGATCGCGTTATTGCCAAATCACTGGTTGAATGCGAAATAAATGCTAAGAAACGCTATACGGACAGGCTAAAATGCGCGCCCGGCTAACCGCTGATCCCTTTTCAATGCGCCCCACAAGGTTCGCTACGTGATCGAGTTTCAAAACGTCCATAAAACCTACCGCGTCGCCGGTAAGGATATTCCCGCGCTGTACCCCACCAGCCTGCGCGTCGACAACGGCCAGGTGTTTGGCCTGATCGGCCACTCGGGTGCAGGTAAAAGCACGCTGCTGCGCCTGATCAACCGTCTGGAAGAACCCAGTGGCGGCCAGATCACGGTGGACGGCGAAGAAGTCACCGCCCTGGACGCCAACGGCCTGCGCCGTTTCCGCCAGCAGGTCGGGATGATCTTCCAGCACTTCAACCTGCTGGCGTCCAAGACCGTTGCCGACAACGTGGCCCTGCCACTGACCCTGGCCGGCGAATTGTCGCGCAAGGACATCGACCAACGTGTCGCCGAGCTACTTGCCCGCGTCGGCCTGTCGGACCACGCCAGGAAGTACCCGGCGCAGTTGTCCGGTGGCCAGAAGCAACGCGTCGGCATTGCCCGCGCCCTGGCGACCAAGCCGAAAATCCTGCTGTGCGACGAGGCCACCAGCGCCCTCGACCCGCAAACCACCGCCTCGGTCCTGCAACTGCTGGCCGAGATCAATCGCGAGTTGAAACTGACCATCGTGCTGATCACCCATGAAATGGATGTGATCCGCCGCGTATGCGACCAAGTCGCCGTGATGGATGCCGGCGTGATCGTCGAGCAAGGCTCGGTGGCCGACGTGTTCCTGCACCCCAAGCACCCGACCACCAAGCGCTTCGTGCAGGAAGCCGAGCAGGTCGATGAAGGCGAGCAGCGCGATGACTTCGCCCATGTACCGGGTCGCATCGTACGGCTGACGTTCCAGGGCGAAGCGACCTACGCGCCACTGCTGGGCACCGTCGCCCGGGAAACGGGGGTGGACTACAGCATCCTCGCCGGCCGCATCGACCGCATCAAAGACATCCCCTACGGGCAACTGACCCTTGCGGTCACCGGCGGTGACATGGAAGCGGCCTTTGCCCGCTTTACCGCCGCAGACGTCCACATGGAGGTGCTGCGCTGATGGACGTTTTCTTGAGTTTCTTCGCCAATATCGACTGGTCCGAAATCTGGCTCGCCACCGGCGACACCATGATCATGCTGTTCGGTTCGCTGTTCTTCACCGTGGTATTGGGCCTGCCTTTGGGCGTGCTGCTGTTCCTGACCAGCCCACGCCAGCTGTTCGAGCAAAAAGGCCTGTACGCGCTGCTGTCGCTGATCGTGAACATCCTGCGCTCGCTGCCGTTCATCATCCTGCTGATCGTGATGATCCCGTTCACTGTGCTGATCACCGGTACCTCCCTGGGCGTAGCGGGGGCGATCCCGCCGCTGGTCGTAGGGGCCACGCCATTCTTCGCGCGCCTGGTGGAAACCGCCTTGCGTGAAGTGGACCGCGGCATCATCGAGGCCACCCAGTCCATGGGCGCCAGCACCCGCCAGATCATCATCAACGCTCTGCTGCCCGAAGCACGCCCCGGCATCTTCGCGGCGATAACGGTGACGGCGATTACCCTGGTGTCCTACACGGCCATGGCCGGTGTTGTCGGCGCCGGCGGCCTGGGTGACCTGGCGATCCGGTTCGGTTACCAGCGCTTCCAGACCGACGTGATGGTGGTCACCGTGGTAATGCTGTTGATCCTGGTGCAAATTCTGCAAACCGTCGGCGACAAGCTGGTGGTGCACTTTTCTCGAAAATAACGGCCATTGCCGGTCAAAAGCCGGCACATGCCCGAACAAGGAGCTTGTTGGATGAAAAAACTACTGGTTGCTTTCGCCGCCGTTGCCGCGTTTTCCGCCCACGCCGCCGAGACCCTGAAAGTCGCTGCCTCGCCGGTGCCCCACGCGGAAATCCTGGAATTCGTGAAGCCTGCCCTCGCCAAAGAAGGCGTGGACCTGCAAGTCAAAGTCTTCACCGATTACGTACAGCCCAACGTCCAGGTAGCGGAAAAGCGCCTGGATGCGAACTTCTTCCAGCACCAGCCATACCTGGATGAATTCAACAAAGCCAAAGGCACTCACCTGGTGAGCGTCGGCGCTGTGCACCTGGAGCCTCTTGGCGCTTACTCCAGCAAGTACAAAAAACTGGAAGACCTGCCTGACGGCGCCAACGTGGTGATCCCGAACGACGCCACCAACGGTGGCCGCGCGCTGTTGCTGCTGGCCAAGCACAACCTGATCACCCTGAAGGACCCGACCAATATCCTGTCGACCATCAAGGACATCACCGCAAACCCGAAAAACCTGAAATTCCGCGAACTCGAAGCCGCCACCCTGCCGCGCGTGCTGACCCAGGTCGACCTGGCGCTGATCAACACCAACTATGCGCTGGAAGCCAAGCTGGACCCGTCCAAGGACGCCCTGGTGATCGAAGGCAATGACTCGCCTTACGTGAACATCCTCGTGAGCCGCGAAGACAACCAGGATTCGGACGCGATGAAAAAGCTGATTGCAGCCCTGCACACCCCTGAGGTGAAGCAATTCATCCAAGAGAAGTACAAAGGCGCGATCCTGCCGGCGTTCTGATCCGACTCGGTCTCCAACACGCTGGAGATCAAAAAATGTGGGAGGGGGCTTGCCCCCGATTGCGGAGTATCAGTCGCTGCATGAGCTGACTGATCTGCCGCCATCGGGGCAAGCCCCCTCCCACATGTGTTGTGCATTGCCTGTTACTTGCGCTGCAACAGCCCCGGCAGTTGCGCCACCAGCTTCTGGTTGTTCAACGGCGCACGGATAAAGCCGCGCTGGGTACCATCCGGACCGATCAGCGCGAGGTTGCCGCTGTGGTCGACGGTGTAGTTGGGCTTGTTGGTGTCTGCCGGGATGAACGGGATGCTCACGGCATTCGAAACCTTCTGCACATCCTCTACGTTCGCACCGGTGAGGCCTTGGAATTGCGGGTCGAAGTAGCCCAGGTACTGCTTGAGCTGGGTCGGGGTGTCGCGGTTCGGGTCGACGCTGACCAGGATTACCTGCAACTTATCCACAGCCTCCTTAGGCAACTCGCTCTTGATCTGGCGCAGTTGGGCGAGGGTGGTCGGGCAGATGTCGGGGCAGAAGGTGTAGCCGAAGAACAGCAGGCTCCACTTGCCTTTCAACTCGTTGACCAGCACCGGCTGGCCTTCCTGGTTGGTCATGCTCACCGACGGCAGCTGGCGGCTTTGCGGCAGCAGGATGATACCGGCATCAATCAATGCCGTAGGGTCGCCCTGGCCCTTGCCCGAGAGCACTTTGTTAACGGTCAGGCCCATGATCAACGCGACGATGGCCACCAGGATAAAGACGGTTTTTTGAGTTCGAGTCATAGGTTCAACAGTAAGTAGTGGTCTACGAGCAGGGCGATAAACAGCAGGAACAGGTACCAGATAGAGTACTTGAAGGTGTTGATCGCCGCGTGCGGCTGAGCGCCACGGTACAGCACCCAGGCCCATTGCAGAAAGCGTCCGCCCAAAACCAGCGCACAGGCCAGGTAGAGCGGGCCGCTCATGTGGATCACATAGGGCATCAGGCTCACCGCCAACAGGGCAAAGGTATAGAGCAGGATATGCACCTTGGTGTAGTGCTCGCCGTGAGTGACAGGCAGCATCGGGATATCGGCCTTGGCGTATTCCTCCTTGCGGTGAATGGCCAGGGCCCAGAAGTGCGGCGGCGTCCAGGCGAAGATGATCAGCACCAGCAACAAGGGCTCGGCGCTGACATGGCCGGTAACGGCGACCCAACCCAACAGCGGTGGCGCGGCACCGGCCAGGCCTCCGATAACAATATTTTGTGGCGTCGCCCGCTTGAGAAAACCGGTGTAGACCACCGCGTAACCGAGCAGCGAAGCCAGCGTCAGCCATGCCGCCAGAGGGTTGGTAAACGCCAGCAACAAGGCCAATCCTGCAACGGCTAGAAACAAAGCAAAGGCCAGCGCCGCCACCGGCGACACACGCCCCTCCGCCAACGGCCGCTTATGGGTGCGAGCCATCACTGCATCAATCCGTCGGTCCACCACATGGTTCACCGCCGCCGCACCACCGGCACACAGGGCTATTCCCAGGTTGCCGAAAATCAGTACCGCCCACGGCACACCGGCGCGGGTCGCGAGGAACATGCCGACCAGGGAGGTGATGAGCATCAGCACCACCACTTTCGGCTTGGTCAGCTCCAGGTAATCGCGCCAGATCGCCTGGCTGTGGCGCGCGCCGATCAAGGTCGCCATGGCATCTCTCCTTTAAGGGTGATGAGGCCCGATACGTGTTTGCGCGGGCTGAAGCGCCAGCCGAACGGCAACTGGTGACGCACCCGGACCAGACTGGTGCGGGCGTGGTAATTGACCAGCACCAGGGTCAATAACAGCGCCGCACCGCCGGCGTTATGGCCGACTGCAACCGGCAGTGGCAGGTGGAAATACACGTTGCTCAGGCCCAGGCTGATTTGTACCGCCAGGGCAATCAACAGCAGGCCCGCGAGCCGCGTCATACCCACCGCACGCAGCTGCCAGGCCAGCCCCGCAAGCACCAGGGTGACCAGCACCGCACCGATGCGGTGGGTCAGGTGGATGGCGGTACGCGCGTCGCTGTCGAGCTGGCCGCCAAGGTAATTGGGGCCGATGTGCTGGGTCAGGTGAAAGCCGTTGGCGAAGTCCGCCGCAGGCCACCACTGGCCGTGGCAGGTGGGCAAATCGATACAGGCCACCGCTGCGTAGTTGGAACTGACCCAGCCGCCCAAGGCGATCTGACCGATCACCAGCACCAGGCCGGCCGTGGCCCAATATTGCAGGCGCCTGGGCACGATCAACGCGGGCAACACCCCAGACAAGCGCAGGGTCAGCAGAAACAGCAGGCTCAAGGTCGCAAAGCCGCCCAACAAATGCCCCGTCACCACCTGGGGCCACAGCTTCAAGGTCACCGTCCACATGCCAAACGCCGCCTGGGCAAACACCACCATCAACAGAAACAACGGCAGTTTCACTGGCTGGCCCGGATCACGCCGATGGCTCCACGAACGCGCCGCCAACAGCACAATCAACAGGCCCAGGGTGCCGGCGAAGTAGCGATGGGTCATCTCCGCCCAGCCCTTGTCAGCCTCCACCGGCGTATCGGGAAAATGCAATTCGGCATGGGCCAGCTGGGCCTCGCTTTGCGGCACGCTGATAAACCCGTAGCAGCCCGGCCAGTCCGGGCAACCGAGGCCGGCGTGGGTCAGGCGGGTGTAGGCGCCAAGCAGCACGACGATCAGCGCCAGCAGAGTGGCAAATAACGCGAGGCGAAATCCAGGTTTGGCCATGACGATGCCCTTATCCGATGTTCGACAGTTTCAACAGGTGGCGCAGGTCATTGAGCAAGTCCTTGCCCTTGACCTTGGCGTCGTAGCGCAGCACCAGGTTGCCGTGGGGGTCGACGATCCACAGTTGCGCAGCGCCCGGCGCGGCGGCGTTTTTGGTGAAGGTAGAGAGGTCCAGTGAGTAGCGCTGCAATTGCGGGTATTCAGCCTTGAGCTTGGCGTCATAGTCGGCACCGACCGGTTGCGCACTGGCCAAGGCATGGCTGGCGCGTGAAGCGTCGCGCCCCAGGCCGATCTGCAACTGGCGCGCGAGGTACACCAGTTGCCGGCAATCGGCGGCGCAGGCGGCAGGCGCGGTGACCAGCAACTGCCAGCGCTGTTCATCGGCCTGCACGCCAATATCGGCGCGGGTCTGACCGTTACCGATCATTTCTCCGTGGTAGCTGCGACTGTCCGGCACCCAGAACTGCAGTTTGTACATGAAGGTGGCCAGCACCATCGGACCGATCACCATCAGCAGGATCAGCATCAGCTGCCAGCGGCCTTTGCGCCGATCAGGTACCTCAGACATGTTGAGTGGATTCGTGGCCGTTCCCATGGGGCTTCTCCTTTGTGGTGTGCCATCCGAGGTAGAGGTAAAGAGCCAGTAGCGCCAGGGACATGGCGAACCACTGCACCGCGTAGGCCAAGTGTTTTTCCGGCCCCATCGCAACGATGGGCCAGGTGGTTTCGTACGTGCCGGGGCCGGCTTCGGTACGCAGTTCATAGGCAAAACCGTTGCGGCCCAGCTCAGCCCACAGCGCGGCGGGGTGCAGCGCGGTCAACAGGCGCGGCCATTGCGCAGTGGCAGGGTCCGCATGCAGCTGGAAGGTTTCGCCGGGCGCGACATACACCCAGGCGTCGAGATTCAAAGGCTGAGCCGGAGTAGTGAAGACGGGCGGGGTGCGCCGATCCGGCCACGGCAACCAGCCCCGATTAAGCAATAGCCACAGGCCGCTGGCCTGGTCATGAAAAGGTTGCAACAGCTCGACACCCGCCTTGCCGTCACGCATGCGGTTATCCAGCAATACGCTGTGCTCGGCATCGAACTGGCCGCGCAGATGCACGCGACGAAAGGCCGGGTCCGCCATATCCCCGAGTTGCACACTGCTGATCGGCTCAGCGGCGCGGCGTTCGGCATAGCTGTCCACCAGCAACTGCTTCTCATGGCCGCGCGACAGCTGCCAGACGCCCAAGCCCACCATCAAAGGCAGCAGAATCATCACCACCACGGTCGGTGCGATACCTGGACGAAAGCGTTTCATGGCGCTGGCTATACTTGTTTTCATTGCCCGCCCATCCCCTTGTTGCCCACCAACGCCAGGAACCAGACCATGCTCAAAGCAGCCATTGCCCTGATGCTGATCGCGACCGTCGTGAGCCTGTTCAGTGGCCTGTTCTTCCTGGTCAAGGACGAGGGCAACTCCAACCGCCTCGTCACGGCCTTGACCGTGCGTGTGGTACTGGCCGTGATCACCGTGGCGTTGATCGCCTGGGGATTTTTCAGCGGCCAACTGGTATCTCATGCGCCCTGGTAAGTCGCCTCACAGCACGTAGACGAAGAAAAACAGCCCGATCCACACCACATCCACGAAGTGCCAATACCAACTGGCCGCCTCGAAACCGAACTGATGCTCGGCATTGAAATGCCCGCGCAGGATGCGCATCAGCATCACAAACAAAATGATGGTGCCGATAGTCACGTGGGCACCGTGGAAGCCCGTGAGCATAAAGAACGTCGCGCCGTACACCCCCGAACCCAAGGTCAGGCCCAGCTCTTTATAGGCGTGGATGTATTCCTCGGCCTGGAACCCGAGGAATGCCAGGCCCAGCAAGACGGTGATCGCCAGCCAGATCTTCAGCGCGCCGCGATGCCCCTTGCGCAAGGCGTGGTGGGCAATGGTGATGGTCACGCTGGAACTCACCAGCAGGATGGTGTTGACCAACGGCAAGCCCCACGGGCTGATGGTGCCCTCCGGCGCGGGATAAAGTTTCGGGTCCGGGTTGTTGAGCAACGGCCAGGCAAACTCGAAGTTCGGCCACAGCATGTGCGCAATACCTTTGGGGCCTTCGCCGGCCAACGCGGGGCCGGACAAGTGGCGCACGTAGAACAGCGCACCGAAGAACGCGATAAAGAACATCACCTCGGAAAAAATGAACCAGGTCATGCCCCAGCGAAACGAGCGGTCCATCTGGGCGCTGTACAAACCGGCGCGGCTTTCCTTGATCACCGCTCCGAACCAGCCAAACAGCATGTAGGCCAACAACAGCCCTCCGACGAAAAAGATCCACGGCCCGTGGGATTCCGGGCGTGCCGCCTTCAGGTCGTTGAACCACACGGCCAGGCCATACACGGTGACCAGCATGCCAATCGTGGCAATTATCGGCCATTTGCTTTGCGCTGGTACGTAGTACGTATCATGAGTCGACATGTATTCGCTCTCCTGATTGAGCGGGCAAACAGTAGCTAGCCGCCGGTACGAACAGCCACGGGCGGTTGGCGCGCAGTGATATCAAACAGCGTGTACGCCAGGGTCAAATGCTTCACATCCTTGGGCATGTCACGGTCGACAATAAAACGCACCGGCATCTCGATGCGCTGGCCCGGCTGCAGCACTTGCTGGGTGAAGCAAAAGCATTCGGTCTTGTGGAAATACATCGCCGCTTCGGCGGGGGAAATGCTCGGCACCGCCTGGGCGGTCATCGGCTTGTCAGTAGGGTTGTAGGCCACGAACAGCATCTCGGTGACGGCACCGGGGTTGACCACCACCTCATCAGCCTTGGAGTGAAACTCCCAGACCATGTCGATGGCATTGGTGGACAGGAACTGCACCCGTACCTGGCGCGTGAGGTCGACGACCTGCTCGCCTTCGTACTGCCCGGCCGTCTTGCCGTTGATGCCGAATGCCTTGCACATCACGTCGTAGATCGGCACCAGGGCAAAGCCGAAGGCGAACATCGCCACCACCAGGATCAGCAGGCGGGCAACCAGGCGCTTGAGAGGCACGGAGTCAGCCATGACCACCTCCGCTTACCCTGTTCATTTGACCTCCGGTGGCGTGGTGAAGGTGTGGTACGGCGCGGGCGAGGGCACGCTCCACTCCAGGCCTTCGGCGCCATCCCACGGCTTGGCCGGCGCGGGCGGGCCGCCACGGATGCACTTGATCACGATAAACAGGAAGAAGATCTGCGTGGCGCCAAACATGAACGCGCCAATCGACGAGACCATATTGAAGTCGGCGAACTGCAGGTTGTAGTCCGGTACCCGGCGCGGCATGCCGGCCAGCCCCACGAAGTGCATCGGGAAGAACGCCATGTTCATGCCCACGAAAGACAGCCAGAAATGCAGCTTGCCCAGGGTTTCGTCGTACATGTGGCCGGTCCATTTCGGCAGCCAGTAGTAGGCCGAGGCGAAGATGCCGAAGATCGCACCGGGCACCAGTACGTAATGGAAGTGCGCCACCACAAAGTAGGTGTCGTGGTACTGGAAGTCCGCCGGGGCAATCGCCAGCATCAATCCGGAGAAGCCGCCGATGGTGAACAGGATCACGAAGGCCACGGCAAACAGCATCGGCGTCTCGAAGGTCAGCGAGCCTTGCCACATGGTACTGACCCAGTTGAACACCTTCACGCCGGTGGGCACCGCAATCAGCAACGTGGCGTACATGAAGAACAACTCGCCGACCAACGGAATGCCCACCACGAACATATGGTGCGCCCACACGATAAACGAGAGGAACGCGATGCTCGCCGTGGCGTAGACCATCGACGTGTAGCCGAACAATGGCTTGCGCGAGAAGGTCGGGATAATCGAACTGACGGCGCCAAACGCCGGCAGGATCATGATGTACACCTCGGGGTGGCCGAAGAACCAGAACACATGCTGGAACAGCACCGGATCACCGCCACCGGCCGCACTGAAGAAGCTGGTACCGAAGTGGATGTCCATCAGCATCATGGTCACGCAGCCGGCCAGCACCGGCATCACCGCGATCAGCAGGAATGCGGTGATCAGCCAGGTCCAGACGAACAGCGGCATCTTCATCAGGGTCATGCCGGGCGCACGCAGGTTGAGGATGGTGGCAACCACGTTGATCGCACCCATGATCGAGCTGATGCCCATCAAGTGGATGGCGAAGATGAAGAACGTCACGCTTTCCGGCGCGTAGGTGGTGGAGAGCGGGGCGTAGAACGTCCAGCCGAAGTTCGGCCCGCCACCGGGCGTGAACAGGGTCGAGACCAGCAGCAGGAACGCCGCCGGCAGCAGCCAGAAGCTGAAGTTGTTCATGCGCGGCAAGGCCATGTCCGGCGCGCCGATCATCAGCGGAATCATCCAGTTGGCCAGGCCGACAAACGCCGGCATTACCGCACCGAACACCATGATCAGGCCGTGCATGGTGGTCATCTGGTTGAAAAACGCCGGCTCGACGATCTGCAGGCCAGGCTGGAACAGCTCGGCACGGATCACCATGGCGAACGAGCCGCCGAGCAGGAACATGGTGAACGCGAACCACAGGTACATCGTGCCGATGTCCTTATGGTTGGTGGTCAGCACCCAGCGCATCAAACCCTTGGCGGGGCCGTGGGCATGGTCACCGGCGTGGCCATGGTCATCGATCACAGCGCTCATGGCCGTTCTCCTGCAAGCGAGTGGGCGGGGCGGTTCGGGGCATACGCAATGAATGAAGTCATTTGCTTTCCGCCTGCTTGATGGCCAGCACGTCTTTAGGCGTGACCATGTCGCCTTTGTTGTTACCCCAGGCGTTGCGCTCGTAGGTCACCACGGCGGCGATATCCACTTCCGAGAGCTGCTTGCCGAAAGCCGCCATCGCCGTACCGGCCTTGCCGTGATAGACAAGATTCAGGTGGGCTTCCTTAGGCCCGGTGGCAATCTTCGAACCCTTGAGCGCCGGGAACATCGGTGGCAGGCCCTGGCCTTCGGCCTGGTGACAGGCCACGCAGGTGGTGTGGTAGACCTTGTCGCCACGGGCCACCAGCTCTTCCAGCGTCCACTCCTTGGAGGTCAGCTCCTTGAGCTTGGCGGCCTCTGCCTTGCGCTCGCCGAGCCAGGTGTCGTAGTCGGCCTTGGACTTGACCTCGACCACGATGGGCATGAAACCGTGGTCCTTGCCGCACAGTTCGGCGCACTGACCACGGTAGATGCCGGGCTTCTCGACGCGGGTCCAGGCCTCGTTGACGAACCCCGGGATGGCGTCACGCTTGACCGCAAAGGCCGGCACCCACCAGGAGTGGATCACGTCGGCGGCGGTCACCAGGAAGCGCACCTTGGCGCCCACCGGCAGCACCAGCGGCTGGTCGACTTCCAGCAGGTAATGTTCGCCCTTGGTGGCCTGGTTATGGATCTGCTCGGCGGGCGTGGCCAGGTTGCTGAAGAACTCCACGTCCTGGCCCAGGTATTTGTAATGCCACTTCCACTGATAGCCGGTGACCTGGATATCGATATCCGACTCGGTACTGTCGTAGATATTGATCAAGGTCTTGGTCGCCGGAATGGCCATCGCGACCAGGATCAGCAAGGGCACCACGGTCCAGAGGATTTCCACGGTGGTGCTTTCGTGGAATTTGGCCGCGACCTGGCCCGTAGAGCGGCGATGAAGGATCATCGACCAGAACATCGCGCCAAAAACGACAATGCCGATCACTACACAGATCCAGAAAATGGTCATGTGCAGGTCGAACACAGCGTGACTGACTTCAGTTGCCCCTGGCGCCATATTCGTTGTCCAGGCGGCGTGCGCCTGGCCGAATACCGACCACAACAGGAGGCCCATCCAAACATGTGGATGTCGCGTCATTGCGGGTTCCCCTTATCGTTCTTGTTATCCCGCCGGTTTGCACCTGCGTCGAAGGGAGCGGCTTCCATACTGCTTACAACCGCTTAGCCTTACCTGCTTATGCAGTCTGGCGTCATCAGCTAATCGCGTACAAACCCGAGTATAGACACGCTCTGCAACCCCGCAATGTGTAGGGGCAAATGAGCAAAAATGAGTGGCCAGGCCTAATAAAACCGGGTGCGGAATCGTTTATCCGACCAACGATGGCAATTCGATATAACGCCTGTGCATAACCATGAAATAATTATGACAAATGCGTCTTAGGCGCTCGTATAAACGAGCTACCTTATGCTGTCCCTATTCCTACGCCTGCTTCACTGGAGCCTTCATGAACACCGCCGCATTGCGCGAGCAGATTTCCCGTGCCCATCAACACGAATCCAGCACTGGCCAGTTGGCCAAGCAGCTGGAAGAGCAATTGCCGCACCTGCATTCGGCCATTTCCCTGGCTGATGGCGATCGCAACATTGTCATGACCCGCTTCGTCACGGCCTACATCGATCTGGTACCGGACCTGCTGGACGCCGCCAACGACGTGGCCCGCGAGGCCGGTATCGAAAGCCAGATCAAGCCAGTGCTGAAAATCGCCGAGCATTTCTTCCTGCAGCCCCCCGCCATCCTGGCCGGCCATGAAGGGCTCGACGGTCTGCTGGACGAGGCTTACCTGGCCCATCGCCTGGTGGAAGAGGTCAACGATTTGTACATCAAACACTTTGGCCAGCCACTGATTCCGGCAGATACCACCGTGGCCAACGTGATTGCCCATCAGTTGATCGGCGAAGCATTCGCCAACCAGCTGGATGAAGCCGTTCATCATGCGGTGGATGAAATGCTCAACGAAGACAGCTTTGCACTGGAGTCTGTCGAAGCATATCGCGAACAGCTGAAAAGCCCGGCAACGGAAGCCGCGTGGAAGCGCTGGCCGTGCCTGTCCCGCCAGCTGGGGGTTGAATTGGCACTGGACCAGCCAGCTTAAATCCTGAATTACACAGAGAACGAATGTGGGAGGGCAAGCCCCCTCCCACATGTTGATCCCACTCCCTCAGCCGATTGAGGGCGCCGAGCCGATCCCTGTCGTCGTCCTGACCCGGCCTTCGAGCCTGCGCTTCAACCCACGCGCCTCGATCACCAGCCTCGAGCCCTTGGCCGAATTCGCCCGACCCCACTCCTCCAGCAACTCCAGGCAGGAATGGTCGATATAACTCAGGTTACTCAGCGGTACGTGCACAGTCGTGCCCGGAGGCACCGTCGCCAGCACCTGGGTCAACGCCGGCACTTTCAGGAAAGTCGCCGCACCGGTCAAACGCAGCTCCATTTCCCCCTCCAGGGGCAGGTCGATCAGACTGACTTTCAGGCGCGAGGCCTTGAGCGCCAGCTTGACCAGTGTGAGCCCGAAGCCCACCAGCACACCGGTCAGCAGGTCGGTGAAAATGATCGCCAACGCCGTGGCCGCGTAGGTAAACATCGGCATACGCCCATAACGACCGAGGGCCTTGAAGGCCTTGATGTCCACCAGCTTGATCCCGGTGTATACCAACACACCCGCCAGGCTTGCCACAGGAATGCTTTGCAGCACGCTCGACAGCAACAGTACGAACCCCAACAGCCATACGCCATGGAACATCGCTGACAACCGCGTGGTGGCACCGGCCTGCACGTTGGCCGAGCTGCGCACGATCACACCGGTCATCGGCAGGGCACCCACCAGGCCGCACAGCATGTTGCCCACACCCTGGGCGGATAATTCCTTATCGAAATCAGAACGCTGGCCGCTGTGCATGCGGTCGACCGCTGCCGCAGAGAGCAGGGTTTCGGCACTGGCGATAAACGCCACCGCAAACGCAGCGATCAACAACTGAGGGTCAGCCAGGCTCAACAGGTCGCTGGGACGCAGCCAATCGATGGCGTCGGCGAGATTCTCCGGGACTTCCACACGCTTGACCTGCAACGCCAGCACCAGGCTGGCCACCGTTGCCAGGCCCACGCCCAACAGGGCTCCCGGCACGAAACGCAGGGTTTGCGGACGGAATTTATCCCACAGGTACATCACCAGCATCGTCGACAACCCGAGCAATCCGGCCTGCCAACCCAGGCCGCCACCCAAGGTAGGAATCGCCTCCGCCAGCGCGGCGGGGAAGCCCGCCAGGTTATCCAGCCCTGAGGGCTTGGGCGCACCGTCGAGCATCACATGGATCTGCGATAGCACAATCAATACGCCGATCCCCGCCAGCATCCCGTACACCACCGCCGGCGCCGTGACGCGGAACCAGCAACCCAGGCGCAGGCGCCCGGCCACCAGTTGCAGGAAGCCGGCCAGCAGCAGGATCGGCCCGAGCATCAGCATCCCGTGCTGGCGCACCAGCTCGAACACCAAGACCGCCAGCCCCGCTGCCGGGCCGCTGACCTGCAGCGGCGAACCCGCCAGCCAGCCCACCACCAGGCCACCGATAATCCCGGTGATCAGGCCCTTGGCCGGCGGCATGCCGGACGCGATGGCGATCCCCATGCACAGGGGCAGGGCGACCAGAAACACAACCACGGAGGCGAGCAGCTCCCGTGGCAATACAGCTTTCAATTGAGCAGCACGCATGATGGCTCTCCCGAGGTATTCGCCGGGCGCGGCAAAGCCTGGCTGCATCCATGGCAGCCACCGCTTTACCCGGCAGGGAAGTGTTTAGAAGCGCGCTTTAGGCGTCGCGGAAGGAATCGGCCCTTCGCCGCTCAACGGTCGGAACGCCGACTGATCAGCATCGTAGGCTCGAATTTCACTGGTCTCGATGTTGTAGATCCAGCCGTGAATAAACAGCTGACCGTTGGCCATGCGCGACGCCACCGAAGGATGGGTACGCAAATGCTGCAGTTGGGCGATGACGTTTTCTTCGGTGAGCACTTTCATGCTCTCGCCTTCGTTGGCACAGTCGCAGTTGTCCTCGACCATGGACTTGGCGACTTCGGCGTGCCGCAGCCAGGCCCTTACCGTTGGCATCTTCTCCAGGCTGGCGGGGTTGAGGACCGCGCGCATGGCGCCACAATCGGAGTGCCCGCACACGATGATGTGCTGCACACCCAGGGCCAGTACCGCGTACTCGATGGCAGTGGAGACACCGCCGTTCATCTGCCCATAAGGCGGCACGACGTTACCGACGTTGCGGGTCACGAACAGGTCGCCGGGAGAGCTTTGGGTAATCAGCTCAGGCACGATGCGCGAGTCGGCGCAGGTAATGAACATCGCCCGTGGGCTCTGGGCCGTGGCGAGTTTCTTGAAGAGTTCTTCCTGCTGAGGGAAGACGTCGTGATGGAAATGCAAAAAGCCGTCAACGATATGTTTTAGCGCTGCATCGGCAGACTCTGCCACCTGAGGGGCTGAAGCCGACGCAGCCAACGGCTGTTTATCCTTGTCACTCATGATTCATCCTCTTGATTAATGCAGGGGAGTTTTCAGGTCAGTTCGACGCCAGGCCAGTGAAATAGTTGTAAAAGCCACAAACCAGGCTGCCGACTCATCAGTCACTCGCTGAACAAGGTAACCACCGAAACTTAACTCAAACTGAATGAACCGCTCTAGATCGCGGGTTTCAGTGATATCAAAACGCGACTATTCCTACAGGAACGGTGCATTCTGCCTTTTCAGTCTACAACAATGCCATCTGTCTGCCCGGTGGACAGAACGCCGTGCAATCCAGATTGAAGCCTTCTCTGCGATCGAGCCCCAGGCGTTTGATCGCCTTGCTGAAGCGCTGGGCCAGCAGGTAGGCGAACGGCCCCTCGCCCCGCATGCGGACGCCGAACCGACTGTCGTAGACCTCACCACCGCGCACCTGGCGCACCAGGCTCATGACATGGGCCGCACGCTGCGGGTAATGCGCCGCCAGCCACTCCTCGAACAGCGGCGCCACCTCCAGCGGCAGGCGCAACATCATGTACGCCGCACTCTGCGCACCGGCGGCATGGGCTTCGGTGAGCAGGCTTTCCAACTCGCTGTCGTTGATCATCGGGATCATCGGCGAGCACAGCACGCCCACCGGGATGCCCGCCCCGCGCATCACCCGTATGGCCCGCAACCGCGCCTTGGGCGCGGCGGTGCGCGGCTCCAGGATGCGCTTGAGCTCATCATCCAGGCTGGTGAGGCTGATCATCACCGCCACAAGGCGTTGCCTGGCCAGCTCCGCCAGCAGGTCCAGGTCGCGCAGGATCAACGAGCCCTTGGTAATGATGGTGACCGGGTGCCGATAACGCAGCAGCACCTCGAGGGTTTGCCGGGTGATCCTGTACTCGCGCTCGATAGGCTGGTACGGGTCGGTGTTGGAACCCAGGTTGATCGGCGCACACACATAGCCCGGCTTCGACAACTGCTGCTCCAGCACGTCGGCCGCGTTGCTCTTGGCGATCAGCCTGGTTTCGAAATCCAGCCCCGGCGACATGTCCCAATAGGCATGGCTGGGCCGTGCATAGCAGTAAATGCAGCCATGTTCGCAGCCACGGTAAGGATTGATGGAGCGGTCGAACGGCAGGTCCGGCGAGTTGTTGCGGGTGATGATGGTCTTGGCCGTTTCGATGCGCACTTCGGTGCCCTGGGTCGGCGGCACTTCCTGGTACCAGCCGTCGTCCTCGGCCACGCTGACGGTGGGCGCAAAGCGGTTGTGCAGGTTGGTGGCCGTGCCCCGACCACGGGGCGGCAGCGGAGTAGACATGAAAGCGCCTCGACACTGTTTTTATATACAGTACCGAGGCGCGAGGTTCCTGACCAGTGCCGTCTGGCGGTCAGTGCTTTTGGGTGACCTGCCCCAGGTCATCGCCCGAGGTGGTGCGCATGTCGTTCTTGCGCAGGTCGGCCACGTCACTGGCTTTCACCGCGGCCCCCTGGTTACCCCAACTGCCACGGATGAAGCTGACCACATCCGCCACTTCCTGGTCCGACAGACGCCAGGCGAACGCCGGCATGGTAAAGGTCGACGGTGCCGTGTGAGTGGCCGGCAATGTGCCGCCGTTCAACACGATGTTGATCAACGACGTGGCGTCCGCAGTCTGCACCACCGGGTTGCCCGCCAACGCCGGGAACACCCGCGTGTAACCATGGCCGTCGGTACGGTGGCAGGCCGCGCAGTTGTCGATGTACACCGAGGCGCCGGGCTTACTGTCATCGCCCTTCCACAGCGCCTCGGCCACCTGCTTGTCATACTGGTGCGGCTGGTCCTGCGGGTCCACCGCCGGCAGGCTCTTGAGGTAACGGGCGATAGCGGTCAGGTCGTCCTGGGACATGTACTGCATGCTATGCACGACCACGTCGCTCATACCGCCAAACACCGCACTGCGATCACTGCGACCGGTCTTGAGGAATTGCACCAGCTGCGCCTCGCTCCAACTGCCGAGGCCGTCCTTGTGGTCACCGCGCAGGCTCTTGGCGATCCAGCCTTCCAGTGGCGCGCTGCCGGACAGGAAGGCCTTGCCGTCAGTCGCGCTCAGGGCTTTTTCCTGCATGGTCAGGGCGCGTGGTGTATGGCACGCGCCACAGTGGCCAAGGCCTTCCACCAGGTAGGCGCCACGGCTGATCACCGGGTCTGCGTCGGCCACGACAGGCTTATCCACCACCTCAGGGGCAAACATCCAGCGCCACGCCGCCAGCGGCCAACGCATGCTCAACGGCCACGGAATGTCGCTGTCCTTGTTCACCTGGGCGACCGGTTCCACGCCCTTCATGAAGTACGCATACAACGCCTGTATATCGCTTTCGCTGACACGCGCATAGGACGGGTAGGGCATCGCCGGGTAAAGCGTACTACCACTCTTGGCGACACCGTGACGCACGGCCTTGTCGAAGTCCTCGAAGCTGTAGTCGCCCAGGCCGGTCTTGTCCGGGGTGATGTTGGTGGAATAGATCACACCGATGGGGGTTTCCATCGGCAGGCCACCGGCGAACGGTTTGCCGCCCTTGGCGGTGTGGCAGGCCACGCAGTCGCCGGCGCGGGCCAGGTATTCGCCCTGCTTGATCAGGTCGGTTTCGGCGGCACTGATCGAGCAGCTGCTGAGCAGGGCAAACGTCGCGATAACAAATGCTTTCATGGTCATCGCTCCTTATGCCTGAACCAGCGGGCCGGGGTTTTTCAGGTACTGCTCGCGGATCGCCCGGGCCGACCAGTAGGTCAATGCCGCCACCAGGCCTGTAGGGTTGTAGCCCAAGCCCTGTGGGAAAGCAGATGCGCCGGGGACAAACACGTTGTGTACATCCCAGCACTGCAAGTAGCGGTTCAGCGCACTGGTCTTCGGGTCGGTCCCCATGATCGCGCCACCGTTGAGGTGGGTGGTCTGGTACGACGCGGTGTTGAAGTGCTCACCGACTTTTTTGCCCAGCACCGCAATCGCCTTGGGGTTCATCGCTTCGGCGACCTTGCCCATTTTCTCGACCATGAAGCGGTTCATCTTGATGTCGTTTTCCTGCCAGTCGAACGTCATGCGCAGCAGCGGCAGGCCGTAGGCATCGCGGTAGACCGGATCCAGATCCAGGTAGTTACCCCGGTAGGATTGATGGGCACCGTGAGCATCCATCGACACCTGGTGGGTGTAGTAATCGGCGGTGGCGCGCTTCCAGGCACTGCCCCAGGCCGGTGTGCCGGGCGGGTTGGACGTACCGGCAATCGGCCGGCTGCCGGCCTGGTTGACCCACATCGGCGAACCGCCCACAAAGCCATGGGGCCCGTGATCGAAGTTGTCGGCGTTGAAGTCATCGATGGCCACGCCATTGCCGCCGGCACCGATAAAGTTGTTGGTATGGGTGTCCTTGTCGAAGAACGCCTTGATGGTGGCCATGTTCTGGTAGGCAAAGTTCCTGCCCACCACACCCTCATTGGTCATCGGGTCGTAAGGCTTGCCGATGCCCGACAGCAGCATCAACCGCACGTTGTGGAACTGGAACGCGCCGAGGATCACCAGGTCTGCCGGTTGTTCGCACTCTCGGCCCTGGGCGTCGATGTAGGTCACGCCGGTGGCCTTGCTCTTGGTGCTGTCCAGATTGACCTTGAGCACGTGGGAGTTGGGCCGCAGCTCGAAATTCGGCACCTGGCGCAGCGCCGGCAGGATGTTCACGTTCGGCGAGGCCTTGGAGTACATGTAGCACACGTAGCCGCTGCAAAAACCGCAGAAGTTGCACGGGCCCATCTGCGCGCCGTAGGGGTTGGTGTAAGGCCCGGAGGTATTGGCTGACGGCAGGTTGTAGGGCTTGTACCCGACGCTGGCGGCGGCTTTCTGAAACAGCTGTGCGGAGACTGTGTTCTTTTGCGCTTCCAACGGAAACGGGTTGGAACGGTCCGGCGCATAGGGGTTGCCGCCACGCCCTTCGCCCACCACCTGGCCTTTCACGGTCCAGGCCTGGCCTGAGGTACCGAAGACTTTTTCTGCATAGTCGAAAAACGGCTCCAGCTCTTCGTAGCTCACGCCGAAGTCCTGGATGGTCATGTCCTTGGGAATGAAATGCTTGCCGTAGCGCTCTTCGTAATGGCTGCGCATGCGCAGTTCAATCGGATCGACACGGAAATGCACGCCCGACCAGTGCAAGCCCGCACCGCCCACGCCGTTACCCGGCAAAAACGCGCCGAGCTGACGGTTAGGCAAGGCAACGTCATTCACGCTATGGCGAATCGTCACTGTCTCCTTGGAGATGTCCTGGAAGAGTTTTTTACGCACGCTGTAGGTCAGTTCGTCGATGACCTGGGGATAGTTGCCGTCCGGGTAAGTGTCCTGCATCGGGCCGCGCTCCAGCGCTACCACGTTCAGTCCGGCTTCCGTCAGCTCCTTGGCCATGATCGCGCCGGTCCAGCCGAAGCCGACAATCACCGCATCCACTTTCTTCATGATGGTCGCCACGTTTATGCCCTCTCGCCGCGAATGGATACTGCCGGGAAGGGGTACTGCTCGTTGCGTTCCACCCAGTCCATGAAATCGGCGCGGGCGCCGGGGAAGCCGATCATGGTCCAGCCGACCATGCCTTTGTTGCCACCATGGATCGGGTCGCAGAAGAAGCCTTCCTTGGTGTTTTGCAGCAGCAGGTTGAAGAACATCTTCGGCGGCACCGCGTCAAAATGTGCCGTAACCTCACTGCCGCCCGCCTCCAGGCGCCGCAACATATCGTCTCGGGTAGCGCTATCTTGCGCAGCAAAAACTTTGCCGTTGAACGCCTTCGACCAGGCATCCGTCGCGGCAATACCCAGGCGATAGATGTCCTTGGGCACCAATTTGCTCTGCCAGCCCATCTCCGGCGGCGCATCGGCATTAAACGGGCCTTGCATGAACCACAGGGCACCGCTGGCGTAAGGTGTGTTCATCTGCCGGTCGATGTACTCCGGCGCGCCAGCTTCCAGGGCGCCGGGGCCTTGGGCATCGGCCGGGATCAGACGCTCGACGGCAGCGTTGATAAACGCCCATTCCTCGGCAGTGAAATAGCTTGGCTCGTAGGCTTTTTCGCTGGCCGCAGGCTTGGCTGGCGCAGCCTCGACCGGCGCAGGCGTCGCCATCAGCATCGAACCGCCAAGGCCGGTGCTGGCAACCGTGACCACCGGGATCAAGGTCAAGGATTTGCGTAGAAAGTCACGCCGGGGGTTGTCTTGATCTTGATCAGACATGGTGGCACCTCATCATGTGGTCACGGGTTATCAGCCGCTTCTAGGGAGTGGCTTGGCGTTGTCGGGCGGCGAACTGGATCCAGGCGATCCAGGGAGATAGAGCGCAGCGCGCAAACAATAGTTACAAATGATAGCAGCCTAAGCATCGAGAGAATCGCTTCAGCGACTAAAGATTGAGGATTCACGATTCTTTGACGCACACCTCACACCTCCTTGACCCGCCGTGACCGACTCTGGGCGCCATCAACCACTCCCTATAGGGTGACGTCGCCCATGTACAAGCATCATTGGTTGCCGGCCCTGGGCCTGGCGTTCATGGCACTGTTCACCACAGCTTTTGCGCGGGCCGATGACGCTACGTCCCTTCGTTCTCCAGAATGGGCGCAGCCAGTGGGCGACCGCTACAACCTGCATCAAATGACGCCCACGCTCTATCGCAGCGCATTGCCGGATAGCAAGGCAGCGCCGTTGCTGGAACAGCTCAAGATCGGCACCGTGATCAACTTCCTGCCCGAGTCCGATAGCAACTGGCTGAAGGCGCCAGGCATCCGTCAGGTTCAGTTGAGTTATCGCACCAACCATGTGGATGACTCTGACGTGCTGGCGGCACTCAGGGCGATCAAGGAAGCGGAAGCTGACGGCCCGGTGCTGATGCATTGCAAGCACGGCTCTGACCGCACCGGCCTGATGGCGGCGATGTATCGCGTGGTGATCCAGGGATGGAGCAAGGAGGATGCGTTGAACGAGATGACCCTGGGCGGTTTCGGCACCAGTAACGGCTTCAAGGACGGCGTTCGCTACATGATGAGGGCCGATATCGACAAGTTACGCACAGCCTTGGCGAATGGCGATTGCAGCACCAGCGCCTTTGCCCTGTGCTCGATGAACAGCTGGCTGAACCCGGCGAACAAGGATCACGAGCCCGCCGAGGAAAAAACCGCACTGCTGGTCACCCCCTGAGACGCCCTCCCAGGGGGTAGACGAATCAGTCTTTCTTCAGCTTCGGGTTAGGGAAGAACTGCACCGCCTGCACCTTCGGGTCCGGCGCTTTCAACGCCGATGTATTGACCCGCGTGCCCAACTCCTTGGGCACCGACAGGCCTTGATCATTCAGCGTATCGGTATACCCGCAGGCCACGCACTCACGATGCGGCACGCTGTCCTCGGTCCACATCTTCAACTTGTCCGGCTCGCTGCACGCGGGGCAGACCGCCCCGGCGATAAATTGCTTTTTGGTAATCACAGGCCCTTCACTCATGCTGCTGCGTCCTCACTCAGGCCGCTGTGGCGCAAGAGTGCGTCAATCGACGGGGCACGTCCGCGGAAGTCGACGAACAGCACCATCGGCGCCTGGGAACCGCCGCGCGCCAGGATCGCCTCGCGGAAGGCACGGCCGGTCTCGGCATTGAGCACACCATCTTCTTCGAATTTGGAGAAGGCGTCCGCCGACAGCACTTCGGCCCATTTGTAGCTGTAGTAGCCCGCGGCATAACCGCCAGCGAAGATGTGCGCAAAGCTGTTGGGAAAACGATTGTAGGCCGGCGGACGCATCACCGACACCTCATCGCGCACGCCTTCGAGCACCTGCGCCACGCTGCGGCCATCACCATGGGTGGCATGCAACTCGAAGTCGAACAGCGAGAACTCCAACTGGCGCACCATCATCAGGCCGGACTGAAAGTTCTTCGCCGCGAGCATTTTTTCCAGCAGGTCCTGGGGCAGAGGCTCGCCGCTTTCATAATGGCCGGAGATCAGCGCCAGGCCTTCCGGCTCCCAGCACCAGTTCTCCATGAACTGGCTTGGCAACTCCACCGCATCCCACGCCACGCCATTGATACCGGACACGCCGGCATGCTCGACGCGGGTCAGCAGGTGATGCAGGCCATGGCCGAATTCGTGGAACAGGGTGGTCACTTCATCGTGGGTCAGCAGGGCAGGCTTGCCGCTGTCGGCCGGAGTGAAGTTGCACACCAGGTTCGCCACCGGGCTTTGCAGCGCACCGTCGATGGTACGACGACGGTCGCGCGCGCCGTCCATCCAGGCACCGCCACGCTTGTTGGCGCGGGCGTAGAGGTCGAAGAAGAAGCGCCCGACGTGCTGGCCGTTTTCCTTGATTTCAAACAGGCGAACATCCGGGTGCCAGGTGTCGAAGCCTTTTTGCTCGGCAATCTCGATGCCGTACAAACGCTGCACGATGGCGAACAGGCCGCCCAGCACCTTGTCGATCGGGAAGTAGGCGCGCAGGGCTTCCTGGGACACACTGTAGCGCTGCTCACGCAGCTTTTCGCCGTAGAAACCGCTGTCCCAGCTTTGCAGGTCGGCGCAGCCTTGTTCGGCGGCGTAGGCCTTGAGCTGTTGCAGGTCCTGGGCAGCGAACGGCTTGCTGCGCTTGGCCAGGTCGCGCAGGAAGCTCAACACCTGGTCGCTGGACTCGGCCATCTTGGTGGCCAGGCTCAGCTCGGAGAACGAGGCGTAACCCAAGAGCTTGGCCAGTTCCTGACGCAGGTCGAGGATCTGTTCCATCACCGGGCCGTTATCGTTCTGACCGGCATTCGGGCCCTGGTCTGACGCACGGGTGCAGTAGGCCGTGTAGATTTCTTCACGCAGGGCGCGGTCCTGGGCGTAGGTCATGACCGCGTAGTAGCTTGGAAACTCAAGGGTGATCAGCCAACCGTCGAGGCCTTTGGCCTGCGCGGCAGCGGCCATCTGCGCCTTGGCCGAATCGGTCAGGCCGGCGAGGGTGGCTTCCTCGGTGACGTGCTTGGTCCACGCCTGGGTGGCGTCCAGCAGTTGGTTGGAGAATTTGCTGCCCAGCTCGGAAAGCTTGCTCTGCACCTCGGCATAACGTTTTTGCTGCTCAGGCGGCAAATCGATACCCGAGAGGCGGAAGTCGCGCAGGGAGTGTTCGAGGATGGTTTTTTGCGCCACGTCGAAACCGGCGGCTTCCGGGCTGTTGGCCAGGGCTTCGAAGGCCTGGAACAGCGCGCGGTTCTGGCCCATCTCGGTGGAGTAGGCGCTCAACGCCGGCAGGCACGCCTCGTAGGCTTCGCGCAGTTCGGCGCTGTTGCACACGGCGTTGAGGTGGCTGACCGGGCTCCAGGCGGCGCCCAGGCGATCATTCAATTCGTCCATGGCCAGCACCAGGCCGGCCCATGTCGGATTTTTACCCTGGCTTTGCAGGATGCCTTCGATGGCAACACGGTTATCGGCGAGGATCTGTTCGATGGCCGGTTGCACGTGCTCGGCACGGATCGCCGAGAACGGCGGCAGGTCGTAGGACTGCAGAAGAGGGTTGTTCGCGCTCACGGTTGGCACCTTGGCTGAAGAAACATGTAAGAACAAAGATGGGGCCATCTTAATTACAATCAACGCCCACCGCAGCTATCAGCACATAAGAGAGAGGCTATCGTGACCCTTCGCACCTATCAGAACCACACGCCAACCCTGGGCGCCGGGGCTTTTGTCGATATTTCGGCGGTGGTGATCGGCGATGTCGAAATCGGCACCGACAGCTCGGTCTGGCCGCTGACCGTGATTCGCGGCGACATGCACCGCATCCGTATCGGCGCGCGCACCAGCGTGCAGGACGGCTGCGTGCTGCACATTACCCATGCCGGACCGTTCAATCCTGACGGTTTCCCGCTGCTGATCGGCGATGACGTGACCATCGCCCACAAGGTCATGCTGCATGGCTGCACGGTGGGCAATCGGATTTTGATCGGCATGGGCAGCATCGTGATGGACGGCGCCGTGGTGGAAGACGACGTCATCATCGGCGCCGGCAGCCTGGTGCCACCGGGCAAGAAACTCGACAGCGGTTTTTTGTATGTGGGCAGCCCGGTTAAACAAATCCGCCCGCTGACTGACAAGGAACGCGCCTTTTTCACCTACAGCGCCGCCAACTACGTGAAGCTCAAAGACCTGCACCTGGCTGAAGGATTCGACCAATGACCCTCCCTTACCAAACCGTGCTGTTCGACCTGGATGGCACCCTCACCGACCCACGCGAGGGCATCACCCGCTCGATCCAGTACGCCCTAGGCAAACTGGGCATTGACGAACCCGACCTGAGCAAACTCGAACACTTCATCGGTCCGCCGTTGCTGCAAGCCTTCATGCAGTTCTACGACTTCGATGAGGCCAAGGCCTGGGAGGCGGTGAATTTCTACCGCGAGCGCTTCAAGGTCACCGGGCTGTATGAAAACCGCGTATTCGACGGCGTGATGCCGCTGCTCGAAGACCTGGGCAAGCAGGGCCGCCAGTTGTACGTCGCCACGTCCAAGCCCTGGGTGTTTGCCCGCGAGATCGCGCGGCATTTCGATTTTGCCAGGCACTTCAAGGTGATCTACGGCAGCGAACTGGACGGGACACGCACCAACAAGGTCGAGTTGATTGCGCATGTGCTCCGCGAAGAAGGCCTGGATCCGGCCACTACCTTGATGATCGGTGATCGTAAGCACGACCTGATCGGGGCGCGCAGCAATGGGCTTGATTCGGCCGCCGTCGGTTACGGGTTTGGCAGTTTCGAAGAGTTGAACGCCGAGGCGCCGACCTGGCATTTCGAGACGTTGGCGCAGATGCATCAGGCGTTTTTGCAGCGGCCCTGAGGCCGCCATCGGTGGCAAGCCTCCTCCCACATTGGGAGCGGCTTGCCCCCGATGAGGCTCTACCGATCAGTACCTTCCAACCGCCTCAACGCAGCCTTGCGCTGCCCCACCGGCAACTCGCCCATCTTCTCCACTGCGGCGTAAAACTTGCGCCAATCCCCGCCTTCCTGCCTGAACAACGCCGCAAACGCCGGCACCCACCGGTCATACAGCCCGAACGGCAACAACCGCGCATTGTTCATCGGAAGGTTCATCCAGGCGTCATAACGCTTGTCCCCACCCCATTGGCTATCGCGCATCTGACGGTACTCACGGCGCAACGCCTCGAATTCGGCCGCCTTGGCCTGGCGCATCGCCTCGACGGACAGCGGTTGCACGTAGAGTTTTTCCAGGCGCTTACGGGTATCGAGGATCAACTGGGTAAATTGGTCCCGCTGCTGCCGCGTCGAGCTGCCAAGCGGCGCCAGGCCCTGGGCCGCGCGCCACTGGCGGGTGCCTTCCTGCTCGACGAAGCTGGCAAACGACTCGTTGAATTCGGTGTCGTCCTGCACGTAGAACCGCTGGTGCGCCAGCTCATGGAAGATCAGCGTGGCCAGGCGTTCGTCGCCCCAGTTCATCATCGAATTCATGATCGGGTCGTTGAACCAACCCAGGGTGGAATAGGCTTCGACGCCACCCATCGATACGTCCATGCCTTGCTGGCGCAACAATGCCGCCTCACCCCGTGCCGCGCCCTGGCGGTAATAGCCGCGATAGGCCACGCAACCGGCAATGGGGAAGCAATGGGTTTGAGGCGCCAGGGAAAATTCCTGCGTGGCGAAGACATTCCAGACCACATAAGGTCGGCCAATATCGGCATACAGCCGGTAACTTTGGTTGTCAGGCAGATGCAGGTGTTCGCTGGCGAAGGTTCGGGCTTTCTGTGCTTGAGCCAGATGATCACGCAGCCCCTGCGGACGCGACGGATCGGCGATGACCTCGGCAACCGGTTCCCGGGCTCGCAACAGCTGCCACTGGCCGCCCGCCAATTGGCTGTAGTAACTGACGCTGGAACAGCCACTGAGCAGCACGACTATCAACCCTGGAAGAAAACGCCTGACCATGCCCCGACCGCTCCTGGGTGATGTGTTCGCCAGACTATCGCGCCTGAAGGGGATTTTTCCACGGCGTGGCGTGTTTATACTCAAACCTCTCCTTGCGTTGAGTACCTGCCATGCGCCAGCTCCTGCTTCCCATCGTCGCCCTGTTGCTCAGCGCCTGCGCTTCGACCCCCCTGCCGCCGGTCGACCCGCATCAGGCCTGGGTCGATTTCGCTACGCCAACGCCGGGAGCCAAGCTGGTGATGGCGCAGCGCCTGGATGGTAAGAACCTGCCGGACGGACGCTACTTCCAGGTTTCACCGGGCAGTCACGAGTTGATGGTGCGCTTTGATTTCGAGGTGCCGACCGGCGGCAGCCTCAATGGCTTTGGGCAAACGGCCGACCGCACCTGTTTCATCACGCTGCAGTACGACCATTTCGAGGCTGGCCAACGCTATCGCCTGGAAGGGCGCTCATTGGCCTTCACGCCGAATATCCGGTTGTATAACGCCGCTCGCCAATTGCTGGCGGAAGAACGCAGCGTCAACTGTCTCTGATCAGTCGTTGTTCTTCTGATAGATGATGGCTTTGGTACCGTTCTCACAGCTGCCGACGACCATGGCGACGTCGTGCTTGTCAGCCTCTTCCTTGCTGACAATTTCCAAGGTGTAGGACGGAACCGCGTTCGCCTGGATCTTGACCTCAATCTCTTTCCTGAGCTCTTCGCAGTCTTTTGGTGCGGCCACAGCCGATGTGGCCAACACACCGCAAATGATCGCCAAAGCAAAACGTTTCATGTGTGAAGCTCCCTGAATGCATGCGCACGGGTGTGCGCCTAAGGCTGCATAGGCTATAGGACCACATTCGGGAAACACGAGTTCTGATTTAACGCAGAACAAAATGTGGGAGGGGGCTGGCCCACTCCCACAGTGGACCTGCGGTGTCAGCTGACCAGCGTGGCATCCAGGCTGATCTTCGCATTCAGCACCTTGGACACCGGGCACCCTTCCTTGGCCTTCTTGCTCAAGTCATCGAACTGCGCCTGGCTGGCACCCGGGATCTTGGCCTTGAGCACCAAGTGCACGGCGGTGATTGCGAAGCCGCCATCGACCTGGTCCAAGGTCACTTCGGCCTGGGTGTCGATGCTGTCAGCCTTGAGCCCGGCGTCGCCGAGAATCATGGAAAAGGCCATGGAGAAACAGCCGGCGTGGGCCGCGCCAATCAGTTCTTCAGGATTGGTACCCTTGCCGCCTTCGAAACGGGCCTTGAAGCCGTAGGGCGCTTCGCGCAGCACGCCGGTTTCGGTGGAAATGGAGCCCAGGCCAGTCTTCAGATCACCTTCCCAATGCGCGGATGCCTTTTTAACGATACTCATAGCTTTCTCCTCGAACGGTGGTTTTGCGTCGGTAAGGTTCTGAGGATAGACGCGCCGGCAAAGTTCAGTTGTAAGAGAAACCTAGCGATTAAGTAGGAAATTTCATTGCCGCTATTGAATCTCGGGTATATGCCCTCATTGCATAGAGCATGCACATGAAGCGGCAGGTTTTGGTTCGTCTAGGAAGCCTGCGCCCCCATTGGAGAAGCAGGCTTATGAAATCGCTGTCCGACGTAAAGTTTTCGACCCTCGACCTGGTGCCGGTGCGCGCCAACGGCAGCCCGGCGCAGTCGCTGCGCAATTCCCTGGATTTGGCCCAGCATGTGGAAAAGTTCGGCTACAACCGTTTCTGGGTGGCGGAACACCACAATATGGATGGCATCGCCAGCTCGGCCACCTCGGTATTGCTGGGCTACCTAGCCGGCGGTACCTCGACGATTCGCGTCGGCTCCGGCGGCGTGATGCTGCCCAACCATGCACCGCTGGTGATCGCCGAGCAGTTCGGCACCCTGGAAAGCCTCTACCCAGGGCGTATCGACCTGGGCCTGGGCCGCGCGCCCGGCTCCGACCAGATGACCGCCCGCGCCCTGCGCCGTGAACGCTCCGGCAGTGCGGATGACTTCCCGGAAGACGTGGCCGAACTGATGGCCTACCTCGGCCCACGCACACCGGACCAACGGGTGATTGCGGTGCCCGGCACCGGCACCAACGTACCGGTATGGCTGCTGGGTTCCAGCCTGTTCAGCGCGCAACTGGCGGGCGAACGCGGTTTGCCCTACGCCTTCGCCTCCCATTTCGCACCGCGTTTGATGCACGAGGCGATTCGCGTGTACCGCAACCACTTCAAGCCCTCGGCCGTGCTGGACAAGCCTTACGTGATGCTCGGCATTCCCTTGGTTGCCGCCGACACCGATGAACAGGCCGACTACCTGGCCACCTCGGTGTACCAGCGCATCCTTGCCTTGATGCGCGGGCAAAGCCTGGTCCAGCGCCCCCCCGTGAAAACCATGGACGGCCTGTGGCTGCCCCATGAAAAAGACGCCGTCGGCAGTTTCCTCGGACTGGCAATGGTGGGCAGCCCGGCTAAGATCCGCGCCAAGCTGGAAGTGCTGATCGAACAGACCGGCGCCGATGAATTGATCTTCACCTGCGACCTGTACGAGCACGCCGATCGGATTCATTCCTACGAGCTGCTGGCGCAGTTGATGAAGGGCTAACCCCCCAGGCGAAAAAAAAACCGACGCACCTGTGGCTAGGGAGCTTGCTCCCTAGCCACAGGTGCGTCGGCTTCAAGCCTGCCACACGGGATTAACCGCGCTTGTAGACGATTTCCTTGGTACCACCTTCACAGGTGCCAACCACTTTAGCGTCGGTCGAGGCGCCTTTATCCACGACTTCCAGCGAATAACCCGAAGCGCCCTTGGCGTCGATTTTCGCTGCAATTTCACTTTTCAGCTCTTCACAAGGCTTGCCCGCCGCCAGGGCCGTGCCCGCAATGCTCAACAAACCTACCGCTAACAGGAACTTCTTCATCCGTCACTTTCCTTGCGCTGATTGAAACGAGCGTGCCGAGGCTGCAGGCATCGGCACCCATTGTTTGTAGCGCAGGTTATGGCAATCGGCCAGCCGGCAAGTTCAACCGACGCGATCAACTACTGGCAATTCGGAACCCCACCTTGAGCGTGACCTGGTAGTGGGCAACCTTGCCATCCTTGATATGACCACGGGTCTCCGTCACCTCAAACCACTCCAAGTGCTTGATGCTCTTGTTGGCTTCGGCCAGGGCATTGTTGATTGCGTCTTCGATGCTGGTGGTGGATGAACCTACCAATTCGACTTTCTTGTAGGTGTGATGATCAGACATGGTGTTTCTCCTGAGGGTCGTCAATAAAGCCTAGCAGTCATTGTTCATACTGCTTCTGGCGACCGTTCCTACCCGAAAGTTCAGATTTACTGCACTTTCTGAAACCGCTGGAGTCGGTATCTACACACGCCACTCAATCACTTCAGGAGAATCCACATGGCCAACACTTCTTTACGCAAAGCGTCGCTGGAAAGCATGGAAGCCGAGATTTCGAGCCTGCTCAAGTCCCTTGAGAGCCTCAAGGACGATGCGTCGGATGAGTCGCGCAAAACCCTGAAGGCCCTGAAAAGCAATGCCGAGAATGCCCTCAAGCACTCCCGTCACCTGATCAGCGATGCCTACGAAGAAAGCAAAGTCAAAATCCGCGAAACCGGTGTTGCTACCCGGGATTACGCACAAGAGCACCCATGGACCACCGCCGGCGTCGCCGTTGGCGCACTGGGCCTGCTGGCCGCTTACCTGCTGTGCAAACGCGGTGACTGATTGACCGGCTACACAGGCTGGCGCGCCAGCTCAGCCTTGAGCCAGTGCGCCAACTGACCCGCGCGCCCGTCTGCGGCGCGCTTGGGTAGCCACAACGCCAGGTGCGCCGGGGTTTCACTGAAACCCCACGGCGCCACCAGGCGACCTGCGCGCAGGTCCTCTGCTACCAGCGGTTTTGGCGCAATCGCCACACCCAACCCTGCAACCGCCGCCTCCAGCAAATAATACAAATGCTCAAAACCCTGGCCGTGTTTCAACGCGCCGGGCTCGATGCCGTGCCGTTGCGCCCAACTGGGCCAGGCTTGCGGACGGGACGTGGTGTGCAATAAAGCTTCGCCACACAAGGCGTGCGGCGGCGCCTGGCGCAGGCGCTCATAGCCGGCAAAACGCGGGCTCATCACCGGGCCGATACGCTCGCTCGCCAGCTCATACACCTGCATATCCGCCGGCCACGGCGGTTCGGCGAAGACCAGCAGGGCGTCGAGGCCGGGGCGTCGAGGGTCGAGGTCGCCGTCGCCTGCCGACAGGTGCAGGCGCAGGTCCGGCAGGTCGGCATTCAAGCGGCCCAGGCGCGGGATCAACCAGCGCGCCAGCAGACTGCCTGAGCAGCCGAGCACGAAAGGTGCGTCGGCGCTGGCCTGGGTGAGTTCGGCGCACACGTCCCGCAAGCGCTCGAACGCCTCGGCGCTGGCATCTCGCAACCGCACACCTGCATCTGTGAGTTTAAGGCCGCGCCCGTCCTTGATGAACAGGCTGACACCCAAATGCTCCTCCAGCACTTTCAACTGACGGCTGACCGCACCGTGGGTCACGTGCAATTGCTCGGCAGCCTGGCTGACGCTGTTGAGGCGGGCAGTGGCTTCAAATGCGCGCAGGGCATTGAGGGGCGGGAGGTCGCGGCTCATCTGTGAGTTTTCCTGACAGGTTGCAGCGATCTTATCGGTTTTCAGCGCCGGATGTGAGGGGTAGAGTGGCCGTCATTGCTTCCCATACAGAATTCCTACCTGGAGCGTCCCATGACTCAGTCCCAGACCGATCTGCGCAACGGCCCTGACGCCAACGGCCTGTTTGGCGCGTTCGGCGGCCGCTACGTCGCCGAAACCCTGATGCCGTTGATCCTCGACCTGGCCCGCGAATACGAAGCGGCCAAGATCGATCCGGCGTTCAACGAAGAATTGGCCTACTTCCAGCGCGACTACGTCGGCCGCCCCAGCCCGCTGTATTTCGCCGAGCGCCTGACCGAGTTCTGCGGCGGCGCCAAGATCTACCTCAAGCGCGAAGAGCTGAACCACACCGGCGCGCACAAGATCAACAACTGCATCGGCCAGATCCTGCTGGCGCGGCGCATGGGCAAGAAACGCATCATCGCCGAGACCGGCGCCGGTATGCACGGCGTAGCCACGGCCACCGTGGCCGCGCGTTTCGGCCTGCAGTGCGTGATCTACATGGGCACCACCGACATCGAGCGCCAACAGGCCAACGTGTTCCGCATGAAGCTTTTGGGCGCTGAAGTGATCCCGGTGGTCGCCGGCACCGGCACCCTCAAGGACGCCATGAACGAAGCCCTGCGCGACTGGGTGACTAACGTCGACGACACCTTCTACCTGATCGGCACCGTGGCCGGCCCGCACCCGTACCCGGCGATGGTGCGCGACTTCCAGGCCGTGATCGGCAAGGAAACCCGCACCCAGCTGCAAGCCCAGGAAGGCCGCCTGCCGGACAGCCTGGTGGCATGCATCGGCGGTGGCTCCAACGCCATGGGCCTGTTCCACCCGTTCCTGGACGACACCAGCGTCGAGATCATCGGCGTTGAAGCCGCCGGCCACGGCATCGAGACCGGCAAGCACGCCGCCAGCCTCAACGGCGGCGTACCGGGCGTGCTGCACGGCAACCGTACCTTCCTGCTGCAGGACGACGACGGCCAGATCATCGACGCCCACTCGATTTCCGCCGGCCTCGACTACCCAGGCATCGGCCCGGAACACGCCTGGTTGCACGATATCGGCCGTGTCCAGTACACCTCGGTGACTGACGATGAAGCCCTGGATGCCTTCCACAAATGCTGCCGCCTGGAAGGGATCATTCCTGCCCTGGAAAGCGCCCATGCCCTGGCCGAAGTGTTCAAGCGCGCACCGACCCTGCCGAAGGATCACCTGATGGTGGTCAACCTGTCCGGCCGTGGCGACAAAGACATGCAGACCGTGATGCACCACATGGATCAGTCTCAGCAGGAGAAACACTAAATGAGCCGCCTGCAAACCCGCTTTGCGCAACTCAAGGAACAAAACCGCGCCGCCCTGGTGACCTTCGTCACGGCCGGCGACCCGGGTTATGACACCTCGCTGGCGATCCTCAAGGGCTTGCCCGCTGCGGGCGCCGATGTGATCGAGTTGGGCATGCCCTTCACCGACCCGATGGCCGACGGCCCGGCCATCCAACTGGCCAACATCCGCGCGCTGGAAGCCAAACAGAACCTGCTGAAAACCCTGCAGATGGTGCGTGAGTTCCGCAAGGACAACAACGATACCCCACTGGTGTTGATGGGCTACTTCAACCCGATCCACAAATACGGTGTGCCTAAGTTCATCGCTGACGCCAAAGAGGCCGGCGTCGACGGCCTGATCGTGGTCGACATGCCGCCAGAACATAACTGCGAGCTGTGCGACCCGGCCCAGGCTGCAGGTATCGACTTTATCCGCCTGACCACGCCGACCACCGATGACGTGCGCCTGCCGACCGTGCTCAACGGCAGTTCCGGGTTCGTGTACTACGTATCCGTGGCCGGTGTGACCGGCGCCGGCGCTGCGACCCTGGAACACGTCGAGGAAGCCGTGACCCGCCTGCGTCGGCATACCGACCTGCCGATCAGCATCGGTTTTGGTATCCGCACACCGGAACAGGCGGCCGCCATCGCGCGCCTGGCCGATGGTGTGGTGGTGGGCTCGGCCCTGATCGATCACATCGCCAATGCCAGTAACGATCAACAAGCAATCGATGGCGTATTGAGCCTGTGCGCGGCACTGTCGGAAGGTGTGCGCAACGCCCGTAAGTAAGCGCCATGTAGCCAGAGGTAAAGTTCCTGATACAGAGGAATCAACGCGCGCAATCACGGCCTAAACAGCAAGACCAAGGGATTTCGAACCGCGTTCGAGATCCCTTTTTTGTATGTGTGCCCTGAGGAATACCCGATGAAAATGCCTAAATCCGTGATTGCAGGTCTCGGTGTGCTGGTGCTTGGCGCCAGCGCCCTGGTGCAAGCCGCGCCGCCTGACCAGCGGGGTGACGACCGTGGCGGCCCGCAAGGCCAGCACGAGCAACGTGGCGACGACCATCGCGGCCCGCAGGACAACCGTCGCGGAGGCCCGCCCCAGGACTTCGGCCCGGTACGCCAGATCATTCACGACAACCACGGCCAGTTCTCCCGTGGCGCACCGCCACCGCCGAATGTGCGCCTGGTGCGCGGCCAACCCCTGCCGCGCGGCTACTACGGCGAGCGCCTGGACAACCGTGCGCTGGCGCGCCTGCCGGTGTACCCGGGTTATGAGTGGCGCCGTTCGGGGCCGGATGTGGTGTTGATCGCGGTGGGTACCGGTATCGTCTATGAAATTCTGGACGGCGTGCTGAACTGATCCGGGCTTTTTCCATATAGGCTAGGCTTGAGGGGGAATACCCCCCTCAACACACTTCGTGCCTATTGCCGTCTAACCACCTCTGCAAGTCACGCCTTCTTGCGTTGCCGGTCGTTAAGTTAGCTGCATCAGAAGTCATTATCGTCTCCCAGGAGTCCATCATGGCATTTGATCTCATCACCCCCTCGGACCGTCGTCATTCCACGTTGCAAAAGGGTTTCAACCTGCGCTGGCCATTGGGCAACGTCCAGGGCGAGTCTTCACCCAACGGCGCCAGCCAGATCTACCTCTGCCACAACCCACAAGACATCATCGACGCAGCCGCCCAGGCCCTGGCTGTGCCCAATGGCCGTATCACGGTGCGCAGCGGCGGGCATTGCTATGAAGGATTTGTCTCTAACAAGATGCCGGATGCGCCAGGCGAGGTGTTGTCGATCCTGGACATCGGCCAGATGAACCAATTGGCCTACGACCCCAACGGCCTGATCAGCTCAGTGCTGGTACCCGCTTCGCCCCATCGCTATGCATTCCGCCTGGAGCCCGGCTGCCAGAACTGGGACACCAGCGTCGCGCTGTACAAATTGGCAGGTAAGGCGCTGCCCAGTGGATCCTGCTATTCGGTGGGACTGGGCGGGCATATCTGCGGCGGCGGCTATGGGTTGTTGTCGCGTAAATACGGGCTGGTCTGCGACTGGCTGGACGGCGTCGACCTGCTGGTCGCCAATGGACCCGGCCCGGGCCTTGAACCTGTCCATGTGTCCCGTAACAGCCTCGACACCGATGAGCTGGACCTGTTCGCCGCCTGTTGCGGCGCCGGTGGCGGGCAGTTCGGCATCATCACCAGTTACTATTTCAAGACGCTACCGCCAGCCCCGGAGGAAGTGCTCTGGCTGCCATTGGAATGGGACTGGTCAGACCTCACACGCGCCGCCCTCGAACGTTTGCTGCACGCCTATCAAAACTGGTTCGTGGATCATCAGGCCGACCCGGCAACCTGGGGCCTGGCCACCAAACTGGAAATGCGCCACCTCAATACTGGCAACGTGACCCTGGGCATCCACTACGTCGACAAGGACGGGAAGCTCGATGACCTGGCGCCTTTCAACGACTTTGTCAGCAGCATGCAGGCCGCGGCGGGCGTCAGTGCGACAGCGTCGCTCCTGCCGTTCCACGTCGTGCATCAGCCACGTGGCGGGCAAAAGGGCCGCCGGATCGATTCCCTGCAGAGTGCCCATGAGGCCGCCAGGCGTTTGGACTGGTTGTACGCCACCCAATCGCTCAACGGTTCCGGTGACAATCAGCGCGGGCGGTATAAATCGGCGTATCAGAAAGGCGGGTTTACACAGCGCGTGCTGGACGCGATCTGGACGACGCTGACCTTGCCGGACGCCGAGCAATACCTGACCCAAAGCCTGATCCAGATCCAGTCGTTCGGCGGGCGCATCAACCAGATGGACGGCCCGATCCTGGCGCAGACGTCAGCCGCGCAACGCTCCTCGTACCTCAAATGGCAACCGCAGTGTTACTGGCACGCCGACGATGACGCCATCGACCGCGCCCATGCCGACTGGATCCGCGGCCTCTATTACGCTGCATTCACCAACGGTGCTCCCAATGACCCGGAGTTCGAGGGCTGCTACATCAACTACCCCGACCTGGACATGACCCACCTCGGTGGCAATCCCGCGAACCCCAGGAACCCTCTGTGGTATGGAATTTTCTTCCCCAACACGATCATCGAGAACCGCCTGCGCCGAACCAAGCAACGCTGGGATCCTTCGAATGTGTTCCGTAACGAAATGTCGGTGCCCTGAGCCCGGCCAACGGGCGGCCCGCAGGCCGCCCACGGCTTACAGCTCGATCCGCTCGACCTTGCCCACCAGCAGCACATAGGAGAGTGCGCCCAACAGCGCCAGCACGGCGATATAGGTGATCGCCGGCGCAAACGAATCGCCACTGGCCAGGAAACCGATGACGATCGGCGTGGCAATCGCCGCCAGGTTGCCGATGAAGTTGAACACCCCGCCGGTCAGTCCCAGCAGACGTGCCGGGGCAAGGGTCGAGACCAGCGACCAGGTGATCGAGGCCAGGCCATTACCGAAGAACGCCAGGGCGAGGAAGGCGATGACCAACGGTGTCGATTCGACGAAGTTGGCGCCAATGATCGCCGTCGAGATCAACAGGCCGCTGATGATCGGCAACTTGCGGGCAAACCCCACCGAAGCGCCACGGCGGATCAGCCAGTCGGAAAACAGCCCCGAACACAACACGCCGACGAAAGCCGCGAGGAAGGGCAGTGACGCGAGCATGCCGGACTTGATGAAGTCCATGCCGCGGTATTTCACCAGGTAGGTCGGGAACCAGGTCAGGAAGAACCACAACGTGGAGTTCAGGCAGAACTGCCCCAGGTAGATACCCCACAACTTGCGCTTGCTCAGGACAATGCCCAGGTCGACCCAACTGAAGGGCGCCTTGCTCTTGCTCGCTTGTGCGCTCAAGTCCACCAGCCCGCCACCTTCGCGGATCAACTCGATTTCAGCGGCGTTGACGCCTTTGAAGTCCCGAGGCTCGCGATACAGGGCATACCAGATCGCCGCCCACAGAATGCCCACGCCACCGGTCACGACAAATACCATGTGCCAGCCGTAATGGTGCTGCAACCAGGCCAGGACCGGCGTCAGGAACGCCAGCCCGACAAACTGCCCGGAGGTGTAGAAGCCAATGGCCGTGGCGCGCTCACGCTCGGGGAACCAGCTGGTGACCACGCGACTGTTGATGGGGTAAGCCGGTGCTTCCAGGGCACCCACCGCCATGCGTAGAACAAACAGCGCAATGAAGCTGGCGGCAAAACCGAGCATCACGGTGGCGATGGACCACAGCAACAGGGCGGCGGTGTAGAGGATACGCGGCGGCACCCGGTCCACCAGCCAGCCGCCGGGGATCTGCATGGCGGCGTACGTCCAGCCGAACGCGGAGAAAATCAGCCCGACATGTACCGGGTCGATACCCAGTTCGCTGGTCAGCGCCGGGGCGGCAATCGACAGGTTGCTGCGGTCGAGGTAGTTGATCACCACGGTGATAAACAGCAGCACCATGATGAAGTAGCGCTTTCGGGTAGGCGTGACTAAAGAAGCCTGCCCGCTCAAGGATTCAGGTTGCATGGTAGGTGCCTCTTCTTATATTTGTTGAGGAAGGGACTTCTGCAGAAACCGGATCAACATGTGGGAGGGGGGCAAGCCCTCTCCCGCATGTCTGACCGTGTTCTTTCAGGCAGACATCACCACTCGGCAAAGCTGCCGTCGGCGTGGCGCCAGATCGGGTTGCGCCAGCGGTGGCCGATGGCTGCGCGTTCGATCACGTATTCCTCATTAATCTCGATGCCCAGGCCCGGCCCGTTGGGGATCTTCACAAAGCCTTGGTCATAGTCGAACACGCCCGGGTCGCGCACGTAGTCGAGCAGGTCGTTGCTCTCGTTGTAGTGAATACCCAGGCTTTGCTCCTGGATAAACGCGTTGTAGCAAACCGCATCCAGTTGCAGGCACGCCGCCAACGCAATCGGGCCCAGCGGGCAGTGCAGGGCCAGGGCCACGTCGTAGGCTTCGGCCATGTTGGCGATCTTGCGGGTTTCGGTGATACCGCCCGCATGGGAAGCGTCCGGCTGGATGATGTCGACGTAGCCTTCGCTGAGCACGCGCTTGAAGTCCCAGCGCGAGAACAGGCGCTCGCCCAGGGCAATCGGGGTGCTGGTCAGGGGCGCCAGTTCCTTGAGGGCTTCGTAGTTTTCGCTGAGCACCGGCTCTTCGATAAACATCAGTTTGTACGGGTCCAGCTCTTTCATCAGCACCTTGGCCATGGGCTTGTGCACACGGCCATGGAAGTCGACGCCGATGCCGACGTTAGGGCCGACCGCATCGCGCACGGCCGCGACGTTGGCCAGGGCCAGGTCGACTTTTTCGAAACTGTCGACGAACTGCAACTCTTCGGTGCCGTTCATTTTCACCGCGGTAAAGCCACGGGCTACGGCCTCTTTGGCGGCGCGGGCGGTGTCGGCCGGGCGGTCGCCACCGATCCAGGAGTACACGCGGATCTTGTCGCGTACCTGGCCACCCAACAGATCGCTGACCGAGACGCCCAGGGCCTTGCCCTTGATGTCCCACAGCGCCTGGTCGATGCCGGCGAGGGCGCTCATGTGCACGGCGCCACCACGGTAGAAGCCGCCGCGGTAGAGCACGGTCCAGATATCTTCGATATTGCGTGGGTCCTTGCCGATCAGGTAGTCGGACAGTTCCTCGACCGCCGCAGCCACGGTGTGAGCGCGGCCTTCGACTACGGGCTCACCCCAGCCGGTCACGCCCTGGTCGGTCTCGACCTTGAGGAAGCACCAGCGCGGCGGGACGATAAAGGTCGTCAGTTTGGTGATTTTCATCTGTTATCTCTCTTATAGATGCAGCGCCAGGGGCGCGGAACTTGATCTCAGCTCAGGGCTTTCCAGGCGGCGACATAAGCCTGGGCGCGGCTCGCTACCTGATCCACTGTCATACCCGGTTTGAACAACCCGGAACCCAGCCCGAACCCCTTGGCGCCGGCGTCGATAAACACCTCCATGTTGTCCGGGGTAATGCCGCCCACCGGCAGCAGCAACGTGCCTGCCGGCAATACCGCCAGCCACGCCTTGATCACAGAGGGGCCCATTTGCTCGGCCGGGAACAGCTTCAACACGTCGGCGCCTTCATCCAGCGCGGCGAACGCCTCGGTGGGCGTGGCCACCCCCGGCGACAGGTACAGGCCAGCGGCCTTGGCGGCGCGCAGGACCTTGGCATCGCTGTGGGGCATGACGATCACTTGGCCACCGGCAGCTTTCACCTGCTCGACCTGCGCAGGCGTCAACACCGTACCGGCGCCGATCAGGCAATCGGCGGGCAGGCTGTCGCGCAGGATGCGGATGCTGGTGTAAGGGTCCGGCGAGTTGAGCGGGACTTCGATCACGCGAAAACCGGCGTCGTAGAGCACCTGGCCGACCGCCTGGGCTTCGTCCGGGCGCACACCGCGCAGGATTGCGATCAAACCGTTTTGTGCCAGTGCTTGCTTGAGCATGTCAGGCCTCCGTTGCAGGTTGAGTGAGCCCGGCGGCCACTGCCAGTTGCCACAGGCCGCGCTCGGTCGCTTCCTGCGCCAGGCTGACGTGGGCGAAACCGCAGAGGGCGAGGGCGCGTTGGTAGCGCACGCAAAGCGGGCCGGCGCCCACCAGGATGATGGGGACGAGCCGCGCACTGGCTGGCAGACCGGCCAGTTCATGGCCGATCAGCAGGCCGGACAGGTAATCGGGCTGCTGCTCAGGGGTAAGTTCGGCAGTCAGCCCAAGGGTGCGCGCACTGAACAGGGTCGACAGCACGCCGCGCTGACCCTCTTTCGACAGCGCCACTTGAACGCCGCGGTCGAAAGCCTCGGCCTGGAACTGCGCGGATACCTTTTGCGTACGTCCCAGCAGGCTGTGCTTGCTCAGCACCGCGAACAGTTCACCGGTCATGAAGGTATCGAAGTGGGTGATGCAACCTTCCACCACCTCGACCCATTTGGAATGGCTGCCGGGCAGGCCGATCAACATTTCACCGTTGGCCGAGAGGCTTTGCAGCACACCCAGCACCTGGGTTTCTTCACCGCGCATCACATTGGGCAAACCGACCTGCTCGATCACGCCGGGCACGATATGCACATCGACGCCGCGCAGGCTGCGCACCGTGTGCAACGCCTGGCCCAGGCTGGCGACGTCGACCGGCGTATTGCGATATGCCGCCTCGCTCCAGCCCTGGGCGCTGCCGACCATGCCGCAGGCGATCACTGGAAGATGGGGTTGGGCCTCGAGCCAGTCGCCGCATGCCGCATCGAACGCCAACTCGAAGCCATCGCTGCAGTGCACACCGCCGATGTCCCGGGGCTCACTGGGCAAATGCATGATGCCCGACGCCAGCGAGCGCTGTTCCAGCACGACGCCTGCGGGCCCGAGTTTATAAGCACGAAGGGAGCTGGTCCCCCAATCGAGCGCGATCAATTGCGCCTGCATCGCTTCACCTGAAATGAGTGGGTGCTGAAAAAAGCAGATGGGCGAATATAAACCTATGGCCGGCAATATCTCAATATATAAATAACAGTCCCATATAGTGAGACAAAACAAGATAAATCCTACAACTTCCTCGCCTTTTACTGCGGGAAGAAGCGGGTTTTGTCTGATAAAGAGAGGTTAAAAAACCGACAGATCCAGCTCGCGCATCGCACCCATCCAAATCGCGTGATCGGTGTGATCCTTCAGCTCATCGCCGGTTTCGGGGTGCAGGAACACCACCAGCCCATTGCGATGCAGCGCCAGCCACGGCAGCACCACGCCAATGTATTCGGCATCGAACGCCAGCTGGCAGCTCCAGTCCGGGTGCGGGCCTACGGGCCGTTCATGCACACGGCCCATGCGCAGCGGGAACAGTTTCGCGCCGTCTTCACATAGGGTGCGCGCCTGGTCGATGGTGCTGGCGTCAAAGTAGATATGGGCGTGGTAGCCCTTGATACGTTGCATGACGGACTCCGGATCCAATGTGCGGCAAATCCTAGACCGCAATCGACGGCAGGGCCAGTCCGGTCAGGGACTGCGCGCTGCTGGCCTGTTCTGCCTGCAACCAGTCGACGAAACGTTCGACCAACTGCCCACGCCGCTTGCGCTGGGGCTGCACCACGTAATAGCCAAAGCGCGAAACCACCGTGTTGCCGATCGGTCGGCACAACCAATTCTGTTCCAGCAGGTTATCCACCAAATGGCGCCAGCCGATCGCCACCCCTTGGCCGGCAATCGCTGCCTGGATCAATAAAGTGTAGTTGTCGAATCGCAGCTGGCCGGGCGTGGGCGCGGCGGTGATACCCAGCTCGCGAAATACGCCACTCCAGTCGAACCACTGACTGTTGTTTTCCTGGCGCAGGTGCAGCAACGGGTAGTCGGGCAAGGTGTGCACAGTCAAAGGACTGGCCTGCTCCTTGAGCCATTGCGGGCTGCACACCGGGAATACCTCCTCGTTGAACAACCACAGGCTGTCGCCCTGCTTGAAACGGCCATCGCCAAACAGCACCGCCACGTCGATGTCGCTGCGCAAGGTGGCGTGGTTGCGCTCGCTGGTTACCAGGCTCACGTCTACCTGGGGGTTGGCGGCGTGGAAGCGATGCAGGCGCGGCATCAGCCAGTAGGCGGCGAACGCAAAGTCTGTGGCCACTTGCAGCACTTCGTGCTGGTCCTGCTGGGTGATCACACTGAGGCCCTGGTTGATGCTCTGCAAACCGCCTTGCACATGCTCGAACAGCAGGGCGCCGGCGTCGGTCAGTTCGATGCCCCGATAGATGCGGTCAAACAGGCGGATCGTCAGTTGTTCTTCAAGGCGCTTGATCTGCTGGCTGATCGCCGGCTGAGTGGTGCCCAGCTCCATCGCAGCGGCGGTAAAGCTGCGATGGCGCGCGGCCGCCTCGAATGCGCGTAGCAGGTCGAGGGACAGGTCTCCAAGGGCTTCATACATAAGCTGTGCTTATCCTAGACATTGCTCGTCATGGGCTTTACCCCATTTTCCATGGGCTGCATGCTCATTCGCATAAACACTGCCTATGGAATGCCGAAGCCCCATGAAGCGCAAGAACATTCTTTTCATCATGGCCGATCAAATGGCCGCGCCGCTGCTTCCGTTCTACGGACCTTCTCCGATCAAGTTGCCGAATTTGAGCCGCCTCGCCGCACAGGGCGTGGTGTTCGACGCGGCCTATTGCAACAGCCCGCTGTGTGCGCCCTCACGCTTCACCCTGGTCAGCGGCCAATTGCCGAGCAAGATCGGCGCCTACGACAACGCGGCGGATTTTCCCGCCGATGTGCCGACCTATGCCCACTACCTGCGGCGCCTGGGTTATCGCACCGCGCTGTCGGGCAAGATGCACTTCTGCGGCCCCGACCAACTGCACGGCTATGAAGAACGCCTGACCAGCGACATCTACCCCGCCGACTATGGCTGGGCAGTGAACTGGGATGAGCCGGACGTACGCCCCTCCTGGTACCACAACATGTCCTCGGTGCTGCAAGCCGGCCCGTGCGTGCGCACCAATCAGCTGGATTTCGACGAAGAGGTGGTGTTCAAGGCCCAGCAATACCTGTTCGACCACATCCGCGAAGACGGTGACCAGCCGTTCTGCCTGACCGTGTCGATGACCCATCCCCACGACCCGTACACCATTCCCAAGCCGTTCTGGGACCTGTACGACGACAACGACATCCCCTTGCCCGCAACGCCGAACCAGGAAGATCTCGACCCGCATTCCCAGCGTCTGCTCAAGGTCTATGACCTATGGGACAAGCCGCTGCCTGTAGATAAGATTCGCGACGCCCGCCGCGCCTACTTCGGCGCATGCAGCTACATCGACAGCAATGTCGGCAAGCTGCTGCAGACCCTGGAAGACACCGGCCTGGCCGACGACACGATCATCGTTTTCTCCGGCGACCACGGCGACATGCTCGGTGAGCGCGGCCTCTGGTACAAAATGCACTGGTTTGAAATGGCCGCCCGCGTGCCGCTGCTGGTCAGTGCGCCGGGGCAATTTGCACCGGGCCGGGTGACCCAGGCCGTGTCCACCGCCGACCTGCTGCCCACCCTGGTGGAACTGGCCGGCGGCGAGCTGGACCCGCGCCTGCCACTGGACGGTCGCTCGCTGGTCCCGCACTTGCAGGGGCAGGGCGGGCATGACGAAGTCTTTGGCGAATACATGGCCGAAGGCACCATCAGCCCATTGATGATGATTCGCCGTGGCGCCTACAAATTCATCTACAGCGAAGACGACCCTTGTCTACTGTTCGATGTGCACAACGACCCGCACGAGCGGGAAGACCTCAGCCAGTCACCGGAACACCGGCCACTGTTAGAGGCGTTTTTGAATGAGGCGCGGGCCAAGTGGGACATCCCGGCGATCCACCAGCAGGTGCTCGCCAGCCAACGCCGTCGTCGCCTGGTGTTCGAGGCGCTGACCCAAGGCAAGCTGAAGAGCTGGGATCACCAGCCACTGGTGGACGCCAGTCAGCAATACATGCGCAACCACATCGACCTCGACGACCTGGAGCGCAAGGCACGTTATCCACAACCCTGCCAAAACCAATAAGTACAGAGGGAAGGCCATGCAAAAGTTAACTGCAGTAGTGGGCATGTTGGTGCTGAGTAGCGCCAATGCGTATGCGGACACCCGCTGTGAGACCGTGAAGATGGCCGATCCAGGCTGGAGCGACATTGCCGCCACCAACGCCATTACCGGTTTCCTGCTGAACGGCATGGGCTACAAGGCCAAGGTCGACACCCTGGCGGTGCCGATCACCTTCGGCGGGCTCAAGGACGGCCAGGTGGATGTGTTCCTGGGTAACTGGATGCCGGCGCAGCAGGGCTTCTACGACAAATTCGTGGCCAACGGCGATGTGGTGCAGTTGGCGAAGAACCTCGACGGCACCGAGTTCACCCTCGCCGTGCCGGATTATGTGTGGGATGCCGGGGTGCATGACTTTGCCGACTTGAACAAATTCGCCGACAAGTTCGACAAGAAGATCTATGGCATCGGTTCCGGCGCGCCGGCAAATATCTCGCTGCAGGAGATCATCAAGAAGAATGACTTCGACCTGGGCCAGTGGAAGCTGATCGAGTCCAGTGAACAGGCGATGCTCGCCGAGGTCTCACGGGCGGTGAAGAAACAGCGTTTCGTCACCTTCCTCGGCTGGACGCCACACCCAATGAACGTGCAACTGAAAATGCACTATCTCAAAGGCGGCGAGAAATACTTCGGTGACACCGGCAGTGTGTATACCTTGACCCGCAAAGGGTATGCGCAGGCCTGCCCTAACGTCGGCAAACTGCTGACCAACCTGAGCTTCACCCAGGAAATGGAGAACAGCATCATGGCTGAGGTGGCCAACAACAAGGTCAGCAATGCCGACGCGGCGAAGGCGTGGATCAAGGCGAACCCGGCGGTGCTGGATAAATGGTTGGACGGTGTGAAAACCGTGGATGGCAAGGACGCGTTGCCGGCAGTAAAGGCCAAACTCTAGGGCCTTGCGCTATTCCAATGTGGGAGGGGGCTTGCTCCCGATAGCGGAGTGCCAGTCAGAGAGATTTCGACGGGTCCACCTATATCGGGAGCAAGCCCCCTCCCACAAGGACCAGTGTGTACTGATACCCTGAGTCAAACCTTTTCAGCCGAGTTATAAATGCCCCGGCCCAACCGCCATACACTCTTCCCGTTCCTCAGCTGGCTGCCGCGCCAGACCCGCGCCAGCGTCGGCCGGGACGCGCTGGTCGGCCTCAGCGGCGCCGTGCTCGCGCTGCCCCAGTCGATTGCCTACGCGCTGATCGCCGGTCTCCCACCGGAGTACGGTCTGTATGCCGCCATCATCCCGGTGCTGATCGCCTGCCTGTGGGGTTCATCCTGGCACCTGATCTGTGGCCCCACGGCAGCGATTTCCATCGTGCTGTACGCCAGCGTCAGCCCGTTGGCCGTGCCGGGGTCTCAGGACTACATCACCCTGATCCTGTTGCTGACATTCCTCGCCGGGGTATTCCAGTGGCTGCTGGGCATGCTGCGCTTTGGCGCGCTGGTGAACTTCGTCTCGCATTCGGTGGTGCTGGGTTTCACCCTCGGTGCCGCCGTGGTGATTGCCCTCGGGCAGCTGCCCAATCTGCTTGGCCTGGATTTACCGAGCCAGGCCACAGCGATCAATAGCCTGCTGGCGCTGATCGACCACGCTGGCGAGTGGGACCATGCATCCCTTGCCCTTGGGCTCGGTACTTTGCTGGTGGGCGTGTTGCTCAAATACCTTGTGCCTCGCTGGCCAACGCTGCTGATCGCACTGACCCTGGGTAGCCTGGCAACGTGGCTGTGGCCGACGATGTTCGGGCATGTGGTGCTGGTCAGTTCGTTTATCGGCAAGCTGCCACCGTTCAGCCCGTTGCCGCTGGATCCGGACATGATCCTGCGCCTGCTGCCCAGCGCCGTTGCGGTGGGCATGCTGGGGCTGGTGACCAGCCTGTCGATTGCCCGTTCGCTGTCGGCCCGTTCGCAACAATTGCTCGATGCCAACCAGGAAGTTCGCGCCCAGGGTTTATCCAATATCGTTGGCGGATTTTTCTCCGGGTATCTGTCGGCAGGGTCGTTCACCCGCTCCGGCCTCAGCTATGAGGCGGGTGCCTGTTCGCCGTTGGCCGGGGTGTTTTCCGCAGTATGGGTGGCCTTGTTTGCGCTGTTTGGCGCGGCATTGATCGCACATATTCCGATCCCGAGCATGGCCGCCAGCATCTTGCTGATTTCCTGGGGCCTGGTGGATCGTCGGGGTATTCGTGCGTTGTTCCGCGTGAGCCGCGCAGAGTTCGTAGTGATGAGTCTGACCTGTGTCGCCACCTTGTTGCTGGAGTTGCAAACGGCGATTTATGCGGGGGTGTTGGCGTCGTTGTTTTTCTACCTTAAGCGCACGTCGCAGCCACGGGTACAGCAATGGCGTGATGGGGAAGAGGATGTGTTGCGCGTCGGTGGGTCGATCTTCTTTGGCGCCAGCCATTACCTGCAAGTGCGCCTGCAAAGCTTGCAGGGTGAGCGGGTGGTGATCGAGGCGCAGCAGATCAACTTTATCGACTATTCCGGGGTGGAGATGCTGCACCAGGAGGCGCGTCGTTTAAGCGGGCTGGGCCGTAGCCTGACATTGCGCCGCGCCAGGCCGCAGGTGGTGGAAGAGTTGAAAAAACTGGAGGGGGCCGACAAATGCCCCATCCAGTTTGAAGATTGATTACTGCGCCAACTGCCGGCGCAGTTCAGCCAACACCGGCGCCGAATCCGGGCGCACACCGCGCCACAGGAAGAACGCTTCGGCTGCCTGCTCCACCAGCATGCCCAGGCCATCCATCGCCACGGCTGCGCCTTGCTCACTGGCCCAACGGCAGAACGCGGTGGGTTCCTTGGCGTACATCATGTCGTAGCAAAATGTCTTGCCCGGTGCGATCAGGCTGCCGGCAATCGGCGGTACATCGCCTGACAGGCTGGCGGACGTGGCATTGATGATCACGTCCACCGGCTCACGCAGCCAGTCGAAACCACTGGCGGACACCGGGCCTAGGTCGTCGAACAGCTCGGCGAGCAATTCGGCTTTTTCCACGGTGCGGTTGGCGATGATCAACGAAGCGGGCCGTTCAGCCAGCAACGGCTCCAACGCGCCCCTTACCGCGCCACCCGCGCCCAGCAACAGGATGCGTTTGCCTTGCAGATTCAAGCCGGCGTTTACCGTCAGGTCACGCACCAGGCCGGCGCCGTCGGTGTTGTCGCCGAGCAACGTACCGTCGGCCAGTTTGCTCAAGGTGTTCACCGCCCCGGCGCGCTGGCCCCGTTCGGTGAGGCTGTTGGCCAGGCGGTAGGCGTCTTCCTTGAACGGCACGGTGACGTTGGCACCTCGGCCCTGTTGGAAAAATTCACGGGCACAGCCGGTGAAATCCTCAAGGGGCGCGAGCAAGGTGCTGTAGTCCAGTAGTTCGCCAGTCTGCTCGGCGAACATACGGTGAATCAGCGGCGACTTGCTGTGGCCGATGGGGTTGCCGAACACCACATAACGATCCATCAAACAGCCGCCTTGGGCGCGGCGATGCCCAGCCAGTCGCGGTCTTGCAGGAAGTAGTCGGTGAGGCGCGCTTCTTCGCTGCCGGCCTCGGCTTTCCAGTCGTAGCTCCAGCGCACCTGGGGTGGCAGCGACATCAGGATCGACTCTGTGCGCCCGCCCGACTGCAGGCCGAACAGGGTGCCACGGTCATACACCAGGTTGAATTCAACGTAGCGGCCGCGACGGAATTCCTGGAACTGGCGTTGCTGTTCGGTATACGCGGCGGCTTTGCGGCGCTGCACAATCGGCAGGTAGGCGTCGATGTAGGCATCGCCGATGGCGCGGATAAACGCGAAGCAGGTGTCGAAGTCCCACTCGTTCAAGTCATCGAAAAACAGGCCGCCAATACCACGGGGCTCGTTGCGGTGCTTGATGTGGAAGTAGGTATCGCACCAGGCCTTGTAGCGCGAGTAAACGTCCGGGCCAAACGGCGCGCAGGCCTGCTCGGCCACGCGGTGCCAGTGAATGCAGTCTTCTTCGTTGCCATAGTAGGGCGTGAGGTCGAAGCCGCCACCGAACCACCACACCGGCTCTTCGCCTTCTTTTTCGGCGATGAAAAAACGCACGTTGGCGTGGGACGTCGGCACGTGTGGGTTGTGCGGATGAATCACCAGCGACACGCCCAGGGCTTCAAACCCGCGACCGGCCAGCTCGGGGCGATGCGCACTGGCTGACGGTGGGAGGCCGCTGCCGAACACGTGGGAAAAGTTAACGCCGCCCTTTTCGATGACCGAGCCGTTCTCGATCACACGGGTGCGACCGCCGCCGCCGGCAGGCCGGGTCCAGGCGTCTTCGATAAAGCGAGTGTCCGTCTCGAAGGTTTCCAGGGCGCTGCAAATGCGGTCTTGCAGGTCGAGCAGGTAGGCTTTGACAGCCTCGGTGCGAGTAGTCATGACATCACCTTGAATCGGGCAAAGCTACGCGAAGCCGTGGGGCGTCGGCGGCAAATGGGCGCACAGGATACCACTGCACTTGGATAGCACTGCACTTAGGAGCGCCGCAGTTGACGAAGATCAAGCTTAGGAGTCCGATAGGGGGCTACGCGAATTCGACCTCAGGAGAAGTGCAGATGGCCAAACGTATCCAGTTCAGCGCCCATGGCGGCCCCGACGTACTTGAATATGTGGACTACACACCGGCAGAGCCCGGCCCGCAGCAGGTTCGAGTGCGTAACGAGGCGATTGGCCTGAATTTCATCGATACCTATTTCCGCAGTGGCCTTTACGCGCCGCCGGCCCTGCCATCGGGGCTGGGCGCAGAAGGCGCCGGTGTGGTTGATGCGGTGGGCAGCGAAGTCACGCAATTTAAAGTCGGTGACCGCGTGGCCTACGGCAGCGGCCCACTTGGGGCCTACAGCGAGTTGCACGTGCTGCCCGCCGCCAACCTGGTGCACCTGCCGGACGACATCAGCTTCGAACAAGCCGCCGGCGCGATGCTCAAGGGCCTGACCGTGCAATACCTGCTGCGCCAGACCTATGAGCTCAAAGGTGGCGAGACCATCCTGTTCCACGCCGCCGCCGGTGGCGTGGGCTCCCTGGCCTGCCAATGGGCCAAGGCACTGGGTGTGAAGCTGATCGGTACCGTGAGCTCGCCAGAAAAAGCCGCCCTGGCCAGATCCCTCGGCGCATGGGAAACCATCGACTACAGCAAGGAAAATGTCGCACAGCGCGTGCTGGAGTTGACTGACGGCAAAAAGGTGCCCGTGGTCTACGACGGGGTCGGCAAGGACACCTGGCTGACCTCATTGGACAGCGTGGCGCCACGTGGCCTGGTGGTGAGCTTTGGCAATGCGTCGGGCGCGGTGGATGGGGTGAACCTGGGGATACTCGCGGCCAAAGGCTCGCTATACGTGACACGGCCGACCCTGGCGACCTACGCCAACAATCCGGCGAACCTGCAGGTGATGGCGGATGATCTGTTTTCGATGATCAAGAGCGGCAAGGTGCGCATTGATATCAACCAGCGGTATTCGCTGGCAGACGCGGCGAAGGCACAGACGGAGTTGTCGGGGCGGCGTACCACTGGGTCGACCATTCTGTTGCCTTGAGGGCCTCTTCGGGGGCAAGCCCCCTCCCACATTTGACCGTGTTGTCATGACGGACACGGTTCAAATGTGAGAGGGCGCTTGCCCGCGATGGGTGCGACGCGGTCTCAGGAAGGCCGCACCACCTCACCCGTTGCCAAATCGCGAATCAGGCTCGGGTTCTTGCGCCCACCCAGGGCACCACCCAGCACCAGATCCACCTGCCCGCGGAAGTACTGCTCCACACGAATCCGCGTGCGCGCCGCCGGGCGGCCCTGGGGGTTGGCTGAGGTGGAAATCAACGGCCCCACCAGCGCGCACAAGTCCCGTACCAGCGGATGATCGCTCACCCGCAGCGCCACCGTGTCGTGCACACCGGTGACCCACTCCGGCAACAAATCCTGATGCGGCACCAACCACGTATTCGGTCCGGGCCAGGTGCTGGCCATGCGTTCGATCCAGGTATCCGGGAAGTCTTCGAACAGAAAGTCGAACTGGCGAATATTGTCTGCCACCAGGATCAGGCCCTTGTCCACCGAACGGTTCTTGATCGCCAGCAGCCGATCCACCGCCTCTTCGTTCCAGGGATCGCAACCCAGGCCCCAGACCGCTTCGGTTGGATAGGCAATCACCGCGCCTGCGCGAATTTCTCGTGCGGCTTCCAGCACACGCCACCTGTTGACCATTGTTTACTCTCCGGACTAAAGCTCTGGGCAGTTTACCGATCTTCTTTACAAAACCTAGTTCCAAAAAACTGGCCGCTACAAAAGCTGGCCACGCGCAAGCCAGCGCCCGCTTTCGCAGATCACCAGGCCTTCAAGTTCCAACTCCGTGAGGGTCGCCAACACCTGGGCCAACGGCCGCCCACTGGCAAGCGCGAGGGCTTCGCTGGTATGGGGCGCCGCGTGCAACAGCGCCACCAACGGATGTATCACAGGCATCGGCGCCGGGCGTGACAATGCCTGCCAGCCACGCAAGCCTTCGAGGATGTGTTCAATGGTTTCCACCAGCATCGCCCCATCACGGATCAACTGGTGACACCCCTTGGCCCCCGGATGATGGATGGAGCCCGGGATTGCATACACCTCGCGCCCTTGCTCGGCCGCGAGCTTGGCGGTGATCAGCGAGCCGCTGGCCATGCTGGCCTCCACCACCAGCACGCCCAGGGACAGGCCGCTGATGATGCGGTTGCGCCGGGGGAAGTTACCGGCCTGGGGCGCGGCGTCCAGCGGAAACTCGGAAACCACGGCGCTGCCTTGGGCAATCATCGCCGCCGCAAGCCGTCGATGGCGCTGTGGATAAAGATTTTCCAGGCCCGTGCCGAGTACGCCGATTGTATGACCCCCCACATCCAAAGCGGCTTGATGGGCCGCACCGTCGATTCCCAGCGCAAGGCCACTGGTGATGACAAAACCGGCGCTCGCCAGGCTGCGGGAAAATGCGGCGGCCGTGTCCATGCCGGGGCGGGATGCACGGCGGCTGCCGACCATCGCCAGTTGCGGTTTTTCCAGGATCCCGGGGTCGCCGGCGACAAATAAAAGCGGCGGGGCATCATCTATCTGGGCGAGCAGTGCCGGGTACTCAGGTTGGTCCCACATCAGCAAATGCTGGTCCGGACGTTCCAACCAGGCCAACGCCTCACTGGCGCCGTCGCGGATCTCATGGCTACGGCGGGCATCGGCGCTGATGGGTGACAACCCCAAGGAGCGCCACGCGCTGGCCGGGGCACCGATGGCCTTTGAAGCGCTGCCGAACGCTTCGATCAACAACCTAAAACGCTTCGGGCCTACCTCCGGCAGCCTGTGCAGGCGTAGGCGGGCTTCCAGTTCTGAAGGGGAAATTTCATTGCAGTTTTTCGAAAGCATCTGATCATCCTTGACCGGAACAAGCTGTGGATAACTCTGTTGGTAACTTATTTAGCAGGCTATTTATTGCGGTCGAGGGGCAGTCTCGAAATGGGGGGTAAAGCCCTTGGGACGTCGTAGTATTAAGAATGGGATTGTGTAACAAGAAATAGTGAATGGCCTGTTGCGTCGCTTGATCCAGCCGCGGGCCGGGCTCTGGAAGCAGGGCCATGGCGAACGGGGCCCATAGCAGCAAGACGAGTAGCGATTTCCTCATGGGGTGAATCTCCTTTATTATGTGCGTTCGCGTGAAATGCCACAGCCTTCGCGGCTTTCGGGCGTTTCACACCGGCCGTATGGGTCCATTCCCACCGCCGATTTGCCTTTACCTCACATGTGCAGCAATTACGCTTATGGCTATTTTGAACATCCTCGAATTCCCCGACTCGCGCCTGCGCACAATCGCCAAGCCGGTGGCCGTAGTGGACGACAAGGTTCGTCAGCTGGTCGATGACATGTTTGAAACAATGTATGAAGCACCTGGTATCGGCCTCGCCGCCACCCAGGTCAACGTGCATCTGCGCGTCGTGGTCATGGACCTGTCGGAAGATCGCAGCGAACCGCGGGTGTATATCAACCCCGAGTTCGAACCGTTGACCGACGAGATGGGCGAATACCAGGAAGGCTGCCTCTCGGTACCGGAGTTCTACGAGAACGTCGAGCGCCCGCTGCGCGTGAAGATCAAGGCCCTCGACCGCGACGGCAAACCGTTCGAACTGATTGCCGAAGGCCTGCTGGCCGTGTGCATCCAGCACGAATGCGACCACCTCAATGGCAAGCTGTTTGTCGATTACCTGTCCACGCTCAAACGCGACCGGATCAAGAAGAAGCTGGAAAAAAAGCATCGCCAGCAAGCTTGATGCCCTCCTTCCAAAGGCTTGCTGCGGCAAGCCTTTTTCTTTTGTGACTGCTTTTAACCGAGACCTCCCATGACCGAGCCATTGCGCATTGTTTTTGCCGGCACGCCTGAATTTGCCGCCGAACACCTCAAGGCCCTGCTTGCCAGCCCTTATGACATCGTCGCGGTGTACACCCAGCCGGATCGCCCGGCCGGTCGCGGGCAAAAACTGATGCCGAGCCCGGTCAAGCAGTTGGCGCTTGAGCACAACATCCCCGTGCTGCAACCGCCGACCCTGCGCAACGCCGAGGCCCAGGCTGAACTGGCGGCGCTGCAACCGGACTTGCTGGTGGTGGTGGCCTACGGTTTGATCCTGCCCCAGGTCGTGCTGGATATTCCACGCCTGGGCTGTATCAACAGCCACGCCTCACTGCTGCCACGCTGGCGCGGTGCGGCGCCGATCCAGCGTGCCGTGGAGGCAGGCGACAGCGAAAGCGGCGTGACGGTGATGCGCATGGAGGCGGGTTTGGACACCGGCCCGATGCTGCTCAAGGTCACCACTCCGATCACGGCCCAAGACACCGGTGGCAGCCTGCACGACCGCCTCGCCGAGATGGGCCCGCCCGCCGTGATCCAGGCCATTGCCGGTCTCGCTGCCGGAACCCTGCAAGGTGAGGTGCAGGACGACAGCCTGGCCACCTACGCCCACAAGCTGAACAAGGACGAAGCCCGCATCGACTGGAGCCGCCCGGCTGTGGAGCTGGAACGCCTGGTGCGTGCCTTCAACCCGTGGCCGATCTGCCACAGCACCCTCAATGGCGAAGCCTTGAAAGTGTTGGCCGCGACCTTGGCCGACGGCAAAGGCGCGCCCGGTGAAATCATCGGTGCCAGCAAGGAGGGGCTGCTGGTCGCTTGCGGCGAACAGGCGCTGTGCCTGACCCGTCTGCAATTGCCCGGTGGCAAGGCGCTTAATTTCAGCGATTTGTACAACAGTCGCCGTGAGAAATTTTCCCTGGGCACGATCCTCGGGGTGGCAGCCCAATGAACCCGCGTCTGGCCGCCGCCAAGGCCCTGGCCGCCGTACTCAACGGCAAGGCTTCGCTGAACAGTTCGCTGCCCACGCAGTTGGACAAGGTCGAAGACCGCGATCGTGGTTTCACCCAGGACCTGGCCTTCGGCACCGCCCGCTGGCAACCACGGTTGTCGGCGCTGGCAGCCAAGCTGCTGCAAAAACCTTTCAAGGCGGCCGATGCTGATATCGAGGCGCTGCTGCTGGTCGGTCTCTATCAGCTGCTCTACACCCGCGTGCCGGCCCACGCCGCCATCGGTGAAACCGTCGGTTGCGCCGACAAGCTGAAAAAACCCTGGGCCAAGGCCCTGCTCAACGCGGTACTGCGCCGCGCCCAGCGCGAAAGCGAAGCGCTGCTGGCCGAGTTGGAACATGACCCGGTGGTGCGCACTGCTCACCCGCGCTGGCTGCAAAAATCCCTGAAGGCCTTCTGGCCAGAGCAATGGGAAGCCATTTGCGCGGCCAACAACGCCCACCCTCCGATGATCCTGCGGGTCAACCGTCGCCATCACAGCCGTGATGCGTACCTGCACTTGCTGACGAGCGCAGGGATCAACGCCACGCCATGCGTGTACAGCAGCGACGGCATCGTGCTGGAAGCGGCCACCGACGTGCGCAGTCTGCCGGGCTTCGCCGAAGGCTGGATCAGTGTGCAGGACGAGGCCGCGCAACTGGCCGCCGACCTGCTCGACCTGGCTCCCGGTCAGCGTGTACTGGACGCCTGCTGTGCTCCGGGCGGTAAGACGTGTCACATCCTCGAAGTCGAAAAGGACCTGGCCGGTGTAGTGGCGGTCGATCTGGAAGCCAAGCGTCTGGTGCGTGTACGGGAGAACCTCGCGCGCCTGGGCCTCAGCGCCGAGCTGATCGCTGCCGACGGCCGCGACACCGCCACCTGGTGGGACGGCAAACCGTTCCAACGCATCCTGCTTGACGCGCCGTGTTCCGCCACCGGTGTGATCCGCCGTCACCCGGACATCAAGCTCACCCGCCAACCCGACGACATCGCCGCCCTGGCGGTGCTGCAAGGCGAACTGCTCGACGCACTGTGGCCGACCCTCGAAGTCGGCGGCATCCTGCTTTACGCCACCTGCTCCACCTTGCCCACCGAAAACACCGAGGTGATCGAAGCCTTTCTCGCCCGCACCAGCGGCGCACGGGAACTGGACCTCGCCACGGCCGCCGGTATCAAGCAGCCCCATGGCCGCCAGTTACTTGCGCAGGAAGGCGGGCATGATGGTTTCTACTACGCCAAACTGATCAAGATCGCCGCCGCGCGCGGCTGAACGGGTTTAAGGGAGTGACCGGATGAAAATCATCATCCTTGGAGCAGGGCAGGTTGGCGGCACACTGGCCGAACATTTGGCCAGTGAAGCCAATGACATCACCGTGGTCGACACCGATGCCGAGCGCCTGCGCAACCTGGGCGACCGCCTGGATATCCGCACCGTACAAGGCCGGGCGTCGTTTCCCACCGTGCTGCGTCAGGCGGGTGCCGACGACGCCGACATGCTGGTCGCGGTCACCAACAGCGACGAGACCAATATGGTCGCCTGCCAGGTCGCCCACACCCTGTTCCACACCCCGACCAAGATCGCCCGGGTGCGTGAAGCCGCCTACCTGACCCGCGCCGGTCTGTTTGATAACGACGCTATCCCCGTGGACGTGCTGATCAGCCCGGAACAGGTCGTCACCCACTACATCAAGCGCCTGATCGAAATCCCCGGCGCCTTGCAGGTGATCGACTTCGCCGGCGGCAAGGCGCAACTGGTGGCCGTGAAGGCCTACTACGGTGGGCCGCTGGTGGGTCAGCAGTTGCGTCAACTGCGTGAACACATGCCGAATGTGGAAACCCGCGTAGCCGCGATTTTCCGACGTGACCGGCCGATCCTGCCCCAGGGCGATACGGTGATCGAGGCCGATGACGAAGTATTCTTCATCGCTGCCAAAGCGAATATTCGTGCCGTCATGAGTGAAATGCGTCGGCTCGATGAGAGCTACAAACGCATCGTCATCGCCGGCGGCGGGCAGATTGGCGAGCGTCTGGCCGAAGCGATCGAGAGTCGCTACCAGGTGAAAATCATCGAGATGAGCCCGGCACGCTGCCGGCATTTGTCCGACACCCTGGACAGCACGGTCGTACTGCAAGGCAGTGCCTCGGACCGCGACCTGCTGATGGAAGAAAACATCGCCGATGCGGATATTTTCCTGGCCCTGACCAACGATGACGAGGCCAACATCATGTCGTCGCTGCTGGCCAAGCGGCTGGGGGCCAAGAAGGTCATGACCATCATCAACAACCCGGCCTACGTCGACCTGATCCAGGGCGGCGATATCGACATCGCCATCAGCCCGCAACTGGCCACCATCGGCACCTTGCTTGCCCACGTGCGCCGTGGCGATATCGTCAGCGTGCACTCCCTGCGCCGGGGCGCGGCGGAGGCCATCGAAGCGATTGCCCACGGTGATTCGAAGTCGAGCAAAGTGATCGGCAAGGCCATCCGCGATATAGGCCTGCCGCCGGGCACCACCATTGGCGCAATCATTCGTGATGAGGAAGTGATCATCGCCCACGACGACACGGTGATCGCCACGGGTGACCACGTGATCCTGTTCCTGGTGGATAAAAAACATATCCGCGATGTGGAGAAGCTGTTCCACGTGGGATTGAGCTTTTTCTGATCAACCGGAGTGACCGACATGCTCGAATCCCTGGAAAAAATGCTCGCCAAGGGTGTGGATAATTCCCTGCTGCGCTTTGGGTTGGGCAAGGGTTATCTGGACCTGAAGGACAATGCCAAGGCGGCGGAGCATTTGCACAAATGCGTCGAGTTCGATCCGAAGTATTCGGCGGCGTGGAAGTTGTTGGGCAAGGCGCAGCTGGGGCAGGGTGATAACGCCGCGGCGCGACAGGCGTGGGAGAAGGGCATCGAAGCGGCCCAGGCCCATGGCGACAAGCAGGCCGAGAAAGAGATGACGGTGTTCCTGAAGAAACTCGAGCGCCAAAGCTAAGCAGATCGAAAATGTGGGAGGGGGCTTGCTCCCGATAGCGGTGGTTCAGTCAACTATGCATTGGCTGACACACTGCTATCGGGAGCAAGCCCCCTCCCACATTTGGTTTTGGATTGGCTCTGGGTCAGTACCACCGCGCCTCACCCGGCGGGCGTTTCTTGAAGCGCTTCATGCTCCACATGTACTGGCTCGGGTAGGCGCCGACATAACGCTCCACCACTTTGCTCATCGCCGCGCAGGACGTGGCGGTGTCGGTGCTGTACATGTCTTCCGGCGCCGCTTCCAGGATCACTTTGTAGCCCGAACCGTCCGGCAGCCGCAGGGCATGCAGGAACACACCGACCGCCTTGTGGCCGGCGAGCATGTTCGGCACAAACTTGCTGGTGAGCGCCTGGGTGGCGAAGAACGGCACGAAGATCCCGGCGGACTCCGCGGGCTCCGGGTCGGCCGGAATACCCACCTGGCCGCCTTTGCGCACTTCCTTGATCACACTGAGGATGCCTTCCTTGGTGGACGCCGCCACGCGGTTACCCAGTTGTACGCGCTGCTTGCGCAGCAATTCATCCACCGCCTTGAGCTTGGGCGGACGGTAAAAAATGATCGGTTTGCACTGGCTGCAATAGAAGTGGTTCAACACCTCCCAGTTGCCCAGGTGGCTGGTGATGCCGACCACACCTTTGCCCGAGGCCAGGGCTTCGTGCAGCACCTCGAGGCCTTCGACTTCACGCACCAGGTCGATGGAGCGCTGGGCCGGCCAGATCCAGGCGCAGGCGCTTTCGGTCAGGGACTTGCCGATGTCCTTCAGGCTCTGGCCAACCAGGCGCTCGCGCGCGGCGGGGTCCATGTCCGGGAAGCATTTAGAGAGGTTGATCCGCACCGTGTCACGGGAGCGGTTAGGGGTTTTCCACATGATCCAGCCGATGGCCGTGCCGACCGCTTGAACCGCGCGCCAGGGCAATAGGGCAAACAACCGAAGAGCGCCTACCAGCAAGGCGCCTTTAAACTTTTCCACAGGTCACTCCTGATCGTGTGTGGTGCGCAAAGCCGCCATTCTAACCGGCGTTGACCAAGTCCGCGTAACGGTCGCAGTCCTGGGTATGGTCCATGACCATGCCCGAGGCCTGCATGAACGCGTAACAGATGGTCGGGCCGACAAAGGTGAAGCCGGCTTTCTTGAGTGCTTTGCTCATGGCTTCAGCCTCCGGCGTAATAGCCGGCACTTCGCTGCGGTCCTTGAAATGGTTGACCTTGGGCACGCCGCCGACAAACGACCAGAGCCACCCCACCGGATCTTCAAGCGCCAGCCAGGCTGCGGCGTTGCGCCGGGTGGCATTGAGCTTGAGGCGGTTACGCACAATGCCAGGGTCAAGCATCAGCGCTTCGATCTCGGCATCGGTCAGCTGTGCCAGACGCAGGGCATCAAAACCAAACAAGACCTTTCGATAATGCTCGCGTTTGCGTAAAACGGTGATCCAGGACAGGCCCGCCTGGAACCCTTCGAGCAAAAGCAACTCGAACAAACCCTGCGCATCGCGCAGCGGCGTTCCCCACTCCTGATCGTGATAAGCCATGTACAGCGGATCTTCAGAACACCAAAAGCAGCGTGGCATAAGGCTCCAGGGGATGGTGGCGCGGCCGAATCGGGTATACTCCCGCTCTTTAAATCGCAGCCCAAGTAACAGGTGAATTTCGTGAGCCAGCCTACGCCAGCCGTGCGTACCTTCCAAGACTTGATCCTCGCCCTCCAGCAATACTGGGCCGAGCAAGGTTGTGTGGTACTTCAGCCCTACGATATGGAAGTAGGCGCCGGCACTTTCCACACCGCTACATTCCTGCGGGCCATCGGCCCGGAAACCTGGAACGCCGCTTATGTGCAGCCCAGTCGTCGCCCGACTGACGGCCGCTACGGCGAAAACCCGAACCGTCTGCAGCACTACTATCAGTTCCAGGTAGTCCTGAAGCCGAACCCGGACAACTTCCAGGAACTGTACCTGGGCTCGCTCAAGCACGTGGGCCTCGACCCGCTGGTGCACGACATCCGTTTCGTCGAAGACAACTGGGAGTCGCCCACCCTCGGCGCCTGGGGCCTGGGCTGGGAAGTCTGGCTCAATGGCATGGAAGTCACCCAGTTCACCTACTTCCAGCAGGCCGGTGGCATCGAGTGCTACCCGGTAACCGGTGAGATCACCTACGGCCTCGAGCGCCTGGCCATGTACCTGCAGGGCGTGGATTCGGTCTACGACCTGGTGTGGGCTGACGGCCCGTTCGGCAAAGTGACCTATGGCGATGTGTTCCACCAGAACGAAGTGGAGCAATCGACCTACAACTTCGAACACGCCAACGTCGACAAGCTGTTCGAACTGTTCGACTTCTATGAAAGCGAAGCCAAGCGCCTGATCGAACTCGACCAGCCGCTGCCGTTGCCGAGCTATGAAATGGTGTTGAAGGCCTCCCATACCTTCAATCTGCTGGACGCCCGTCGTGCCATCTCGGTAACCGCGCGCCAGCAATACATCCTGCGTGTACGCACCCTGGCGCGTTCCGTCGCTCAAGCCTACCTGCTGGCTCGCGCCAAGCTGGGCTTCCCGATGGCCACCCCGGACCTGCGTGATGAAGTGTTGGCTAAGCTGGAGGCTGCACAATGAGTGCTCAAGATTTCCTGGTTGAACTGGGCACCGAAGAGCTGCCACCCAAGGCACTCAATACCCTGGCCGATGCGTTCCTGGCCGGTATCGAAAAAGGCCTGCAGAGCGCCGGCCTGAAATTTGAAGCGAAAAAAGTCTACGCCGCACCGCGCCGCCTGGCCGTGTTGCTGACCGCGCTGGAAACCCAGCAGCCGGACCGCAGCATCAACCTCGACGGCCCGCCACGCCAGGCGGCTTTCGACGCCGAAGGCAACCCGACCCAAGCCGCACTGGGCTTCGCCAAGAAGTGTGGCGTCGAGCTGAGCGAGATTGATCAGAGCGGCCCGAAACTGCGTTTCAGCCAGGTCATCACAGGCAAGCCCACCGCCAGCCTGTTGCCGACCATCGTCGAAGACTCCCTGAACGACCTGCCGATTCCCAAGCGCATGCGCTGGGGCGCGCGCAAGGAAGAGTTCGTGCGCCCGACCCAGTGGCTGGTGATGCTGCTCGGTGACCAGGTCATCGATTGCACCATCCTCGCCCAGAAAGCTGGCCGTGATTCCCGTGGCCATCGCTTCCACCATCCACAAGCGGTGCGCATCACTTCGCCGGCTAACTATGCCGCCGATCTGCGTGCTGCCTACGTGCTGGCCGATGCCAACGAGCGTCGCGAGCTGATCAGCAAACGCACCGAAGAACTCGCCCGCCTGCAGGAAGGCACCGCCATCGTGCCGCCAAGCCTGCTCGACGAAGTGACCGCGCTGGTTGAATGGCCGGTGCCGCTGGTGTGCTCGTTCGAAGAACGTTTCCTCGATGTGCCGCAGGAAGCGCTGATCACCACCATGCAGGACAACCAGAAGTATTTCTGCCTGCTGGACGTGGACGGCAAGTTGCTGCCGCGCTTTATCACCGTGGCCAACATCGAAAGCAAGGACCCGCAGCAGATCATCGCCGGTAACGAGAAAGTCGTGCGTCCGCGCCTGACTGACGCCGAGTTCTTCTTCAAGCAAGACAAGAAGCAGAAGCTGGAAGACTTCAACCTGCGCCTGCAGAACGTGGTGTTCCAGGAAAAACTTGGCAGCGTCTACGACAAGGCCGTGCGCGTTTCCAAGCTGGCGGCCTACATTGCCCCACGCATCGGCGGTGATGCCGCCTGGGCTGCGCGTGCAGGCTTGCTGTCCAAGTGCGACCTGGCCACCGAAATGGTCGGCGAGTTCCCGGAGATGCAGGGCGTTGCCGGTTACTACTACGCCCTCAACGATGGCGAGGCGGACGATGTCGCGCTGGCGCTGAACGAGCAGTACATGCCGCGTGGCGCCGGCGCCGAGCTGCCGACCACCCTGACCGGTGCGGCCGTGGCCATCGCCGACAAGCTGGATACCCTCGTCGGTATCTTCGGTATCGGCATGCTGCCTACCGGTAGCAAAGACCCGTATGCCCTGCGTCGCGCGGCCCTCGGCGTGCTGCGTATCCTGATCGACAAGAAACTCGACCTCGACCTGACCCAGGCCGTGGTGTTCGCGGTCGGCCAGTTCGGTGGCAAGGTCAAGCAAGCCGGCCTGGCCGAGCAAGTGCTGGAGTTCGTGTTCGACCGCCTGCGTGCGCGTTATGAAGACGAAGGCGTGGACGTTTCCGTCTACCTGTCGGTACGTGCCCTGCAACCGGGTTCGGCGCTGGACTTCGATCAACGCGTACAAGCCGTACAGGCGTTCCGTAAGCTGCCGGAAGCCGACGCCCTGGCCGCTGTGAACAAGCGTGTGTCGAACCTGCTGGGCAAGGCCGAAGGCCTGGGCAACGCCGATGTCGACCCAGGCCTGTTCGCCGACGCCAAGGAGTTCTCGCTGAATTCTGCCATTGCCAAGGCAGAGAACGCGGTGAAGCCGCTGATCGCCGAACGCAATTACGCCGAAGCCCTGGCACGCCTGGCGACCTTGCGTGAGCCGGTGGATGCGTTCTTCGAAGCGGTGATGATCAATGCCGAAGATGCCGGCGTGCGGAAAAACCGCTACGCCATGCTGGCGCGTCTGCGTGGCCTGTTCGTCAACATCGCTGACATTTCGACACTGAGCTGACCATGTTGAAACTGCTGATTCTCGATCGGGACGGGGTGATCAACTACGACTCCGACGCTTACATCAAGTCGGTGGCGGAATGGATTCCACTGCCCGGTTCGATCGAGGCCATCGCGCAGTTGAGCAAAGCCGGCTGGACGGTGGCCATCGCCACCAACCAGTCCGGCATCGCCCGCGGCTATTACGACATCGCCACCCTGGACGCCATGCACACGCGCTTGCGCACGCTGGTGGCGGAGCAGGGCGGGGAAGTGGGGCTGGTGGTGTACTGCCCTCACGGGCCGGATGAGGGCTGCGATTGCCGCAAACCCAAGCCTGGCATGTTGAAAACCATTGCAGAACATTACAAGGTGCCCTTGGCTGGGATATGGTTCGTCGGGGACAGCCTCGGTGACCTGGAGGCGGCCAAAGCCGTCGACTCTCAGCCAGTTTTGGTAAAGACCGGGAAAGGCGAAAAGACCCAGGCGAAAAACCTGCCGGTAGGCACCTTGATTTTTGACGATCTGGCGGCGGTTGCCGCAGAACTTATCAACAACTAGCCGCCCTCGACTTCCTGGCCAAGGACTGTTCGGGAGTGCGCTTTTAACAGGCGGGCCATGTCCCGCAACGGTAAATGCCGCCATGTCGATTTTGCAGGCCATCAGAACCTTTTTCTTTTACCTGCTGCTGGGCACCAGTTCGTTTCTCTGGTGCACCCTGAGCTTTTTTATTGCGCCGTTCCTGCCGTTCAAGGCGCGCTATCGCTTTATCAACGTCTATTGGTGCCGCTGCGCGTTGTGGCTGACCAAGGCGTTCCTGAACATTCGTTTCGAGATCAAGGGCGCTGAAAACGTACCGGAGCAGCCGTGCGTGATTCTGTCGAACCACCAGAGCACCTGGGAGACCTTCTTCCTCTCGGCTTACTTCTCGCCGTTGAGCCAGGTGCTCAAGCGCGAGCTGCTGTACGTGCCGTTCTTCGGCTGGGCCATGGCCATGTTGCGCCCGATCGCCATCGACCGTGACAACCCCAAGGCGGCGCTCAAGCACGTCGCCAAGAAGGGCGATGAACTGCTCAAGGATGGCGTGTGGGTGCTGATCTTCCCGGAAGGTACGCGGGTACCCTTTGGGACAGTAGGCAAGTTCTCTCGCGGCGGTACCGCATTGGCAGTTAACGCCAACCTGCCGGTGCTGCCGATTGCGCATAACGCCGGCAAGTTCTGGCCGAAGGCGGGTTGGGCAAAACGCGCAGGCACCATCACTGTGGTGATAGGCGAGCCAATGTACGCAGAAGGGGAAGGCCCACGCGCCATTGCCGCGCTGAATGACCGTGCCCAGGCATGGAATGAAGCGCAGCAGCGGGCCATGGGTTCCCTACCGCCAGAGCCGATTGTGGTGGAGACGCCGGTGGTATGAGCATCTGTGGATAACCTGTGTACGCTTTGTTGGCGAATTGGCTTTTTTTGGTCCTAATAAGTTGATTTAGTTAGATATTTCCAAATCCATTAAAATCGCAAAAAACGTGCATAAGTTTTTTCCTTCATTAAAAAACCGGTCCTTGAGACCGGTTTTTTATGCACAGCGGAAAAGTACGTTTTAGCAGTCGTCCAGCAAGGGCAACTGCAGGCGGAAAGTGGTGCCTTTGCCCACGGTGCTTTCACACTCGATACGGCCCCCATGACGCTCCACCACCGCCTTGACCATGCTCAGTCCCAACCCCAGCCCTTCGCTGCCTTGGGCCGAGTCAAAGCGCTTGTACTGGCTGAACAGTTCAGGCAAATCCTCGGCGGCTATGCCTGGGCCCTGGTCGCTGATGCGGCATTCCAGCCAGCCTTGCGCGCTGCTGTGTCGCAGCCGGACAGTGGTACCGGACGGGGAATATTTGATCGCGTTCTCCAGCACATTGAACAATGCGCGGGTGAGCAGCGATTGATCGGCTGACACCATCCCTTCGTCGGCCTCGTCCAGATCGTGGACCAGGTGAATCCCCTTGAGCTGGGCGATCACGGCCACTTGATCAAAGGCATCCATTACCAACATGGCGAACAGCGTAGGCTCGAACTGGTAGCCATCGGCCTCAGCCCTCGCCAGTTGCACAAATGATTCGGTCAGGCTCAAGGCGCGGCGTACTTGTTGCTCTATCTGTGCAAATATCGGCGACTCACTGTCGTGCACATCCAACAGGGCGAGGATCGCCGAGTGGGGGGCGCGCAAGTCGTGGGAGAGGAAGCGCAGCATGGTTTCCCGATGCTGCTGGGCCTCGCGCTCCTTGCTCAGGTCGGTGAGGCTCAGCAGCCATCCCAGCGCGACATCCCCTTCAGCCGGCAGCAGGGGGGCAAGTTCCATGCGCAGGCTGCGTTGATGGATATCACGAAACTCAACGAGTTCCAGCGTTGAAAGGGTAGGGCGTACGCCATTGTGCAGCGGCGGATAACCCAGGTCGGCCAGTTGCTCCAGAAGGTTATGGTTGATCAAGTCATTGCCGAACACTTCCCGGGCGATGCGGTTGGCCAACAGGACATTACCTTGGGTGTCTGTGATCAGCGTCGCCACCGGCAGGCATTCCAACCCATCGGCCATAAACCGTCGGGTGTCCCGCGTACGACTGACGGCTTGCTCCAAGGCAAAGATACGGCCCTGTAATACGTCACCCTTATTGGCAGGTGCACGGCGGCGTTCGGGCAAGACTTTGGGTTCGTTATCCAGGCGCGCCAATTCCCAGCCGAAGTAGGCCAGGATCACGCTGAGACGCCGCCAATTCCAGATCAGGTAGCTGAGCAGCAAACCGATCAAACAGGCCGCGGGCGACCACCAGTAGCCCAGGCGCAATAAGGCCGCTGAACCCACCAAGGCCATGCACATGCACCCCAGGGTCATCCAAAGCGCATAGCGTGGGCGGTAGAGCAGCAGGCCCAGCAACATCGCCACCAGGGACGTTGCGATCAGTGCGGCCAGCCAGCCGGGCAAGTCCACAATACTTCGATCTTGCAGCAAGCCATTGAGCACATTGGCCTGGATCTCCACACCCGCTGTGGTGCCAGCCATAGGAGAGAGCGGTGTGACAAAGCGATCGCCCATGCCCGACGCTGTCGCCCCCACCAGAATCAGACGGCCCCGCAACCGCTCAGGAGGGACCTCACCACGTAATACGCTGACATAAGACACGCTCGGGAAATGGGTGTCGGCAGCAATAAACGGGATACGGACCGCATGCTCCCGGTGCCAATCCTGGGTGATCGATGGCAGAGGTTCCCCGGGCATCTCGGCCGATTGCCCGCTCATCGCGAAAGCCAGCCACGCTAACTGAAGCGCCGTGGCACCGGCTGGCCCCTCGCGCATATACAGCCTGCGGACCACGCCATCGCTATCCGCCTCCACATTGATATGCCCGACACCCTTGGCACATTTGAGCAGCGACAGCATTTGTGCCCCAGACTGGCTGTAGCTGGCCGAATCGTCACGAGCCAAGGGCAACAATACGTTGCCGGCGTTGCACACCGCGTCGGCCAGGCGCTTGTCATTGACCGGGTTACCGGGCTCGCTGAAGATCACATCAAACAGGATACCGGCCGGCTGCGCCGCGCTCAGGCGATCGATCAGGTCGGCGTGCACACTGCGCGGCCAGGGCCACTGGCCGAGTTTCTTCAGGCTAGGGTCATCGATGGTTACCAGCAGGATGCGCGGATCCACCGGCAGGGGCGCCAGACGTCGAAGGCTGTCGTATAGCGGGTTGTTCAAGGCCAGGCCAGGACTCATCGAGAGGTAGGCAGTGATTGGCAACAGCAGCAAACCGATCCATAACCACTCACGTACCAGACCGTGGAACAGGCGCTGGGCATGGGTGGGTTGGCGCTTTTCGGCCTTTCCCCAGAGCATCATGGATCAACGCGCTTGAGTTGTTGGCGTGCGATAGAAGATGGCATAGCCCCCCGACTCCTCCTCAGGCGTTGCACGGCGTAAGCCGACACGCGTACGTGATAGAACGACGCATTGAGCCCAGTGAAGCTCATTTTCGACACGGTGGAAAAAATTTCCTGCTGGATGTTCATAACGGCGGGGAGTCCAAAGGGCATCCACTATCGGGGCACAGGAGTTTACGACAGCGCATGCGTCGGCTGATCCTTTTCCTTAACGCCTGGAGCCGGTATCTTTCCCACATAGGTATGGAGGGCTTTCAATGGCGTATTCGCTTATTGATCCCAGCGTACCGAGAGATCCAAGGGGTCGACGAACCTGAGCACAATTCTTCAGATTCATTGACCGGCATCTGCGCAGTACGTGCCCCTCAATACGACTGCCGTACTCTTCAAGAAGAAAGGACCCCCCCATGCGTGTCGCAATACTGGATGACGAACCCGCTGAATTGCGACGGGTGGAACAGACACTGCGACAAATCCCCAGCACCGCCGAACAACCCTGGACACTGCATTGCTTCGAGCGCGGCGAAGACCTGCTGCGACAATTGCGCCGGGAGACCTTCGACCTGCTGATACTCGACTGGCAACTGCCCGACATCACCGGTATTGCCTTATTGCGCTGGACCCGTGAACACATGGAGTCGCCACCTGCAGTCATCATGCTCACCAGCCGTGATGCCGAAAGCGATATCGTCAGCGCATTGAACAGCGGGGCCGACGACTACGTCAGCAAACCCTTTCGACCTAACGAACTGAAGGCACGAGTGACAGCCGTTCTACGTCGGCATGGCCTGCAGAGATCGGCAACCCCTGAAGTGCAGAGTTTCAACGACCTGACCTTCGACGATGCAGAGTTGACCGTCACACGCGCAGGCAAACCGATCAACCTTACCGAACGCGAATACCGCCTGGCGAGCTGCTTGTTCGCCAACCTGGCTCGGCCGCTGTCACGCGAGTACCTTTATGAGCGGTTCTGGACCCATGAAGAAATGGTGTCCTCGCGGCCACTGGATACGCATATCTATCGGCTACGCAACAAGCTGGGGCTTACTGCTGACAGGGGTTGGCAGCTGTTGACGATCTATGGGTATGGGTATCGGTTGGAGAGTGTGGCGGCGGCTTCTTCTCATGGATAAAAACCACGATGTTCCACGTGGAGCATTTGGCAGAAGATGATTTCCACACAATAAAAAAGGCCAACGCTATGCGTTGGCCTTTTTTATTTTGGGCGTCGTACCTGGATCAGAAATCCAGGTTAGACACTGCCAGGGCATTGCTCTCGATGAAGTCACGGCGAGGTTCGACCGCATCACCCATCAGGGTGTTGAAGATCTGGTCTGCGCCGATGGCGTCCTCGATGGTTACGCGCAGCATACGACGCTGAGCTGGGTCCATGGTGGTTTCCCACAGCTGATCCGGGTTCATTTCGCCCAGACCTTTGTATCGCTGGATCGTGTGGCGCTTGGTGCTTTCCGCCATCAACCAGTCCAGGGCTTCCTTGAACTCCTTGACCGCTTTCTTACGCTCGCCACGCTGAATATAAGCACCGTCGTCCAGCAGGGTGCTCAGTTGCGCGCCGAGGGTCACAACGGTCTTGTAGTCGTTGCTGCCGAAGAAGTCGCGGTTGAAGGTGACGTAGTTCGACAGGCCGTGGGAGATCAATTCGACCTCTGGCAGCCAGACGTTACGTTCACGGTCTTCACGCAGGCTGGCTTTGTACACCAGGCCGGATTTTTCGACAGTGCGCAGGCGCACTTCGTACTGGGCCAGCCATTCCTGCATGTGTGCGTGGTCGCCCAACTGCTCCAGGCTTACGGACGGCAGGTAGATGAAGTGCTCGGTCAATTCCTGTGGGTACAGGCGCGACAGGCGCTTGAGTGTCTTCATCACCATACGGAAGTCGTTAACCAGACGCTCCAGCGCCTCGCCGGAGATACCCGGGGCTTCGTCGTTCAAGTGCAGGCTGGCATCTTCCAGGGCCGACTGCGTCATGTACTCTTCCATGGCGTCGTCGTCTTTGATGTATTGCTCTTGCTTGCCTTTCTTCACTTTGTACAACGGCGGCTGGGCGATGTAGATGTAGCCACGCTCGATCAGCTCGGGCAACTGACGGAAGAAGAAGGTCAGCAGCAGGGTACGGATGTGCGAACCGTCGACGTCAGCATCGGTCATGATGATGATGTTGTGATAGCGCAGCTTGTCGATGTTGTACTCGTCTCGGCCAATACCGCAGCCGAGTGCCGTGATCAAGGTGCCGACTTCCTGGGAGGAAATCATCTTGTCGAAACGAGCCTTTTCGACGTTGAGGATCTTACCCTTCAACGGCAGGATGGCCTGGGTGCGACGGTTACGACCCTGCTTGGCGGAACCGCCAGCAGAGTCACCTTCCACCAGGTACAGTTCGGAGAGGGCAGGGTCCTTCTCCTGGCAGTCAGCCAGTTTGCCTGGCAAGCCGGCAATATCCAGCGCACCTTTACGGCGGGTCATCTCGCGGGCTTTACGCGCCGCTTCACGGGCACGTGCGGCGTCGATCATCTTGCCGACAACCAGCTTGGCTTCGTTCGGGTTTTCCAGCAGGAAGTCGGAGAAGTACTTACCCATCTCCTGTTCAACCGCAGTTTTCACTTCGGAAGACACCAGCTTGTCTTTGGTCTGGGAGCTGAACTTAGGGTCCGGCACTTTCACCGAGATGATTGCGGTCAGGCCTTCACGGGCATCGTCACCGGTGGTGGCGACCTTATGCTTCTTCGCCAGGCCTTCGGCTTCGATATAGGTGTTCAGGTTACGCGTCAGCGCCGAACGGAAACCCACCAGGTGAGTACCACCGTCACGCTGTGGAATGTTGTTGGTGAAGCACAACAGGTTCTCGTTGAAGCTGTCGTTCCATTGCAGGGCGATTTCCACGCCGATGCCGTCTTCACGCTGGATGTTGAAGTGGAACACCTGGTTGACCGCAGTCTTGTTGGTGTTCAGGTATTCAACGAACGCACGCAAGCCACCTTCGTATTTGAACAGCTCTTCCTTGCCGCTGCGCTCATCCTTGAGGACGATGCCGACACCGGAGTTGAGGAAGGACAATTCACGAATCCGCTTGGCCAGGATGTCCCAGCTGAAGTGGATGTTCTTGAAGGTATCAGCCGAGGGCTTGAAGTGGATCTGGGTACCAGTGGTTTCGCTGTCGCCAACGATTTTCATCGGTTCCTGCGGTACACCGTGGACGTAGGTCTGCTCCCAGATCTTGCCACTGCGGCGAACCGTCAGGATCAGCTCTTCGGACAGAGCGTTCACCACCGACACACCCACACCGTGCAGACCACCGGAGACTTTGTAGGAGTTGTCGTCGAACTTACCACCGGCGTGGAGCACGGTCATGATGACCTCTGCCGCCGAAACACCTTCTTCTTTGTGCACATCTACCGGGATGCCGCGACCGTTATCGCGCACGGTAATAGATTCGTCCGGATGGATGATGATGCTGATGTCGTCGCAGTGACCGGCCAAAGCTTCGTCGATGGAGTTGTCGACCACCTCGAACACCATGTGGTGCAGACCGCTACCGTCATCAGTGTCGCCAATGTACATACCGGGACGTTTGCGTACGGCATCCAAACCTTTCAGCACTTTAATGCTGGTCGAGTCGTACGTGTTTTCTTCGCTCATGCCTTCACTCCCGATGGTCGTGGGTCTGGGTGATACGGCCTTGTTCCACGTGGAACAAAGCGACTGGCGTTTCCGTCTGCCAGCCTTCCCTCAATAATTCGTGGTCTACACAGGTGATAAACACCTGGCAGCGTAAATCTTCCAACAAGCGGCATAACGCACGGCGGTGTTGCTCGTCGAGTTCAGACGGCAAGTCATCCACCAGATAAATACACTGACCACGTCGGGCTTGGCTAACCAGATGCCCCTGGGCGATCCGCAGTGCACACACCACCAACTTCTGCTGGCCGCGGGACAAGATATCCGCAGCATTGTGTGCGCCTAATCTAAGACGCAAATCAGCCCGTTGGGGTCCGGCCTGGGTATGGCCAATTTGCTGATCCCGCTGCAGGGACGTCGCGAGCACTGCACTCAGCTCACGGTCTTTGTCCCAGCCACGGTAGTAACTCAGCGTCAGCCCCTCGAGATCCAACAACTCACTCAAGGTCTGCTCAAAGACTGGTTTCAAGGCTTTGATATAGGCACGGCGGTATTCATCTATTTCATCGCTGGCCAGGCACAATTCCCGGTCCCAGGCCGCTTGCGAAGCGGCGTCAAGTGTACCATGCCGCAGCCATGAGTTCCGCTGCCGCAGGGCCTTCTGCAGGCGCTGCCACGTGGCCATGAATCGCAGTTCCACGTGGAACACTCCCCAGTCGAGGAACTGCCTGCGGATCTTCGGCGCGCCTTCCAACAAGCGGAAGCTGTCAGGGTTGATCAGTTGCAACGGCAGGATCTCTGCCAGTTGTGCGGCACTGCGAGCATTTTGCCCGTCGATGCGAATCTGGAACTCACCGCCGCGATCACGAGAAATCCCCAGGCTGCTGTGCCCACCCTCTACCAGTTCGACTTGGCCAAATACCGTGCAAGCCAGTTGTTCGTACTGAATCACCGGCAACAAGCGGGCACTGCGAAAGGAACGAGCAAGCCCGAGCAGGTGGATGGCTTCCAGCACGCTGGTTTTGCCACTGCCGTTGGCGCCGTGGAGGATATTGATGCGGGGGGAGGGGGAGAAGGTCACCGGGTGCAGATTGCGCACCGCGGTGACCGAGACGCGACTAAGGGACATCTAGCTTCTGCTGGGCATGATTACAGGCGCATCGGCATAACAACGTAAGCCGAGTCGTCATTATCGGATTCCTGCACCAGGGCACTGCTGTTGGAGTCGGACAGGATCAGGCGAACCTGTTCGGTGGTCATCACACCCAGCACGTCCAGCAAGTAGCTCACGTTGAAGCCGATTTCCAAAGAACCGCCGTTGTAGTCGACGCCCACTTCCTCTTCCGCTTCTTCCTGCTCCGGGTTATTGGCCTGGATTTTCAACTGACCGTTGGCCAGCTGCAGACGAATGCCCCGGTACTTCTCGTTGGACAGGATCGCAGTACGGCTGAACGCTTCACGCAGGGCCTGGCGATCACCGATCACCAGCTTGTCGCCGCCTTTAGGCAGAACGCGCTCGTAATCCGGGAACTTGCCGTCGACCAGCTTGGAGGTGAAGGTGAACTCGCCGGTGGTCGCGCGGATATGGTGCTGACCCAGCACGATGCTGACATTGCCATCCGGCTCGGTGAGCAGGCGCGCCAGTTCGAGAATACCCTTACGCGGCACGATCACCTGGTGACGGTCAGGTTGACCGATATCGGCGCGCATCGAGCACATCGCCAGACGGTGACCGTCAGTGGCCACGGCGCGAATGATGCCTTCCGACACTTCCAGCAGCATGCCGTTGAGGTAGTAACGTACATCCTGCTGGGCCATGGCGAAGCTGGTGCGTTCGATAAGACGGCGCAGTTTGCTTTGCTCCAGGCTGCAGGTCAGTGAGCCCGGGCCTTCTTCCACAGTCGGGAAATCATTGGCCGGCAACGTAGACAGCGTGAAACGACTGCGACCCGCCTTGACCACCAACTTCTGCTCATCAACCTTGATGTCGATCAGCGCGTCGTTCGGCAGGCTTTTGCAGATGTCCATCAGCTTGCGCGCGGGTACTGTGATCTCGCCAGGTTCAGCGGGCTCTTCCAGTTGCACGCGACCGACCAGCTCGACTTCCAGGTCGGTACCGGTCAGGGACAATTGCTGGCCTTCGACCACCAGCAATACGTTGGAGAGCACCGGCAAGGTCTGTCGGCGCTCGACGACGCCTGCGACCAGTTGCAGGGGTTTCAACAGGGCTTCGCGTTGAATGGTGAAATGCATGGTCTAGTCCCTTGCCTTAATAAGCTGCGCTGGTGTCATCAAGTAGTCAGTGTACGCAGCAGGTTCTTGTAGTCCTCGCGAATATCCGCGTCGGATTCCTTAAGTTCGTTGATCTTGCGGCACGCGTGCAAGACCGTGGTGTGGTCGCGGCCGCCAAACACATCACCGATTTCCGGCAGGCTATGGTTGGTCAACTCCTTGGAGAGTGCCATGGCCACCTGACGAGGACGCGCCACCGAGCGCGAACGGCGCTTGGACAGCAGGTCGGAAATCTTGATCTTGTAGTACTCGGCCACGGTGCGCTGGATGTTATCCACACTCACCAGTTTGTCCTGCAATGCCAGCAAGTCTTTCAGGGATTCGCGAATCAGCTCGATGGTGATGTCGCGGCCCATGAAGTGAGAGTGCGCAATGACACGCTTGAGCGCACCTTCCAGCTCACGCACGTTGGAACGGATGCGTTGGGCGATGAAAAACGCAGCGTCGTGGGGCAGATCGACTTTCGCCTGATCGGCCTTTTTCATCAGGATCGCTACGCGGGTCTCCAGCTCCGGCGGCTCTACCGCAACGGTAAGGCCCCAGCCAAAGCGCGACTTCAAGCGTTCTTCCAGGCCTTCGATTTCCTTCGGGTAACGGTCACTGGTCAGGATGACCTGTTGGCCGCCTTCGAGCAGGGCGTTGAAGGTGTGGAAAAACTCTTCCTGGGAACGCTCCTTGCGCGCGAAGAATTGAATGTCATCGATCAGCAATGCATCAACGGAGCGGTAGAACCGCTTGAACTCGTTGATCGCATTGAGCTGCAGGGCCTTGACCATGTCTGCCACGAAGCGCTCCGAGTGCAGGTACACAACCTTGGCATTCGGGTTCTTCTTTAATAGGTGGTTACCCACAGCGTGCATCAAGTGGGTCTTACCCAAGCCAACGCCGCCATACAGGAAGAGCGGGTTGTAACCATGCTTGGGGTTATCGGCGACCTGCCAGGCGGCCGCGCGGGCCAGCTGGTTGGATTTACCTTCGACGAAGTTCTCGAAGGTGAACGTGCGGTTCAGGTAGCTGGTGTGCTTGAGCGCACCTTCGACCTGCACCGTGCGCTGCTCGGCGCGGACCGGAGCCTGCTGTGAACTGGCACCCGCCATCGGATCGAAGCTGTCGCGGGACGGCTCTTCATTGATAGGCGCGTTGTTCTGCGACGAGGCTTTCGAAGGCGTCTGGGCAACCGGCGCTGGCGAGTTATTAACAGGCGCCACAGGGGCTTGAGCCTGCGAGGCACTCGCTGCGAGCGGAGCATTCGGTGCAGCACGAGGTGCCGAGCTGCGTTTGCTGCCTATTAATAAGGAAAGCACGGGCGCAAGGCCATTGCCGTGTTCATCGAGCAATTCGAGAACGCGGCTCAGGTACTTCTCGTTGACCCAGTCGAGAACAAAGCGATTGGGCGCATAGACACGCAACTCGTCGCCTTCGGCTTCGACCTGTAGCGGGCGGATCCAGGTGTTGAATTGCTGGGCAGGCAGCTCATCGCGCAAAAGCTCCACGCACTGCTGCCAAAGTTCCACTGACACGGATATCCCCTAAGTTGAAAGCCGGTGAGGCAAAAACAGCCGCCATTGTAGCGGCCAGCAGCCCACTTATCCACATGTAGGTTGCTCACAGGCCAGCCAAAATCAATGCCTTAACTGCAAAAAATGCGACAGATGGTCTGTGCATAAGCTCTGTGGATAAGCGCGCCTGAGCTCGTTGTACAAGTGGGGTCGAAAGTCTGTGGGTAACTGGCCTGTGGATAACATGCCATTCCACACACAGCTTATCCGACAGCGCAGCACAGGCAGAGCACCGCTTCTCCCCCGTGTTGTCATTCTCTGTACAGCACGTGGAATATGGCCTTAAGGCAGTTATCCACAGAGGATGGCCTGCGTAGCTTTTATAAGCTTTACAGAAAAGCTTTAAATAACTTCCTTCTTTATTTTTATATCTATGGCATTGCTCATGGAAGCAGAACGGAAAGAAAAGGTCTGGAGGCCCGTAAAGATCTAATTGAAGGAAAAGCTGGTTGGAAATTGACCTAGAGGCTTGCTTTCTCTAGAATCGCCGGTCTCTTAAAACGGGGGCCATTCCGGCCCGTTGTGGACGAACCAGGTAACAACGCCATGAAACGTACTTTCCAACCAAGCACCATCAAACGCGCCCGTACCCACGGCTTCCGTGCTCGCATGGCTACCAAGAACGGCCGTGCTGTCCTGTCGCGTCGCCGCGCCAAAGGTCGTGCGCGTCTGGCAGTTTGATAATCCGGTACTGGTGGTGAGTCAGGACTTCAGTCGGGAAAAGCGTCTGCTAACCCCCCGGCACTTCAAGGCAGTCTTTGACTCCCCCACCGGCAAGGTTCCGGGGAAAAATCTCCTGCTCCTTGCGCGTAACAACGATCTTGATCACCCCCGTCTCGGGTTGGTGATCGGCAAGAAGAGCGTAAAGCTCTCCGTTGAGCGCAATCGCCTCAAGCGTCTGATGCGCGAATCGTTTCGCCTCCACCAGGACACTCTGGTTGGTTGGGATATTGTTATCGTCGCGCGCAAAGGCTTGGGGGATGTAGAAAACCCCGAATTGATTCAGCATTTCGGCAAGCTCTGGAAACGTCTGGCGCGTACCAACAAACCAGCACCAGCAGTCAGCACCGAAACTGTAGGGGTAGACAGCACCGATGCGTAAACTGGCACTCGTTCCGATCCAGTTTTATCGCTATGCCATTAGTCCTCTGATGGCCAGCCACTGTCGTTTCTACCCCAGTTGTTCCTGCTACGCGTTAGAGGCCATAGAAAATCATGGTCTTCTGCGCGGTGGCTGGCTGACCTTTCGTCGTTTAGGTCGCTGTCATCCGTGGAATCCCGGTGGTTATGACCCGGTTCCACCTATCCCTACCTCCCGTTCTTCTTCGATGGCCGAGTAATCATGGATATTAAACGCACGATCCTGATCGTCGCCCTGGCAATCGTGTCCTACGTCATGGTCCTTAAGTGGAACCAGGACTATGGCCAGGCTGCCCTGCCGACTCAGAATGTTGCTGCCAATGCTGTTCCAGCGGGGCTTCCCGATACAGTAAGTGGCACCAATACTGCCGCCAGTGATGACATTCCACGGGCAGCGGGCGAAACAAAAGCACCTGCCGAAGTTGCAGTTGCCGCAAGCACCGACCTCATCCAGATCAAGACGGATGTGTTGGACCTGGCTATCGACCCGCAAGGTGGCGATGTTGCCAAGCTGACACTTCCGCTGTATCCGCGTCGTCAGGATCACCCGGAAATCCCATTCCAGTTGTTCGATAACGGTGGCGAACGTGTTTACCAGGCACAAAGTGGCCTGATCGGCACCAACGGCCCTGATGCGAGTGCAACCGGTCGTCCGATTTTCTCTGCGGAGAAGAAGAGCTATCAACTGGCAGATGGCCAAGACCAACTGGTCGTGGACTTGAAGTTCAGCAAGGACGGCGTCAACTACATCAAGCGCTTCACACTCAAGCGCGGCCTGTACGACATCGTTGTCACCTATCTGATCGACAACCAGAGCGCCCAGCCTTGGACCGGCGCAATGTTTGCGCAGCTCAAGCGTGACGCCAGTTCCGATCCATCGTCCAGCACTGCGACGGGTACCGCGACTTACCTGGGCGCTGCCCTGTGGACAAGTTCGGAGCCGTACAAAAAAGTATCCATGAAAGACATGGATAAAGTGGCCGAAGACAAAACCAAGGCGCCGATCACCTATAACGTGAACGGTGGCTGGGTAGCCTGGCTGCAACACTACTTCGTGACCGCGTGGATTCCTCAGCCCGGCCAGAACAATGCAGTACTGGCGCGCAAGGACAGCAAAGGCAACTACATCATCGGCTACACAGGCCCGGCGATGACCGTCGCTCCAGGTGCCAAGGCTGAAACCAGCGCTACGCTGTACGCCGGCCCGAAAAGCCAGGCCGTGCTGAAAGAGTTGTCCCCAGGTCTGGAACTGACTGTGGATTACGGCATCCTGTGGTTCATTGCCCAGCCGATCTTCTGGCTGCTGCAACATATCCACAGCATCGTCGGTAACTGGGGCTGGTCGATCATCTTCCTGACCATGCTGATCAAGGGGATCTTCTTCCCACTGTCGGCCGCCAGCTACAAGTCGATGGCGCGCATGCGTGCCGTGGCCCCTAAACTGGCCGCGCTGAAAGAACAACATGGCGATGACCGGCAGAAAATGTCGCAGGCCATGATGGAGCTGTACAAGAAAGAGAAGATCAACCCGCTGGGTGGATGCTTGCCGATTCTGGTACAGATGCCGGTATTCCTGTCGCTGTACTGGGTACTCCTGGAAAGCGTGGAAATGCGCCAGGCACCGTTCATGCTGTGGATAACTGACCTGTCGATCAAAGACCCGTTCTTTATCCTGCCGATCATCATGGGCGCGACCATGTTTATCCAGCAGCGCCTGAACCCGACGCCGCCGGATCCGATGCAGGCCAAGGTGATGAAAATGATGCCAATCATCTTCACCTTCTTCTTCCTGTGGTTCCCGGCTGGCCTGGTTCTGTACTGGGTGGTCAACAACGTGTTGTCGATCTCTCAACAGTGGTACATCACACGTAAAATCGAAGCGGCTACCAAAAAAGCCGAGGCGTAATTTACTCTGTGGATAACCACTCAAGACGCCCCCTAGTGGGGCGTTTTGCTTTCCGTCACTTTTATTCTGGAACCTGCTGATGAGCGCTCCTCGTGAAACCATCGCTGCTGTCGCTACCGCTCAGGGTCGCGGCGGTGTCGGTATCGTTCGTATTTCCGGACCGCTCGCCGGGATTGCCGCGAAGGCCATCAGCGGACGAGAGTTGACGCCGCGCTATGCCCATTACGGCCCGTTCCTCGGCTCTGATGAGGAAGTATTGGACGAAGGCCTGGCCCTGTATTTCCCGGGACCCAACTCCTTCACGGGTGAAGACGTGCTGGAATTGCAGGGGCACGGTGGCCCGATCGTTCTGGATATGTTGCTGCAGCGCTGCCTGCAGTTGGGTTGCCGCCTGGCTCGCCCGGGTGAGTTCAGTGAGCGGGCATTCCTCAACGACAAGCTCGACCTGGCACAGGCCGAGGCGATTGCCGATTTGATCGAGGCCAGTTCTGCGCAAGCTGCACGCAATGCGCTGCGCTCTCTGCAGGGCGCTTTTTCCCTGCGTGTGCATAACTTGACCGAACAGTTGATCAGCCTGCGCATCTACGTCGAGGCGGCGATTGATTTTCCTGAAGAGGAAATCGACTTCCTTGCCGATGGCCATGTATTGGCGATGCTGGATAAGGTCCGTGATGAGTTATCCACAGTCCTGCGGGAAGCCGGGCAAGGCGCGTTGCTGCGAGACGGCATGACCGTCGTGATCGCCGGGCGTCCCAATGCCGGCAAATCCAGCCTGCTCAATGCGCTGGCGGGGCGTGAAGCAGCCATTGTCACCGAGATCGCCGGCACCACCCGGGATATCCTGCGCGAACATATCCACATCGATGGCATGCCGTTGCACGTCGTCGACACCGCCGGTTTACGCGATACCGATGACCAGGTGGAAAAGATCGGCGTGGAACGCGCGCTCAAAGCCATCGGCGAAGCGGACCGGGTACTGCTGGTGGTGGACGCCACCGCGCCGGAGGCTGTGGATCCTTTTGCATTGTGGCCGGAATTCCTCGAGCAACGGCCGGACCCGGCCAAAGTCACCTTGATTCGTAACAAAGCCGATCTGACGGGTGAAGCCATTGCGATGGAAACCAGCGCTGATGGCCACGTCACTATCAGCCTGAGCGCCAAGTCTGCGGGTGAGGGCCTGGAATTGCTGCGCGAGCATCTCAAGGCCTGCATGGGTTACGAGCAGACGTCGGAAAGCAGCTTCAGTGCGCGCCGCAGGCACCTGGAGGCGCTGCGCCATGCAAGCTCGGCATTGGAGCACGGCCGGGCGCAGTTGACCTTGGCGGGGGCGGGGGAGCTGCTGGCTGAGGATCTTCGCCAGGCGCAGCAGCTGTTGGGAGAAATCACCGGCGCATTCAGCTCCGATGATTTGTTGGGACGGATCTTCTCCAGCTTCTGTATCGGCAAGTAGGAGCAGGCTTGCCAGCGATAGCGGCCTGAAGATCATTTTGATTCTTCAGGCCTTCATCCATCACCAGTTGTACGAAACAGTCCCAAGCAGTGTACGACTGTCACCCCAGTAGCAGCGGCCCGCGTCGTTGCATCCAGAAACATACTCCTTGTCGAACAGGTTCTTGGCGTTCACGTCCACTGACCAGTGCTTGTCGATCTGATAGCCGACGGCTGCGTCCACCAGAGTGACGCTCCCAGCATCCAGCTTTCCGTACAGGCTTGGCTGGGTGTAAGAAAACGTACTGTCGAAATAGCGCACACCGCCGCCCAGGGACAAGCCCTTGAGTTGGCCATCGAGGAAGCGGTACTTGCCCCACACCGAGGCCTGGTTGCGCGGAACCCCTGTCATCTGATGCCCCTCGACCAGCGAGGTAGCCGAGTCCTTGGTAATACGAGCGTCAGTGTAGGTGTAGGCTGCGGTCACATTCAGGTGGGGCGTGATGTTGCTGTTCACCTCGACCTCGGCCCCTTTGGCCCGGCTTTCGCCCACCTGACGGTAGCTGTTGGTGGTGGCGTCGAGGTAGGTGTCGTCTTCCTTGCGCAAGTCATACACCGACAGGGTCATCGCCGTATCCCAGCCGACCGGTTCGTACTTCACACCCACTTCGTACTGACTGCTGGTGATCGGCTTCAACGGTGAGCCGGCGTTGGAGATCTGCTGTACAGGCACAAATGCGGTGGAGTAGCTGACGTACGGCGTCAGGCCGTTGTCGAACTGGTACATCACCCCGCCCTGGTAGGTAAACTTGCGGTCTTCGGAGCCGGTGTCGCTGGCCTTGTTGACCTTGTCGCGGAAATCACTGTCGACCCAGTCCTGGCGGCCGCCCAGCAGGAACAACCAGTGGTCATACTTGCTCTGGATTTGTGCATAAACACCCTTCATTTGCTGCTCGAGCAAGGTGTTTTGCACAGCCACCGGGGTAAGCGGCTCACGCAGGTACACGGGGTTATACACGTTGATGGTGCCGGCGAAGCCTGCGTCCCAATCCTGGTTGAACGAGGTGCGGTCATAACTGGCGCCGAACAGCACCGTATTTTCCAGGTCACCGACCTGGAATTTGCCTTCCAACTGGTTATCCAGGGAGTAGACCATCGACTTGTTGTAGCGGTCGTAGGCCGTCATGTTCAGTTGGGTGCCGAAACCGCCATTGTTCAATGTGCCCGGCCAGGTTTCGTGACGGTTGATGCGCGATTGCATGTACCGCGAGTTCTGGCGGAACTGCCACTCATCATTGAAGTTGTGGCTGAATTCGTAGCCGCTGCTCCAGGCTTCACGTTCGAACGTATTCCAGTCCGGGTCGCCGAGCATGGTGTGCTTGGACAGCTTTCCGTTCGGATTTGTAAGCAAGGTCCCCGCGGCGGGTAGGCCGAGTTCGAGATTGGTGTGGTCCTTTTGGTAATTGGCCAACAGAGTGAGCGTGTTGAAGTCGTCGAAATTCAGGGTCAGTGAAGGCGCTATATACAGGCGATCATCAGGAACATGGTCAGTCTGCGTATCAGACTTGCGGCCGAGCATCACCACCCGGCCAAGGATATTGCCGCTGTCGTTGAGTGGACCAGAGATATCCACACCCAACTGACGCCGATTATTCGAGCCATAACCGAGCTGCACTTCACCCTGCGGCGTGGCAGTCGGATGTTTGCTCACCAGGTTCACTAAACCGCCAGGCGCGTTTTCACCGTACAGCAGGGAAGAGGGCCCACGGAATATTTCGACCCGCTCCAGGCCATAGGGCTCACTGGTGGTGTCGTACCGATTGCCTTGTACACGCAGGCCATCTCGCAGCAGGCCGTAGCCGTAATCCGTGGCATTGAAACCGCGGATGAAGAACAAGTCACCTGCGAGACCGTCGCCAGCAGCAAAGGGCGGCGCGAAGATACCTGGCACGTAGCCCAATACTTCAGTCAGGGTCTGCGACTTCTGGTCCTTGATGCGCTGGCCGGTGACGACCGATACCGAACGCGGTGTTTCCGACAGAGGCGTGCTGGTCTTGGTACCGATACGGCTGTTTTGCGCTTTGTAGCCCACATCCCCGGCAATCTCCTGATTGAACCCAGCCTGTTGATAAGTGCTGACAGTGGTGGGCGCGAGCGTGAGTTGCCCTGTAGGAATGGCCTGCAGGACATAGCTGCCTGGCGCCTGGACTACCGCTTGTAACCCCGAGTTCTGCAGCAACAGTGCAAAGCCTTGCTCAACCGAATAGTCACCTTCCAGCCCGGTGGTGTTCAAGCGCGCGGTTTGTTGGGGCGGGAAAGACAGAATCACATTCGCCCTGGCGGCAAATTGGCTCAAGGCATTGTCCAGGGGACCAGCCGCAATGGCGTAATGCTGCACCGTGCTGGCGGCCATGGCGTCACTGGATAGCAAAACACCGGCTGTGGCTGCTGTGCCGAGCAGTAGGCTGCACGTCATACCGTGGTAGGAAAGTCGCTGGCGGAGCTTGGTGCGAAGGCGCATAGGTGGGTAAGCCCTGAAGGTGGCGTCGTGATTACCTTTAGGGCCGTGCCAGGTAAAAAAAAGATAACCCCTTGTGAGGATATTTTTTCCGATCAAGCGATTCGCTTCACCGAAACCCAATAGCGAGTGAAGTATTTCACCTGAATGGGCAAGGTTGCCTGCAGATTCGCCAGCACCGCATCGGTGGAGTCGAGGCGGAAAGTCCCGGAAACACGCAGGCGTGCACTAGCCAAGTCGCATTTCAGGACGCCCGGACGGTAGCGGGCAAGGTCTTCGATCACATCCCCGAGGCGAGCATCCAATACGATCAGCTGGCCATCGACCCAGGCAGCCTGGGACCCGCTATACGTGTGGCCAAGCCCTACGTTTTGACGATCAAAGTCAGCGCTTTCACCGGCACCGAGCAGTCGAGCATGGTTGGGCCGGTCACCAGGGGCCACACTTACGCGATCCTCCAGAACACCGACACGCGTGGAATCTGGCAACTGGCGCACTGTAAACCGAGTACCCAATGCCTGGACTCGGCCCTGGCGGGTTTCGACATAAAAGGGCGTGTGCCCGCCCAACTTGCCGGTGTGGATAAGTACTTCACCTTCACGCAGCCGGATCAAACGTTGGCGCCCGTCGAAGATTACGTCAATCGCCGTGCTGGTATTCAGATCAATCCGTGTGCCGTCAGCCAATGCGATACGCCGGCGTTCCCCCACAGAGGTCCGGTAGTCGGCCCAAACATTGCCCAGGGAGGTGTGTTGCTGGACATTCCAGCCCAGGCACCCGGTACCGCCCATTACCAGCATCCACTTCAATACCTGGCGACGTTGTTGCGTGGTCGACAATGCCCGGCGGGTGAAATCCTGGGGCAGGGCGCCGAGACTGCGCTGCAATTGCTCCATCTGGTTCCACGCCGCCTGATGGGACGGATCGCCGTTGAGCCATTGTTGCCAGGCAAGGCGTTCAGCAGCCGTAGGCGTTTGGGATTGAAACTGTACATACCAGTGAGCAGCGGCCTCGAAGGTCTTGCGATCGGGGGCGGCCATTACAGGCTGGCCATGATCAGCGAGCATTCAGTCAATGCACGGATCATGTGCTTCTTCACCGTGGTCAGCGACACCTGCAGTTGATCGGCGATCTGTTGATAAGTCAGCCCCTCGATCTGCGACAACAGGAAGATCCGTCGCGTTCGCTCGCCGAGTCCGGACAGGGCTTTATCCACAGCCACCAGCGTCTCGATGATGATGGCTTTGTCTTCCTCACTGATGGCCGTGGCTTCAGGCCGTTCGGCCAAGGTCTGCTTGTAGGCCTGCTCGATGGCATGCCGGCGATAACGATCAATCACCAGGCCCCTGGCGATGGTTGCCAGGTAGTCACGCGGTTCAACGATCTGCGCCGCATGCCGCCCAACCAGAATGCGCACGAACGTATCGTGCGCCACATCGGCTGCATCGCAGGCGTTATGCAACTTACCTTTGAGCCACCCGTGCAACCAGGAGTGGTGCTGCTCGTAGATGTTCTGAACCGCAGCCGTGTGTGAAGAAGGGGACATAGGGCATGACAAGCTAGGTTAATGATAATCGCTATTATTAACTGCCTGGCTGTTTTCTCACAATAGATCTCTTTTTGACGTGCTCACCCCCGAATAGAAAGATTCGGTTGGCGTCGTCGTGGGCGAAATTCACACGATTGCACGGATTTCTGTGGATTAAGCCCTGTGAATAACCGCCCCTGTGCCCAGTTGATAACAGGGCTCGAAACCTGAGTAAAAACCCCTCTGTGGATAACCACCTGTTTAATCCACAGGCTTAAAGCACTTATCCAAGGGCCTCATTGGCACATGACCACAGACTTTTGAATCGCTGTACACATTGTAAATAAAGGCCTGTAGAGATCTATCCACAGAAAAGGTGCCCAGTAGAAATAAACATAAAAACAAAGATTTAATAAATTTCTCTCTTTTAATTTCTATTGTCTGTGATTCATCCACAGCTGGTTAAATTTTGTGCAAAGGGTTCTTTAGGAAGGGCGAAGTCCCTATACTTGCCGCCAAAGCTCCAAAACCCTTTCAACAAACAATTCCTGATTACCTACATAAGCAGGCACGAGGTGCGTGGTGGATTTCCCTTCCCGTTTTGAAGTGATCGTCATCGGCGGCGGTCATGCCGGTACCGAGGCAGCACTGGCATCAGCACGCATGGGCGTAAAAACCCTGTTGCTGACGCATAACGTGGAAACCCTCGGCGCCATGAGTTGCAACCCTGCCATTGGTGGGATCGGCAAAAGCCATCTGGTCAAGGAAATCGACGCCCTTGGTGGCGTGATGGCCGAGGCTACCGACAAGGGTGGTATTCAATTTCGCGTGCTCAACAGCCGCAAAGGCCCGGCCGTGCGTGCCACTCGGGCCCAGGCAGACCGCATCCTGTACAAAGCCGCGGTCCGCGAAACCCTGGAAAACCAGCCCAACCTGTGGATATTTCAACAAGCCGCCGATGACTTGATCGTCGAACAGGACGTGGTTCGCGGTGTTGTCACCCAAATGGGCCTGCGTTTCTTCGCAGAATCCGTGGTGTTGACCACCGGTACGTTCCTCGGCGGACTTATCCACATCGGCATGCAGAACTATTCGGGTGGCCGCGCCGGTGATCCGCCGTCGATTGCCCTGGCAAAACGCCTGCGCGAATTGCCGCTGCGCGTCGGTCGCCTGAAAACCGGGACCCCACCGCGTATCGACGGGCGTTCCGTGGATTTCTCGGTGATGACCGAACAAGCGGGCGATACTCCGATTCCGGTAATGTCGTTCATGGGTTCCAAGGAGCAACACCCCAAACAGGTGAGCTGCTGGATTACCCATACCAATGCGCGCACTCACGAAATCATTGCCGCGAACCTCGACCGTTCGCCGATGTACTCCGGGGTGATCGAAGGTATTGGCCCGCGTTACTGCCCGTCGATCGAAGACAAGATCCACCGCTTTGCCGACAAGGAAAGCCATCAGGTCTTCATCGAGCCGGAAGGCCTGACTACCCATGAGCTGTACCCGAACGGGATTTCCACTTCCCTGCCGTTCGATGTGCAAATCCAGATCGTGCAATCGATTCGCGGCATGGAAAACGCACACATCGTGCGTCCGGGCTACGCCATCGAATACGACTACTTCGACCCGCGTGACCTGAAGTACAGCCTGGAAACCAAGGTTATCGGCGGTCTGTTCTTCGCCGGGCAAATCAACGGCACCACCGGCTACGAAGAAGCCGGCGCCCAGGGTTTGCTGGCCGGTACCAACGCCGCGTTGCGTGCACAGGGCAAAGACAGCTGGTGCCCGCGTCGCGATGAAGCGTATATCGGCGTGTTGGTCGACGACCTGATTACCCTGGGAACCCAGGAACCGTATCGGATGTTCACTTCCCGGGCGGAATACCGCCTGATTCTGCGGGAAGACAACGCCGACCTGCGCCTGACCGAAAAAGGTCGTGAACTGGGGCTGGTCGACGATGCGCGCTGGGCGGCCTTCTGCAAAAAACGCGAAAGCATCGAGCTTGAAGAGCAGCGCCTGAAAAGTACCTGGGTTCGCCCCGGGACCGAGCAGGGCGACGCGATTGCGGAAAAATTCGGCACGCCGCTGACTCATGAATACAACCTGCTGAACCTGCTGTCCCGTCCGGAAATCGACTACGCCGGTCTGGTCGAAGTGACCGGCGGCGGCGCCGATGATCCACAGGTTGCCGAGCAGGTCGAAATCAAGACCAAGTACGCCGGTTACATTGACCGCCAGCAGGACGAGATCGCTCGTCTGCGCGCCAGTGAAGACACCAAGCTGCCTGTGGATATCGACTACACCGGTATTTCCGGATTGTCGAAAGAAATCCAAAGCAAGCTGGGGATAACTCGCCCCGAGACCCTCGGGCAGGCTTCACGTATCCCGGGCGTCACCCCTGCAGCTATTTCGCTGTTGATGATTCATTTGAAAAAACGCGGCGCGGGCCGTCAGTTGGAGCAAAGCGCTTGAGTTCGTTGGTCACCTCGCAACACGCCGAAGAGTTATCCACAGGTGCGCGCCAATTGGGCGTGGACTTGACCGAAGCCCAGCACGATTTGCTGCTGGGTTACCTGGCCCTGTTGATCAAATGGAACAAGGCTTACAACCTGACGGCTGTGCGTGATCCCGACGAAATGGTTTCCCGTCACTTGCTCGACAGTCTGAGCGTGATGCCGTTTATCGAAAACGGTCGTTGGCTCGATGTCGGCAGTGGTGGCGGTATGCCTGGCATCCCGCTGGCTATCCTGTTTCCCGAGTCGCAAGTGACCTGCCTGGACAGCAACGGCAAGAAAACCCGCTTCCTGACCCAGGTCAAACTCGAACTCAAGCTGGATAACCTGCACGTTATCCACAGTCGCGTCGAAGCCTTCACGCCTGAGTTGCCCTTCAACGGAATTGTTTCCCGGGCGTTCAGCAGCATGGAGAACTTCAGCAACTGGACTCGTCACCTGGGCGACCGCGACACCCGCTGGCTGGCAATGAAGGGCGTCCATCCAAGCGATGAGCTGTTAGCATTGCCGGCAGACTTCCACCTCGATAGCGAACACGCCTTGGCCGTACCCGGTTGCCAAGGCCAACGCCATCTGCTGATACTGCGCCGCACGGCATGATTGGGAACACAAGCAAGAATGGCTAAGGTATTCGCGATAGCGAACCAGAAAGGTGGCGTGGGCAAAACCACCACCTGCATCAACCTCGCAGCATCCCTGGTCGCCACTAAGCGCCGGGTGCTGTTGATCGATCTCGATCCACAGGGCAACGCCACCATGGGTAGCGGTGTGGATAAACACGGCCTGGAAAACTCGGTCTATGACTTGCTGATTGGCGAGTGCGACCTGGCCCAGGCCATGCACTACTCCGAGCATGGCGGTTATCAACTGCTGCCGGCCAACCGCGATTTGACCGCGGCGGAAGTGGTGCTGCTGGAAATGCAGATGAAGGAAAGCCGTCTGCGCAGTGCGTTGGCACCGATCCGCGAGAACTACGACTACATTTTGATCGACTGCCCACCGTCGCTGTCGATGCTCACGCTTAACGCATTGGTGGCTGCCGATGGGGTGATTATCCCCATGCAGTGCGAGTACTACGCGCTGGAAGGGTTGAGCGACCTTGTGGATAACATCAAGCGTATCGCCGAGCTGCTCAACCCGAACCTGCAGATCGAAGGCCTGCTGCGAACCATGTTCGATCCGCGCCTGAGCCTGATGAACGATGTGTCGGCTCAGCTCAAGGAACACTTTGGCGACCAGCTGTACGACACCGTGATTCCACGCAACATCCGCCTGGCCGAAGCGCCAAGCTATGGCATGCCCGCGCTGGCGTACGACAAATCATCCCGTGGCGCCATTGCCTACCTGGCATTGGCCGGCGAGATGGTTCGTCGTCAACGCCGCAACTCACGCACCGCTGCAGCCCAGCCAACTTAAGGAATCCCCATGGCCGTCAAGAAACGAGGTCTCGGACGTGGACTGGATGCACTGCTGAGTGGTCCGACCGTCACATCGCTTGAAGAACAAGCGGTGCAGGCTGACGAACGCGAGCTGCAGCACCTGCCCCTGGACCTGATCCAGCGCGGCAAATACCAGCCACGCCGGGACATGGACCCCCAGGCGCTGGAGGAACTGGCCAATTCGATCAAGGCCCAGGGCGTGATGCAGCCGATTGTGGTGCGCCCGATTGGCGGTGGCCGCTTTGAAATCATCGCCGGTGAACGCCGCTGGCGCGCCAGCCAGCAGGCAGGCAAGGACACCATCCCGGCGATGGTGCGCGATGTACCGGATGAAACCGCCATCGCCATGGCGTTGATCGAGAATATCCAGCGTGAAGACCTCAATCCGATCGAGGAAGCGATCGCCTTGCAGCGTTTGCAGCAGGAATTCCAGCTGACCCAGCAACAGGTCGCCGAGGCCGTGGGTAAATCCCGTGTCACCGTGTCCAACTTGCTGCGCCTGATCGCGCTGCCGGAAGTCATCAAGACCATGTTGTCCCATGGCGACCTCGAGATGGGCCACGCCCGTGCTTTGCTCGGTCTGCCGGAAAATCAACAGGTTGAAGGGGCGCGACACGTTGTCGCACGAGGGCTCACCGTTCGTCAGACCGAGGCCCTGGTTCGCCAGTGGCTCAGCGGCAAACCTGCACCGGTCGAAACAGCCAAACCTGATCCGGATATTGCGCGTCTCGAGCAGCGCCTGGCCGAGCGCCTGGGCTCTGCGGTACAAATTCGCCACGGTAAGAAAGGCAAAGGGCAATTGGTCATCGGATATAACTCCCTTGATGAGCTTCAGGGCGTCCTTGCCCACATCCGCTGAAACATTTGCTTATGTAGCGCGTGATCGGAAATCACTACCCGGCAGTTGAATAGGGGCAGAACCGCCCCTATACTCTGCGCGCATTTTGTCGGCACAAATTATGCCAAGTTATTGATTTCCGGCAGCCGACTATTGAGGAGCAAGAGTGATGGAAACCCGCACGCCAAACACGTTGCCCTTCCATCGCTTGGCTGTTTTTCCGGTTTTATTGGCTCAATTTGTCATCTTGCTGATCGCCGCATTGGCGCTTTGGTACTGGCATGGAGTCGTAGCCGGATATTCAGGACTCTGCGGAGGCCTGATAGCCTTGCTGCCCAATATGTATTTTGCTCACAGGGCCTTTCGGTTTTCCGGCGCCCGAGCAGCCCAGGCTATCGTCCGGTCTTTTTATGCCGGCGAGGCGGGGAAACTGATTTTGACGGCAGTGCTGTTTGCACTGACCTTTGCAGGTGTGAAGCCATTGGCGCCGCTGGCTGTATTCGGCGTCTTCGTGTTGACCCAACTGGTCAGCTGGTTCGCTCCCCTGCTGATGAAAACAAGACTTTCGAAACCTTAGGGCGTTTGAGGCAACCATGGCAGAAACAACCGCTTCGGGCTATATCCAGCACCACTTGCAGAACCTGACCTTCGGTCAGCTTCCCAACGGCGGCTGGGGCTTTGCCCACTCCGCAGCAGAAGCCAAAGAAATGGGCTTCTGGGCTTTCCACCTGGATACTCTGGGCTGGTCGGTCGCTTTGGGTCTGATCTTCGTCCTGATTTTCCGCATGGCGGCAAAGAAGGCGACTTCCGGTCAGCCAGGTGCTTTGCAGAACTTCGTTGAAGTACTGGTCGAATTCGTCGATGGCAGCGTGAAAGACAGCTTCCATGGCCGTAGCCCGGTGATTGCACCGTTGGCACTGACCATCTTCGTCTGGGTGTTCCTGATGAACGCCGTCGACCTGATCCCGGTTGACTGGATCCCTCAGTTGGCCATGGCGATTTCCGGCGACCCGCACATTCCATTCCGTGCCGTATCGACCACTGACCCGAACGCTACCCTGGGCATGGCCCTGTCGGTATTTGCGTTGATCATTTTCTACAGCATCAAGATCAAGGGCATCGGCGGCTTCATCGGCGAACTGACCCTGCACCCGTTCGGCAGCAAGAACATCTTCGTTCAAGCCCTGCTGATCCCGGTGAACTTCCTGCTGGAATTCGTCACCCTGATCGCCAAGCCGATCTCCCTGGCCCTGCGACTGTTCGGCAACATGTATGCCGGCGAGCTGGTGTTCATTCTGATCGCTGTGATGTTCGGCAGCGGCCTGCTCTGGCTTAGCGGCCTGGGCATTGTTCTGCAGTGGGCGTGGGCTGTGTTCCACATCCTGATCATCACCCTGCAGGCCTTCATCTTCATGATGCTGACCATCGTCTACCTGTCGATGGCGCACGAAGAGAACCATTAAGGCCAGTCTCGACTAGCCTGATGTCCTTCCCGGTGAAACGGGAAGGTGGCCCACCAGGGCTATGAAACGATTTGTTTTACCGCTTTAAAATCTAAAAAACCTAAACCATACGACGTAAAAGTCGGGAGGAAAGATGGAAACTGTAGTTGGTCTAACCGCTATCGCTGTTGCACTGTTGATCGGCCTGGGCGCCCTGGGTACTGCCATTGGTTTCGGCCTGCTGGGCGGCAAGTTCCTGGAAGGCGCAGCGCGTCAGCCAGAAATGGTTCCAATGCTGCAAGTTAAAATGTTCATCGTTGCCGGCCTGCTCGACGCCGTGACCATGATCGGCGTTGGTATCGCTCTGTTCTTCACCTTCGCGAACCCCTTCGTTGGTCAACTCGCCGGTTAATCACTCGTTTTTCGAGTGATTGGTGTGTTGTGCAACGAATGAGCGAGGTATTGGCGTGAACATTAATGCAACCATTATTGGTCAGTCCTTAGCGTTCTTGATTTTTGTCGTTTTCTGCATGAAGTTCGTATGGCCTCCGGTCATCGCGGCTTTGCACGAACGTCAAAAGAAGATCGCGGATGGACTGGACGCTGCCGCACGAGCAGCTCGCGACCTGGAGTTGGCCCAAGATAAAGCGGGTCAGCAACTGCGCGAAGCGAAAGCTCAAGCAGCCGAAATCATTGAGCAAGCCAAGAAACGCGGTAACCAGATTGTTGAAGAGGCTGTTGAAAAAGCCCGTATCGACGCTGACCGTGTGAAGGTTCAGGCTCAAGCCGAGATCGAGCAGGAACTGAACGGTGTCAAAGATGCGCTGCGTGCCCAACTGGGTGCTCTGGCCGTCGGCGGTGCTGAGAAGATCCTGGGTGCCACAATTGATCAAAACGCGCACGCGGAGCTGGTTAACAAACTGGCTGCTGAAATTTAAGCGAGGGCGATCATGGCAGAATTGACCACGTTGGCCCGACCTTACGCTAAGGCAGCCTTCGAGCACGCCCAGGCCCACCAGCAGCTGGCCTCTTGGTCAGCCATGCTCGGCCTGGCTGCAGCAGTGTCGCAAGACGGCACCATGCAGCGCGTGCTCAAGGCCCCGCGACTGACGAGCGCAGACAAGGCCGCCACTTTTATTGAAGTGTGCGGCGACAAGTTTGATGTGAAAGTGCAGAACTTCATCAATGTCATCGCCGAAAACGACCGTCTCCTGCTTTTGCCGGAGATTGCCGCTCTGTTCGACCTGTACAAGGCCGAGCAAGAGAAATCGGTAGACGTTGAAGTGACCAGTGCTTTTGCATTGAACCAAGAACAGCAAGACAAACTCGCCAAGGTTCTCAGTGCACGACTCGACCGGGAAGTGCGCCTGCAAGTTGCGGAAGACCCATCCCTTATTGGGGGTGTTGTCATTCGCGCCGGCGACCTGGTTATCGATGGCTCGATTCGCGGCAAACTCGCGAATCTTGCCGAAGCATTGAAATCTTGAGTTTGAAGGGGCAGCAGAGCAATGCAGCAACTCAATCCTTCCGAAATAAGTGAAATTATCAAGGGCCGCATCGACAAGCTCGATGTGACCTCCCAAGCCCGTAACGAAGGCACTGTCGTCAGCGTATCTGACGGCATCGTGCGGATTCACGGTCTGGCCGACGTTATGTACGGCGAGATGATCGAGTTTCCGGGCGGCGTCTACGGTATGGCCCTCAACCTGGAGCAAGACTCCGTAGGTGCCGTGGTATTGGGCGCGTACACCAGTCTGGCTGAAGGCATGAGCGCCAAGTGCACTGGCCGCATCCTGGAGGTTCCGGTTGGTAAGGAATTGCTGGGTCGCGTAGTCGACGCACTGGGTAACCCTGTTGACGGTAAAGGTCCACTGGGCAACACCGAGACCGACGCGGTCGAGAAAGTTGCTCCAGGCGTGATCTGGCGTAAGTCGGTAGACCAGCCTGTACAGACTGGCTACAAGGCTGTCGATGCCATGATCCCAGTCGGCCGTGGCCAGCGTGAGCTGATCATCGGTGACCGTCAGATCGGTAAAACCGCTCTGGCGATCGACGCGATCATCAACCAGAAGAACAGCGGCATTTTCTGCGTCTACGTAGCGATCGGTCAGAAGCAATCGACCATCGCCAACGTGGTTCGCAAGCTGGAAGAAAACGGCGCCCTGGCCAACACGATCATCGTGGCTGCCAGTGCTTCGGAATCTCCTGCGCTGCAATTCCTGGCACCGTACTCCGGTTGCACCATGGGTGAATTCTTCCGCGACCGCGGTGAAGACGCGCTGATCGTTTATGACGATCTGTCCAAGCAAGCAGTGGCTTACCGCCAGATTTCCCTGCTGCTGCGCCGTCCACCAGGCCGTGAAGCCTACCCAGGCGACGTGTTCTATCTCCACTCCCGTCTGCTGGAGCGCGCATCCCGCGTTTCGGAAGAGTACGTAGAGAAGTTCACCAACGGCGCAGTGACCGGCAAAACCGGTTCCCTGACCGCACTGCCGATCATCGAAACCCAGGCTGGCGACGTTTCCGCGTTCGTTCCGACCAACGTGATTTCCATCACCGACGGTCAGATCTTCCTGGAATCGGCCATGTTCAACTCGGGCATCCGCCCTGCAGTGAACGCCGGTGTTTCGGTATCCCGTGTGGGTGGTGCCGCTCAGACCAAGATCATCAAGAAGCTCTCCGGTGGTATCCGTACCGCTCTGGCTCAGTACCGTGAACTGGCCGCATTCGCCCAGTTCGCTTCTGACCTGGACGAAGCGACCCGTAAGCAACTTGAGCATGGTCAGCGCGTTACCGAGCTGATGAAGCAGAAGCAATACGCCCCAATGTCGATCGCTGACATGGCGTTGTCGCTGTATGCCGCTGAGCGTGGGTTCCTGACCGACGTTGAAATCGCCAAGGTCGGCAGCTTTGAACAAGCGCTGATTGCTTACTTCAACCGCGATCACGCCGAATTGATGGCGAAGATCAACGTGAAGGGTGACTTCAATGACGATATCGACGCTGGCATGAAAGCCGGTATCGAGAAGTTCAAGGCCACCCAAACCTGGTAAGCCGCAGCGGGAGCCGCAAGGCTCCCGCTTGCTAACCTGATAGGTGTTACATGGCAGGCGCAAAAGAGATTCGCAGTAAGATTGCGAGCATCAAAAGCACGCAAAAAATTACCAGCGCCATGGAAAAAGTGGCGGTCAGCAAAATGCGCAAGGCACAAATGCGCATGGCTGCTAGCCGTCCTTATGCGGAGCGTATCCGCCAGGTAATTGGGCATCTGGCCAACGCCAACCCGGAATACCGCCACCCGTTCATGATCGAGCGCGCCGTCAAGCGTGTGGGTTATGTGGTAGTGAGCAGTGACCGTGGTTTGTGCGGTGGTTTGAATACCAACCTGTTCAAGGCCCTGGTCAAGGACATGGCGGTAAACCGCGAAAACGGCGTCGAGATCGATCTGTGTGTTGTTGGTAGCAAGGGTGCGGCCTTTTTCCGCAACTTCGGCGGTAACGTCGTTGCAGCTATCAGCCACCTGGGTGAAGAGCCGTCGATCAATGATTTGATCGGCAGTGTGAAGGTGATGCTGGATGCTTACCTGGAAGGCCGGATCGACCGCCTCTCCGTGGTATCCAACAAGTTCATCAACACCATGACCCAGCAGCCAACCGTGGAGCAATTGATTCCACTGGTGGCGACTCCGGATCAGGAACTCAAGCACCACTGGGACTACCTCTACGAACCAGACGCCAAAGAGCTGCTTGACGGCTTGATGGTGCGCTACGTGGAGTCGCAGGTGTACCAGGCGGTGGTCGAGAACAACGCAGCTGAACAAGCGGCGCGGATGATCGCGATGAAAAACGCTACCGATAACGCCGGTGATCTGATCAGCGATTTGCAGCTGATCTACAACAAGGCGCGTCAGGCTGCGATCACCCAAGAGATCTCGGAAATCGTCGGCGGCGCTGCCGCGGTTTAACGGTTCAAATATTCAGAGGATCCAGCTATGAGTAGCGGACGTATCGTTCAAATCATCGGCGCCGTTATCGACGTGGAATTTCCACGCGACAGCGTACCGAGCATCTACAACGCGCTGAAAGTACAAGGCGCGGAAACTACTCTGGAAGTTCAGCAGCAGCTGGGCGACGGCGTAGTTCGTACCATTGCGATGGGTTCCACCGAAGGCTTGAAGCGCGGTCTGGACGTTATCGACTCTGGCGCTGCCATCTCCGTACCGGTCGGTAAAGCGACCCTGGGCCGGATCATGGACGTACTGGGCAACCCGATTGACGAAGCTGGCCCGATCGACACCGAAGAGCGCTGGGGCATTCACCGTCCAGCACCTTCGTTCGCGGAACAGGCTGGCGGCAACGACCTGCTGGAAACCGGCATCAAGGTTATCGACCTGGTTTGCCCGTTCGCCAAGGGCGGTAAAGTCGGTCTGTTCGGTGGTGCCGGTGTAGGCAAGACCGTAAACATGATGGAACTGATCCGTAACATCGCCATCGAGCACAGCGGTTATTCCGTGTTCGCCGGTGTGGGTGAGCGTACTCGTGAGGGTAACGACTTCTACCACGAGATGAAGGACTCCAACGTTCTGGACAAAGTGGCACTGGTCTACGGTCAGATGAACGAGCCGCCGGGAAACCGTCTGCGCGTAGCACTGACTGGCCTGACCATGGCCGAGAAGTTCCGTGACGAAGGTAACGACGTTCTGCTGTTCGTCGACAACATCTACCGTTACACCCTGGCCGGTACTGAAGTATCCGCACTGCTGGGCCGTATGCCTTCCGCAGTAGGTTACCAGCCGACCCTGGCTGAAGAGATGGGCGTTCTGCAGGAACGTATCACTTCGACCAAGGAAGGTTCGATCACTTCGATCCAAGCGGTATACGTACCTGCGGATGACTTGACCGACCCATCGCCTGCGACCACCTTCGCCCACTTGGACGCCACCGTCGTTCTGTCCCGTGACATCGCTTCCCTGGGTATCTACCCAGCGGTCGATCCACTCGACTCGACTTCGCGCCAGCTGGACCCGAACGTGATCGGCCAGGAGCACTACGACACCGCTCGCGGCGTTCAGTACGTGCTGCAGCGTTACAAAGAACTGAAGGACATCATTGCGATCCTGGGTATGGACGAGCTGTCGGAAGCCGACAAGCAGTTGGTAAACCGTGCTCGTAAGATCCAGCGCTTCTTGTCGCAGCCGTTCTTCGTGGCTGAAGTCTTCACCGGTGCTTCGGGTAAATACGTTTCCCTGAAAGACACCATTGCTGGCTTCAAAGGCATCCTCAACGGTGACTACGACCACCTGCCAGAACAAGCGTTCTACATGGTCGGCGGCATCGAAGAAGCGATCGAGAAAGCCAAGAAACTGTAATCCAGGCGCCCGGAAACGGGCGCTCATCAGGTTGAGGCAATCAGATGGCTATGACAGTCCATTGCGATATCGTCAGCGCGGAAGGGGAAATCTTCTCCGGTCTGGTAGAAATGGTGATTGCACACGGCGAACTCGGTGACCTGGGTATTGCCATGGGCCACGCGCCATTGATCACCAGCTTGAAGCCAGGTCCGATCACTCTGACCAAGCAAGGCGGGGAAAAGGAGGTGTTTTACATCTCCGGTGGTTTCCTTGAGGTTCAGCCGAACATGGTCAAGGTACTTGCCGACACCGTGCAACGTGCTGGCGACCTGGATGAAGCCTCCGCTCAGGAAGCCGTCAAGGCTGCCGAGAAGGCCCTGAACGAAAAGGGTGCGGACTTCGACTACAGCGCTGCTGCTGTACGTCTGGCCGAGGCTGCAGCTCAGCTGCGCACGCTCCAGCAGATCCGCAAGAAGTAAGCGGCGACGCCGTGATGCTTATGCGCGATTGATTAAAAAGGGTAGCCTCGGCTACCCTTTTTCTTTTTTAGCAAAACACATCTTTGGTCTGAAGCCGGACCGCCCAGGATTGGTAGCCATTCATGTCTCTTGAAATCGTCATTCTCGCCGCAGGCCAGGGCACCCGCATGCGTTCGGCCCTGCCCAAGGTGCTGCACCCGGTCGCGGGCAATTCCATGCTTGGGCATGTTATCCACAGCGCTCGTCAACTGGACCCGCAACGTATCCACGTGGTGATCGGCCACGGTGCTGATGTGGTGCGCGAGCGCCTGGCGGCGGATGACCTGAATTTCGTATTACAGGACAAACAACTGGGCACCGGCCACGCCACCGCGCAAGCTGTGCCGTTCATTACCGCCGACACCGTGCTGATCCTCTACGGTGACGTGCCGCTGATCGAAGTGGAAACCCTGCAACGCCTGCTCAAGCATGTGGTGCCCGGCCAGATGGGCCTGCTCACCGTTGAGCTGGATGACCCCACCGGTTACGGGCGCATCGTGCGCGGTGCCGACGGCAAGGTCGCGGCGATCGTCGAGCACAAGGACGCCAGTGAAGCCCAGCGGGCTATCACCGAAGGCAACACCGGCATCCTTGCGGTGCCTGCCAATAAGCTCGCCGACTGGATGAGCCGCCTGTCCAACAACAACGCCCAGGGCGAGTACTACCTCACCGACGTGATCGAGATGGCCGTGAGTGATGGCCTGCTGGTCGCCACCGAGCAGCCCCACGACCCGATGGAAGTACAGGGCGCCAATGATCGCAAGCAGCTTGCAGAGCTCGAGCGTCACTACCAACTGCGTGAAGGCCGCCGCCTGATGGCCCAGGGCGTGACCCTGCGCGACCCTGCGCGTTTTGACGTACGCGGTGAGGTCACCGTCGGCCGCGATGTGCTGATCGACATCAACGTGATCCTCGAAGGCCGCGTGATCATCGAAGACAACGTGGTCATCGGCCCGAACTGCGTGATCAAGGACAGCACCCTGCGCAAGGGCGTGGTGGTCAAGGCCAACAGCCATATCGACGGCGCCGTAATGGGCGAGGGCAGCGATGCCGGGCCTTTTGCGCGGTTGCGTCCGGGCACTGTGATGGGCGCCAGGGCGCACGTCGGCAATTTCGTCGAACTGAAAAACGCACGCATGGGCGATGATGCAAAGGCCGGCCACCTGGCTTACCTGGGGGATGCGGTGATCGGTGCGCGCAGCAACATCGGCGCAGGCGCGATCACCTGCAACTACGACGGTGCCAATAAGTACCAGACCACTATTGGTGAGGACGTCTTCATCGGCTCGAATAACTCGCTGATTGCACCTGTGACGATAGGTGATGGTTCGAACACTGCTGCGGGCTCAACCATCAACCAGGATGTGGATAAGTCCCAACTGGCCGTGGCCCGTGCACGCCAACGTAACATCGACGGCTGGAAACGCCCGGTCAAAATCAAGAAGACCTGAGTTATCCACAGCCTTATCAGCAGCGTTATCCAGATGTGGGAGGGGGCTTGCCCCCGATGGCGGATTTTCAGTCAATGTTTCAGTCGACTGATCTACTGCAATCGGGGGCAAGCCTCCTCCCACATTTGTGTGTGTTGCTTGAAAAATCTGGTTCCGACGCTTGACGATATCTTCTCAATAGGTTTTGATTGCCTTCGTTATCTTTCGAAACGAAACTTATAATTACCATGTCGAAACGAAATACACCCCAACGACGCCACAACATCCTGACCTTGCTCAACGAACAGGGCGAAGTCAGCGTGGACGAACTGGCCAAGCGTTTCGAAACCTCGGAAGTCACTATCCGCAAGGACTTGGCCGCGCTCGAAAGTAACGGCCTGTTGCTGCGTCGCTACGGTGGCGCGATCACCATGCCTCAGGAACTGGTGGGCGACCCCGCCCAACCGGTCTCGGCCTACAAACGTGCGATCGCCCGTGCTGCGGTGATGCGTTTGCGTGAACACGCCCGCATCATCATCGACAGCGGCAGCACTACCGCCGCCATGATCCCGGAACTGGGCCACCAGCCCGGCCTGGTGGTCATGACCAACTCCCTGCACGTGGCCAGCGCCTTGAGCGAACTGGAGCACGAACCGGTGCTGTTGATGACCGGCGGCACCTGGGACCCGCATTCGGACTCGTTCCAGGGCCAGGTCGCCGAGCAGGTGTTGCGTTCCTACGACTTTGATCAACTGTTCATCGGCGCCGACGGCATCGATCTGCAACGTGGCACCACCACCTTCAACGAATTACTGGGCTTGAGCCGTGTGATGGCCGAGGTCGCCCGTGAAGTGGTGGTGATGGTCGAATCCGACAAGATCGGCCGCAAGATTCCCAACCTGGAACTGCCCTGGAGCAGCGTCCATACCCTTATTACCGATGATCGCCTGCCGCTTGAGGCCCGCGACCAGATCCAAGCCCGCGGCATTACGCTGATATGCGCGGCAATCATCTAGGAGAAGCACCATGTGTGGAATTGTTGGCGCAGTCGCCGAACGTAACGTTACTGCCATCCTGCTCGAAGGTCTCAAGCGCCTGGAATACCGGGGCTACGACAGCGCGGGTGTGGCCGTCTTCACCAACGCCGGCAAGCTTGAGCGCATGCGCCGCCCAGGCAAGGTCAGCGAGTTGGAGCAGGCGTTGGCCGGCGAGCCGCTGGTGGGTCGCCTGGGGATTGCCCACACCCGCTGGGCCACCCACGGCGCACCGTGCGAGCGCAACGCCCACCCGCACTTCTCCGGTGACTTGGCCGTGGTGCACAACGGCATCATCGAAAACCACGAAGTGCTGCGCGAACAGCTCAAGAGCATGGGCTACGTGTTCACCTCGGATACCGACACCGAAGTCATCGCCCACCTGCTCAACCACAAGCTCAAGGACCACAGTGACCTGACCGCCGCCCTCAAGGCCACGGTCAAGGAGCTGCACGGCGCCTATGGTCTGGCCGTGGTCAGCGCCAGCCAACCTGACCGCGTGGTCGCCGCCCGCAGTGGCAGCCCGCTGGTGATCGGCCTGGGCCTGGGCGAGAACTTCCTCGCCTCCGACCAACTGGCCCTGCGCCAGGTGACCGACCGCTTCATGTACCTGGAGGAGGGCGATATTGCTGACATTCGCCGTGAAAGCGTGGCGATCTGGGACGTGAACGGTAATTCCGTCGAACGCGAAGCCGTGCAATACCGCGACGGTGCCGAGGCTGCCGACAAAGGCGAGTTCCGCCACTTCATGCTCAAGGAAATCCACGAACAACCGGCCGTGGTGCAGCGCACCCTGGAAGGCCGCCTTGGTGACAAGCAAGTGCTGGTCAACGCCTTCGGCCCGCAAGCCGCCGAGCTGTTCGCCAAAGTGCGCAATGTGCAGATCGTGGCCTGTGGCACCAGCTACCACGCCGGTATGGTTGCTCGTTACTGGCTGGAAGAACTGGCCGGCATCCCGTGCCAGGTCGAAGTCGCCAGTGAGTTCCGCTACCGCAAGGTGGTGGTGCAGCCCGACACGCTGTTCGTGACCATTTCCCAGTCCGGCGAAACCGCCGACACCCTGGCCGCGCTGCGCAATGCCAAAGAGCTGGGCTTCCTCGCCAGCCTGGCGATCTGCAACGTCAGCATCAGCTCCCTGGTGCGTGAGTCCGACCTGACCCTGCTGACCCAGGCCGGTCGCGAAATCGGCGTGGCCTCCACCAAAGCCTTCACCACCCAGTTGGTCGGCCTGTTGCTGCTGACCCTGTCCCTGGGCCAGGTTCGCGGCACCTTGGCTGCCGGCGTCGAAGCCACTCTGGTGGAAGAACTGCGCCGCCTGCCGACCCGCCTGGGCGAAGCCTTGGCCATGGACAGCACCGTGGAAAAAGTCGCCGAGCTGTTCGCCGACAAGAACCACACCCTGTTCCTCGGCCGTGGCGCGCAGTACCCGGTGGCGATGGAAGGATCCCTGAAGCTCAAGGAAATTTCGTACATCCACGCCGAAGCCTACCCGGCCGGTGAGCTCAAGCACGGCCCGTTGGCCCTGGTGGACGACGACATGCCGGTGGTCACCGTCGCGCCGAACAACGAACTGCTGGAGAAGCTCAAGTCCAACCTGCAGGAAGTCCGCGCCCGTGGCGGCCAACTGATCGTGTTCGCCGACGAAAAAGCCGGCATGACCAACGGCGAAGGCACCCACGTCATCAACATGCCGCACATCCACGACACCCTGTCGCCGATCCTCTACACCATCCCGCTGCAACTGCTGTCGTACTACGTCGCCGTGCTCAAAGGCACCGACGTCGACCAGCCGCGCAACCTGGCGAAGTCGGTGACGGTGGAGTAACCCGCTCCACCCTGGAGGCCCGCCTGGTTTTGAACAATATAGATTGACACTAATCAATATAATTTGACACGCGGAAACATAGATTGACACAAGGCTTAAACCCCCGTATCCACGGGGGTTTCTTCTTTCCAGGCTTTCCTTTGGTCTGGATTCATCGCTTCAGTTTTCAGCGGGTGTAGTCTAGAAATGCTTTAAATACGGTCGCTACGGTGGTCATGTTCTTCTACGACTTTTTCTCGGCAAGAGGTGAAGCGGTCCACATCGACTGAGGAGGCGTGGGTTGCGAGGTCGTAAGTTTGCATCACAGCAGGACATTGATCGGCACATTGCAAATGGATTTGGCGGAGGCGCCGGGGCGAGCTACGTGCCTTGGCTGCGGGTACAGGACGTTCCTTCGATCGGTCGTTCGCACAAGATTCAAGGCGTCAAGATCGACAGGATCCATCACTTGCTGTCAGATCTCGAGCGTTCTTACTTCCTTGTGTGTGAATTTTCAGAAGACGTCGTGGATATTCGTGAACAATACCCATTGCTCCCCTCAGAGCGGGCGCAAGCAATAGCAACGTCTATAGATGTACGCTTCCCCCGGTACCCTAGAACAACGCTGCCTTATGTGATGACGACCGACTTTCTACTAACTGTTAAGGACCAGAATGGAAATTTCAAGTCGGTAGCTAGAACTGTGAAGTATCGTTCTGATTTAGTAGGCAAAGGAAGTAAACGCACGCTTGAAAAACTTGAGATTGAAAAGCGCTTTTGGCAGAGTCAAGGTGTCGATTGGAAAATTGTCACAGACGAGTTTTTCACACGAGATCTGATTAAAAACCTTGGGCTAATCAGAAAATACTCAAAACTCCCTCGTGATTTAATGAAAGTATCGCTGCATTATAATTTTATTGATTGCTTGGCAAACAGCCGGGAATATCCGTGGACTTTGGCCACCTGTTTAAGAAAAATTGCATCCCTTCTGTCCATCTCCTATATCGACGCCCAAGCAATATTCTTCCATCTGGTTTGGAATAAGGTACTGAAAATCGACTTGGTTAGCTCTCCTCTACATCTTACTGGGCTAGTTCCTGACTTCGAAGTTATCCAGAACTCTATCGATATTTCGTTGAAGGAGAAAAGGACTTGATCGTTCTACAGCCTCACTTCACTATATGTTCTTGTAAGGTGCGTTCGCCGCATATGGATAGGGTTTAAAGGGATTTTGTATGAGACTGCCCCTCACCCCCCCCCTACAGATGTAGGGTTATCTCAATACTTGCGCAACGTTATTGTAAAATTTACAATTATGTTAAGATACCGCCAATAGGGAAATGAAGATGCGTAAATTGACGCCTGATGAAATTGAAAAAGTTGCAGGAGCTGTTGGGCCATGGGGGGCTGCCGCAGGTGCAGTTGCAGGAGGGATGGCATACGTAGGGACCCAAGCTGGCGCTGGGCAGTCTGCGACGTTGAGCGGTGCTGCTGCTGCAATGACCACAGGTGCAGTTGCAGGGTTTTATACGCCGACTACAACTGCCCAGTCGGTAGGAATTGCTATAGGCAGTTTGTACGCAGGATTAGCCGGTGGGCTTGTCACTAGAGGCACAAGCCCAAGCAGCGCAGCCTGACATTGGGATTGGGGCTGCCCGTTCGCGATAAGCCCCATACTAGCGAGACATTCATTGGTTGGGATTTTCAACTCTACTTTAGGATCTACGATGGGAAGTTTTTCGGCTGGAGAGTTCTTAAATATTCTTTGTTGGGGCCTTATTGTTGTAGGAGTATCATGGGTGCTGATAATTGGGTTTGAGAAAATTAAACAAAGTAAGATTCCCGATGCATTAAAGGCGGCCATTCTGATTCCTGTCGCGTTGTCTATCGCATTTTCATGCGCCGCTAACTTTCCAATCCCGATTTAAGCTTGGCTCCTGATAAATTCGACATCCATGTGTGTTTCCGATGTTTAATATTTAAAATATCCAGAATAATAATTATCTACGAGAGAAGATGATTCGCAGGCTCATAAGCTACATAAGTAGATTGTGTATTGTACTTTCTGTTTTTCTTTCATGTCAGCGCCAACTTGAGCATGCCAATGACCGCGGTGATATGCGCCTTGAATACAATTGTCTAAGCGAACGGCTCTTAGGCCTCTTGACACAGAGCCGTGCGTGATTGCCTCCCGCCAAACAAATATTGATCACAGATCCGATGCACGTAATCAATACAATTCTCGCGCGCCAATGCGTCAAGCTGTCACGCGAGAACGGAGGCGTTACAGCGTCTGCACAATGACTTGACTTTTCAGGTCATTGACCATGCCATCAATCGCCGGCTGCATGGCCACGAAATCCTCAGGGGTGCAGAGGATGTCTGGCTTGGTAAACATGTAGTGACGGGTGATCAGCACCGTGTTGCCCTTCTTCACATAGGTCGACTGGTAGTCGAAGCCCGCTTGTTTCAACGATACCGACTTGGGTATCGCGAGGATCTTCACCTTGCCGGGAAACTCTAGGTGCGCCACCTCGGAGATTTCACCCGAGAGACAAGTGAAGGTCTGGGTACGTTCCTTTTCAGCGATCAAGGAAAATACACTCTGGGCGATGCCGCCGGCTAGGCTGGAGAGAGTGGGTGTACCGGTCGGGCCGGGCAGATTCACCAAATTGTTAGTGCGACCATTGATGGTGGACTTGAAGGTATCGCTAGTGCCTTCGAGTGAGTCGGTTTCGATCACGCCACTGCCCGATTGCCCGTACATACTCAGAATTTTCTGTACCAATTGGTTACGGTCGGCCGGCTGCATGGCCTTGAATATGAAGCGATTGATTTCCGCGCCCCAGCCTTGGGCGATGGAGTCATGGGTAAAGTCGGCAGCGCCTTTGGCGTTGACTTTGAACGTCAGCGTTGTGCCAATCTTGCCCTGTTGGCTGAACGGAGTGTGTGCTCGCTCCCCTGCCTGGGTCAGCAGTACCGGTTTGCCTAGTTCGGGGATGGGCAGGTAGCCTGCAGCGATGGGGGTGGCAGTGGAGTCTAGGTACAGATCGAGGCTTGGTACATAAGTGATCACATGATTGAGCAGACCTAGGGTCGGCACTTTGGGCAGTACGTAGGCATTGCCGGAATTGATCAGCGCGGGCGAGCTTTCAATGGCGACGGCCTTGAGGAGCGCTTCCAGCAGGGCGACATGATCCTTGCAGTCGCCATAGCGGTTATCCAGCACGGTCTGTGCCGAATGCGGCACCACGCCGCCAGCGCCGATATACACGGCCACATAGCGAATGTTCTTACGTACCCAATCACTCAGCACCAGGGCCTTGCTACGTGGGGTGTCGAGGTTGGCGGTGAGTTCCTTGGCCAGCTTGGTCATGGCCGGGGTAACGTCTACCTGAGCCCTGGCGGCGTATGCCTGGGCAAATTGTTTATAGTCGCTGAACGTCGATACCGCTAGGAACTGCCCGTAATCGGTGTAGGCGACGGAGCCATCTTCCACACGATTTTTCTCAGTTTTTTCCAAGTCCCAACGGTATACCGTTCGCCCATTGGCGGTGGTCGGCGTGGACGCGTTGAAACCCCGAGAGTCGGCGTGCAACTGCATATTGGCGGGCATATCGTAGATGAGGCGCACCTGCTCGTTCTGGTAGAAATCCGGTGAGGAAAGGTCTTCGAATTGCCCAGGGAGCAGGGGCGTGTTGCGATGGCGTTGATAGCGCATGACCATCCGGTCACCCACTTGCAGTTCCGGGAATATCACCACCTTGACCCGCGAGTCCTGGAACATTGGTGCTTCTGCCGAAACCTGCTCCTGCTGTTCCTTGATCTGGTCGGCCGATACGACGACTTTGCGGCCATCGGGTTTCAAGGTATAGGCCTCGACAATATCCAGGGTTTCCAGGGTGCGGTTATAGCTTACCGAGCGCTGGGCATTAGGCTTGAGCGCACGCTCCTCATTGATCCGCATAACTCGTTCGACATCCAGTACGAAGCTGCCATCGGCATTCACCACGTAGGATTGGATATCTCTTTCGTGAGTCAGAGAAAGGTCGGTGTAATCGGCACGGGCTTTCGCCGCAAACAGCACGCAGTTCATGATTGTCAGCACACCGAACAGGCGTAAAGCTGAAAATGTGAGGCCTTGCATAGAGATCCTTCTGGGCTAGGGATGCCGTTTAACGAGGCATATGTTTATTTTTTAATCTGATGGATGAGAAGGACGTATGTTTCATTAGATGACCACATACTAATCCACAGAGAGTCGAAATGAGCCAATGACATATCTAGATCATATTGAACATCTAACGACTTTCCGAACAGAGTAATCTGAGTTTCTACGTACCCAGGAAATTCTAGTGGTGTCATGTTCTCTAAAATATTGTTTGAGCGCGTCTAACGCGTATGCTGCACCTCTGAACGGAAAGCAGCAATCTATAATCCAGGTTGCCGCCCCCTCATCCCACTCAGACTCATGCAAAAGGAAATTAGTATCGTTGAGTAAGCGCTGCTCGCTGTCAGGAGCTAGATTTGCCCACGTTATATAACCAACGGGATCGCCACAACCATCATAAAAGAATAGTATTTGTTTGTGGTTAATTGCGGGCATGAGCCATGCCCTAATATCTATTAGCCTAAGTGAAAAATAAAGCTGACACTCCATTGCTATTGAACATGCAGTTCCTATCATACCAGCTCTTTTTAGGAAGCTATCATTTCGACAATGAGTAATGAAGTTGAGCTTTTTGTTACTCATGGAAAACTCCAATAATTTTTTGATAAAAACAGCACACGGTTTCTACACCTAAAATTTTATCTCTCACTTCAGAGAACTTGCCTGAGATATTTACATTGCGTTTTTTGTCTTCAGCCATAAACAGGCCAGTTAATGCATCAAACTGTATGACGGTCGACTCATCATCCCAAACATGCTGGATAAATCCTTCATTATATTCAAAGGCCAGAGTAGTAGCGAGATTTGATCTTTTAAATAATAGGTCATAGCTTGCTTTATCCTCCTCCCACCCTCGATTATTCCGAATAACATCAGTGATCTCATCATATAGATCAACTAGTACTGAATTGCATCTGTTTAGTCTAGTTAAGTTTATTGCAATACAAGTAGCGATATTTTTACGACTGACGCCTATAGCGCTCGCCTCTGAAACGACCAAGTCGAAGAAATTTCCATAGCTCGTGATCATCTGACTTAAGAGGGTGTCATCGCCAGAGAACCACGACAAATCTATAACTTCGTTATCATTCTTTCCTTTGAAAAGTTCCAAATATAGTCGAGAGATCCAGTGCTCGTACCCTATCCAGGAACCAGCGCTAATGGGAGTGATTATATATTTATCTTTAGTTAAAATTTTCTTTAATTTTTCTGAAAAGTCTAAGAAACAAGCGTTATCGGCAAGGTGCCTTACCATGAACAAAGGAAACCCAGCCTGTACCGCATTACATTCGGATGAGTTTTTTTCAAACTCAATATTGAATGCGTGAAGAGATTTTTCAAATATCTCGCTAGAGGCCTCTAGCGAGATAACGCCGTACTTGTTTAAATAAAAGCACATGTCGTTTATGCTATTGATTGCAGGTGCATATTCCGCTTTAAACTTATCGATGTTGAATCCATTCCACCATAGTCGCTCTGAAAATACTGCTGAGCCTGCCAAGTCCATCCAGGCGCCATCAGTTGTTATATTCGAAGCGCTGACATTTGCATGGTAAATTCGTTTAGATCTAGCCGCAGAAAATTGCTTAGCATAACGAGTTGCTAATTCAACCATACCCAAGCTTAAAGATTCGGGTAGTGCATTTGCATCTTGATTAGTACTATTTTGTGGAAGAAACGAAACGAGTCTTTGTATTGCTAAAGCCACACGCTTGGCATCTTCACTTAAAGCGCCATGTTTTTTTTCTTTAAAATATAATGCTCTTATAAAGTGGGCCGGTCGCACAGCGGGTAGCCTAATTAAAAGAGCTCGTGCATGATGCGTATTTGATTCCTCAAATTCGACATCCAAATCTATAATCGCAACTGTTCTTACCGCACCATACGGTAGTGCACGCTGAACAACCTCCGCCCAAATTGACTCATGGATAGCAATACTTAGAGATAGGAATCCATTTGCATGAGTATATCCCTGGGGATTTGGAGGTCTAACGCTGACTAGCTTATTGGCACCTATCCCTTTTAGTTGAAAAGAACCGTCAAAACCACATCGAGCGCCGCCTCCATTTGTTAAGATTCCATCCCCGCCATAGCGTTCAGCAAAGAATTTTTTTTTATCATAGGGACGTTTCGCACAAATTTCCTGATATACGATAGTATAGCTGTATCTGGATAGTAACTCTGCCTCCCCCAAGCCTCTATCGAGAAGTGAATTACAATATACAATTTTTCCTTTGTTAGCCTTTACTGTTTCAAATGGTACGAAGACTTCTGGTAAATCATTCAGTGTTAGTTGTGCCACGCCCGACTTCCTCATTTTGAGAAATCACTGAGTATTTTATATATGCCTATCTCGCCAGAATACTGTGACAGCGCACTATCAAATGATATCAATCGGTCAGCTGTTGCTTTCCATTCAGCGATATTATGATACGCGTTAATAAACCAACTCAAATTTTCGCACAAATTCCCAAATGCTGAGTTTATCTGCATGACTTCACCAAACATAATGGAACCAGAAAAAAATCGCGGAACTGCCAACAAGCTGCTAAGCATCAAGGAAAATTGGCCATAACTTTCCGTAAACAGTGATAGCCGCACCTTTACGCGAATAGTTCGTCGCATATTGGCGAGGCTTAACTCAAGCTTATCGCCGATATGGCTCCTGTCACAACTTCGCGTAATTTTAGAAGGTCCCAACTTTTTTTGATCGCGAAATTTTACCAGTGAATACCTGAGGTCAGCCTCTGACTTTTGCTGGTTATTATTCAATGATACAAGCTTAAATCCAATTTTTTGACTAATATACATACCCATAAACGTATATAAAATCGCGCTCCAAAACATATAAGCTGGAACTGTTATCCCCCACAACGATGCATTACCTGAGATAGCGATCAGGACCACACTGAACGAGACCACACTCGCTAATGTATAAATGAGCCCGCAGGCCAAATAAAGCGTAGAAAAAGTAAATTTATTGATATCTTCAGCGATGCGTTGATCAGGATTGTCGACGCGACGTCCGACTTGTTCAGGCCGAGGGTATCGAATTATCCAAACTGAAAGATAATGTTCAGTTAACCATCGGCGCCACTTTAGCGCTAAAATATCCACTAAATAGGTAGTGAGCACCGAACGCCCTACGGAAAAACATACAATTCCAAAGAATATCAATACGAGCGTATAAAACTTATGCGCATTGAGCTCTTGAATGGAATTGTAAAAGTGCTTGTACCACTCGTTAAGCGATAATGCAGTTACTACCCCAAGAAGAGAGAGCATCACCAGCGCAATCAGTGCGCACCATGCAAAACTCTTCTCGCTCGACTTCCAATATAATGAAATCAATAAATATGTATTATGCGCAAAGCTATTTTCGTTAAACTTTTCCGTGCCTGTACGCGCTTCGTCGACATCCATCATGGCTTCTCGGTTTGTTTTAAACATATATTTTAAGTTTACGGGCCGACTATCAAACATGATTGCCTATAAGGCCCAGAACCCTAAGCGGCCCAAACTTGCCGCTAATTTTAAACGCGCCATTTGCCAGCTATTTAGTGCATTGATGTGTTGCTGCTCTGCAGTAGCGTACGCGTTCAATGCGTTAAGTAATTCAATCATGCTGCCAACACCGGATCGGTAACGGCCTTGTACCACGTCGAGAGCCTGGTTGGATTGATCAACCCACTCGGCCGTTCTTTCCAGTGACCGAGTTTCAGTTATTAATGCTTGATAATTACCCCACAAGTCTATTGAGATACGCTGCTCAACATCTGTAACCTCGGCTTCCCGCGCTTCAAGTTGCGCCTGAGCGCCTCGTACCTGATACGTGCGTTCGAATCCTTCAAACAACGGAATATTCAACTGCAGCCCGATACTGTTCTCACGTGCCCGGCTATCGCCATTGAACGCCATTGATTGGTTCAGCTGCATATCTGAGGCGCTGGCGATAAATGACAGCGTAGGGCGGCCTTCTGCCTTACTCTCTTCGATTGCAGCTTTCGCTGCATCCAGCCTAGCCTTGGCTGCGACGAGTGAGGGGTGATCCTGTTTGGCTTGCTCAAGCAACTCATCAATGCTTGTGACAAATCTAGTATCGGGACGCCGAGTCAAGCTTCCCACTAACTCCAACGGTGTTTGCGGCGCCAGCCCCATCCGCAGGGCAATAAGGCCCTTTGCATTGACTAAGGTCCCATTGCTGCGGACTTCATTGAGCGCTGCTTGCGAATACGCCGCTTGGGCTTGAAGGCGGTCCGACAGCGCGGCTGCGCCAGCGTCATATTTGGCACTGGCAGCCTTGAGATTTTCGGCCGCCAACACTGCCACTTGAGCGGCGGCAACCTGACTGTTTTGTGCGGCCAGTGTGTCGTAGTACAGCTGTGCGGCCAGTAGAAAGGTTTGCTGTAGTTGCTCATCTTGATTAGCGTTTGTCGCAATCAACAACTGGCGAGCATTGCTCAACGCTGCGTCGCGCCGTCCAAAATCAAACAACACCCAGCTCAACGCCAATCGATGATCGACTTGGCTTTTATGACCGTGGCTGGAGTATTCCTCTCGCTGATCATAATTCGTATCATTGCGCCCCGTGTTGATACCCGAACTGGCATTGAGTTTCGGAAGGTACGCCGACTGTCGTAATCCGACATTAGCTGCCAAGGCCTTGGCATTTGCCCAGTTCAAGCGTGCTTGAGGATCGTGACAGAGCACCCGCTCTATCATGTCCTCAAGCGTTAAGCGCGCGGATATCGGGCTGGCCTTACATGCGCCGGGAACGCTGTCGATATGTTGGGTTGCTGTGCTCGAGGCCAAGCGTTCGGTCGCGAAGATATCCAGACCTGCTGCCAGCGCGCACTGAGAATGAGCACAAAGACAAGCGATTAGCGTTGCGACGCACGCGGCCCTCGTCACGAGCTGACCGTGCCAATGCCATAAATGCATGGAGCCTGAGCAAACGGGGCCGGCACAATCCTCCCATGCTCCAGCATCACCACACGATCTGCTGACGCAATTGTCTCAGCACGATGAGCGATGATAATCCGGGTCACATCAAGTGCTCGTACCGACTCATTGACCTGTTGCTCGCAGGCCATATCCAGATGACTGGTAGCTTCGTCGAGAATCAGTATGTCGGGTTTTTTGTAAAGCGCCCTAGCTAACAGCACTCGCTGTTTCTGGCCACCCGACAACACCGTCCCCATATCACCCACCAGCGTGTTGTAACCCATCGGCATAGCCAGAATGTCGGTATGAATGGAGGCCATGCGTGCGCACTCCATCGCCCAATTCAAGTCAGGGTTTGATTCAAAAAATACGATGTTGTCTGACAGTGAACCGGCGAACAGGCAGTCATCCTGCAAGACTGTCCCGATCTTGCTGCGGTACGTCTCGGCCCCCAGTTGCTGTAGATCACTTCCGGCAATGTAGATCCGGCCTTCAGTGGGTTGAAATATACCCAAAAGCAAACTGACAAGGGTGCTCTTACCACTGCCAGAGACGCCCGTGATAGCAACCGACTCACCTTGCGCGATATAAAGATCGAGTCCATCAAGCACAAACGGTTCTTGATCTGAATATCGATACTTCACGCCCTTGAGCTCAATGTCCATCGAGCATGAAGGCCAAGCCGTGCCCGTTGGTGTGCCACGGCTATCTTCCGGTGGGTGCATAACAATGTCAGCTAGTCGCTCACCTTGAAGGCGTAACATGTATAGCTCAAACAAATGATCAATTAGGTTTGCAACACGACTTACAAACTGACCTTTGTACGCCATAAACGCAATTAAAACGCCGATAGTAAACTGGTTATTCATTACCATCGATGCACCAAGCCAGATGGTAAGTAGGTTTTCCAACCCGAATATCAAACCGTTCAGTTGCGTATAGATCAGCTGCAACTTCTGTGTTCTCAAACCAGCGTTGATCTGTTCTACCAACAAGCCAAGCCAGGCAAGCCGCCTTTCATTCTGGCGTTGGAATAGCTTGATTGGCCGCATGCCGCGAACAGTTTCCAGGAAGTGACTTTCCTGCCGCGCGGCATGAACAATCTGTTCTTCACTGGCCCGACGCAAGGGGTAGTACCACGCCCATCGAACCACCACGTAGAAGACCATCGCCGTCGCGGCAATGGCTGCCAGCAACGGGCTGTAGATAAACATGAGTATGAAGGTAGCGACGGTAGTCAAACCATCCAGGACAGCAGAAAAGAACGCGGCAGTCAGTGTCCCCTGTATCACGTCGACAGCACCGAATCGTGAGACAACATCCCCCAGATGTCGCTTTTCAAAATAGTGGACCGGTAGGCGTAGCAAATGACTAAAGACATTGGCTCGCCACTGCACGCTCAAGAGCGTGCTCATATGCATCATGACCCAGGCCCGTATTGCACTCACTACTTGCTGCATCAGCAACAGCAAACCAAAACCAATAATTAAGGTTGTCAGCAAGTCGCGATCTTGGGTGACCAGCACGTTGTCGAGCGTCCACTGCAGTAAAAATGGACTGACCAGCGAGAACACCTCCAGCGCTAGTGCCAAGATCAGCACCTGCCCAAGGGAGCGGTAGAGACCGCTCACTCTTCCCAACATACTCATCAATTTGACCTGAGGCTTGGGCTCCTGTTTTTCAAATTCGCCGCTCGGCCAGACCTCGAGTGCTACACCCGTAAAAGATTTACTGGCCTCGGTCATGCTCAGATGACGGATGCCACAAGCAGGGTCATGCACAACAAGACGATGGTTCTCTAAGGCCTTGAGGACAACAAAGTGGTTAAAGTTCCAATGCAAAACACAAGGCAACTTGAGCTTGCTCAGATCCTCAAGTTCCAACCTGACAGCCCTAGTACCGAGATTCAGTTGATCGGCGGTCTGGATCAGTTGCTTGAGCGTGCTTCCTTTGAGCGAGACATTGAATTGACGGCGCAGGTCCATTAGCGATGCATGACGGCCATGGAACCCCGTTATCATCGCCAGGCAGGCCAGGCCACACTCCGTCGCTTCGGTTTGCAGGATTAGGGGTAGACGTCGGCCCACTCGTAGGGAGATTGCATCGAGATAGTTCATGCAGTCTCTCCTAAAATTTGCCGGTCAGGCTGTAAAGCGGTTCAAGCACCCACTCATAGAGATGGCGGGTTTCCTGCAGAATGTCTGCCTCAACCAACATGCCGGTTTGCAGCGGCCGCGCTTTGCCGTAAGCCATGACGGATTGCGATTCGACATCAACGCGAATGCGGTAGATCTGCTCACCCTCCAATCCCAGCCCTGGCACACTGCCCGTCATCGTTGCCAGCTCATTAGCCGACAATGTTGCCTTGGAGATAGAGATAACACTGCCACCGTGTTGGCCGAACTTTTGGTACGGATACGCCTGGTAACGCACTTTTACCGGGTCGCCGGCATGAATGAAGCCGATGGATTTACTCGGCGCATACAACTCGGCTTGCAGGTGAGAGTTTGCGGGTACGATACTCATCAAGACGCGCGAGCTATCAACCGTCTGGCCCGGCTCAACGAGAATCGCAGTGGCCACGCCGTCCTGGGGAGCCGTTATGACCAAAGCACGCTTGGCTTCGCTTTCAATCAATTCCTGCTGTATGCCAGACAGTGAGCGCTCAATGCTGGCGAGCTGGTTTTGATGCAGTGCCGAAAGCCCTGCAAACTCATGTTGAGTTTCCACCAACTGCTGGTTAAGCACTGTAGTTTCGCGAACCAGTCCCTGAAGGGTCTGATGCTGGCCTAACAATTCGGACTGTCGCTGTTGAAGCTGATCCATTGAGATGTAGCCCTTATCCATCAATCCTTGATAACGATCAGCAGCATTGGTCGCCAGCTTTACAAGCTTCTCCTGACTCTCCGTCTGCTGTGCCAGGGTCCGCAACTGCCGTCTTAAGCTTTCCAGCTTGCTTTGTAAGCTTTGCCGCTCTTCAGTTTGAAGTTGCCGTGTCTTCGCCAACTCGTCGCCTAAGGAGCGTTGCCGTATGGTCAATTGATCGTTTACGTCTGCTTGAACGGGTTGCGAATCTCCTGCGTAGCGCTCGCTGGAAATTCGGAACAATGGTGCTCCCAGCTTGACCGGCTGGCCTTCATCGACAAATCTTTCGAGTACTAAGCCGTACTGAGGTGCGTGTATTTTCAGTTGCCCTGAGAAGGGCACCAATTGACCTGGGACTGTAATCCGCTTTGTGTAACTTCCCCAGAGAAAAAAAGTCACTACCATGGCCGCGAAACCCCCGGCAATTAGCGTCAGCACCGCGAATGAAAACGGCCTGACGAGCACGACTTCCCCCAGCCAGTTACTTTGCCTAGAAGTCAAAGCTTCAAGCCGGAACAACGGAGTTTCTGGTGCCACAACTCATCCTTGGTAGTTTTTTCAGGTTCAACCCGGAGAAATACGCTTCCTCTCAGACGGCCGTAGGCCCGACTGAACAGTGATTGGCGTCACGCCGAAAAAATTAGTTACCGGGGTAAATTTCCTGCCGCCTCATTCGTAAGCTATCCGTAGACGCATAGCGCCTAGACAGCTATCGAAGATTGCTTTCTGCGCTGTGCAAATCACCGATGACTAAGCGCAGGGAGAAGCGTATTGAAAATTACCAATCGAGAGTCCGCGGTATTGGATTTTCTAGTTCAGGGGTTATCGAACAAGGAAATTGGTCGGGAATTAAGCATCAGCAATCACACTGTGAGGGACCACATATCATCAATCATGAGAAAGACCAATACGACCAATCGCGTGGAGTTAGCGATTTTAACCAGTACAATGAATAAAGCCAGATAGCACTAGCCTCAAAACTATTTGGCCTTCTACTATCTCAATCTTAAAAGATTTAGTCACCCCCTACAGCCGTAGGGTGCGCACAGATTTAGACATCGCACTGAGCTTGTGCTGAAGACAGCAGCTTATGGGCTCTCCCTTCATGACTGCTTACTTCTAGCTCTTCGTGTCAAACTATGTTGTGAGCAATCGGTCCCTGTATTTCAAGCGCAGCCCATCTGGGTCAATCTATGTTGCTGTTGTCTTTAGCCCGAATCATCCTACAGACCCCGATTTATGCGAGGGGGTGTGTCAAACTATGTTGTTGGTACCCACCGCCCGGGTCTCCAGGTCCCCGCGAAAGGACGCGCCTTCGATGAACACCCCCTCGCAAATCCACGAGCGTTTGCACAACCGCCGATTCACCGTCGCCAATAACACCCACGGGCTATCCGGCGCGGGAACGGTGTTTCATTACCTTGTTGAGGGAGATGCCATTTCCAGTACCTACCAAGGCGGTCGCATCCGCCTGGGTACGCAGGTCGGCCGCGTCACAGGCCCAGACGCTATCGAGCTGCTGTATCAGTGCCTGACACTGGAAGGTGAGCTGCTGGCCGGCTGGTCGCGGGGCATCATCGGTGTCGATGCTGCCGGGCGTACCACGCTGAGTTTCGTGTGGGGTTGGTTGTCGGGGGCGACGGGAGGCGGGGAGTCGAACTACGTGGAGCTGGTTGTATAGGCCAAAAAGAATCAGAAAAAAAATCAGAAAAATGTTTAGCAGATAGTTGTATAAAATCTTGGATTTATCCCGTTATTATTGGACCTTAAAGGAAAACAGATTCGAAAAAAAATCGGAAAATGGTGAGAAAAATGACGCAGAAGTTCATGTCCGGTAATCACTGGTTGGAACCTGTCTGGCCATCGCCAGGTTTTCCTGCGTCGATTTTACGTACGGCAGAGACGCTATCGTTTCGTGCCGGAAAACTCACGGGTTTGCTCCCCGAAAACACCGCTATTCGCATCGGCGGCCTGATGCGGATCACCAATAGTTACTACAGCAACCTGATTGAAGGCCAATTCACCGAGCCTGCTACGTTATCTACACGAGTACCCAGGCGCGACTCCAAAGAACTGCGTGAGCTGGCCGAAAGTCACATCGGCGTTCAGGCGTTACTGGAGCGAACAGTACGTCGGCCGAAATCAATTGACGCGCCTTGGAGCGTGTTCTTTGCCCCTGAATTCATTTCTGTCATTCATCGCCGCCTTTTTACAGGTGCCAGCGACGACGACTTGCGGCTGAGTGATGGGCGCTTAATGGTGCCGGGTCAATTGCGTGATAGTGCACAACGCAATGTCTTGGTGGGTGATCATGCAGCGCCTGCCTGGGAATCCGTCGCCCCCATGCTCACCCGCCTTCAACAGGTATATGGGGGGCAACCTGATCTGACGTCGCGAATTCTCAGCGCTCTTGCTTATCACCATCGTCTTGCGTTTATTCACCCATTTGAAGATGGCAATGGCCGAGTCGTGCGCATGATTACGCACTTGCAGTTGATGCGCCTTGGGCTAGCGTCCCCGCTTTGGTCACTTTCTCGGGGGCTGGCACGAAAACAGGATGAGTACTATGGACGCTTGCGTGCAGCGGACCAGCCGCGTCGCGGTGATCTCGACGGTCGTGGTCAGCTGACTCAAAGTGGGTTGTTCGAATTTGTAGAGTTCATGCTGCAAGTCTGCATTGATCAGATGGAGTATGTAGAACAAGCGATGGGCCTGGTAAGTCTGCGTCAACGGCTTGAGAGAGTGATTGGGCTTGAGGAGCGATTCATTGGGGCTGGAGTGAAGCCGGAAATGGCCAAGGCCATCCATATCCTGCTAACTCAAGGTGAGATTGCCCGAGCGGACTTCAAAATCTTTTCTGGGCTGCATGATCGCGTAGCAAGTGATCAGCTTAAAAAGTTAATTGATTTGGGCGTAGTTGAAGCGCCGTCTGCCAAGTCACGCTCGATTTTTCCCGGCCTACCCGTATGGTTCGCGCAGATGATATTCCCTGATCTTCATCGGCGCTTTTACTGAGCCAGGGGTCAGAGGCGGCTTATCACGGCACAAACTCCACCCTCAACCCCCGACTCGCACTGCGCCCCTGATCATCACTGACCCGCAGCCGATACTCCCCCGACTTAACCGGCCGCCAGTTCAATGTGGCTTGCGGCGGGCCCTGGCCGATCAAGGTTTGATCAGCAAACCAGTACAGCGTCGCCGCATCGCTGGCCGCATTCGCGTTCAGCGGGATGCTTTCCTGGGGTTGGGACAGGCGCAACTGATAACTCACTTGAGTCAGCGGCGAGCGAATCTGCGGGGCTTCGCTCTGGTCGCTGATGCGGTTGGGCTGGCAGTTTTTCATCACGTTGGGTGGCGTGCGGCGGGGCAGGCCGGCGGCGCGGTACAGGCGTTGTATGTCGCTGGGCCAGAATTCGAAGACTTCCTCGCGGGTGTATTGCGCCTCGAACGGCGGGCATGCGGCCTTGCCGGTACGGGTGTCGATCAGTACCGGGCGGTGCAGGTTGGACACGCGAATCGGTGACACGCCGGGGATGTACCAGGTCTTGCGGGTTTGCGGGCACCAGCGGTTGGGCAATTCGCCCGAGGCGGCGCAGACGTCGATGCGCACCAGGCCGGCGGGTGGTTTGTCGGCCTTGATCACGACGTTGGGCAAGGCCAGGGGCAGGGCGTCGGCGATACGGAAGAACAGCGGCGCGGCGGTCTTGGCACCGATAAACGCCGGGTTGGGGCGACCATCGAAGTTGCCCACCCACACCACCAGCACGTAGGGGCCGACCAGGCCTGCGCTCCACGCATCATGGAACCCCCAGGACGTGCCGGTTTTCCAGGCGGTGCGCCAGTGCCGCGCGGGCAGGCCATCCGGGCGTGGGTTACGGCGCAGCATGTCACGCACCATAAAGGCCGCCTGCGGGGTGAGGAGCTGCGGGCCGGTAGCCTGGGGCTGCTCCTGCAGATAGCGCAACGGCCGCAGATGGCCGTCGCCCGCCAGCATCACGTACAGCCTCGCCAGTTCCTCGGGGGTCATCTCACCGCCACCGAGGGCCAGGGCCAAGCCGTAATGGCTTTCACCGCGCAGGCCCTTGACCCCGGCGCGTTGCAGCAACCCATACAACGACGGCGACTTCACCTGGCTGGCCAGCCACACCGCCGGGATATTCCGGCTACGGATCAATGCATCCCGTGCGGTCAGCGGCCCGACAAAACTGCCGTCGAAATTTTCCGGCTGGAAGTAGCCGAAGTTACTGGGCAAATCCTTGAGGATACTCATGGGGTGGATCACCCCTTGATCCAGCGCCAGCCCGTAGAGAAACGGCTTGAGGGTCGACCCCGGCGAGCGGCGTGATAACACGCCGTTGACCTGGCCGTGGATGCCTGTGGATAAGTAATCCGCCGAGCCCACCAGCGCCTTGACGCTCTGGTCGCGGCTGTCGATCAGGATGGCCGTGGCATTTTCCACACCGGTGCTGCGCCGCTCGGCGATAAAGCCGCTGATCAGGCGTTCGAGCAGTTGCTGCAAGGGCAGGTTGAGGGTGCTGTTGAGTTCGTTGCCGGGCTGGGATGCCAACAGCTGCTCGCTCAGATGCGGCGCCAGGAAGGGGATCTGCTGGCGATTGCGGGCTTCCAGGGGCAGCTCGAGCAAACTGGCGTTACGCGGGTCTTGTGGATATGTTTCGCGCCAGTCATTCATCAAGCGCAGTCGCGCGTTTTGCAGTGACGGCCCGAAGCGTGCGCGCCGCCCCGGCTGCTGGGGAATCACCGCCAGCGCCAAGGCTTCGGACAACGACAACTGCGCCGCTGCCTTGCCGAAGTAGATGCGACTGGCCGCTTCGGCGCCTTCGATATTGCCGCCCATGGGCGCCAGGTTCAGGTACGCCTCAAGAATGTCGTGCTTGCTGTAGCGCGCCTCCAGCCACAGGGCCAAGGCCATCTGCTGCAATTTGCCGGGTACCTGGCGGGTGTTGAGATCCCACAGGCGCCGCGCCAATTGCATGCTCAAGGTCGAGCCGCCCTGGCGTTGGCCGCCGCTGTAGGTGGCCAGGGCCGCGCGCAGCAACGCCGGGGGATTGATCCCCGGGTGCCAATGGAAATTGCGGTCTTCCTTGAGCAGCAAGGCCTCCACCAGTGACGGCGAGATGCGCTCCAGCGGCAGCCATAAGCGGTATTGGCCGTCATCCGCCAGGGTCATGCGCAGCAGCGAACCGTCATCGGCCAGCACCACCCGTGACGACGTCACAGCCTGTTCCAGCGGAGCGTGGGGCCATAGCCGCAGCCCCGCCAGCACCAGCGCCGCTGCCAGCAGCGGCGCCAGGTGTTTAAGGCTTGGTAATTTCAAGCTGGCCTACTTTGCCGCGCCCTTGCAGGGTGGGTTCGTACATGCCTTCGGCGTAGGCCGGTGGCGTATTGAACGTGCCGGCGTTGGTGGCGCGCACGCGATAGACGAAGGTGCCTACGTCGCGCAGTGCCGTGCCGTACAACACCACCCGATCATCACGCACATCCACGTAGTCCGGCTGCCAGTTGCTCAGCTCGGTTTCGCCGATGGGCGCTTGCCAGGCATCGGCTTCTTGTTCGCTTTCTTCTACGTATTCGGACGCTTCGCCTTCACTTTCCTCGCTGCTGGCGGCTTCCGGCTCCGGCGGCAAGTTATACACAGGCTCGACGCCACCGGGCAGCAGGTCGACCACCGCCACTTGCTGCACCTGGTCACGGTCGGTGGCACGCAGGCGCAAGCGCACCAGGAACTCATCGCCCACCGCCACTGTGCTCACTGGGTCGCCTTTGAGGTCGAGGTATTCGTGGATGATCTCCAGCCCGTTGTTGATCGGCTTGAGCTTGGCACCCTTGTCGAAACCGGCTTCGCTGAGCATGTAGAACGCCGCCGGGCCGTCGGATTTTTCCATCAGCAGTTTTTGCGTGGCGCCCGGTACCGCCGCGCGCGGTGGCTGGCCGGCCATTTCCAGCAGTTGTTGCTGCTTGTCGCCCAGCCAGGCAGTGGCCTTGAGGGTCATATCGCTTTGCGCGCGCTGGCCGTAGTTGTCCAAGGCCCGCAGTAACAGCGCCGCCGACAGCGAGTTGTAGCGCTGTTCGTTGAGGCGCTTGCCGAGTTTATCCAGCAGGGCGGTAGGAACATCGTCCAGCAACTCGGGGAAATGGCGAGCGAGCAGATGCAGGTGCTCGGCATCGTGGACCAGCGGGTCGTAATACAGGCCGTCGCTGTCCCACTTATCCACAAGCGAACGCCAAGGGATCTTGCGGAACACGGTGTCGGCCTGGCGATCCTGCTTGAGCAGTTTGTAGCTGGCCGCCAGGTAGGCGGCGCCCAGGTCGTTCTGCCAGCTGTCCTTGAAGTAGCTTTCGTAGCGTTCGCGGATATCGCTCAATGCGCCGCTCACCAGAATCCCCTGACGACTCAACAGGTAACTGGCGTAGGCACGGTTGCGCAATTCAGACAGGCCTTCGCTCGGGCCGTTGGCCAGGTCGGTCAGATAGCTGTTGGCGCGCACCAGCAGGTCTTCCGGCACCGGCAGCCCGCGTTCCTTGGCTTCGATCAGGAAATCGGTGGCGTACAGGCTGGCGTAGGGCGCCACATCCGGGTTGGCGGCCCACAAACCAAAGCCGCCCGCCTGGTTCTGGCGCTGGCGCAACATACGCACCGCGCTGCTGAAGGCCTGTTCTGCCTCGGGTGCGGTACCGCCCCAGATCAACGCCGGCATGGCCTTGGACACCAGTTGCTCGGTGCAGGCATAACCGTAGTCATCCAGGTAATGCTTGAGGCCGTTGGCCCAGACCAGCGGCGAGGCCGCCACACCCAGTTGTACGTCACGCAACTGGCTGAACAGTTCACGGGTGGGCTTGAGCTCTTTGCTGGCGCTGTCGAAGCGACCCAGGCTCAGGGCTACGCGATGCTCGCTCAGGGGACGGATCGAGGTGGTTTCCGCCACCTGGATCCGCTTGCCATCCGGCAACACGGCGACAAAGCGCAAATCCGCCGAACCGAGGGTTTCGCCGACCTTGATCTTGAACTCGGCGGTGCCCTCTTTGCGCGGTTGCAGGGACAAGGTGCTGGCTTTGTCGCCCTGCACCACCAGGCCGGCGCTGGTCTGCACTTCAAACTTCACGTCCGCTGCCGCCTCGAGGTTGCTGAATACTCCGGCGCTGACGTTGAACACATCACCCGGCGCCACGAAGGCTGGCACGTTCGGCGTGATGACGATCGGGCCACGGACCTCGGTATTGGCCTCGCTGACGCCCACGCTGTCGGCGTCCACAGCCACCGCGAACAGGTGCAGCTTGCCGTTGAAGCTGTCCGGCACCTGGTAATGCAGCACGGTTTCACCGGCGGGCAAGTCCACCAGCCCGGACCACCAGGCCACTGGCGGCTGGTGTTTACGCTTGAACGGGTTGAGGTGATTGGCCAGGGCGCCTTCCGTATCGCCACCGGGCGCCGCCCCACTGAGCAGGCGGCTGAATTCCGGCAGGATCAGGTCAAGGATCTGACTGGTGCCGACTTCCAGCGCACGTTTCTGGAAGAAGAAGCCCAGCGGGTCCGGCGTCTGGTAGCGCGCTACCTGCAAGATGCCTTCGTCCACTGCATACACCACAGCACGGCCGGGGCGGTCGGCGTTGACCTTGATGTCCAGCGTCTGCCCCGGTTCGATTTTCGCCGGGCCCTCGACCTTCAACGCCATGCGCCGCGCATCGAGGTTGATGCTGAACGGCACCACCCCGTAGGACAGCGGGCTCATGTAGACCTCGGACGAGCCGATGTCGCGCACAAACTGCACGTTGACGTAGGCATTGCCCTCAAGCCCCGCAGGCACGCGGATATGTTGCACGCTGTTGGTACTGTCGGCCTTGAACCACTGCTGGACGTAGACCTTGTCCCGCTCGATGGTGATCAGGCCCGCACCGGTGTAAGGCGCGCGGATGCTGATCGCGATCTCATCGCCGGTGGCGTAGCTGCGTTTATCCAGGCGCAGTTGCAGCTCGGCGTTGCGTTCCAGGGAGCGCGAGGTATTCCCGCGTCCGGCCACGCTGTAGTCGATCTGGTTGAGCAGGTTGCCGTTGGCGTCCTTCACTTGCAGGGTGAAATCCCCTGGGGTGGCGGTGTTCAGGGCCTGCCTGGCGCCGTCCTTGGTCATCACCAGCGGCGAGGCCGGTTGGCTGATGTTCTTGATACGCGACTCGTACTTGTAGGTGCCGTTGGACTGTTTCACCAGTACCGACACGTAGCGGTGCTCGACCACTTCGCTGGTCAGGCCATCCACCGCCAGCGGGGTGAGGTCTGGCGCGACGGCCAGCCAGTGCACCTGGCGCGGGGCGTCCTTGGCGACGTACGACAGCGAGTCCTGACTTTTCACACCCACAAGGTAGGGCGCGGACGACACCAGCAAGGCACTTTGCGCCGCCACGTTACGGCCCCCTTCGGCCTCGAACACCTGGGTCATCACTTGCAAGCGATAGGTGCTGTTGGCGAAGCGTTGCAGGTTGAGGTCGAGTACGGCCTGGCCGTTGTCGTCGACGGTGGTTTCGGCCAGGTCTTCGGTGCTGGCCTCTTCCAGGGAATCGTTGAGGCGGAAACGGTAGTCGGGGTAACGCTCGAATGCCGCGAGCGTCGGGCTCAGGGACATCTTCGCGGTGACGCGACGGCCGGCCGCCGGGGCGCCGAACAGGTGCATCGCGGTGACCTTGGCCATAACCTGGTCCGGTGGAATCCAGCCCTGTACCGGGGTGTCGTGCAGGCTCAGGCTGACCTTCATGCGGTCCGGTTCGAAATCGCGGACCTTGAAGCTGACACTGCCGAGGTCGGTGCGGGTCTGTTTCTGGCCAATCAACTGCAAGGTCGCGGTGTAGTCACCGGCGGGGGCGACTTCGCTGCTGGGGAAATCAAAGGTTTCAAAACCGCTGGCAGACAGCTTCAGCGGCTGGCGAATCACTTCCAGGCCGCGCGGGTCGGTGATCTGCAGCTCCACGGGCAGGCCTTGCAGGGCACCTTTCCAGTTGCCGCTGCGCACGATCATGCCCAGGTGCGCGGTCTCGCCAGGGCGGTAGAGGCCACGGTCGGTGAACAGGTAGGCACTGAGGCGATCAATCGCGCCGTCTTCTTCCAAACCGCCTACGTCGAAGCGCGACAAATCCAGCTGCTGGGATTGACGGGCGATCGGCAGGAACGACTGGTCATTGCCGCGGGTGACCACATACATCAGCGGCGTTTTCTCACGGCGCAGTTCATCCAGCTTGGCGAAATGCACGTGGCCTTCACCGTCGGTGTGGCCGCTGCTTACCGGCAGACCGTTGCGGCCAATGATGTCGACCTGGGCGTCGGACACCGGCGAACCGTTGCCGATGGACTGCACATACACGTCATGGCTGCCATCGCTGGAGCGCTTGGCGATGATGCCGAGGTCGGTGACCACGATAAAGCGCAGGTCAGAGGTGGTGCTGCGCGAATAGTCGAACGTGCGCTCCGCCGGCTCATCCTGAGGGCTGAGCTTGAGCACGAAAATGCCGCGACGGCCTCCGTTGGCGGTGAGGTAGTGGCTCAGATCGACGTTGTCATACACGGTTTTCGCCGGGTCCGAGGACGACAGTGCAATATCCAGGGACTGGCGTTCAACCATGCGGTCGAAATACTCGTTGCCGAAATTGGGCCGGGCAAAGCTGCCGCTGCTCTGGTCCACCAGGTGCTGCAATTGGTTGGGCAGCAAGCGCGCGATTTCCAAATGGGCGCCAGGTACACCACGGGCCATGAAACCCAGGCGTTTTTCGCCATTGAGGCTGAGCAACGCGCCGTCGGAGAGGAACTGCAAGGTGCGCGGATAAGCCGGCATGCTGATCAGCGAGGCTGTCGGGTTTTTCGCCAGGTAGCCACCGATGGCTTCCAGGTTGGCGGGCACGCGCACATACAGCGCACGGCCGGCCGGGGCCTTGAACTTGAAGGCGTGCAGGGTGTTCAGCGGTTCGACGCTGGGCACGTGGGTCAGCGTGACCTTGGTACTGCGGGCCAGCAGGGCATCGTCGATGTCGTTGCTGTTATAGGGACGGGTGTCGTCCTGGGCTTTTTCCGGCAACAGCCAGGCCTGGACCTTACCGGCAATGGTGTCATCGGCCACGGCACTGGAGCTGCTGAACATCAGCACCGGCTCAGGCTCGCCGCGTTCGTTATCCACAAAGCTCACTTCGGCGCCGGTAAAGGTCAGGCGATAGCGGCCGGGCACGGTGACTTCCGCGACCAGCGGCGCGGTGCTGGCGTTGCCGCCGTCGCGGGCCTTGATGCCTTCATCCAACTTGGCGCTGACCGGCGTGCTTTCCAGCGGTGTGGCCAGGGCGGCGGAGCGCACGTAGGCGTTCAGCCTAGTCTCGTCGAAGCTGATGTCCGGGCGGTTGGGCAACTGGGCGTCGCGGTAGGCCAGGCCTTTGCCGAGAGTGACCGAAACGCGCTTGCGCAGGCTGTCTTCATCGACCGGGTGGGAAAAATGGAAGGTCGCCACCAGTTGTTTCAGCGTCGGGTTCGACGGGTCTTGATACAACTCGTTGTGTGCCAGGGTGGCGCGGAACGGCTGGGTGGAGAACTGGCTGCTGTACTGGCTGAGCAGTACGCCATCGGCCAGCAAACCTTTCCTGGCCAGATCAAGGGTGTAACCCGCTTCGATAGGCCAGTCTTTCTCCGGCACGAACAGCAGCGTGCGGTCATCGGACCAACGCCAGCTCCCGGCCACATTGGGTTTGAGGGTGATGCCTTCGGTGACCGGCTTGCCAATGGCGGCCAGCGGGGCCACCGATTCGGCAAAACGCACTTGCAAGTTATCCACAACCGGCGGTTGCTGGGTGTAGTCCGTCAGGTTGGGTTTGTGCAGCGAATAGCCCACGGTGTGGGGTTGCGGCAGGTTGGAGTACCAGTGCCAGCCATAGAAGCCAGCGGCCGCCAGCAGCACCAGGCCCAATATGCCGGCACCGGCCTGGCGCGGATAAGCGCGGGCTTTGTTACCCAGGTTCGCCAGGCCACGGCCGATGGCGCGCAGCCACAGCGGCGGATGCCATTGGCCGAAAACGGCCCCCACCACAGTCAGAAACACACCGACAACACGACGGCTGATGGCTTTGAGCGAATCGAACATGGTGAGCATCCCTGGCTAAGTGCGGCGTATCTTACAGGGTCTTTGATACAAAAGATGACGCCGATACGCCGCACGGCGGGGATGTTTACCGAGTCAGCTGCGCACGAATGCCGACAGCAGCGCGTAATCATTGGCGTCGGCAGCGCGAAGCGACTGGATGTAGCGGTGGCGAACTTCGTTCACGATTACCAGGTTACCGCGCCCCCAGGAGAAGGGAGCAAGACCACATTGCCTCAGCAGGCAATCGGTCATGAGGCGAGCATGTCTACCGTTGCCATTGGGGAAAGCGTGTAGCCACACAAGTCGATGATGAAAGCGCACGGCAATCTCTTCTGGCGGGAATACGTTGTGCTCCAGCCAGTAAGCCACGTTGTCGAGCAATTGACGCAAGTTGACGGCAATCTGCGTCCAGTCACAGCCAATGTTTTTATCGGATTTGCGGAAAGTGCCGGCCCACTTCCAAGTGTCGTCGAACATTTTCACGTGCAGTTCGCGGCAGAAATGATCATTCAGCACATCCAGCTTTTTTTGCCGAGCTACCCAACGCGAGGCTTTGAGGATGTTTTGCGCCTCCCATTCATCCAGTTCGCCTTGGGTGGCGATGTGTCTCGGTTTCAGCCCAGCGACTTCGTCCGGATCGAGCGGGGTTTGACCGGGTTTAAGTTCCAGTTCTATTGCCATAGGCGTGTCCATGGACCGTCGAGCAATTCTTTGCGACGTTCATCAATCTGACGTTCGATGAAGGCATCAGAAGGACGTTGATCTTCGAGGCTCATGGAATGAGCGACGCCTAGGATTTCTTGCTTGGCCATGAGTTCGGCGCGGTCTTGGATGACTTCATGCAGGGGCTTTTTGGGGACAAGGCCGTACACGAGTTCACAGTCCAGTGCTGCCGCGAGCTTTCTTAGCTGTGCAAGCGAAATGCGATCCTCAGCTTCGGAACGCTCGGACTTGGTCAACGTCACTGAAGACACGCCCGCCATTTCGGCCTGGGCTCTTAATGAGCGACCCAACGATTCTCTGATAGAACGCAACCATCCGCCTGGCGGAACGGGTGCGCCTTTAACGGTGTTAAAGGGTTCAATAGCGCGTTCTACTTGAGAAAGGCGCAGCTTGTAGAGGTTGGAAGTACCCATGGTGAAAGACCTTTGTAAGCCTATAGGCTATCAATATTGAAATAAATATTAGCCTATATGTATACATTAATCACAAAAAATAAGCCTATAAGCTAACAAAATACAGGATTCTGTTTGCCTATAGGCTTACAAAGCAATTCAATTTGTTAGCTTTCAAGAAGTTCAGGTCCACCAGTAGCGCACGAGGTGGAAGAAAATCGGCGCCGCAAAACACACCGAATCCAGCCGATCCAGCATCCCGCCGTGGCCTTCGATCATATGCCCCCAATCCTTCACCCCCCGGTCGCGCTTGATCGCCGACATGACGATGCCGCCGGCGAAGCCGAGCAGGTTGATCAGCAAGGCGATCAGGAACGACTGCCACGGGTTGAACGGCGTGGTCCACCACAGCGCCGCACCGATCAGGGATGACAGCAAAATCCCGCCGACAAAGCCTTCCACGGTTTTGGATGGCGACAGGTTGGGCGCGATCTTGTGTTTGCCGAACAGCTTGCCGCACACGTACTGCAGCACGTCCGAGAGTTGCACCACGATCACCAGGTAGGCGATCAGCAGCAGGTTGCGGCCTTCGTAGCCGGGGATGTCGAGGGTCAGCAGGGCGGGCACGAACGACACGCAGAACACTGCGATCATCAGCCCCCATTGCACTTTGGAGGCGCGTTCCAGGAAGTGCGTGCTGTCGCCGCCGAGGGAGGCCAGGATCGGCAGCAGCAGGAACACGTACACCGGGATAAAGATCGAGAACAGCCCGTACCAGTCCGAGTAGATCAGCAGGTATTGCAACGGCAATGCCAGGTAGAACGCGGCCACCAGGGCCGGGTAGTCGCTGCGCCGGGTCGGCGTGAGGGTGAGGAATTCGCGCAGGGCGTAGAACGACACTGCATAGAACAGCAGGATCACCGCACCGGTACCGAGCCAGAAGGCGATACCGATGACCACCACCATCACCCACCAGGCGTTGATGCGGGCGTTGAGGTTGTCGATCACCGCATTGGGCGTGCCACGGGTGCGCAGTTTGAGGATCAGGCCGATCAGCGAGGCGAGCACCAGGATCGCGCCGATGCCGCCGAATAACATCAGGGTTTGGCTATCCATCTCAGGAATGCTCCGGGGCGAGGGCGAGCAGGGCGTCGCGGGTTCGGGCAAGGAACGCGGCTTTGTCTTCGCCTTCTTCCAATTGCAAGGGGGCGCCGAAGCTGGTGGTGCACAGCAAAGGCAGCGGCAGCACGCGGCCCTTGGGCATGACCCGGTTGAGGTTGGCGATCCACACCGGGATCAACTCGGCCTGTGGGTAACTTTTGGCCAGATGGTAGATGCCGCTTTTGAACGGCAGCAAGCCGTCCTCCAGATTGCGTGTGCCTTCGGGAAAGATGATCAGCGAGTCGCCGCCTTCCAGCGCGGCGAGCATGGGCTGCAGGGGGTTATCCACAGGGTCCTTGCGCTCGCGGTCGATCAGCACGCCATTGAACACGCGGTTGATGATGTAGCGGCGTAGGGCGCTTTTGTTCCAGTAATCGCTGCCGGCCACCGGGCGCGTGAATTTGCGCAGGTTCTGCGGCAGCGAGGCCCACAGCAGCACGAAGTCGCCGTGGCTGCTGTGGTTGGCGAAATAGATACGTTGCACCGGCACTGGCGCGCAACCCAGCCACAGGCTGCGGGCGCCGGTGACGGTGCGGGCCATGGAGGTAATCAGCGTGGCGACCACGGGTTCGAACATGGGGATTCCTTATGCGGCGAAAGGCAGCCAGGGGCTGGCGAGGATCACGGCGAGGGTCAGCAGCGCTTGCGCGCCCAGCAGCCAGGCTTGTTTGCGCAGCAATTTGAGGGCGCCGCGACGGCGCTCGGTCCAGGGCCGGCCGGCCCGCTTGGGCGATTGCAGGCCAAGGGTCTGCAGGGCTTGATCGAGGTCCGCCGTGCGCTCGATGTCGCGGGCCAGCAGGGCGAACAGGTCGGCGTCAAAGGCCACCCGCAGCGCCCAGTACTTTTGCAGCAGCCCCAGGATAATCATCCACAGGCTGAGCAGCAGGCAGATGGTTGAAACACTCGCCATCAGCAACTGGGCCAGGCCGAATAACACCCCGGCCACGGTCAGGCCTGTGGATAACTGATCCAGCGAACGGCCACGGCGCAGCAGGCTGGCGACCACCTGGAGTTCCATATCAGCGGGCATGGGGCAAACCCTCCAATGCTTGACGATGAGCAGGATGCAGGACCACATGGGCCCGCGCTGTACGAATAATAGCCAGCGCTTGGTCCACCGTGGCAGCGCGCCCACTGTGCAGCAGCCAGGCGGCGATGGCGGTGGCGCTGCGTGAGTAGCCAAGGGCGCAGCACACCAGCACCGGGCCGCTTGCACGCAGGCGCTCGATGGCCTCGGCGGCTTGCTGGCAGTCGGCGGGTGTCGGGGCGATCAGGTCCAGCACCGGGATGCTTTGATACGCACGGCCTTGTGGATTAATCGGCAATTCGGCACAGAGGTCGACGATGGCGCTGAATGAATTTTGCTCTTTCGCACTGGGAATTCGCCCCAGCCAGACGTTATCCACAATCAGGTCCGGCTGTGGGTGTTTGCGTGTCCACAGGCGCGAGTTTATCCACGCCGCGGCCAGGTAGGGTGCGTACAGCCAACGCGCAGCAGGTGTAAGCCGGCCATCGCTGCGTTTTTGAAAGCCCGCAGCGCCGAGCACCAGGTAATTCGCCTTGATCAGGCCCAGGGACACCGCGGGCCAGAGCAGCCATAACCAGCCGCCGCCCAGGGAAAACGCCAGAATCGCCAGTGCCAAGGCTCCCAGGCCGTAGCGCAGGCCCACGCGCCAGCGCTTCGAATCCCGGGTCAGCCGTGCATTCAGCAAGGGGCTTGGGTGTTCCACCGGCCACAGCCACACGCATAGCCAGCCGGCGAGGGCGCCTGTGGGTAAGTCGATAAAGTGATGTTGATAAGTGGTCAGCACCGAAATACCGATCAAGGCGAACCAGCCATGCACCAGCCAGCGCCATAACCCTTGGGTGTGGCGCTGATACATGACCCACAGGATCACCAGCAGCGCGATATGCAGCGAGGGCGCCTGGTTGAAGGGTTTGTCGAACCCCGCCAATACGGCAAACAGCCAGCCGAACACACCATCCAGCTCCGGCCGCTCGAAGGTGAAGCGCAGCGGCCAGATCAGGAAGCAACTTACGGCGATGACCTGCGCGCTGAGCAGGCGCAGCGCGTGTTGCTTCAGCTCATGGCGGCTGTTGGGCAGCAGCAGGGAGAAACCGTAAAGCAGGTCGATGGACCAATAGGGCACGATGGTCCATGCCCAGAACGGCATATGGGTTTCCCAGCCGAACACCAGGGTGCCGACATCGCTGCGCTGGCTTGTAACCCACGTGGCGAAGCCGTAGGTGCTGAAAAACAGCGGCGCCAACAGCAGCAGCCACAGCACCGCTGGTTTCAATAGACCGGGTTCGCGCATGGTCAGATCTTCTGGGCCAGGGACACGGTAAAGATGCCCCACTCATCCACACGCTGGGTGATCTTGCGAAAGCCCGCGGCTTCTACCAACTGATCCATTTCTGCCTGGCTGCGACGGCGCATCACCCAGGCCTGGCCCTGGCGATGGCTGGTCAGTGCGCGGGCGATCAGTTCCAGTTGCGGGTGCCATGGCTGGCCGGTGTAGACCAAGTAACCGCCGGGCTCCACGGCTTCAGCCAGGCCGGCCAACGAACCACCGACCATGGCGTTATCGGCAAACAATTCATACAACCCGGACACCACCGCCAGCGTCGGCTTGGGTTGCAGTGCCGCCAAATCCAAGCGGTCAAACGCATCGCCTTTGACGAACTGCGCGATGTCTCCCAGGCCCTTCTCACGAATCAGCGCGCCACCGTCACGCACGTTGATGTCGCTGTAGTCGCGCAGCAGGATCGATTCCGGCAGCGGCGACACGCCCTGCAAGGCTTCAAGAATGTAGCGCCCGTGGCCGGCGGCGATGTCGACGATGCGCACTTCGCGCTGTTCATCCCTCAGCTTGGCCATGGCCAGGCGCAGCAGTTCCTCGACGTTCAACTTGCGCTGGCGAATACCGCGCCAGCCGATGGAGTTGAGGTAGTTGGTGTCGATCATGCGGCCCAGCCCGCCTTTGCCGGTGGGCGTGTTGCGGTACACGTAGTCCAGGGTGCTGCCGGAGTCGAAGCCGGTGTCGAAGCCCAGCTTGACGCCGTCCGACAGGTTCTTGCCCAGGCCCATGCTGGCGCGGGTCAGGCGCCAGTACAGGTCGCGCAGGGAATTGCGCGGCAAGGGCGCTGCGAGGGATTCGGATTCGGCGCAGGTGGCGCCCAGTTTGTCGGCGTCCAGCAGGGACGCACGGTCCAGCGGGTGTGCGAAGTTCTGCAGGATAAAGCGCCTGGCGCTGCTCACGGCCACCGCGCGGTCACGCTCGCCGAGGGTGTCGTGGAAAAAACCGGGGAGGATATGCAGTTCTTTTTTCAGGCTGCCAAGGCGGTCGAAAAATTGCTGCTGGGGTTTGCGGTGCACCACAAAGTCGGCGCCCGAGACCAGCACTTGGGTCGGCACCTGGATCGCCTGGGCATCGGCGACAACCCGGTCGGCGGCTTCGTACAGGCCCAGCAGCACGTTCACCGAGATGGCCTTGGTGATCAGCGGGTCGCTGTCGTAGGACGCCACGCGCTCCGGGTCATGGCTGAGGAACTTGGCCTTGACGTAGCTGTTGACGAAGAAGTTGCCGCGAAACCTGCGCATGAGCGCCAGGCCCGGCCGGGCAAAGGGCACGTACAGCTTGACCTTGAACGCCGGGGACGCGAGCACCAGGGCGCGGATTTTCGGCGCGTAGTCATGCACCCAGGTGGCTGCGATCACCGCGCCGACACTTTGGGCAATCACGGCACAGTCTTCTTCCTCGATGCCATAGGTGGCGCCGATATGGTCGCGGAAAGTTTGCACATCACGGGCGCTGGTGGCGAAGCTCGGGCTGTCGCCGCGTTCGCCAGGCGATTGGCCGTGACCCCGTGCGTCCCAGGCGAAGAAGTCGAACTGCGGCAAGTCCAGTTCATCCACCAGGTGCGCGATACGCCCCGAGTGCTCATGGCCGCGATGGAACAGCAGGATCGCCTTGCGCGGCTCGCCGTCCGCCGGCGCGCTGGCCGGCCAATGACGGTAGAAAAGCTCGACGCCGTCATGGGTACTGAAGGTGTGCTCTTGCTGTTCGCGCATTGCAAAATCCTTATGCAGAAGGGGAGATAGGTTGTTCTTCTTTCAAACCCTGGCGCACCCGGTTGACCAGGGTGTAGGCGAGCAGGGCGGCGACCAGCCACATCACAGTGTCGACCCAGCCAGCGCCGAGCCAGCCCAGCGCTACACCGGTGGCCAGCACGCCGAGGACAAACGCGCGGTCACTCTTGCCCATCGGCCCGTCATAGCGCCGTGACGCGCCGACCATCGGCCCCAGCACCCCGGCGTATTCGCTGAACACCGCCAGCAGCGCCACCAGCAGCACCGGCACCAGGCTCACGCCGGGGATCAGCGCGAAGGGCAGGATCAACGCACTGTCGGCAATCACGTCGCACAATTCATTGAGGTAGGCGCCCAGGCGCGACTGCTGGCCGAATTCCCGGGCGAGCATGCCGTCGATGGCGTTGAGGGCCATGCGCAGGATCATCCACAGCGGGATCAGCGCAAACAGCCACAGGTGCTGGGCGAAGCTGGCGATCAACAGGCCGACCAGCAGGGAAATGACCCCGGCGAGCACGGTGATCTGGTTGGCCGTGGTGCCATTGTCATAGAGGCGCTGCACGAGGGGACGCAGCAGGTTCTGAAACCGCGGTTTGAGCTGATAGATCGAAATCATGGGGGTGACGCTTCCTTGTCCGAGAGCCCGCGAAAAACTGCCTGGAGTGTGCCGATTATTCATGGCCTATACCAGTGATGGCGCGTGTTTATGGGGGTTTAGTCACGATCTGGAAAGCACTGAAGGACAAATGTGGGAGGGGGCTTGCCCCCGATGGCGGTCTACCGGTTGATGCATGTGCCGGCTGACCCATCGCCATCGGGAGCAAGCCCCCTCCCACAGGAGATTTCTGCCATGTTCAAAAACCCTGTTTAACGAACAAAAATTTCACGCCGCGTGTTATATCGTAACGAATTGTGTACAAGCGGGCGTGAGTGGATGCAAGTGGATCTAGAGGCGGACGGCGCTTCGGTGGAAGGCCTGCCGCGTTTTCAGCAAGGGCTGTTCCATGCCCGCCGATTGCGGCAAGCCGGTATCAGTCTGACAGTACTGGCCGTAGTCGGTTGGGTGCTGGCGTTGTTTGTCGCGCTGTTTGCACCGTTGTCGATCTGGCCGGTGGTGTTGATCAACTGCGCATCGGCCCTGCTGGTGCTGGTGGCAGGGCTGCAGTCGGCGTGGTGGGTGGCCGATTGGCGGGCCCAGGCGCTGGAGGCGCCGGCGGCCGAATTGCCCGTTGAAGAAACGGGTCGCTACGCGCGCCTTGTGGAACGCTTTGGCCGGCAGATCGGCGCCCCGGTCTTGTGGCTGGGCGGCTGGTCGCTGCTGGCGCTGGTCAGCATCATCGAGTTCTGGAACCTGGCCTTGCCCTCGGCGCCTGTCGGCCAAGCGGCCAGCGTGGGGGCGGCATTGGCCTTGGCGCTGGCGTTCGGCTTGTTGGTGTTCGAACGGCGCCTGGCTCAGGAAACCACGGCCCAGTGGCCGGAAGCCGCGCAACTGGCGCAGTTGAGTCGGGTGGCGATTATCTGCCTGGTGGTCAGTGCCATTTGCCTGCTGTTTGCCGGGGCTGAGTCGGTCTGGCCGTTGCGCCTGGCGGTGCTGGTCGGGCTGTTGCCGGCGCTGGTAGCGCTGGAGTTTCTATTAAGAGGCCTGCTGTCGCTGTTCAGCCCGCGCCAGCCGCGCCTTGAACCACGCCTGATGGCGCAGAGTTTCATCGCCGGGTTGCTGCGCTGGCCGCCACAACCGTTGCTGGCGTTGCAGCACGAATTACACAACCGTTTCGGCATCGACCTGCGCCAGATCTGGGCGTTTACCTACATGCGCCGGGCGTTTTTGCCGGTGCTGCTGGTGGTGCTGGCGGTCGGCTGGGCGCTGACCGGCGTGCATGAAGTGCCCCTGCAAGGCCGTGGGATTTATGAGCGCTTTGGCAAGCCCGTCGAGGTGTTCGGCCCGGGCCTGCATACCGGCTTGCCCTGGCCCCTGGGCCGCGTGATCAACGTGGAGAACGGCGTGGTGCATGAGTTGGCCACCAGCGTCAGCGAGGCCGCCGCACCGGAGCTGGCGTCAGCCGAAGGCCCGGCACCGCTGGTTGCCAATCGGCTGTGGGACGCCAGCCATGTGAATGACAAATCCCAGGTGATCGCCAGCAGCAGCGGCGACAAGCAGAGCTTCCAGATCGTCAATATGGATGTGCGCTTCGTTTACCGCATCGGCCTCACCGACCAGGCCGCACTCGCCGCCACTTATAACAGCGCGGATGTGCCGACCCTGATCCGCAGCACCGCCAGCCGCATCCTGGTGCACGATTTTGCCTCGCGTACCCTCGACGAATTGCTCGGCGAACAACGCACCCGCCTGGCCGACGAAATCGGCCGCGCCGTGCAGGCGGATTTGCAGAAACTCGACAGCGGCGTGGAAATCCTCGCCACTGTCGTGGAAGCCATCCACCCACCGGCCGGCGCGGCCAATGCCTACCACGGCGTGCAAGCCGCGCAGATCGGCGCCCAGGCCCTGATCTCCCGCGAGCGCGGCGCCGCCAGCGAACACACCAACCAGGCCTTGCTGCAAGCCAGCACCGCCCGCGACCAGGCCTTGGCCACCGCCCGCGAAGTGAATGCCGGTGCCCAAGCCGCCGACCTGCGCTTTACCGCCGAACAAAAGGCCTACGCCGCGGCCGGTCGGGCCTTTGTGCTGGAACAGTACCTGGGCCAACTCAGCCTGGGCCTGGCCCACGCCAAGCTGCTTATTCTGGATCACCGCCTGGGCGCCGAAGGTGCACCGACGATTGATCTGCGTTCTTTTACTTTGCCGGCCGACCCTTCGCTGCCGCGTAAAGCCGTTCAATAAGGAGTCTGTCTGTTGAGCGCTCATTCTCACGATCATGGTCACCACCACGGCCACCATCACCCTCATCACGGTGATGAACAGGCGGCGGGTCCTTTCCCTTGGCGGCGTATGGCCTGGGCGGTGTTGCTGGTGCTGTTCGCGGTGGCGGCGGCGAGCCTGGTGCAGGTGCGCTCCGGCGAAGCCACGGTGATTACCCGCTTCGGCAACCCGTCGCGGGTGTTGTTGGAACCGGGCCTGGGCTGGCGCTGGCCGGCGCCGTTCGAAGCGGCGATCCCGGTGGACTTGCGCCTGCGCACCACCTCCAGCGGCTTGCAGGATGTGGGCACACGCGACGGCCTGCGGATTATCGTGCAGGCCTATGTGGCGTGGCAGGTGCAGGGCGATGCCGACAATGTGCAGCGCTTTATGCGCGCGGTGCAGAACCAGCCGGATGAGGCGGCGCGGCAGATTCGCACCTTTGTCGGCTCGGCGCTGGAAACCACGGCGGCCAGCTTTGACCTGTCGAGCTTGATCAACACTGACGCCAGCCAGGTGCGCATTGCCGATTTCGAGGCGCAGCTGCGCCAGCAGATTGATCAACAATTGCTCACCACCTATGGCGTGCGCGTGGCGCAGGTGGGGATCGAGCGGCTGACGTTGCCGTCGGTCACGCTCACCGCCACCGTCGACCGCATGCGTGCCGAGCGTGAAACCATCGCCACCGAACGCACGGCCGTGGGCAAGCGCGAGGCCGCGCAGATTCGCTCCGCGGCTGAGCGTGATGCGCGCATCGTGCAGGCCGATGCCACGGTGAAAGCCGCCGACATCGAAGCCCAGTCGCGGGTCGAAGCCGCGCAGATTTATGGGCGTGCCTACGCCGGCAATCCGCAGCTGTATAACCTGCTGCGCTCCCTGGATACCCTGGGCACGGTCGTGACCCCCGGCACCAAAATCATCCTGCGCACCGACGCCGCGCCCTTTCGCGCGTTGGTGGACGGGCCCAAGGACGTTCAGCCATGACCGAGCGTGACAGCCCGGACAGCCCCTGGATCCAGGCCGGGCGCCTGACGTTCCTGGCGTTGTACGCGGTGACGGTGTTGGCGGCATTGGCGTGGGCGTTTTCCAATGTGCGGCAGATCGACCCGCAGAACCGTGCGGTGGTGCTGCACTTCGGCGCCCTCGACCGCATCCAGAATGCCGGGCTGCTGCTGGCCTGGCCGCAGCCGTTCGAGCAGGTGGTGTTATTGCCGGCGGCCGACCGGGTGATCGAGCGTCGGGTGGAGAACCTGTTGCGTTCCGATGCGGCGGTGCAGGCTGATCGTGTGGCCAGTTTCGCCACGCCCTTGAGCGATGCACTGGCCGGCTCCGGCTACCTGCTGACCGGCGATGCCGGAGTGGTGCAGCTGGATGTGCGGGTGTTCTACAAGGTCACCGAACCCTACGCCTTTGTGTGGCAGGGCGCGCATGTGCTGCCGGCCCTGGATCGCCTGGTGACCCGCAGCGCCGTGGCCCTGACGGCGGCGCGCGATCTGGACACGATCCTGGTGGCGCGCCCCGAATTGATCGGTACCGACAACGGCGCCGCCGAGCGTCGCGAGCGGCTGCGGGGTGACTTGGTGCAAGGCATCAACAAGCGCCTGGCCGAGTTGGCCGCCACCGGTCTGGGGCTGGGCATCGAGGTGACGCGGGTCGATGTGCAATCGAGCCTGCCGGGCCCGGCGGTGAACGCATTCAACGCCGTACTCACCGCCAGTCAACAAGCCGACAAAGCCGTGGCAAACGCCCGGACCGAAGCGGAAAAACTCACCCAGACCGCCAACCAGCAGGCCGACCGCCTGGTGCAGGTTGCCCACGCCCAGGCCAGTGAACGCCTGGCCAATGCCCAGGCGCAAACGGCCACGGTCGCCAGCCTGGCCCAGGTCAAAGACCCGGGCTTGCTGTTGCGCCTGTACCGCGAGCGTATGCCGAAGATTCTCGGCCAGGCCGGTTCGGTGACCACGGTCGATCCTGAAGACGACTCCCGCTTGATCATCCAGGGAGCCGAACAATGAGCGCACCCATGCTGACCTCCGCCGAACAGCGCAGCGCTGCCCGACAATTGACCCTGGCCATGCTCGCCCTGGGCTTGCTGACGCTGGGCCTGGTATGGCGCTGGCTGGCGCCGGACCAGACGGGCGTCAGCCAGTTGCTGCTCGGTGTCGCCTCGTTGCTGGTGGCGGTGCCGGTGATGCGCTCGGCCTGGTACAGCCTGCGTTTTCCCAGCCTGCATGGCATTACCGACCAACTGATCGCCCTGGCGATGCTCGGCGCCTGGGCCACCGGCGATCTGCTCACCGCCGCGCTGCTGCCGATCATCATGATCTTCGGCCACGTTTTGGAAGAGCGCAGCGTGATCGGCTCCCAGGAGGCGATTCATGCCCTGGGCAAACTGACCCGCAGCCATGCGCGGCGGGTGCAGGCCGACGGCAGCATCATCGAAGTGGATAACGGCACCCTGAGCACCGGCGATATCGTCGAGGTGCGCGCCGGTGATCGGGTGCCCGCCGATGGCGTGGTGCTGTCGGGCCAGGCGAGCCTGGACACGGCGCCGATCACCGGTGAGTCGGTGCCGTTGGAAGCCAGTGTGGGTGTGCAGGTGTTTGGCGGGGCGATCAACCTCGATGGCCTGTTGCGCCTGCAAGTGACACGTACCGGCAATGAGTCGACCCTGGGCAAAGTCATCGCGCTGATGCAGAACGCCGAACGTTCCAAGCCGCCGATCACGCGGCTGCTGGAGCGTTACGCGGGCAGCTATATGGTGTTGGTATTGCTGCTGGCGGCAGTAACCTGGTTTGTGACCAATGACGCCCAGGCGATGCTCGCGGTGCTGGTGGCGGCGTGCCCCTGCGCCCTGGTGCTGTCGGCACCGGCGACGGCGATTGCCGGAATCGCCGTGGCGGCCCGGCATGGGATCCTGATTCGCAACTCGGCGTTCCTCGAAGAGTTGGCGGACCTGACCTCGCTGGTGGTGGACAAGACCGGCACCCTGACTTTTGGCACCCTGCGTTTGCAGTCCATCGAGACCTCGTCGACCGATCGCCAGGCGCTGCTCAACCTTGCGGCCAGCCTCGGTTCGGCCAGTAGCCACCCGGTCAGCCGTGCGTTGGCGGGGTTGGCGACTCAGGCGCAACTGCTGGCGCTCACGGATATTCGCGAGCGCCAGGGCTTAGGCGTTGTGGCACAGACCGAGCAGGGCGAAGCGGCGTTGGGCCGTCCCGAGTTGTTCGAGCAATTGGGTATTGTCACGACGACGGTGCCGAACCATGACGGCCCGATTGCCGGGCTGGCCTTGAACGGGCAGTTTCTGGCCTGGCTGCTGCTGGCCGACAGTGTCAAGCCGGAGGCGCGCCAGGCCCTGCAAGAGTTGCGGGATTTGGGCCTGGGTCGTCAACTGCTGCTGACTGGAGACCGTCAAAGCGTGGCCGACAGCCTGGCGCTGGACGTGGGCATCAGCGATGTCGCAGCCCAGGCGTTGCCCGAAGACAAGCTCAACCGTGTGCTGGGGGAAATCGGCAGCGGCTTCCGGCCCATGGTGGTCGGTGATGGGATCAACGATTCCCTGGCGCTCAAGGCTGGCGTGGTCGGCGTGGCCATGGGCGCGGGCGGGGCGGACATTGCGCTGGCCTCGGCGGATGTGGTGTTGATCGGCAGCGACCTGCGGCGCCTGGGCACCTGTGTGCGCTTGAGTCGCCAGTGCCGGCGTACGTTGCAGGTCAACGTGGTCATCGGCCTGGGCTGGACCTTGGCTATCGTGGTGTTTGCCGCCTTTGGCTGGTTGGGTGCTGCGGGGGCGATGATTGCGGCGGTGCTGCATAACCTCAGCACCTTGCTGGTACTGGGCAATGCCGGGCGTTTGCTGCGGTTTCAGGAGCCGCTGTCGAAGCTTGAGGATTAATTTCAGAAATATTTGCACACGGCTGTAACGCCGATAAGGGGCCTCACTCTAGTGCTGGGTCGAGACTGGGCAATCCGTTCAGACCGACGCCACTACCGATCATGAGGAATACGAGAATGAAGATTAAATCCGCTGCTGCTGGTGCTGCCCTGGCGATGGCCGCCGCCACCATGTTTGCTGGTGTTGCGACCCAGGTACAAGCCGCCGATGCGCAAGTGCATTGCTACGGCGTGACGTCCTGCAAAGGCATGAACGACTGCAAAACCGCTGAAAACGCCTGCAAAGGCCAGGCGGTGTGCAAGGGCCACGGCTTCAAGGCCATGACCAAGGCCGCCTGTGACGCAGCGGGCGGCAAAGTCGGCGAATAACCGGCAAACGAGTGCAACCGCAGCGGCAGCCCCCACCGCTGCGGACACTTTGCCCAGGAGCGAGTCATGTCCGCGTCCCTTCCAAGTCTGGGTTACGGCCTGGGTTTACGCAGTGAGTACTACCAGCAGATCCTTGAACAAGCGCCGGCCGTGGATTGGTTCGAAGTGATCTCCGAGAACTATCTGGTGCAGGGCGGTAAAGCCTTGTACTACCTGGATGCGATAGCCGAGCGTTACCCGTTGGTGATGCACGGTGTGTCCCTGTCCATCGGCGGCCCCCACCCCGTCGACATGGACTACCTGAAACACCTCAAGCAGCTCGCGGAGCGCATCCAGCCCGCGTGGATTTCCGATCATTTGTGCTGGAGTCGTGGCAGCGCGCACCAGTTGCATGACCTGCTGCCCCTGCCTTACACCGAAGAAAGCCTCTACTACGTAGCTGCTCGCGTTCGCCAAGTGCAGGATGTGTTGCAGCGCCCGCTGGTGCTGGAAAACGTCTCCAGTTATGTGCGTGCCAAGGCGGATGAATTCACCGAATGGGAATTCCTCAATGCCCTGGCCCACCTGTCGGGCTGCCAGTTGCTGCTTGACGTTAACAATGTGTATGTCAGTGCGCGCAACCATGGCTTCGATGCCTGGACCTTTATCCGCAACCTGCCGCCCGACAGCATCCGCCAGCTGCATCTGGCAGGGCATATGGATTACGGCGACTACGTGGTCGATACCCACGACCATCCGGTGTGCGATCCGGTGTGGGCGTTGTATCAACAGACCCTGGAGCATTTCGGGCCGGTCTCGACGCTGTTGGAGCGCGATGACCATTTCCCGCCGTTCGAAGCGCTGCTCACCGAACTGGAAAAGGCCCGGGAGTTGGGCGCCACAGCCTTGGCCCGGAGGTCGTTATGCGCCTGATCGACTGGCAGTTGGCCTTTGAACAGCACCTGTCAGCGCAGACGCCAGATACCACCAATGGCTTTGCCGCCACGTTATTGGGTGGGCCGACGCTGGACGTGGACACCGGCCTGGCGATCTACCACAACGCTTATCTGGCACGGCTGCAGGAGGTGTTGCGGCACGACTTCAGCGCCATCCGGTATTGGCTGGGGGATGATGAGTTTGCGCTGCTGACGCAAGCCTATGTGCGTCGTTATCCCTCGGCTCACTACAGCCTGCGCTGGCTGGGCGAACGGTTTCCGGCGTTTATCCACGAGCACCTGGTGGCCGAGCAAAGTGCGCCGCTGGTTGAACTGGCCCAGTTGGAGTGGGCCTTCACCCTGGCGTTCGATGCGCCGCAGGGTGAGCCGCTGACCCAGGATGATATGGCGGTGCTGCCGCCCGAGGATTGGCCCGGTTTGCAGGTCTTCCTGACACCATCCGTACAGCAGCGGCTTTGCCACTTCAACACCGTGGCCATCTGGCGTGCCAGCAAGGATGGCGCGGATTTCCCCGACAGCCACACCTTGGACTTCGCACAGATCTGCCTGGTATGGCGCGATCAGAATGTGTGCCGTTATCGCAGCCTGGGACCGGCCGAGGCGTTTGCGCTGGCGGGGATGGTGACGACCGGTTGGCGCTTCGCAGAACTGTGTGCGCAACTGGCAGTCACTTATGGAGAGGGTGCACCACTGCAAGCGGTGACATGGCTGAAACAGTGGATCCAGGACGGTTTGCTCCAGCGCCGGGCCCCATAGAAGAACGCTATCAAATCGATAGCCTCCTACTTTTTATCGGGATGGTCTACCCTCATTCCAGACGTCTGAAACAAGGGGGGACTACTCATGCTCGCGCAACTTCCACCGGCCTTACAGAATCTACAGCTGCCGCTGCGTCTTCGACTCTGGGATGGCCATGAATTCAACTTGGGCCCCGAGCCCAGTGTGACCATCGTGGTGAAGGACCCCACGGTCGTACCCAAACTGTCCCACCCCACGCTCGACTCGTTGGGCGAAGCCTTCGTCGAGGGCAAACTGGAGCTGGAAGGCTCCATCAGTGAAGTGATCCGGGTCTGTGATGAGCTGAGTCATGCCTTGGTCGAGGATGAGGGCGGGAGTCTGCCGGTGCGCTCGATTCACGACAAGGTCACCGACGCCGCGGCTATTTCCTACCATTACGACCTGTCCAACGCGTTCTACCAGCTCTGGCTGGACCAGGACATGGCGTACTCCTGCGGGTATTTCGAAACCGGCAGCGAATCCATCGACCAGGCCCAGCAAGACAAATTCCGCCACCTGTGTCGCAAGTTGCGCTTGCAGCCCGGCGAGTACCTGCTCGACGTAGGCTGTGGCTGGGGCGGGCTGGCACGTTTTGCGGCGCGTGAGTTCGGGGTGAAAGTGTTTGGTATCACCCTGAGCAAGGAACAGCTGGCATTGGCCAAGGAGCGGGTGAAAGCCGAGGGCCTGGAAGACCAGATCGACCTGCAACTGCTCGACTACCGCGATCTGCCCCAGGATGGTCGTTTCGACAAAGTGGTGAGCGTGGGCATGTTCGAGCACGTCGGCCACGCCAACCTGGCGCAATACTGCAAGACCCTGTTTGGTGCCGTACGCGAAGGCGGCCTGGTGATGAACCACGGCATTACCGCCAAGCACACCGACGGCCGGCCCGTAGGCCGTGGCGCCGGGGAGTTTATCGAGCGTTATGTGTTCCCCAACGGCGAGCTGCCGCACCTGGCGATGATGACTGCCGAGATCAGCGAAGTCGGGCTGGAAGTGGTCGATGTCGAAAGCCTGCGCCTGCATTACGCGCGCACCCTGGACCATTGGAGCGAGCGCCTGGAAGACAACCTGGAAGCGGCGGCGAAGCTGGTGCCGGAGCAGGCGTTGCGCATCTGGCGGCTGTACCTGGCCGGGTGTGCCTATGCGTTTGCGCGGGGCTGGATCAACCTGCACCAGATCCTCGCGGTGAAGCCTCACGCGGATGGCAGCCATGAACTGCCGTGGACGCGGGAAGACATTTATCGCTGAAAGTGAATGATTACTGTAGGAGCGAGGGGGACGCCTCGCTCCTACAGAATCGGTGAGATCAAGCGCGCCACCCGCATGCCCAGTTGCTGCAGGCGGCGGGTCTCGCGGCTTTCTTCCTGGCTCACTTCATGGGCCTGGGCGAAGTCGTCCAGCAGCATCTGTTCAACCTGCTTGGCGAAGGCTTCGTCGACCGTCAGCAACATCACTTCGAAATTCAGCCGGAATGAACGGTTGTCCATGTTCGCACTGCCGATGGCGCTGATCTCGTTGTCCACCAGCACCACCTTCTGATGCAAAAAACCCGGCGTATAGCGGAACACCCGGACACCGGCGCGCACCGCCTCGATCGCATACAGGCTGGACGCGGCGTACACGATGCGGTGGTCGGGCCGCGATGGCAACAGCAGGCGCACGTCCACGCCCCGCAGGACCGCCAGGCGCAGGGCGGCGAACACCGCTTCGTCGGGGATGAAATACGGGCTGGTGATCCACACGCGCTCGGTGGCCGCATGGATGGCCTCGACGAAAAACAGCGAGCAGGTTTCATAGGGATCGGCTGGGCCGCTGGCGAGCAATTGGCAGAGCACGCCGTCTTCGGGGTAGGCGTCCGGCAGGATCAGCGGCGGCAGCTCGCGCGCGGCCCAGAACCAGTCCTCGGCAAACGACTCCTGCAGGCAGGCCACTACCGGGCCGGTAACTTGCACATGGGTATCGCGCCACGGCGCCAGCGGCGGTTTTTTGCCCAGGTATTCATCGCCCACATTGTGCCCACCGACAAACCCGGTGACACCGTCCACCACCACGATCTTGCGATGGTTGCGGAAGTTGACCTGGAAACGGTTGAGCCAACCGCTGCGGGTGGCGAATGCCTTGACCTGCACCCCGGCGTCGCGCAGCGATTGCACGTACTGATGGGGCAGGGCGTGGCTGCCGATTCGGTCGTACATGACGTAGATGCCCACGCCTTGGGCAGCCTTTTCCTTCAACAGCGCCTGTAACTGACGACCGAGTTCATCGTCATGAATGATGAAGAACTGGAACAGCACGGCGGTTTTGGCATTGCGAATGGCGTCGAAGATTGCACTGAAAGTGGCCTCGCCGTTGATCAGCAAGTGCACTTCATTGTTTGCCAGGCACGGCATGCGGCCCAGCTTGGGCATGGCGCGCAACGACGCGTAGGCACTGGAGTTGCGCGCAGCGAGAGCCTCCTCGACCCACGGGCGCCAGTTCAGCTCGGTGATCGCGGTGTGCATTTCCTGGTTGGCCTGGCGACGGGCCTGGATATACGCGTCGAAGGTGCTGCGGCCAAAGATCAGGTAGGGGATCAAGGTGAGATAGGGCATGAACATCAGTGACAGGGCCCAGGCGATCGAGCCTTGGGCGGTCCTGACGGTCAGCACCGCGTGGATCGCGGCGAGAGTCCCGAGCAAGTGCAGCGTGGCGATGAAGTAGGCGAGCAGGTGCGGGCCAAAGAAATCCATGGACGACGGTACTCCAGACAATCCAATGCCTAACAGACCATGAACGGCTGCGAATGTCGCTATTTTATTTGCCGTGCAACACTGGCACTTTTGCGGCGTCTAACGCCCACAATTGCCCAGGAGTTACCCGATGAATGCTCGTCTGCTTGGTTTGGCCATGGTTGTAGGTTTGTCGTTGCCGCTGGCAGCGCAGGCGCAGATGCTGGCGCCGGGCTTGTGGGAATTGACCACCAGCAATATGAAAGTCGATAACCAGGACCTGCCGGACCTGTCGCTGATCCTCGGTCAGCTCAAGCAACAGATGACCCCCGAACAGCGCGCCATGCTGGAAAAACAAGGCATCACCATGGCCGGCAAAGGCGTGCAGGTGTGCCTCACCCCGGCACAAGTCGCCTCTGATTCGATCCCCCTGACCGACCCGCAATCGGGCTGCAAACAGGAAGTGACCGACAAGACCGGTAACCAGTGGAAATTCCGTTTCAGTTGCCCGAAAGCCCAGGGCACCGGCGTCGCTACCTTCCAGAGCCAGAAAGAATTCACCACCACCGTCAACGGCACCTTCAATGCCACCGGCGTTCAACAGAAGGGCAGCCTGGATACCCACGCCCAATGGCTGGGCACCGATTGCGGCACGGTCAAGCCTCGCGCTTAACGCAGAAAGTACAGCGGTAAACCCTGGCAGCTATCGACCACCTGGCCGTTGTGCCAGGCCAGGTGGCCGGAGACCAGGGTGGTGCTCACGCTGTGGCGAAAGCTGCGTTCGGCGAACGGCGTCCAGCCGCAGCGGGCAAGAATCGGCTCGTCCCTGACCGGTTTTCCTTCGGGCTCCGGTTTGATCAGCACCAGGTCGGCCCAATACCCTTCGCGCAGGTAACCCCGGTCCGGGATGGCAAACAGGTCGGCGACACGGTGGCTGGTCTTGGCCACCAGGGTGGTCAGGGGCAGCAGCCCATCGGCCACCAATTCCAACAACGCTGGCAGCGCGTGTTGCACCAGGGGCAGACCCGCGGGCGCTTCACGATACCCCAGCTGTTTTTGCGCCCAGGTATGCGGCGCATGGTCAGTACCTATTACATCCAGACGATCACTCAGCAAGGCCAGGCGCAGGGCGTCGCGGTCGGCGCGGGTCTTGATCGCCGGGTTGCATTTGATCTGGTGGCCGAGGCGGTGATAGTCACGGTCATCGAACAGCAGGTGGTGCACGCAGACTTCAGCGGTAATGCGTTTTTGCGCCAGGGGTTTGTCTTCGAACAATGCCAACTCGCGTGCGCTGGTCAGGTGCAGTACATGCAGGCGCGTGCCGTGACGCTTGGCCAGTTCCACCGCGAAGGAGGATGAGCGATAGCAGGCTTCGGCATCGCGGATCAGCGGGTGGGCGACGGCGGGGATCCTGTCACCAAAGCGCTCACGCATGCGCTGCTCGTTGGCTTGGATGCTCGGCGTGTGTTCGCAGTGGGCCAGCAGAATGGTCGGCACTTCGGCAAACAGCCGTTCCAGGATCCGTGGGTGGTCCACCAGCATATTGCCGGTAGAGGCGCCCATGAATACTTTGACCCCGGCCACTTCGCGCGGGTCGAGGGCGGCGACGGTGTCGAGGTTGTCGTTGCTGACCCCGAAGTGAAAGCCGTAGTTGGCCACCGAGTGCAGGGCCGCGCGGCGCTTTTTATCGGCCAGGGCTTCCAGGTTCAGCGTGGCCGGGTTGGTGTTGGGCATGTCCATGACGCTGGTGATGCCGCCGGCTACCGCTGCGCGGGACTCGCTGTAGAAGCTGCCCTTGTCCGGCGCGCCGGGGTCGCGAAAGTGCACCTGGTCGTCAATCATGCCCGGCAGCAGCCACTGCCCGTGGGCGTCGATGGACACGGGCGCGGCATTCCCGCCGATGCTGCTGGCGATCTTTTCGATACGGCCATGGGCGACCAGCACGTCGGCGTCGAATTCCTCGCCTTCGTTCACCAGGCGGGCGTTGCGGATCAGCAGGCGGCTCATGGCTCAGAACTCGTTTTGCAGGGCTTTGTAACCGCGCACCAGGTCGACGTTGGTACGTGCCACGTCTTCGGAAAACTCTGAGGCGCTGACACTCACCGGCGGGAATTGCGACAGGTCGGTATTCGGCCCGATGCGGGTGGTGGAGGGTACGTAGAAGGCGGCGGGCAAATCACGGCCGTCGACCACCGAGTTGTGGCGTACCACGCAGCCATCGCCGACGGCGCAGTTGAACAGCACGCTGTTGAAACCGATGAACACCCGGTCGCCGACGGTGCAGGGGCCGTGGACGATGGAGCGGTGGGCGATGGATGTGAATTCGCCGATGGTCACGGCGGCGCCGGACTTGGAGTGGATGACCACGCCGTCCTGGATGTTGGAATTGGCGCCGATGGTGATCGGGTCCATGGCGCCGCCGGCGTCGACTTCGTCGGCGCGGATCACGGCGTAGGGGCCGACAAACACGTTCTCGCCGATGATGACTTTGCCGCAGATGATCGCGGTCTTGTCGACGTAGGCCGATTCGGCAATCAGCGGCAGATCGCCGGAAGGATTCTTGCGGATCATGCAACTGGCTCCGTCATGATGTGAACGTAGGCGCCGTCGATGGCGTTGTAGAAACAGGTGGGGCGGCCGGTGTGGCAGGCCGGGCCTTGCTGGTCGACGATCAGCAGTACTGCGTCGCCGTCACAATCCAGGCGCGCTTCCACCAACTGTTGCCAGTGGCCGGAGCTTTCGCCTTTGCGCCACAGCTGTCGGCGCGAGCGCGACCAATAGCAGACCTGCCCGGTAGCCAGTGTTTCGTTGAGGGCCTGGCGATTCATCCAGGCCAGCATCAGCACTTCGCCGCTGCCGTGTTGCTGGGCGATGGCGGTGATCAGACCGTCGCTGTTCCACGGCAGGGCGTCGAGCACGGCGGCGAGTGGAAAGCGGCTGCCGACGGCAGCCCCTTCCAGTTCGAGCATGCTCAGGGTCACGGCTTGCTCAACGCTGCGCACAGGGTGTTGAGGTTGTACTCGAACAGCCCGGTGAAGGTGCTCGCCGGCCCTTCTGCGGCCAGGGCGTCGGAGTACAGCGTGCCGCCAATCTGCGCACCGCTTTCATCGGCGATCTGTTTGAGCAGGCGCGAGTCCTTGATGTTTTCCATGAACACGGCCTTGACCTTGTCCTTGCGAATCTGGGTGATCAGCGCTGCGACTTCGGCGGCCGAAGGTTCACGTTCGGTGGACAGGCCTTGCGGCGCCAGGAACTGGATGCCATAGGCCTGGCCCAGGTAACCGAAGGCGTCATGGGAGGTGACGATGCGACGGTTACCCGGTGGCAGCGCGCCGAACTTGGTCTTGGCTTCGGCCAGCAGGCGGTAGATTTCTTTCAGGTAGGCCTGGCTGTTGCGCAGGTAGTCGGCCTTGTTGGCCGGGTCGGCAGCCACCAGCGCCTTGGTGATGTTGTTCACATAGATTTCGGCGTTGGCCAGGTTGTGCCAGGCGTGTGGGTCGGGGATGGTTTCGCCGTCTTCCTCCATGGTGTGGGAAATCACACCTTTGCTGGCGGTGACCACCGTGGCCTTGGTTTCGGTGCTGGTGACCAGGCGGTCCAGCCACGGCTCGAAGCCCAGGCCGTTCTTGATGATCAGCTTGGCCTTGAGCAGCGCCTTGGCGTCGTCCGGGGTTGGCTCGTAGGTATGGGCATCGGCGTCGGGGCCGACCATGTTGCTGATCTGGATGTGATCGCCACCGATCTGGTGGGTGATGTCATCGAGAATACTGAAGCTGGTAACCACCTGGAGTTTGTCGGCGGCCTGGGCCATCGACAACGGCAGCAGCAGACTGAACAGCACGAGTAGAGCGCGCATCGGGAAACACCTCATTGGGATGTAAGCAAAGGCGGGCGGCGCAGCAAGCCGTGCACCGGACCGAAGACCACGGACAGCAGGTACCCACCGCCAGCCACCAGCACAATCGCCGGGCCGCTGGGCAGCGAGAAGTAGAACGACAGCAACAAACCCAACCACACCGACAGGCATCCCAGCACCGCCGATACCGCGATCAACACCGGCAGGCGCCGGCTCCAGAAGCGTGAAGCGATGGCCGGCAGCATCATCAAACCCACCACCATCAAGGCGCCGATGGCCTGGAAGCCAATCACCAGGTTCAGGACCACCAGGGTCAGGAACAAGCCGTGGGCCAGGGGGCCAAGGCGGCTGACGGTTTGCAGGAACAGCGGGTCGAGGGTGTCCAGCAGCAGCGGTTTGTAGATCAGCGCCATGGCGATCAGGCTGAACCCGGAAACCCAGAGCATGCCGGTCAGGGTGGTTTCGTCGACGGCCAGGGCCGAGCCGAACAGCAGGTGCAGCAGGTCCAGGCGCTTGCCGGCCAGACCCAGGATCAACACGCCGGCGGCGAGGGAGATGGGGTAGATAGCCGCCAGGCTGGCATCTTCGCGCAGGCCGGTGCGGCGGGTGATCCACGCCGACAGGCCGGCCATGCCCAGGCCAGCGCCCAGGCCGCCGATGGTCAGCGCGGGGAGGCTCAAGCCCGCGAACCAGAAGCCCAGTGCGGCGCCGGGCAATATGCCGTGGGCGACGGCGTCACCGATCAGGCTCATGCGGCGCAGGATCAGAAATACGCCGAGCGGAGCGGTGCTGCAGGCGAGCACCAGCCCGCCGATCAGGGCGCGACGCATGAAGACGAAGTCGAGGAAAGGCATCCACAGGTGGGCGGCGAAGTGCATCAGGCCACCTGCATGTGCGGCTGCGGGCGGATCAACTCTTTGCTGGAACCGAACACGCAGCCGCTGCTTTTGATCTGCACCACTTGTTGGGTGTGTTGGCGTACGGAAGCCAGGTCATGGCACACCACCACCAACGTCCGGCCTTCGGCGTGCCAGGCGTGGATATGGCTCCAGCACAGCGCCTGGCCTTCTTCGTCCAGAGCGGCATGGGGCTCGTCAAGCAGTAACACTGGCGACTCGGCAAGGCTCATGCGAGCGAGCAATGCGCGTTGTAGTTGGCCGCCTGACAACGCCATCAGCGGGCGCTGTTCCAGGCCACTGAGGCACCAGTCTTCCAACACTTTTTGCAGGCGCTCGCTTCTTTGCTGCGGGGTGAGGCGCGTGCCCCAGAAGCCGGCGGCGACCAGTTCTTGCAGGCTGATGGGGAACTGGCGGTCAAGGTGCTGTTGCTGCGGCAGGAACGACAGGCCACCTCGGCGTGGAACATCCACGGTCACTTTGCCCGCCAACGGTTTTTGCAGGCCGGCGATGACTTTGAGCAGGCTGCTTTTGCCGCAGCCGTTGGGGCCGATCACGCCGGTGAGGCTGCCTTTTTCCAGGGTGAAATCCACGGCGGGAGTGAGCGGTTGGCCAGGGGCGCCCCAGCGTAAAGCGGTGCAGGTGATCATGCAGGGTTTCTCGTCCAGCGGCTTTCAGCCACGGCATCGTGCGCGTGCAGGCTTTCGGCGTGGATCACTTTGAGGTGGAAGGCTTTGACCGCATCCGAGCGTTTCAAGGCGAGGTTAAGGCGGCGGGCGGCGTCTTCGCAGAACATCAGGTTCTGCCCGTTGGCCAGGGCGAAGGCTTGTTCGTCCGCGCGTTTTACGGCGGTTTGTACGGCGGTGCCGAGGGCGGCTTCGGCAGCGTTGATCAGCTCGGTCAGCGCCAGATGCTCGCCTTGCAGGTGCACGTGCAACTGCGCGCTGCTGCGCTGGCTGTGGGGCGTGGCGACGATACCGTTGGCGCTGCCGAGCCAGGACAGCACGTCTTCATGCTGCAACGGCGTGTTACCGAAGTCTTGGAGAAATTGCTGCTGAATCAACTGCCTGGCGAGGGCGGCGGAACAGGGGCAGGTTGAAGAATAGGTAACGTCAATTTTTAGTTCCACGTGGAACATCTGGTTTTCCAGGCGCGCTTCGATGCTCACCGGGTAGCCCTTCCAGCCGGCCAATGGGCTGACCAGTGCTGGGCGTTTCAGCAGTAAATTCGTGTGCAGACGCAGGTAGGCGTTCTTAGATAAATCTTCATGACTGTCGAGAAACCGCTGCAGTACATTGCGCAGAAGTGCAGGCGTAACGGGCTGCTGTTCGAGCATCTCCAGTGCCAGGTACAGGCGTGACATATGAATGCCACGGGCGGCGCCATCGTCCAGGCTGACGCCGGCATCGGCGCTGGCGCTCAGGCGTTGGCCGTCAATGAGGATCGGCAGGGCGATGCCGCACATGCCCACCCAGTCGAGTGGCAAGGCTTGGCGTGAAGCCTGCGCGGCAATATCCGGCAGAGTCAGCGCATTCATAAGCAGGTCCATCGTTGGAAATAATTCGACATGTTATAGTATAACAATAGAGTCGACGATGAATTTTCTGCCCCGGCCTTTTTTCACTCATGTGGAGTACGGACGCTCCTCCATTTGCGGTATTTGTCATGCACAGACGTCAGCTCCTCAACCTGCTCCTGGCCAGCCCTTTATTTGCTTTGCCGTTCGCCGCCCACGCGACCCAGATCCGCAATGCACGCCTGTGGCGTTCGGACGACAAGCTGCGCCTGGTGTTCGACCTTAGCGGCCCAGTGCAATACAAGACCTTCTCCCTGACTGCTCCGGAACGCGTGATCATCGACCTGAGCGGCGCGGGTCTCAGTGGTGACTTTTCTCAACTTGAGCTGAAGAACAGCGGGATCACCTCGATTCGCTCGGGGCATTTCGGCAAGGCGGATACGCGCATCGTGCTCGACCTGGCCGCGCCGATGCAGCTCAACAGCTTTGTATTGCCGCCTCAGGACGGGCAGGGGCATCGCCTGGTGCTGGACCTGACCAGCGCCACCCGTGCACCGCGTCAAATCGCGGCTGAGGCGGTGCCCTTGGTGGCCGCGGTGAACAAGGCGCACCCCAAGCGCGACATTATCGTGGTGGTCGACCCCGGCCACGGCGGCAAAGACCCCGGCGCTGTCGGGTCCAAGGGCCAGCGCGAAAAAGACGTGGTGCTGTCTATCGCCCAACTGCTGGCCAAGCGCTTGAAGCGCGAAAAGGGTTTTGACGTGAAACTGGTACGTAACGACGACTTCTTTGTGCCGCTGCGCAAGCGTGTGGACATCGCCCGTCAGCACAAGGCCGATATGTTCATCTCGGTGCATGCCGATGCCGCGCCACGGCTCACGGCCTCGGGCGCCTCGGTGTATGCGCTGTCGGAGGGCGGCGCGACCTCGGCCACGGCGCGCTTTATGGCCCAGCGTGAAAACGGCGCGGATTTGCTGGGCGCCACCACGTTGCTCAATCTCAAGGATAAGGACCCGATGCTGGCCGGGGTGATTCTTGATATGTCGATGAACGCCACCATCGCTTCCAGCCTGCAACTGGGCAGCTCGGTGCTGGGGAGTCTGCAAAGCATCACCAGCCTGCATCAGAAGCGTGTGGAACAGGCGGGGTTCGCGGTGCTCAAGTCACCGGATGTGCCGTCGATCCTGGTGGAGACCGGCTTTATCTCCAATGCCCAGGACGCCCAGCGCCTGGTGACGGCGCGTCATCAACAAGCGGTTGCGGATGGCTTGTTCGAAGGCCTGAAAAATTACTTCCAGAAGAACCCGCCGATGAACAGCTATATGGCCTGGGTTCAGGAACAGAAGAATGCTCAGGCCTAACAGCCGGTAATTCGGCTGCACGTGAATTTGGCAGTGGCGCCTCCGGAGCTGGAAAACCGGTTGAACGTGGTCCAGCCCACCCGCCGCGTGTAGCCGACCCATGCCTCTCCATCCGACGCCAAACCGGTAAAGAACGTCAGTTGCCCGTAGCGGCTGTTGGTTTGTGCCCAATAACGTTTCCCGATCACCTCGAAACCGCGCAGATACGTGGTGGTGCCCACCGTAGCCACGCTGTAGGCATTGCCCAGCGGGTCCACACAGGCCAACAGATTGGCGCTGCGCGTGCACTTGGCCAGCAAGCTTGGCGCTTGGGCGCAGGCAGGCCCCGCGACGGCCAGTAACAGGGCGCACACCAGGTATTTCATAAGGCGTCTCGGGGCTGGGAAGTGCTCAAGCATTGCGCCCTTCGTCGTAACGAGCAAGGGGGATTGGCTTATTTGTATTGTTATACTATAACATAAAAGTACAGCCTGACCCGTGAACCGCTCCCCATGACCGAACAAGACCTGCTGGCCCAACCGCCCGCCGACTACATGAATGAAGCCCAGCAGGGCTTTTTCCGCGAACTGCTGCTGACTCAGCGCCATGAACTGCAAGCGCGCATCGAGGGCGAATTCCTGGTGCTGCGCGAGCAGGAGCCCAACAGCGACCCGGCCGATGTGGGCAGCGCCGAAGAACAGCGCCAGTGGCAACTGCGCTTGCTGGAGCGGGAAAAGAAGCTGCTCGACAAAATCGACGACGCCCTCGAACTGCTCGCCCGCGGCGAATACGGCTGGTGCCGCGAAACGGGCGAGCCCATCGGCCTGCAACGCCTGCTGCTGCGCCCCACCGCCACCCTGTGTATCGAAGCCAAAGAACGTGAAGAGCTGCGCGAACGCCATAAACGGGCGATTTGACCGGCCAACCCTGATGAGGATTACCTGATGCCCAATCGTCTCCCCGTTACCGTGTTGTCCGGCTTTCTCGGCGCCGGTAAAAGCACGCTGCTCAACTACGTCCTGCGCAACCGCGAAAACCTGCGCGTGGCGGTGATCGTCAACGACATGAGCGAAATCAACATCGACGGCAGCGAGGTGCAGCGCGACGTTACCCTCAACCGTTCCGAAGAAAAACTGGTGGAGATGAGCAACGGCTGTATCTGCTGCACCTTGCGTGAAGACTTGCTCGAAGAAGTCGGAAAACTCGCCAAGGAAGGTCGCTTCGATTACCTGCTGATCGAATCCACCGGTATCTCCGAGCCGTTGCCGGTGGCTGAAACCTTCACCTTCCGTGATGAAAACGAGCAAAGCCTGGCCGACATCGCGCGCCTGGACACCATGGTCACCGTGGTCGACGGCATGAACTTCCTGATCGACTACCAGGCTGCCGAAAGCCTAGCCTCACGGGGCGAAACCCTCGGTGAGGAAGACGAACGCTCGATCACCGACCTGTTGATCGAGCAGATCGAATTCGCCGATGTGATCCTGATCAGCAAGATCGACCTGATCAGCAGCCATGAGCGCGAGGAACTGATGGCGATCCTTGAACGTCTCAACGCCCAGGCGGAAATCATCCCGATGGTCATGGGCGAGGTGCCGCTGCACAAGATCCTCAACACCGGCCGCTTCGACTTCGAACGTGCCGCGCAGGCGCCGGGCTGGTTGCAGGAGTTGCGGGGTGAACATGTACCGGAAACCGAAGAGTACGGCATCGCCTCCACGGCCTACCGCGCACGTCGGCCCTTCCACCCGCAACGCTTCTTCGACTTTATCGACCGGCCTTGGGTCAACGGCAAATTGCTGCGTTCCAAGGGCTTTTTCTGGCTGGCCAGCAAGCACCAGGATGCGGGCAGCTGGTCCCAGGCCGGTGGCTTGATGCGCCATGGCTTTGCCGGACGCTGGTGGCGCTTTGTGCCGAAAAGCCAATGGCCCCAGGACGAAGAAAGCGTCGCCGCCATCATGGGCAACTGGCAGCTCAGTACTGGCGACTGCCGTCAGGAACTGGTGTTTATCGGACAAAACATCGACTTCGCGCGGATGCGTGCCGAGTTGGACGCGTGCTTGCTCACCGATGAAGAACTGGCCCTGGGTGTCGAAGGTTGGCGCCTGCTGGCTGATCCGTTTGGTCCCTGGTATGAAGAGGCCGCCTGATGCTGGCACCGCTTATCCCCTTGCGCCCGGTGGTTCGCCAGACCTGTGGTGAAACCCCGCTGGCGCTGTCCGATATTCTCGAAGACGGCGTGAACCTGGCGCTGTGGCAGCGCCAATTGCCGTTGCATATTGCCGAGTTCGGCGCCTTGCTGGTGGCGCTCAATGAGCCGTTGGCCGAGTCCTTGGTGATCGAACTCAACAACGAAGACGCCGAGCCGAACCTGTGCGGTCTGGCATCCAGTTGCCGCGATCTTGAAGGCTACGAAGGTTTTGTCGCCGATGTGTCGTGGCTGGTCAGCGCCTTTGCGTGCCTGCTCGGCGCCAAGCGCATCGGTGTGCGCCTGCGGCTGCTGGATAAAGCCATGTGCCCGCGTTTTCACGTTGACCATGTGCCGGTACGGCTGATCACCACCTATGCCGGCATCGGCAGCCAGTGGTTGCGCGAAGGGGTGATGGACCGCCGCAAGCTCAGCCAACCGGACGCCGAACCGAGTGAGCGCATCGAACAGATCCAGTGCGGTGAAGTGGCCCTGCTCAAAGGCAGCAAATGGCATGGCAACGAAGATCACGGCCTGATCCATCGCTCCCCCGCGCTGAAAGCGGATGAGCGCCGATTGATTCTGACGCTGGATTGGCTCGCGTAACCGCGTAGGATCAAACCCTCTACACGGTCCGAAAGATGGCACCCATGCTGCAGAACATTCCCACCCACGTGATTGCCGGGCCCTTGGGCGCCGGCAAGACCAGCCTGATCAAGCACCTGCTTGCCCAACGCCCGGCCAACGAGCGCTGGGCGGTGTTGATCAACGAGTTCGGCCAGATCGGCCTGGACGCGGCATTGCTGAGCCTGGGTGACGATGGCATTGCCCTGGGTGAAGTCGCCGGTGGCTGCCTTTGTTGTGTGAATGGCGCACCGTTCCAGGTCGGCCTGGGCCGGTTGCTGCGTAAGGCCAAGCCGGATCGGTTGTTTATCGAACCCTCGGGCCTGGGCCATCCTGCACAGTTGCTCAAGCAGTTGCGCGAAGCGCCGTGGCAGCAGGTGCTGGCGGTTCAGCCCTGTGTGTTGGTACTGGATGCCCAGGCGCTGGCAGCGGGCAAACCCTTGCCGCCAGCGCAGCAGGAAGCGCTGGCCAGTGCCGGGCTGTTGGTGTTGAACAAGGATGAAGGGTTGGATGCTGCGCAACGCGAGGCCGTCGAACGACAGCTACCCGACCGCGATATTTATTGGACGCGCCAGGCGCACGTGCCGCTCGGCAAACTGCCAGGCTTGAATGCGCAGGCTGAAGCGGCTGTGGATAACTTTGCCGTGCCTAAGGGGCTGGCTCAATTGCCGGCTATCTGGAGCGATCCAGCAGTGCCGATCTGCCTGAGCCAGGCCCAGGAGGGCGGTTGGAGTATCGGTTGGCGTTGGCACCCGAGCCAGCAATTCGATTCCGAGCGTCTGCACCTGTGGCTGACATCCCTTGAGTGGCGCCGCGCCAAACTGGTTATCCACAGCCGTGATGGATGGATCTCGGCCAACGCGGTGGATAACAGCCCGCTTGCCTGGCAACCCAGCGAATGGCGTCGCGACTCACGTATCGAACTGATCTTCAGTGCACCCCAGGACGTAGCCGCATTGCAGGCCGCACTGGCTGCCTGTCGTTACTGACGGTTCTTGGTGGCGTGGTCCTGGCGCCATTGGCTCAGCTCGATCACATTGGCGCTGGGCAGTGCTTCCTTGACCTCGAACGGGTAGGGCGCCAGTTCGATCTGCGCACTGTGGGCGCCGAATTGCGTGATGGTCCCGCTGTGACGGGTCTCGCCCGTGACGGTGAACTCGAAATTGTAGATACGCGCCAGACGTCGCCGACCGTTGGCATCCTTCACAAAACCGATGCGCTTCAACGCCACGGCGCCGTCGAGCAATTCGATATCGAGCTTGGCGCAATGCTGCTTGACCCGCGCCAACGCCCGCTCTCGCAGGCCGTGGTTGTGCCATACCCAGGCGGCGCCGGTCGCCAGCAGCATCAACACGAAGATGTTTCCCAGGGTCAGCATGCGAAAAACTCCAACAAAGTGAGAGCAGCTTAACTGTGTCGTCGGTCTGTCGTACAGGCTGCGTTTAGTCGCATACTGCGCGGCCAGAATTTCAATGGCTTTACGGAAATCTCCTGCATGAAACGCACACCTCATCTGCTTGCGATCCAGTCTCATGTGGTCTTTGGCCACGCCGGAAACAGCGCCGCCGTGTTCCCCATGCAGCGGGTCGGGGTGAACGTCTGGCCGCTGAACACGGTGCAGTTCTCCAACCATACCCAGTATGGTCAGTGGGCGGGCGAAGTGCTGGCGCCGCAGCAGATTCCTGCGTTGGTGGAAGGCATTGCCGCCATCGGCGAGCTGGGCAACTGCGATGCGATCCTGTCTGGCTACCTGGGCAGTGCGGATCAGGGCCGCGCGATTCTTACCGGTGTGGCGCGCATCAAGGCCATCAACCCCAAGGCCCTGTACCTGTGCGACCCGGTGATGGGCCATCCGGAAAAGGGCTGCATCGTGCCGCAGGACGTCAGCGATTTCCTGCTGGATGAAGCGGCGGCCATGGCCGACTTCCTGTGCCCCAACCAACTGGAACTGGACAGCTTTGCCGGGCGCAAGCCGCAATCGCTGTTCGACTGCCTGGGCATGGCCAAGGCATTGCTGGCCCGTGGCCCGAAGGCGGTGCTGGTCAAGCACCTGGATTACCCGGGCAAGTTGCCGGATGGTTTCGAGATGCTGCTGGTAACCGCTGAGGGCAGCTGGCACCTGCGTCGGCCGCTGCTGGCGTTCCCGCGCCAGCCGGTGGGCGTGGGCGACCTGACGTCGGGGCTGTTCCTGGCGCGGGTGTTGCTGGGCGACAGTCTGTTGGCGGCTTTTGAGTTCACGGCCGCGGCGGTGCACGAAGTACTGCTGGAAACCCAGGCCTGCGCCAGTTACGAGCTGGAACTGGTCCGCGCCCAGGACCGCATCGCCCATCCTCGCGTACGTTTCGAGGCGACGCCGATCAGCCTGTAAGTACACAGAACCCAATGTGGGAGGGGGGCAAACCTCCCCCATTTTTGGTTGGACTTACAGCGCGTCAGCCTTGATTTCCTGGTAGCGCTTCTCGAGTTCCTGGCGGATCTGCCGGCGCTGCTGGGCCTGCACGAACCGGCGCTTGTCTTCACTGTTATGGGGTTGCAGCGGTGGCACGGCAGCGGGTTTGCGCTGGTCGTCCACGGCCACCATGGTGAAGAAGCAGCTGTTGGTATGACGCACCGAGCGCTCGCGGATGTTCTCGGTCACCACCTTGATGCCCACTTCCATCGACGTATTGCCGGTGTAGTTGACCGATGCAAGGAATGTCACCAGCTCGCCGACATGGATCGGCTCGCGAAAAATCACCTGATCCACCGACAGCGTCACCACATAGCGACCGGCATAACGGCTCGCGCAGGCGTAGGCCACTTCGTCGAGGTACTTGAGCAAGGTGCCGCCGTGGACATTGCCTGAGAAGTTGGCCATGTCAGGGGTCATCAATACCGTCATCGACAGCTGGGCGTTTCCGGGTTCCATAGCACACTCACGGGTTGTAGGCATTGGTTGGGGGGCACCTCTGCGGGTGCTGGGATCTTTGCAGCGCCATCCCTTACGGGACGCCGGTGGGCGGCTTGCCGTCACGCGTTCACCGATCTGTTTCCATATATTGCACCGGCTTTCCGGCGGAAGTCGCGGTGTTAACCTTCAAAAGCCCATCTCAGGGCATTTCTTACGATCAAGGCAGACTTTTCCTTCCGCACTTTGCGATTTTTCAAAGGCGCGTGCGGAAGTGGGAAAAGCGCCAGTACCCTCAAGGAGCCCCTCGCCATGCACGCCATCAGCTTTATCCAGGACTTGGCCGTGATCATGCTGGTGGCAGGGGTGGTCACCGTCCTGTTTCACCGCCTCAAGCAACCCGTAGTGCTGGGGTACATCGTCGCCGGCTTCATCATTGGTCCGCACACCCCGCCGTTCGGCCTGATCCACGACGAAGACACCATCAAGACCCTCGCCGAGCTGGGGGTGATCTTCCTGATGTTCTGCCTGGGCCTGGAGTTCAGCCTGCGCAAGCTGTTCAAGGTGGGGGCCACGGCGTTTATCGCAGCCTTCCTGGAAATCATCCTGATGATCTGGATCGGCTACGAGATTGGCCGCTGGTTCGACTGGAACACCATGGACTCGCTGTTCCTCGGCGCGATCCTGGCGATTTCCTCCACCACCATCATCGTGAAGGCACTCAATGACCTGAAGATGAAAAACCAGCGCTTCGCCCAACTTATTTTTGGCGTGCTGATTGTGGAAGACATCCTCGGCATCGGCATCATCGCCTTGCTCTCGAGCATCGCCGTCAGCGGTACGGTGAGTTCCGGCGAGGTGTTCTCCACGGTCGGCAAGCTCTCGCTGTTCATGATCGTCGCGTTGGTCATCGGTATTTTGCTGGTGCCGCGCCTGCTGGCCTACGTGGCCAAGTTCGAAAGCAACGAAATGCTGCTGATCACCGTGCTGGGCCTGTGTTTCGGTTTCTGCCTGCTGGTGGTCAAACTGGAGTACAGCATGGTGCTGGGGGCGTTTCTGATCGGTGCGATCATGGCCGAGTCCCGGCAATTGGTTAAGATCGAGCGCCTGATCGAGCCGGTTCGCGACATGTTCAGCGCGATCTTCTTCGTGGCGATCGGCTTGATGATCGACCCGCAGATCCTCCTGCAATACGCCTGGCCGATCGCGGTGATCACCGTGGCCGTGGTGCTGGGCAAGATGCTGTCCTGCGGCCTGGGTGCCTTTATCGCCGGCAATGACGGCCGTACCTCACTGCGCGTAGGCATGGGGCTGTCACAAATTGGCGAGTTTTCCTTCATCATCGCCGCGCTGGGTATGACCTTGCAGGTCACCAGCGACTTCCTGTATCCGGTGGCGGTGGCCGTTTCGGCGATCACTACGCTGCTCACGCCGTACCTGATTCGCGGCGCCGACCCCTTGTCATTGAAGATCGCCGCCGTGATGCCCAAGCGTATGAGCCGGGTGTTTGGCATGTACGGCGAATGGTTGCGCAGTATTCAGCCGCAAGGCGAGGGCGCAATGCTGGCGTCGATGATCCGCAAGATCATCCTGCAGGTGGGCGTGAACCTGGCGCTGGTGATCGCGATTTTCTTCGCCGGAAGCTTTTTCGCGGTGCGCATTGGTGGGTATCTGGAGGGTTGGATCAGTGATCCAAGCTGGCAGAAGGCGTTGATCTGGGGTGGGGCATTGCTGTTGTCGCTGCCGTTCCTGATTGCGGCGTACCGCAAGCTCAAGGCGCTGTCGATGTTGCTGGCGGAGATGAGCGTGAAACCGGAGATGGCCGGGCGACATACCCAGCGGGTGCGCCGGGTGATTGCGGAGCTGATCCCGATTTTGTCGCTGCTGGTGATCTTTGTGCTATTGGCAGCCTTGTCGGCCAGTATTCTGCCGACCAACAAGTTGCTGGTGCTGATTGCCGTGGTCACGGCAGCGGTGGCGGCGGTGCTCTGGCGATGGTTCATCCGCGTGCATACGCGGATGCAGGTCGCCTTGCTGGAGACGCTGGATAACCATAAGGATACGCCGGAGCACTAGTGGGGGCCGCTGCGCGGCCCGGCGCGGGACAAGCCCGCTCACCACAGCAAGCCCGTTCGCCAGGGGGATCAGGTGTCAGCTTTCCAGCCAGACGTCCCGCGCCCAGTGCCACACCGACTCCCAGGTTTCTTCGGTGACGAGTTCTTCTTCGCCGGACCACAGCACCACGGTGCCGTCTTCTTCGACGCAGTAGTAATCGTCACCGTCCTGGCAGATCGGGATCATGCTGCGGTCAACACCGGCATCCCAGGCGTTGGCAGCCACGTCCGGCAGGTAGGTGTGGGATTGCGGGTCGGTGACAGTCACCGGCTCCAGGCTGCCGTACACCACGTCGCTGACGGTCAGCAGGAATTCACGGAAGACAAACGGGATGTCGATGAACAGCTGTTCCTCGATTTCCACCAGTTGATCTTCGTCAGGCAACTCCAGAGGAACCGGAACCGGTTCATTGGCTTCACGCAATTGTTCGATGATTTCTTCCACGGCCGGGATCCTCTTGCTGATGGCGCGGTTTATAGGGGCGTTTTATACAGTAGCTCGCCATAAGTGCAACCGTGAAATAGAAAACCCCGGACAGGTCCGGGGTTTTGTTACGGCTTGCTCAAGCGCGTGGGTATCAGCCGTTCTGGCGGATACCGGCGACCAGCCATGGCTGGTTGTCGCCTTGGGCACGTTCCATGTTCCAGCTTTCGCTGAACACTTCACCCTGGTCGAAACGCGAAGTCTTCGACACGCCACTGAAGGTCAAAGTTGCGATGGTCTTGTCGGCGCGATCATCCACACCTTCCAGTTGCACGTGCAGGTCGTCGATATAGGTCGACTGGAAGCCGTCGCCCAGGTCGGCGCGTTCGCGCTTGAGGAACTCCAGCAGTTGCGGGGTCACGAACTCGGAGATCTTGTCCATTTCGTTGGCGTCCCAGTGCTGCTGCAGGGACTGGAAGTGGCTGCGGGCCGCTTCGACGAAACGCTCTTCGTTGAACCACGCCGGTGCGTTGATCACCGGGCGGGCTGCGGCAGGCGCTGCCGAACCACCGAAGATCGAACCCATGGCTGGCTTCTGCTCGAACACTTCACGCTGCATCGGCGCGCCGGCCGGAGCCATGTGCTCCTGCTGCTTGCGGCGACGGGCGGCGATGAAACGGAAGACCAGGAAGGCGATGACCGCCATGATCAGGATGTCGAAGATCTGCATGCCCTGGAAGCCGCCGCCCATGAACATGGAAGCGAGCAGGCCACCGGCCGCGATACCGGCCAGCGGGCCCAACCAGCGCGAAGCACCGCCGGCCTTGGCAGCGGCGCCGGCAGCACCGGCTGCGCCTGCGGTAGCGGCAGCACCGCCGGCACCGGCGGATGGAGCCATTTGGCTGGTCTGGTGAGTCGGCGCCGCGCCCGAGCTTTTGCCGCCACCGAAGCGTTTGGCGTTGGCGTCGAGGCTCATCGTCAGGCCGATGCACAACGCCATGGCGATGCTAAGAAAACGTTTCATAAAGGGAATTCCCATTTGTGGATTGCACGCGCGCCATGTTGCACAGGTGTAGTGACAGTGGCTAGCGACATAATGTTTCGGGCTTTTGCGTAAGACCGAAACAGAATGGTCTGTAGGACGTATTACAGATATTGGCCCGCGCTCATTAAAAACAAGGGCGGGCCAATAACCTTCATGTAGGCAAATGTTTCAGACCGCTTCGAGCTTCGCGTAGCCCATCATCAGCCATTTGCTGCCTTCGGCGAAGTTCACCTGTACCCGAGCCTGGGCACCGGCGCCTTCGAAGTTGAGGATCACGCCTTCGCCGAAGATCGCATGCCTGACCTGCTGGCCCAGGCTGAATGGGGTTTCCGGAATCTCGGAACCGGCGAACATGCTGCTGGAGTTCTGCTGCTGGCCCCCGCCGAACGGACGGCTGACGCTGTTGGACAGGCGCACTTCCTGGATCAGTCCCTTCGGCACTTCACGTACGAAGCGCGACACCTTGTTGTAGGTCTCGCTACCGTACAGGCGTCGGGTCTCGGCGTAGGTCATCACCAGGTTCTGCATTGCGCGGGTGATGCCCACATAGGCCAGGCGGCGTTCCTCTTCAAGACGGCCGGGCTCTTCCAGGCTCATCTTGTGGGGGAACAGGCCTTCTTCCATGCCCACCAGGAACACATACGGAAACTCCAGGCCCTTGGCGCTATGCAAGGTCATCAACTGGATGCTGTCTTCATGCTCATCGGCCTGGGTGTCGCCGGCTTCCAGGGATGCATGGCCGAGGAAGGCGGCGAGCGGGGTCAGCTCTTCGTCTTCCTCGGTGTTTTCGAACGCGCGGGCGGCGCTGACCAGTTCCTCGAGGTTTTCTACCCGGGCCTGGCCTTTCTCGCCTTTTTCCGCTTCGTGATAGGCAATCAGCCCGGATTGCTCGATCACCGTCTGGGTCATCAGGTGCAGGGGCATTTCCGAACACTTGGCCGCGAGGTTCTCGATCAACTCGACAAACACCCCCAGCGCCCCGGCAGCACGGCCGGTCAGGCCTTTATTGGCGATGAGCAGGCGCATGGACTCCCACATCGACACATCGGCATGGCGCGCGTGGTCGCGAATCGCCTCGACGGTTTTCTCGCCGATGCCACGGGCCGGGATATTGATCACCCGCTCCAGTGCCGCGTCGTTGCCACGGCCTTCGAGCAAACGCAGGTAAGCCATGGCGTTCTTGATTTCCGCACGCTCGAAGAAGCGTTGGCCGCCATAAATGCGGTACGGGATGCGCTCGCGCAGCAAGGCTTCTTCCAGCACCCGCGATTGGGCGTTGGAACGGTACAGAATCGCAATATCGCTACGGGCAAGCCCGGTTTTCAGCGCGCTTTCGATGGTTTCCACCACGTAGCGCGCTTCATCGTGCTCGTTGAACGCGGCATACAGGTTGATCGCCTCGCCTTCGCCGCCGTCGGTCCACAGCTCTTTGCCCAGGCGCCCGGTGTTGTTGGCGATCAAGGCGTTGGCGGCCTTGAGGATGCCGGCGGTGGAGCGGTAGTTCTGCTCCAGGCGGATGGTGACCGCGTCCGGGAAGTCCTCGGAATACTGGTAGATGTTCTCGATTTTCGCGCCACGCCAGCCGTAGATCGACTGGTCGTCGTCGCCCACCACCATCAGGCTGTCGCCGCCCTTGGCCAGCAGACGCAACCAGGCGTACTGCACGGCGTTGGTGTCCTGGAACTCGTCCACCAGAATGTGACGGAAGCGTTTCTGGTAATGGGCCAGTAAACCCGGATTGTCGCGCCACAGGTCGAGGGCGCGCAGCAGCAGCTCGGAGAAGTCGATGACGCCGGCGCGGGCGCAGGCGGCCTCGTAGGCTTCATAAATGCTGCGCATGGTGGCCAGGAACAAATCGCCGCTGGCCTGGATGTGCTGCGGGCGCAGGCCTTCGTCTTTCTGGCCGTTGATAAACCACTGGGCCTGGCGCGCCGGCCAGCGCTGCTCGTCGAGACCCAGCTCGCGGATCACGCGCTTGACCAGGCGTTGCTGGTCATCGCTGTCGAGGATCTGGAAGGTCTGGGCCAGGCCCGCTTCCTGCCAGTGTGCCCGCAACAGGCGGTGCGCCAGGCCGTGGAAGGTGCCCACCCACATGCCGGCCGGGCTGATGCCCATCAACTGCTCGATGCGGTGGCGCATCTCGGCAGCGGCCTTGTTGGTGAAAGTCACCGACAGGATCGAATGCGGGGACGCGTTCTCGACCTGGATCAACCAGGCGATACGGTGCACCAGCACTCGGGTTTTACCGGAGCCGGCACCGGCCAGGACCAACTGACGGCCAACGGGGGCCGCTACGGCCTGGCGTTGGGCATCGTTGAGGGAGTTCAGCAAAAGAGAGAGATCATCGCGCATCGACGCATTCTATGGGCCTAAGGGGGCTCGGGCAAATCCCAATGCCGGGTGGTCGACGCAAAACGTCTCGCGTGGTCCCGGCCGGGCAAACATTCTGGCAGGGCTGATGACCGGTAAGTCATGGGCCACAGCCCGCGCCGGGCCTCGCTCAAGGGGTCTGGCCCCAAGGTTTGCGGCTGTTCACAGGGTGACTTTTATGATCTGGAGCAGTTTGGCCCAAGCGCTTGCTTGTGTATGCTCCGTCGACGTTTCGGGCTCACCATTATAAGAACACTGCCTATGACTCTCAGCACCGACCTGCTCGGCCCCTCGGCGGCGCCCGCGCAGGTTATCCGCAAACATTACGCTACCGAGATGGCGGTCGAGCGCACACGCCTGCTCTATCAGGGCTCGTTGCTGCCCACCTTATTAATGCTGGTCAACGGCCTGGTCTGCGCCTGGCTGCTGTGGAACCCCAGGCAATACCTGCTCGACAGCGTCTGGCTGGTGTGGCTGCTGGCCCTGGTGGCCATGCGCGTGATCCAGGTGGCGGCCTTTGATTCGGCCATGCCCAGCCTCCAGGCCCAACCGATCTGGCGGCGCATGTTCATGCTCGGCTCGGCGGTCAGTGGCCTGACCCTGGCCACCGCGGCCATTGCCCTGGTGCCGGTGGACAGCTTTATCCAACAGGCCTGGGTGTTCGGCCTGATCGGGGCGGCGACGCTGTCAGCCAGTGTCGCCTACGCCGTGAGCCTGCCGGCGTTCCTGTCCTTTGCCTTGCCGTGCCTGGTGCCGGCCATTGCCTATCTGTTCTGGAATGGCGCCCCGCAGCAACAGGGCTGGGGTGTGCTCGGCCTGATCCTGCTGGCCTCCCTGAGCGTGGTAGCGTGGCAGGTCAACCGCCTGATCCAGCGTGGGCTGTTGCGGCGCTTCCAGAACCAGGCATTGATCGAGCATCTGCAGCAGGCGCAGCAACGCAGCGAGCAACTGAATCAGGATCTGGTGCGCGAAGTCGAGCAGCGGCGTCAGGTCGAGCAGGAGCTGCGGGATGCGCAAATCGGCCTGCGGGACCGCGTGGCGCAACGCAGCCAGGAACTGGACGCCGCCAGCCTGGCCCTGAATAAAAGCGAGGCGCGCCTGGCCATGGCCCTGCAAGCCAGTGAGCTGGGCCTGTGGGACTGGAACCTGCAAACCGATGAGGTTCACCACACCCAGCTCAAAGAGCTGTTCGGCCTCGAGCCCGAGTACGTCACGGCCATGCTCGGCCACCTAAAGCCGCGCCTGCATCCCGACGACCTGCCGCTGCTCAAGCGGGCACTGGTGGAGCACCTCAAGGGGCGCACTGAGGATTACCAGGTGGAATACCGCGTGCGCCATGGCGATGGCCACTGGGTGTGGATCGAAGACCGCGGGCGCGCCGTGGAGCGTGCACCCAGCGGGCGAGTGATTCGAATGCTCGGCACCCGCCGCGACATCAGCGCCGGCAAGGCCCTGGAAGAGCAGCAGCGGTTGGCCTCGACCGTATTCGAGGCAGCCAGCGAAGGCATCGTCATCCTTGACCCGGACTACGCGCTGATCGCGGTCAACCAGGCTTTCAGTCGCGTCACCGGCTTTGACATTGATGACATGCTCGGCCGCAACGTCGTGGAGCTGCCCAGCAGCCGTGATGCCCGGCGCCACTTCCCGGTCATCCGCCAAGCCTTGCTCAGCCATGGCACCTGGCAGGGTGAGCTGGTGGAAACACGCAAGAACGGCGAGTTGTACCCGCAGTGGCTGCAACTGAATGTAGTGCGTGATGTTCGGGGAAAGGTCAGCCATATCGTGGGCTTCTTCGCCGATCTGTCAGCGCGGCGCGAATCCGAGGAGCGCATGCGCTACCTCACCCACTACGATGAGTTGACCGGCCTGGCCAACCGCTCGCTGTTCCGCGAACGGCTGCGCGAGGCCCATCAGCGTGTACGCCAAGGCGGGCGCAGCCTGGCGTTGCTGCATATCAACCTCGACCGCTTCAAGTTGCTCAATGACAGCCTGGGCCATGAAGTGGCCGACCAGTTGCTGCAAAAGATGGCCCGTCGGTTGATCAATGCCTTGCCCGAGGCCGACACCATCGCGCGTTTGTCCGGCGATGAGTTCGCCGTGCTGTTCGACGCCTACGGCAACCTGTCGAGCCTGGCACGGGTGGCCACGCGGCTGCTGGCCAAGCTGCGGGTACCGGTGACGGTAGAAGGGCATGAGTTGGTGGTGAGTGCGTCGATGGGGATCAGCCTGTTGCCGGATAACGCGCGGGAAATTTCCGCGCTGGTCAGTCAATCGAACATGGCCATGCAGCACGCCAAGCACCTGGGCGGCAATAACTTCCAGTTCTACACCGACAGCCTGCAAGCCAGCACCCTGGAGCGTTTGCAGCTGGAAAACCATCTGCGCAAAGCCATCGATGAGCGTCAGCTCACGGTGTTCTACCAGCCGAAACTGTGCCTGGCCACCGGCAAGCTTGACGCTGCCGAAGCGCTGATCCGCTGGGAGCATCCGCAGTGGGGCATGGTGCCGCCAGGCGATTTTATCGGCCTGGCCGAAGAAACGGGCCTGATCGTACCGCTGGGCGAATTCGTGCTGCGCCAGGCGTGCTGGCAGGCCTGTGAGTGGCAGCGCCAGGGGCTGCCACCGATCCGCGTGTCGGTGAATCTCTCGGTGCACCAGTTGCGCCAGGGCAAGCTGGTCAGCCTGGTGCGCCAGGTATTGGAAGAGACCGGCCTGGACCCGCAATACCTCGAACTGGAACTGACCGAGAGCCAGTTGCTCGACAGTGTTGAACACATCATTGCGACCTTCCAGCAACTGCGCGACCTGGGCGTGAAGCTGGCGATCGACGACTTTGGCACCGGCTATTCATCCCTCAGTTACCTCAAGCGTATCCCTGTGGATTACGTAAAGATCGACCAGACCTTTATTCGCGGCCTCGGCCAGGGACGGGAAGACGCCGCCATTACCCGAGCGATCATTGCGATGGCTCACGGTCTGGCGCTCAAGGTGGTGGCCGAAGGCGTGGAAGATCAGCAGCAGCTGGATTTCCTGCGTACAGAACGATGCGATGAGGTGCAGGGCTACCTGATCAGTCGGCCGATGGAGGCCGAAGGGCTGGCAGATTTGTTACGCAACAATGCAGATTTTCCCTGAAGACAGTCCGCACGCCCATATGGCTACAAGGCAGCTGCCCGCTGATTCAAAGGGCATCAGGGCGATTTAGTGATGCATCGGGCGGGCAAAACGGCAATTCTTGTAGTATAACTACAAGCTTGCTACATCCCTGGCCCTGCCAATAACAAGAGTCCTGCCCTTTGAACCTGTTGCAACATATCGCCCAGTCGCGCCACCTGTTACGCAAATCGGAACTCAAGGTTGCCGATCACGTGCTGCTTGACCCTGCGGCCGTGATGCACAGTTCCATGGCCGACCTGGCCCACAGCGTGGGCATCAGCGAGCCGACCATCGTGCGCTTCTGCCGCGCCATCGGTTGCTCCGGGTTCCAGGACTTGAAGCTCAAGCTGGCCCAGAGCCTGGCCGCCGGCGCGAGCTTCGGCCAGTTTGCGATCCACGAAGACGATTCCGTCGCCGACTACAGCCTGAAAATCTTCGACACCACCTTGCACACGCTCATGGAGGTGCGCGAGAAGCTTGACCCGGTAGAGCTGCAAAAGGCCGTGACCGCCATGTCCCAGGCCCAGCGCGTCGAGTTCTACGGGTTCGGTGCTTCCGGTGCCGTGGCTGCCGATGCCCAGCACAAGTTCTTCCGCCTGCTGCTCACCGCCGCGGCCTACAGCGACCCGCACATGCAGGCGATGTCGGCGGTGACCTTGAAGCCGACCGACGTGGCGATCTGCATTTCCCAGTCGGGCCGCTCCAAAGACCTGCTGATCACGGCCAACCTGGTGCGTGAAAGCGGCGCGACATTGATTACCTTGTGCCCGAGCCAGACGCCGTTGGCGGAACTGTCCACGGTCAACCTGGCGATCGATGTGCACGAAGACACCGAGATCTACACCCCGCTGACGTCGCGTATCGCGCACCTGGTGGTGATCGACGTGCTGGCCATGGGCGTTGCCATGGCGCGGGGCCCGAGCCTGGTCAACCACCTCAAGAGCGTGAAGCGCAGCTTGCGCAGCCTGCGGTTGTCGCCCAAGTCCGTCAAAGCCCTCGACGACTGATCCAGGGCCATACACGCTCAAAATGTGGGAGGGGGCTTGCTCCCGATAGCAGTGGGTCAGTCAAAGAGAAATCTGCTGATGTACCGTAATCGGGAGCAAGCCCCCTCCCACATTTGGTTTGTCTACCTATCCGGAAGATTCATCGTCCTGTAACCCCCGCGCCGTTAAACCGTCATCGCTACAACCCATCCTGTACTCCCCGTACTCGCATTGGGAGACTCCAAATGGCCCGGCCCTACGAAGACAGCAACAGCTCCGTCAAGACCCGTCGTCAACAGGAAGACCAGCGCCGCATGGCGTTCCGTCGCGCAATCGAAGACCGCTGCGACCAGCGCCAGCTGCAGCAGAGCATCAGTGACTACCCGGAACTCCACTGGCAGGCACCCGCGGCTGCCCAGCGAAACGTTCAGCCAACGCGCTGATCTGCACCCGTTCGCTGCGGATAAAGCCCAGGAACGCATGGGCCACCGGTGACAGGCGCTTGGCCTTGGCCTGTACCAGGCACCAGCTGCGGTACAGCGGCAGTTCTTCCACCGGCAGCTCCTTGAGTCCGCCGGTGGCCAGTTCCATATTGACCGCATGGCGCGTCAGCAAGGCCACGCCCAGCCCGGCGCATACGCATTCACGTTGCGCCTCGGCGGAGGCCACTTCCACCGTTTGGGTGAAGTGCACGCGTTTCTCCTTGAAATACTCCTCGCAGGCCAGTCGCGTGCCGGAGCCTGGTTCGCGCAGCAATAGCGTGTAGGGTTCCAGGTCCTGCAAACGCAACGGCCCTTGCAGGCTCAAAGGATGATCGGGGGGCGCCACGGCCACGATCGGGTTGTTGAGGAATGGCAGGAATTCCAGGCCCATGTCCTGGGGCACCATGGACATGATCACCAGGTCGTCGCGGTTGTCGGAGAGGCGGCGGATCACCTGGGCGCGGTTGACCACCGTCAAGTGCAGTTGCACCTCGGGATGCTGGCGTTTGAACGCCGCAAACAGGTGCGGCACGAAGTACTTGGCGCTGGATTCAATCGCGAGCTTCAACTGGCCCTGCAACGAGCCTTGCATGTCCGACAGCTGCATATCGAGGTTTTCCAGGCGCCCGAAAATATCCCGGCTGGCCCGTTGCAGGGCTTCGGCAGCCTCGGTCATGTAGAGCTTCTTGCCGACATAATCGAACAGCGGCTGGCCGACCAGCTCTTCGAGCTGGCGAATTTGCAGGCTCACGGCCGGTTGGGTGAGAGACATTTCCTCGGCCGCGCGGCTGTAAGAGCGCAAATCGCACACTTCATTGAAGATCTGCAATTGACGCAATGTCATACGCATCAGTGACTTACGCATTAATCAAATCCTCTCGCCCCAGGTCGACCGGCCAACTATAAGTCTTTACTTATGAGCGACCCAATAATTATTGATTTTTGTTAATCCCTCCACGGGCTTAGTGTGTGGCTGCGACTGGCTTGAAACATTTAGTCACGCGCCGACCCGGCTCCAGCGGGTCGAAGAACGCAGCAATCGGCTCAAGGGAATTTCCAAGTGATAAAAAAGATCCTGATCGCCAACCGTGGTGAAATTGCCGTACGAATCGTGCGTGCCTGCGCCGAGATGGGCATTCGCTCGGTCGCGGTTTACTCGGACGCCGACCGCCATGCGTTGCACGTCAAGCGTGCCGACGAAGCCCACAGCATTGGTGCCGAGCCGCTGGCCGGCTACCTGAACCCGCGCAAGCTGGTGAACCTGGCGGTGGAAACCGGTTGCGATGCGCTGCACCCCGGCTACGGCTTCCTGTCGGAAAACGCCGAGCTGGCAGACATCTGCGCCGAACGTGGAATCAAATTCATCGGCCCTTCGGCTGAAGTGATTCGCCGCATGGGCGACAAGACCGAAGCCCGCCGCAGCATGATCAAGGCCGGTGTGCCGGTCACGCCCGGCACCGAAGGCAACGTCGCCGACATCACCGAGGCCCTCACCGAAGGCGACCGCATTGGTTACCCGGTGATGCTCAAGGCCACCTCTGGTGGTGGCGGTCGCGGTATCCGCCGTTGCAACAGCCGCGAAGAACTCGAGCAAGCCTTCCCCCGCGTGATCTCCGAAGCCACCAAGGCGTTCGGTTCGGCGGAAGTGTTCCTGGAAAAATGCATCGTCAATCCCAAGCATATCGAGGCGCAGATCCTCGGTGACAGCTTCGGCAACGTGGTGCATCTGTTCGAGCGCGATTGTTCGATCCAGCGCCGTAACCAGAAGCTCATCGAAATCGCCCCGAGCCCGCAGCTCACCCCGGAACAGCGCGCCTACATCGGCGACCTTTCGGTGCGTGCGGCCAAGGCCGTGGGCTACGAGAACGCCGGCACCGTGGAGTTCCTGCTCGCCGAGGGCGAGGTGTACTTCATGGAGATGAACACCCGGGTGCAGGTGGAGCACACCATCACCGAAGAAATCACCGGGATCGACATTGTCCGCGAGCAGATCCGCATCGCCTCGGGCCTGCCGTTGTCGGTGAAACAGGAAGACATCCAGCACCGTGGTTTTGCGTTGCAGTTCCGCATCAACGCCGAAGACCCGAAGAACAACTTCCTCCCAAGCTTCGGCAAGATCACCCGTTACTACGCGCCCGGCGGCCCCGGCGTGCGTACCGACACGGCGATCTACACCGGCTACACCATCCCGCCGTTCTACGACTCCATGTGCCTGAAGCTGGTGGTCTGGGCGTTGACCTGGGAAGAAGCCATGGACCGCGGCCTGCGTGCCCTGGACGACATGCGCCTGCAAGGCGTGAAGACCACGGCCGCCTACTACCAGGAAATCCTGCGTAACCCGGAATTCCGCAGCGGCCAGTTCAACACCAGTTTTGTGGAAAGCCACCCTGAGCTGACCAACTACTCGATCAAGCGCAAACCCGAAGAGCTGGCCCTGGCCATCGCCGCCGCCATCGCCGCCCACGCAGGCCTGTGAGGAACATTCCAATGACTAAAAAAATCTTCGTAACCGACACCATCCTGCGCGACGCCCACCAATCGTTGCTGGCGACCCGCATGCGCACCGACGACATGCTGCCGATCTGCGACAAGCTCGACAAAGTCGGCTACTGGTCCCTGGAAGTCTGGGGCGGCGCCACCTTCGACGCCTGCGTACGCTTCCTCAAGGAAGACCCGTGGGAGCGCCTGCGCAAACTGCGCGCCGCGTTGCCTAACACGCGCCTGCAAATGCTCCTGCGCGGCCAGAACCTGCTGGGCTACCGCCATTACAGCGACGATGTGGTCAAGGCCTTCGTGGCCAAGGCTGCCGTCAACGGTATCGACGTATTCCGCATCTTCGACGCCATGAACGACGTGCGTAACCTGCGTGTGGCCATCGAAGCGGTCAAAGCCGCCGGCAAACATGCCCAGGGCACCATCGCCTACACCACCAGCCCGGTGCACACCGTCGAGGCCTTCGTGGCCCAGGCCAAGCAGCTGGAATCCATGGGGTGCGACTCGATCGCGATCAAGGACATGGCCGGCCTGCTGACGCCGTACGCCACCGGTGAACTGGTCAAGGCGCTGAAAGCCGAGCAGAGCCTGCCGATCTTTATCCACTCCCACGACACCGCCGGCTTGGCCGCGATGTGCCAACTCAAGGCGATCGAAAACGGTGCCGACCATATCGACACCGCGATCTCCAGCTTCGCCTGGGGCACCAGCCACCCGGGCACCGAGTCTATGGTCGCCGCCCTTAAAGGCAGCGAATTCGATACCGGTCTCGACCTGGAGCTGCTGCAAGAGATCGGCCTGTACTTCTATGCCGTGCGCAAGAAGTACCACCAGTTCGAAAGCGAATTCACCGCCGTCGACACCCGTGTGCAAGTCAACCAGGTGCCGGGCGGGATGATTTCCAACCTGGCCAACCAGTTGAAAGAGCAGGGCGCTCTGAACCGCATGAGCGAAGTGCTGGCTGAAATTCCACGGGTGCGTGAAGACCTCGGCTTCCCGCCGCTGGTGACCCCGACTTCGCAGATCGTCGGCACCCAGGCGTTCTTCAACGTGCTGGCCGGTGAGCGCTACAAGACCATCACCAACGAAGTGAAGCTGTACCTGCAAGGCGGCTATGGCAAGGCGCCGGGCACGGTGAACGAGAAGTTGCGTCGCCAGGCCATCGGCAGCGAAGAAGTGATCGACGTGCGCCCGGCCGACCTGCTCAAGCCGGAGATGACCAAGCTGCGCGGCGAAATCGGCGCACTGGCCAAGTCCGAAGAAGACGTGCTGACCTACGCCATGTTCCCGGACATCGGGCGCAAGTTCCTCGAGGAACGCGACGCCGGCACCCTGACGCCTGAGGTGCTGCTGCCTATCCCTGAAGCCGGCGGCGTGGCCCGTGCCGGTGGCGAAGGCGTGCCGACCGAGTTCGTCATCGACGTGCACGGCGAAAGCTACCGCGTGGACATCACCGGTGTCGGTGTGAAAGCCGAAGGCAAGCGCCATTTCTACCTGTCCATCGACGGCATGCCGGAAGAAGTGGTGTTCGAACCGCTCAACGAATTCGTCGGCGGCGGCAGCAGCAAGCGCAAGCAGGCCAGTGAGCCGGGGCATGTCAGCACGGCGATGCCGGGCAATATCGTCGATGTGCTGGTCAAGGAAGGCGACGTGGTCAAGGCCGGCCAGGCCGTGCTGATCACCGAAGCGATGAAGATGGAAACCGAAGTGCAGGCTGCGATTGCCGGCAAGGTGACCGCCGTTCACGTGGCCAAGGGCGACCGGGTGAACCCTGGCGAAATCCTGATTGAAATCGAAGGCTGATCCAGCCTTCGACACGACCGTTTAATCCTCGGGGGGGCAGGTGCCCCCCTTTTTTTTGCCGATTTTTTAATGGTCAACGGAGGGTGCGGCGCTCTGCTTGCGCTTGAAGCCGACAAAAATACCTTCAGGTTTGTAGAGCAGTTCAGGTTCCAGGGTGGTCAGGTTGCTGGTAACGGCGCTGAATGTTCCCTTGATGGATGCCGCATCCGCGATACGTAGCTGGCGCGTGAGCAGTGCTTCACTTTCCGGCTGTACATCAAGTTTCAGGGTGGCGTTATCCAGCGTTAACGTATTGCCGACTTTCAGCGTGGAGTGGGCTTGGTCCGCGCCCACTTTGAACGCCATGGTCGATCCTGGTTTGAGGTGCAGATCCTTCCTGATCCGGGTCCGTGGTGTATTTTCAGGATCGAGCAGCAGGGTACCCGCGACATTAAGGGAGTCGACGGTGCCGCCGGAATAGCTGCCGCCCGCATCAATATCCAGGGTCCCCTTGATAACGCTGCGGTTGGTCAAGGCAGCATCGCCGTACACCTTGCCGTGCCGATTGTCGTGCAGTGCACCGGTCAGTTCCCAGGCGCCCTTGCCGACCCACAGGTGTTGCATTCGGGTCGCACCTTCGAACGTGCCGCCTTTGGTGTCTTCGAGAACCACCTGGTTGGTACCGCTGCCGCCATCGACTTCGCCTTTGAAGCGGCTGCCATTTTTGACAACCAACAGGTCGTCACCGCCGCCCATGTCCAGGGCGACTCCATTGCCACCTGCAATCAGGCCATGGTTGATCACCTCATCGGCCTTTTCTCCCTTCAGGGCCACACCTGTGCCGGATTGGGCCGTGATGCTTCCTCGATTCTCCAGCCAGACAGAGGTAAGCCCGGAGCTGCTCAGGCCATGACCCGGTGAATTGATGTGCACGTCCGGGCTGTTGACGATGTCGACGGCTTTGATGATGTGTGACTTCTCAAGGTTGGACGGGGTTTGGGTGAGGCCGGCGATCTCGTCGATATTCATCCCGTCGCGGCGCGGGGAGTTAGGCGTGGTGATGACTTTGACAATATTGGTGTCGAGCTGGCCATTTGAGGCCTGGCGGGCGGCGTGCCCGAACGAGCGCGGAGTGGTTGGAGGCGCGGTGTGTGGCTCGGGTGCTGCGGCGGGCGGAGTGGCAGCCTCGGCGAAGGCGTTGGCGCTTTGTGCGAAGAGTGCACCAAGGGGAGGGAAAAACGAAAGTGTCGATATCATGATTTCCGGCCTCTTTTGTATAGGAGACCGGAGTGTAGCCAGCAAAAAGTGGTGCTTAATGTCAGCCTTCAAGACCTGTGTGAGTGTGAAGGTTCTTCAGTTTCTGTCTTAAAACGCGCTTTGCCATTGGCCCATTAGTCCATGGTTGCGGCTGTTGTCGCCCACTTCGGCGGTGTACGCGATGCTCAGGGTCTGGTGCTCCGAAAGACGCATGTCCAGCCCCGTGCGCAAGGCCAGGTTATCTCGGTCCAGCGAGGTACCGCCGATGCTGAACGCGCTGTTGAAGTCCTCGCGGGTTTCCCTGGCAAAGGATTGGCGTACGCGGCTGTTGGTGTCGCCATACAAGTGTTTCCAATGGACGCTCAGGTGCGGCTTGAGGGTGATCCGGTCGGCCACTGCGATGTCGCGGCTCAAGCGCAGGCCGAAGGTGCTGCTGAGGTTTTGCTGGGTCTGGGTGCCCACGTTCAACGCGCTATGGCCACCTTTCTCGGAGAAGCGGTCACGGTGATACCGCTGGAAGCCGATTCCGGCAAACGGTTCGGCATACAAGCCGTCGGTGACGAACCGATGGCCCAGTTCGGCGAATGCGTTCTGGCTCTGGGCCTTGTACTTGCCCGTGAGGCGTTCGCGGTAATCGATGAAGTCGAAGTCCACACTGCGCGTGTTCTGCCCGGAATGGCTGCTGTACAGCGCGCCCAGGCGTAAAGCCCATGGACCGTCCTGGCGCACCGCATAGGCGCCCAGGTGCCAGCTGTCCACTTCACCGTTGAAATGCCGGGCGCTCAGGTCGCTGCCAGACTTGCCGCCCACCACGCCGACCCGCCAGGCGTCATCGATTGCTCCATCTGCACCCAGCAACAGGCCCTGGCTGCTTTGTTTCAAGCCGGCGCTGCCGTGTTGGGCATCGAGGGCACCGCTGCTGGCCAGGCCTTGGACCCAGACACGCCCGTCCTCACCGGTGTGGTTATCCAATTGGCGTATGGCTGTCAGCAGGCTGGCGTGCCAGCGTTTCATGCTGTTTTGAGTGGCCGTGCCCAGGTTGGCGTTCTGGCTGCCGGCCAATTGCTCCAGCAGCGTACCCAAGCGACCTGGCTCCAGGCTGCTCAAGTACCGCCCGTAGTTTTCACGCTGGTACTTTTCCCAGTCACTCAACTCCTCCGATGCCAGCGCGGCATCCACTGCCGAGTCCAGCACGCGGGCAACGCTCAGGCCGTTACGACTGTTGGCTCGGTCGATGAAATAGAAGTCTTCGGGGGTGGGAGTGGCCGGGTCGAAATGAGTTTTCTGGTGATGTTTGGCAATCTGTTCGAACCACTCGCTGTCGGGTTGCATGTCTTCACGGGCCTGTGCGTACTGAGCACAGGTGGCCCCCAGCGCGAGCGTGATGGCGAGTACGAGTTGTTTCTGAATGAGTGGCATGTAAACCCACCTCCTGATGTATGAGGCGGGGAATTTAGCGGGGCACCCGGGGGATAACTGTCAGGCCAAGCACCGCGTGTTTGCGGGAGATGTCTCTAGTCCGATGCGATAAAAATTCAGCTCGATTGGCGCAGTAAGCCTGAGGGCGATAGTGACTTCAATGACCTCACTCCCGCCTCGCATACCCCTTGCCATAGTGCCGCTCCATGCGTGCCTGGATCAGTTCCAGGCCGAGGGACATCACCCAGTAAATGATCGCAGCGGTGGTGAGCATCTCGATATAACGGTAGCTGGAGCGCCCGTAGGATTGCGCCAGGAACATCACTTCCCACACGCCCATCACCGAGATCAGCGACGAGTCCTTGAGCATGGAGATGAACTGGTTGGTCGCCGGCGGGACGATGGTGCGCATGGCCTGGGGCAGGGTGACGTGCCAGAAGATCGCACTGTCGCGCATGCCCAGGGCCAATGCGGCTTCCCGTTGTCCATGAGGGACGCCCAGGATGCCGGCGCGGAAGATCTCGCTCAGGTACGCGCCGTAGTTCAGCGACAGCGCGATGATCCCCGCGACGATGGCGCCCGGCACCAGGCCCAGCTGCGGCAGGCCCAGATAGATCAGCAGGATCTGGATCAGCAACGGCGTGCCACGGAAAAACGACGCGTAGAAGCTGGCGATACCAAAGGCCACGGCACTTTTGGACAGGCGCCCGAGCGCGGTGATAAAGCCCAGCACCGACGAGGCGGCAATCGCACACAGGCACAGGAACAGCGTCAGCGCTGCGCCTTGCAGGAAGCCATTGGGTGCCAGGTGCAGGCCGACCAGGTTGGGCAGCTTGTCGAGAATGATCGAGAACTTCAGGTCAAAGCTCAGGAAGAAACTGGCAAACAGGGCGAACAGCGCCGCCCAGGTCAGGTAAAGCCGCGTGCGAAAGCCCAGCAGGGCGCGCGCAGGTTTTGGGGGAACACTCATTGGCTGATATCGGCACCGATCCATTTTTGCGACAGTTTGCTCAGGGTGCCGTCCTGTTTCAACTGGGCAAATACCTCACGCACCTTGGCGTCCCACTGGGCGTCGCCTTTTTCGATGGCGACCGAATTGGGTTCGGCGTACAGCGGCGTGCCGGCGAGCTTGAAGCGTTTGTCTTCGTTCAGGCGCGGCTGGGCGGTGACCAGGTTGGTGAGGATTGCATCCAGGCGTACACCGGCGCCCAGGCCAAGGTCCTGGAAGGCGACGTTATCGGTGTCGTACGGGGCGATCTGCACGTTCTCGAACGGGTACTGCAACTGGGTGTCCTCGGCGCCTTCGATCACCAGGTTCTTGTTCAGGTAGCTCTCGTAGCTGGAGGCGCTGGTGAGGCCGACTTTCTTGCCGCTCAGGTCCTTGGCGCCGTGGATGCTGTCATCCTTGGCATTGACCACGATCACGGCAGGGGAGGCGTAATACTCCACCGGGAAGTCGAAGACCTCGGCGCGGGCCTTGCTCGGGGTCATCGAGCAGATGCAGATGTCATAGCGACCGCTCCAGCGGCCGGCGGCGATCACGTCCCACGACGGCGTTTCCAGGCGCAGTTTCACACCGAGCTTTTGCGCGACAGCCTTGGCCACATCGACATCGAAGCCGTCGAGCTGGTTTTGCTCGTTGAGGAACGAGAACGGCGGGTAGCTTTCCATCAGCACGCCCACCAGTTCTTTTTTCTTCTCAACCCGGTCCAGGGTCGCGCCGCCAAAGGCTTGGGTGGAGGCAGCCAGTATCGTCAGGCCCAAGGCCAATAGCGGTTTAAGTTTCAAGGAGGCACCTGAATAAAAAAGAGGTTGTTATGAACCGAACGGAACGTATTAAATAGTTATAAGAACGACTCTCATAGTGAGTTATTTTCATAAGCTTATGAGTAAAAAGCATATGGGCGCAGTAAGCACAGTAATTCTGGACGGCGGCATGGGCCGTGAACTGCAACGCCGCGGTGCGCCGTTCCGGCAGCCGGAGTGGTCGGCGCTGGCATTGAGCGAAGCACCGCAAGCGGTGGAGGCGGTGCATGCGGCCTATATCGACAGTGGTGCCAATGTGATCACCAGCAACAGCTATGCGGTGGTGCCGTTCCATATCGGCGAGGCGCGCTTTGCTGCCGAAGGCCAGGCCCTGGCGGCGCTGGCGGGTGAATTGGCCAGACGGGCGGTGCAGGCTTCGGGCAAGGCCGTGCGTGTGGCCGGCTCGTTGCCGCCGTTGTTTGGTTCGTATCGGCCTGATCTGTTCGAGCCGCAGCGCGTGTCTGAGCTGTTGACGCCACTGGTGCAGGGCCTGGCACCCCATGTCGACCTGTGGCTGGCGGAGACCCAGAGCTCAATCGTCGAAGCGCGGGCGATTCATGCGGACCTGCCGAAGGATGGCAAGCCGTTCTGGCTGTCTTTCACCTTGAAAGACGAAGACACCGACGAAGTACCGCGCCTGCGTTCCGGCGAGCCGGTGGCGGACGCGGCCGAAGCGGCGGCGCAGTTGGGTGTGCAAGTGTTGCTGTTCAATTGCAGCCAGCCGGAAGTGATCGGCGCGGCGATCGATGCCGCACGCCAAACCTTCGAGCGGTTGGGCGTGGCGATTCAGATCGGCGCCTACGCCAACGCCTTCCCGCCCCAGCCCAAGGAAGCCACGGCCAACGACGGCCTGGACCCCTTGCGCGAGGATCTCGACCCACCGGGCTACCTGCAGTGGGCCGCGGACTGGAAAAAGCGCGGTGCCAGCCACTTGGGCGGGTGCTGCGGGATCGGGCCGGAGCATATTGCGGTGCTGGCCCAGAAGCTGGGGTAAGCCTTAAAGCGCCTGGCGGCGACACTCCGCCAGGCCCTTCAACTGCCCGGAACCTGCCTGGTTCGCCTCCGACAACCACGCCTCAAACCCCGCGCCCACCGTCGGCCATTCCGAATCCAAAATCGAATACCACGCCGTATCGCGGTTCTGCCCCTTCACCACCATATGCTGGCGGAACACCCCTTCAAAGCTGAACCCCAACCGCTCCGCCGCATATTTGGAGCGGGCATTGCCGTTGTTGCACTTCCACTCCAGGCGGCGGTAACCCTGTTCGAACGCGTATTTGGCCAGGAGGTACACCGCCTCGGTGCTTTTGGGTGAGCGCTGCATCGGCGCGCCGAAGGTGACATGCCCGATTTCGATACGGCCCTGGGCCGGGACGATGGACATCAGGCTGAGGATGCCCTGCACCTGGCCGGACGCACGGTCGACCACGCTGAAGAAATACGGGTCGCTGTTCGCCGCATGGTTGTTCAACCACGCATCAAACGCGGCGCGTTCGGCGAACGGGCCGTAAGGCAGGTAATCCCACAACTTGGGGTCGGCGCCGGGGCCTTCGAGGGCTTGCCACAGTTGGTCGGCGTGGCGGGCCGGATCGAGTTTTTCCAGGCGGATAAAGCGCCCTTCGAGCAGTTGCGCGGTGGGCGCCGGGGCGCCTTTCCAGTCGGCGAGGGAAGTGGACATGCTGCGCTCCTTAAAGACCTTTGCGAAATTGAATGAAGCCAGGGCGTTCGGCGATGCGCTCGTAGAGCTGGATCGCGGTGGCGTTGGTCTCGTGGGTCAGCCAGTGCACCTTGCAGCAGCCGTCGGCCTTGGCAGTGGCGTAGACGAACTCGATCAGTTTACGGCCGACACCGGTGCCGCGCTGGGCCGGGTCCACCAGCAGATCCTGCAGGTAGCAGGAGTTTTCGATGCTCCAGTTGGAGCGATGGTAGATGAAGTTGACCATGCCCACCGCCTTGCCGTCCTGCCAGGCCAGCGCAGAGTGGGTCGGCTCATGGGCATCGATCAGGCGCTGCCAGGTGCTTTGGCTGACGGCGTCCGGCAGTTCGGTGTTGTAGAACGTCAAGTACGCCTGCCACAGCGGCAGCCAGGCGGCGTGGTCGGTTGCGGTGACCTGGCGGATCTCGATCTGGCTCATTCTGAAACTCCTTGGGGAATAAAGCGCGCGAGGGTCTGGTCGCGTATATCGGCGCTTGCGGCCAGGCCGTCGCGCACGCCGGCGATGTCCGCCGCGCTGCGGTTCTGGCTGAGTTTGCGTTTGCCGATCAGGCGCTCGATCGGCAGGCTGAAGCCGACAATGGCCTTGAGCATGCCGTCAATGTAATCAGCCGGGGCGTCGCTGACCTTCCATGGCTGGGCGCGATTGCCCTCGTGGCGGTCAGTGAGGGCGCTGACCACGCCGAGCAGGCGCTCGGCATCGGTAAACACCTCGGCCTTGCCATAGGCATGCACCGCGATGTAATTCCAGGTGGGCACCACTTTGCCGTGCTCAGCCTTGGCCGGGTAAAACCCCGGGCTGATGTAGGCCTCGGCGCCGGCGAAGATCACCAGGGCTTCGCTGCCGTCTTGCAGGTCTTGCCACTGCCGATTGGCCTTGGCCAGGTGCCCGTACAGCGTGCCGTTGGGGCCTTCATCCGGGTTGAGCAGCAGCGGCAAGTGGCTGGCCTGCAGGCCTTGCTCGCCAAAGGTGACCAACTGCGCCAGGCGTGTGTGCTGGATCAGTTGCTGTATTTCGGGCAAGTCGTCGAGGGCAAAGGCGCGGGGTGTGTACATGAATATTTTCCTTGGCGAATGCCTGCATCCTAGGCAGGCTAATGGTTCGTTGTAAGAGCCATCTTCGGCCAATTTCATAGGTCCAATATGATGTCGCCCATTTCGCCGCCGCTGTCCTTCAACCCTGCCGGTATCGAGCTGGATCGACGCCAAGGCCTGACGCGCCAGCTTTATGAAGCCCTGCGTCAGCGCGTGTTGGATGGGCGCCTGGCCAGCGGTACGCGCCTGCCCGCCAGCCGTGACCTGGCCGCTGCGCTGTTGATTTCCCGCAACAGCGTGGTGCGCGCCTACGATCAGTTGTACGCGGAGGGGTTTATCGAAGGCCGTGTGGGTGACGGCACCTATGTCGCCCAATTACCCACGGCAAAAAAACTATCCACAAAAGTATCCACAGGCTTATCAACAAGCTTATCCCCAGACTTATCCACAAAATGGACGGAATTGCCGAAAAACCTCGATGGCGAAGTTATCCACAGGCCGGCCTTGGGGCGCGTGCAAAATAACCATTTGTCACAGCCGCCGGCGGGTCCGCCCAAGGCATTTCGCGTGGGCGTGCCAGCCTTCGATCTATTCCCTTTCGAGGTCTGGGCCAAGCTCAACGGGGCGTTCTGGCGCAAGCCGGACCTGGCGCAGCTGTGCTATGGCGACCCGGCGGGTGACAGCCGCCTGCGCGGCTTGATCGCCGCTTACCTGCGCAGCTCACGGGGCATGCAATGTACGGCTGAGCAAATAGTGATCACCAGCGGTGCACAACAGGCAATCAGCCTTTGTGCACAGTTGCTGGTAGAGCCTGGTGACGGGGTGGCGGTTGAAAACCCGGGCTATCGGGCCGCCGGTCACGCGTTCGCCCTGGCCGGTGCCAACCTGCAGGGCGTGCCGGTGGACAGCGACGGCATCGATTGCCAGGTCCTGAATACCTTGGGTGATTGCCGCCTGGCCTATGTCACGCCCTCCCACCAATATCCGCTGGGCGTGGTGATGAGCCTGGCGCGGCGCCTGGAGTTGCTGGCCTGGGCCGAGCGCACCGGCGGCTGGATCGTGGAGGACGACTATGACGGCGAATACCGCTACAGCGGCGCCCCCCTGGCGCCGCTGGCGGCTTTGGACCGCAGCGGCCGCGTGCTGTACGTCGGTACCTTCGGCAAAGTCGCATTCCCGGCCTTGCGCCTGGGCTATCTGGTGTTGCCGCCAGGCCTGGTTGATGCTTTCTCACGGCGCCGTGCGGTGGATATGCGCCACTCGGAAGTCAGTACCCAGGCGGTGATGGCCGAGTTTATGGCGGCCGGGCACTTCCAGCGGCATATCCGCCGGATGCGGCGCGCGGCATTGAGCCGGCGCAATGCCTTGCTCGCCGGGTGGCCGCGCGGTCTGCCGGGGGTGGGCGAGTTGCCCGTTATCGCCGCAGGGCTGCACATGACCGTGCGCGTGGACAGCCTGGCCCGCGAACAACAGCTGCTTGAGCAGGCCCGTGCCGTGGGCGTCGAAGTCAATGGTTTAAGCAGTTACTGGCTGGCGCACTCCACCATTCCGGCAGACCAGCGCGCCGGCCTGGTGCTGGGGTTTGCCGCCGTACCCGAGGCGGCCGTTGCCGAGGCCCTGACCGCTTTGCGCAGAGCCTGGCAGCACGATTGACGGTCAGGTCTGGAAAAACAACGAGCGGGCCAGGATCGGGCTGATTTCACTGCGATAAATCGCGATCTGGTCACGGTCGCTCAAGCCCGTGCGGTGCACAGCGCCCCCCAGTTTCTGCTGGTCGCGGGTCTTGAGGTGGCCGGCGGTGTAGTGCTCCAGCGCCGCCTGGGGAGACTCATAGTGAAAGTGCGCATACCAGAGCACCGCATGGGTCTGGTGATCACGCACCTCGTATTCGTCCAGGTAGTTTTTGCCGGGGCCCTTGAGCCGCCGCCGCGTGACCACTTTGGCGATTTTCACCAGGCCTTGGCTGTGCAGCCACTCCACCCGTGCCGCCGTGGGTGGTTGTTGTTTGGTCATGCTGATGCGAGTGTTTGTGCCCATTTCGTATAGCCGTTGTGCGGCGTCATTGAGGCGACGGTTGAGGGCGGCGGCGGGCGGGCGGTCGCTTTCCGTGAGGTTGAGCCGGGTGAGCGCCTCTTCGATCGTGGCCATTGCGTGTTCCAGGCGTGCGGCGTACTGGTGGAACATCTCTTCGATTTCCACCGGAATACGCCCGGCTTTCTTCGCGTGGTCCAGGGTGCGCAGGGTGGCGGCGGGCTCTTCATTCAGCAGGCTCTGGGCGGTGTCGATGCTGGTGCCCAGGTCGATCACCTGGGGCTCTCGGGGGCTTGAGGGCGTGTTCTGGCGTTCGACCCAGACCCCAGGGGTTTTTTCGTGAAAGGTCGCGATGAGCTTGCCCGTCACCGGGGCCTTGACGTCCACCAGGCCGCTTTCGGCTTCACGGGGCTCGCCCACCACCACCCCGTTGAAGCGTGTCTTGATGACTTTGCGCTTGGGTGTCGGGGGGGCTTTTGATGGGCCAGGCTTGGGCTCCAGGGCTTTTCGTTGCCTGATCAACAGCGCCAGCTCATGCACCGCCTGTTGGTTGAATTCATCGATGCGTTGGCGCAGGTTTTCCAGGGGTTCTCGCTGCACCTGTTCCGGGTGTTCGGCGTGCAGGTCCAGCAGGCGTTGGTCGACAATCGCGAACTGGTCGACCAGGCTGTTGAGCACTTCAATACGCTCGTGCAGGTCGCTGATGCTGGTTTCCACCAGGGTCTCGATCCACGTTTGCACCGTGAGATCGGCGTTATCCACGATGTCATTGAGTTGCGCACGGGCGTCGGTGAAGGCCTCCCCGCTGCCTTCGCCAATACACAGGTAGCGGCTGAGGGTGAGTTGCATGGCCTTGAGGTCGTGCAGCTTGAAGTCGGGCAGGGCCTGCACGCTGGTCTGGATGACCTTGGCACCCTCTATGCCCAGGCTTTCCAACTGGCGATAGCGCGACTGCGCATACTCCATGCGGTTGATCATATCCAGGTTCAGCTTCGCCATCGTCTGTGCGATCTCGTTACGCTGTTTGATGTCCAGGGAGGTGAGGGCTTCCATGTCTTCCACCGACACCAGCAACTTGTCGCGAAAGACCGGCAAGCGTTCCGCGATGGCCGAGCGGGTCAGCAGCAGTTGTTTGTTCAGGTAGTCGATCATCGAACTCTGGTAGTTGGGTACCGAATCGATGACATTCAGCGAACGTAACTGGCGAATGGGCACGTCATAGTCGGCCAGGCGGCTGTCGACCTTGTCGAGGAACGCCTGGCGCTGGCGATCGGAGGAGGGCCCGGGCACCGGGTCTATCGCGGCGTGGGCCTGGGCGACTTCAGCTTGCCCGCGCCGTTCGTCAGCATCGAATTGGTTGAGTTTCTGCCGGAGGTCGGTGATCCGCGAAGGTACTTTGCCGCGAGCCGATTGCCGGCGATTCCTGAAACCGGCACCGCGCAGGCGCAGGCGAGTGTCGACAAACCATTGCCCGGCCAGGTTGCTCACCAGCAGCGGGCCGATGTGAGTGGGGCGGCCCGGATCGACGATCATGACATTGTCGTGCTCATCCACCGCCACCTCGAACCAGCGTGCGCCCACCGGCGCGTACCATTTATCGGCAAGCGCATAGAGATGCAGGTGCGGCCCTGTTTCCTTGACGGCTTCCCCCAGCCCGTCGGGCCTGGCCACTTTGAGGCGGTCCAGTGTGGCCCCCAGGCTTGTCGGAGAACGTTGGAGTGCGCCGCTGTTGTACAGCGGGCCTTGATGGCGAGCGGGCGGTTCGGCGTCGGGCAAGTCGGGGCGGCGCATCACGGGGATCCGGTGCTTCGGCGGCAGTCTGGTTTCAGGCGCCTGGGTCGGGGTGGCTTCCTGTTTCGGCAACGTGGCCTTGGGCGTCTTTCGTACCGGCGGATGGCGCAGGGCGACGTGCAGCACCAGGGCCATGCCCAGGTTGAGCAGCAGATCCACCTGGGCTGTCCAGGACACCTGCCCGTCAGGCTCCGGCTCCGCCTGGGCGGTCGCCTGCAGGTCGTCCATGATTTGCCAGATCCAGGCCGCGATGCCCACGGTGCGGCCCATGAATGGCAACGCCGCGCTGAAAATCAGCCAGCCGGCTTCTCGATAGCTTGCCCAACGTTTCTGAGCGTTGGACACCGATTGCCGCGTCGCCAATTCAACCATCGCGTTGGCGTTGTCCCTGAACAGCGTCGCCAGGCTGTCGTTGCCCACCACTTCGTCGCTCAAGGCCAGGGGGCCGCTCATTTGCACCACCACTTGCGGCTCCACCAACCCGCGCACCACGGTCCACGGCGAAGGTAATGCGGCAGGGAAGACATACTGCTCGTAGTTGAAGCGTACATCTTCGGCCAGCCAGGCCAGCACCGAGTCGCGCAGGGTGCGGTGATGCTTGATGGCATACAACAGGTTTTGCCGTGACGGGTACTGGATCAGCACCGGCTCCAGCAGTGGGCGGTACAACAGGCAAGGGCCTTGGGTGTGGTCGCGGGGGCCGATCACAAACATATTCGCCACCCCGTCCTGCGCCTGGCTGGTGCGCAGGGTGGGAATGAACGCCAGGCGCCGGATGACGATCTCTTGCCCCTCGACCTGCCGTTCATGGGCGTGTGCCTGCACCGCGGCAGCGATATAGCGATAACCGCGATCATCGATGCCGTGCAGGCCCTGGATTTTCCACTGCAAGGCCAGCAGTGGCAGTTGCACCCGCAAGTGCGAAGTGTAGAGGGTTTGCCGAAGCCTCGATTGAACGGGGTCGTCGAGCAGGGTGTGTTTGATCAGCGTCGGGTAACGCTCACCGATGTCGAGGGTTTCGATCACGTCCTTGAGGTAGTTGTACGTCAGCCATTGCGGCCCCTCGCCGCCGTTGTAGTGCACGCTGGGCGTACCGGTGGGCAGCCCGGTGAGGTTTTCCAGGGCCAGGTCGATCAGGTTGCGCCGGGTGATGTCACTGGTTCCGGGCAGCACGAAGGTGCCCCAGACCACCGGGCTTTCGATGCTGATCTCTATCTTGTCCAGGTTCAGGCTCGCGCCATTTGCATGGGCCTTGATCCGGTTTTGCAGTTGCTGCCGGGCGTAGTCGCGGATCGGCGGGATACCGTCCTGGAAAGACTGGCCGTGGTTGTGGGTATGCAGTTCGGCCAGCTCGATCACGTAACGGCTGTAGGTCGATACGTCCAGGTCCGAGGCATTGGCAAGCCAGTCGGGAAGTTGCTCGTGGATCTGGTGGATGCTCGACAATGAGTGATCGCTCAAGTCTTCAATCACCGGCAGGATGCGCGCGACGGCCTGGCCAGTGACGGCAGCCGTGGCGGGGGCTTCAAGGTCGGCGGAGCCAATTGACCCGATGGCCTGCAATTGCAGGGCGATCAGGTTGCACGCCAGGCTGTCGAAAAAATCCCCGGCGGGTTCGTACAATCGCCATTGCACGGTTACCTCCCCATCAGCTTGAGTCAGTGCCGCGGGCAAGGCTTCGCCGAGCTTTTGCAGTGACTCGAATTTCTCGTAGCCGTTGATCAGCGAATACGTCAGGACCCGCTGGCGTTGCTCATGTACCCCGATCAGCACCGCGATATCCGACAGGCCGACGTGAGTGGAGCGGTTGTTTTTAAGGCCATCTATATCGATCAGGTAAGCGTGTGTCTGGAATGTGTCGAAGTTCCGACGCTTGGCCCGGTCCGGAAAGTGGAACAACGTCCTGGCCATGGCGCAATCGTGTTCATCCCAGCCGTCCTGCGCGGTGACGTTCCAGACTTTGCGCAGGGAATGGGAGAGCGTTTGCCAGCGTGGGCCCGCCAGGCCGTTGGAAGCGTTCCAGTAATCAAGTTGCTGCTCCTGGAAGGCGGTAAAGATCAGCGCCGCCAGCTCATTGATCAGCCGCGCAATGGCATCGATCTGCACCGGCAGGTGCACGGCGGGCTTGGTCTCGGGTTCCAGGGTGAGGAAGTGTTCGCCGTCGATATAGATCACCGGCTCGGGCGCCAGGGCCTGGTTGGCCAGCACCGAGGTCAGCGATTGCGCGGTGGCGGGTGCGGATTGGATGACATCGCCAACGATGCGCCAGCGCGGCGTGATGACCATGGCCAGGTCAGGGTCGATAGCGAGTGTCGGGTATTGCTCCATGAGGGACGAACGCAACAGGTTGGCGGCGACGTCGCGGATCGACGGGCCGACGCTCAGTTGCGTCAGCAGCTCATAGCTGCTGGGCGGGCGATTGTTGCTAGGGGGTGAATCGTTGGGCATCTGCAGCTCCTTGGCCTGGGTCGGCATGAAGAGCTGCAAGGTAATTGGCGCTGCGGCCGGGCGGTCGGTAGATAAGTCATCGTGGCCGGGAAGCACTTCCCGGTCACGTTTGCTCAGGTCCCGGACTTGATCCTGGACCAGGCGCGGGTCCTGGCGCGTTCGGCGTCGCGTCCCAGGGGTTTCAAGGTATAGAGCGTGGCCATCGCGGCTTCGGTGGGGTACAGGTTGGGGTTGTTGCGGATCGCCGGGTCCACCTGCCCGGTAGCGTCTTTGTTCGGGTTGGGGTAGCCGACAAAATCGCTGATCGGCGCAATGACGTGCGGTTGCAGCAGGTAGTTGATGAAGGTGTAGGCGTCCTGGGGGTTCTTCGCGCCCTTGGGAATGGCCAGCATGTCGAACCAGATCGGCGCGCCTTCCTTGGGCAGGCGCATGTCGACGATCACGCCGTTCCTGGCCTCCTTGGCGCGGTTGGCGGCCTGGGAGAAGCTGCCGGAGTAGCCGACGGCGACGCAGATGTCGCCGTTGGCGATATCGGCCATGTACTTGGAGGAGTGGAAGTAGGTGATGTACGGGCGGATCTTCAGCAGCAAGGCTTCGGCTTTTTCATAGTCCTTGGGGTTGTTGCTGTTGGGGTCCAGGCCCAGGTGCTGCAAGGCCAGGGGCAGGATCTCCGAGGGTGAATCCAGCAGCGCCACGCCGCATTGCTTGAGCTTGCTGATGTTCTCCTCCTTGAAGATCAGGTCCCAGCTGTCCACCGGTGCATTGGCGCCGAGTGCGGCCTTGACCTTGTCGGGGTTGAAGCCGATCAGGATGGTGCCGTACATGTAGGGCACGGCGAATTTGTTGCCCGGGTCGTTGGCCTCGATCAGCTTCATCAACTTGGGATCGAGGTGGTTCCAGTTCGGCAACTGGCTGCGGTCCAGGGCCTGGAACACACCGGCCTCGATCTGTTTGGCCAGGAACACATTGGATGGCACCACCACGTCATAGCCGGAATTGCCGGTGAGCAGCTTGGCTTCCAGGGCTTCGTTGGTGTCGAAGATGTCGTAGACCAACTTGATCGACGGGTTTTGGGCCTTGAAATCTTCCAGGGCCTTGGGGGTGATGTAGTCGAACCAGTTGTAGACCCGCAGGGTTTTTTCTTCAGCGTGGGCGGCGGTGCTTAATACGGCGGCGCAGAGCACAAGCGACTTGAGCATATTCATCAGGCAGTCCCCTCAAAACCTTCGAGCACGTTGACGGCATTGATGCCGATTTCTTCTACCGCGTAGCCGCCTTCCATCACGAACAGCGTCGGCTTGCCCAGGCGGGCGATACGCTTGCCCATGGCCAGGTAGTCGGGGCTGTCGAGCTTGAACTGCGAGATGGGGTCGTCCTTGAACGTATCGACGCCCAGGGACACCACAATGACGTCGGCGCCGTAGCCCTCAATCGCCTGGCAAGCCTGTTCCAGTGCGGCGCACCAGGTGTCCCAGCCCGAACCGGCCGGCAACGGATAGTTGAAGTTGAAACCCTCTCCGGCCCCGTCGCCCAGCTCATCGGCATAGCCGAGAAAAAACGGAAACTCGGCTTCCGGGTGCCCGTGGATCGAGGTGAACAGCACATCGCTACGCCCATAGAAAATCGATTGGGTGCCGTTACCGTGGTGGTAATCCACGTCGAGGATCGCGACTTTCTGGTGGCCCTGGTCGAGAAATGCCTGGGCGGCGATGGCGGCGTTATTGAGGTAGCAGTAACCGCCCATCAAGTCGCCGGCGGCGTGGTGTCCCGGTGGCCGGCACAGCGCGAAGGCACTGTGGGCGCCTTGCTGGATCTCCCGTTGCGCGGTCAGCGCCACCTGCGCCGCACTGTAGGCCGCCTGCCAGGTGCCGGCGGTAATCGGCGCGCCGCCGTCGAAGCTGTAGTAACCCAACTGGCCATGCAGGCTGGTGGGCATGACGGCGCGCAGGGTGCGGGCGGGCCAGGTATAGGGCAGCAGGTCGCCGTCCTGGCCGAACTCGACCCAACGGGCCCAGGCACCTTTGAAAAAATCCAGGTACTCGCGGCTGTGGATGCGTTGCAAGGGGGCCAGGCCAAAGTCCTGCGGCGCTTGCACCGGGCCGAGCTGGCGGTCCTTGACCCGCTGCAGCACATGGTCGGCGCGGGCGGGCATTTCGAAGCAGGGCATCAGTTGCCCGTCCATCAATTCACAACGGCCGTGGTGCAGATGATGATCGTCCGAGTAGATCGTCAGCATTGTTGTTGTTCTCCGCAGGCTGCTTGGGATGCCTTGCAGTGTTGCGGCGTGGGCAGGTTTGGAGAACGGCAGGAGCGGCCAAAAGGGGATAAATATGGCCAAAGCCTGTGTCCGTTATTCGCCCCATGTCGGTGCGCGCGACTCAAGCGCGGAACTGACTCGGTGCCACGCCGCTCCAGCGTACGAAGGCGTGCCTGAAACTTGCGGTTTCACTGAAGCCCAACTGCTCGGCGATGCGATAGATCGGCAGTTGGTCCTCGCCCAGCAACTGCTTGGCCCGCTCGAAGCGTAACTCGTCCAGCAGTTCCTGATAGCTGCAACCCAGGTCATGCAGATGCCGGCGCAAGGTGCGCGGCGAACAGTTCATCTGCCCGGCCAGGCCATCGATGCCGGGGGCGGCGTTCAATTGGGCGGCCAGCAATTGGCGTACCCGGCCGAGCCAGGCCTGGCGCCCGGTGAATTCGGTGTTCTGTTTGCGGCAGCGCTCGCCCATGGCGCGGTGGGTGATGGGGTCGGCCAGCGGCAACGGCTGGTCGAGCCAGTGCCGGTCGAAAGCGAAGGCATTGGCACTGGCGGCAAAGGCAAGAGGGCAATCGAAGTGCTCGGCATAACGTGCGCGATAGTCGGGGGCGCGGTGTTCGAAACGCGCACCGAGCAACGGCAGGGCATGGCCCAGCAGATCGTCACAGATGACCTTCAACGACACCAGGCAGAACTCGACATTGAAGGTGGCCAGCGCCGGGTTTTCCCGATACCCGTCGGCGGTGAACCAGATGCGCTGGCCGTCGTCTTCCAGGCTCAGCTCGAAAAGTGTTCCCAACAGCGCCGGATAGCGCAGGGCCAGGCGCAAAGCGTCACCGAAGGTGGCACTGGTCAGCAGCGCATAGCCGAGCATGCCGTAGGATGACACGTGCATGCGCCGGCCCAACTCCAGGCCGATATCGCGGCGCAGGGCCACGGCATTGGCACATACGCGCATCTCCTGGTTGGTGGTGATGCGCGTGTCGGCGCGGTTCAGGTCGGCGCCGCAGATACCGCTGCCGGCCAGCAGCACGTCGCGGCTCACGCCCTCGTCCCTGAAGGTGTCGAGTACCAGGGAGACGGCGTTGAGCGTAGTCAGGTGCGAGTGCAGCATGGGGGAGTCCTGCCAGGGTTTGCCCAGAGGCAGCAAGGAGTGTGCCGCTTACTTGTGGTCAAAAAATAGCCGTTTGGCCGCCTCCAGGCTGATCTCGCTGCGGTAATAGTCGATTTGCTGCTGCTCGTTCAGGCCTTTGACCGAGTCGGCCGCCGAGCCTTGTCGATATTCATGGGTGGTTTTCAACCGTGCGCTCAGGTAGGCCTTGGCAGGCGTCCAGTCGGTCGAATAATGAAAGTGCGCGTACCAGAGCACTTGATGGGTCGCGCGCTCGGTGATGATGTATTCGTCCAGGTAGTCCGGTGTGCTGCTTTTGAGCCGGCGACGCCTCACGGATTTCTTGATGACGATCTCGTCGCGCTCACTCAGCCATTCGACGCCTTTGGTGGTTGGGGGGTGCTGTTTGATCATGCGCGTCATGCTCTCGGACGCGCGCCGGTACAGGTCCTGTGCCGCGTCGTTGAGCTGCTTGCCAAGGGCGGTTGCCGATTGGGTTTGATCCGCTGTGATGGTGCTGTCGGCCAGGGCCTGCTCGATGTGCCGGCTGGTTTCTTCCAGCAGCAACGCGTGACGGTGGTACAGGTATTCGATGCCGACGGCGGTGCGCCCGGCTTGGCGTGTTTGCTCGATGGCCCGTTGCTTGAACGCGGGCAAACCGTCCAGCAGCGTGCGGCCCTGTCCGAGGCTGGACTGAAGCTCGGGCACCGCCTGCTCGGTGTGTGCAGGGCTCAGCCGTTGCACCCAGACGTTGGGGCTTTTCTCATGGAAGGTGGCAATGACCTGTCGGGTCAGCGGTGACTTGATATCCACCAGATCGGTTTCAAGGCCGACCGCCGTCAGGCGGGGCTCGCCGATCATCACGCCGTTGTAACGGGTATGGATGAATTTCTTCAAGGGCTTGGGGGGCGTCGGTGGAGGGGTGGGCCGATTGCGCAGGATGTCCCGCTCAGCGTGCAGCTGGGACAGATGGGTCAAGGCCTGCCTGGAGAAATCCTTGACCTGTTTGCGCAGGCGTTCCAGCGGGGAGAGGTGGGTCAGGCTGGAAAACTCCTGGGAGAAGTCCTCCAGGCGCTCGTCAAGGACCTTGAATTGTTCGATCAGGCTGCTCAGGGATTCGATGCGTTCGTCCAGCCGCGCCTCGCTGCGTTCGTTGAGGGTGTCGCGCAGGGCCTGGACCGACAGATCGGCGTTGTCGACAATCTCATTGAGGTTGGCCCAGGCCTGGGGTGCACGGGTCGCGCTGTCCTCCGGCAGGCACAACCTGCGCGCCAGGGTTATCTGCAGGGCCTTGAGGTCGATGCTGGTGTAGGCCGGCAGTTTTTTCCTGGCGCTCTGGATCAACTGCACGCCCTCCTTGGCCAGGGCCTTGAGTTGAGTGAAGCGCGCATGGGTGTAGTCCAGGCGCGTGATCATGTCTTCACTCATCTCGGTCATTTGTCGCGCGTCTTCGACGTACCGCGTCGGGTGCCGGGTGTCGGGGTGTTCGAGCTGGTCAAGCACGACCCTGAGCTGGGGGGTGAAGGTGGTCTGGGCCTCCCTGATCGCGGCTTCGGTAAGCTCCAGTTGCGCTCTTATATAACCCAGGGCTTTTTGCTGGTAGTCGGGGACCGGGGTGAACACACTCAGGGTCTTGAGGTGTTGCAGCGCCGCTTCGTAATCCGCGCTCTGCTGGTCGAGGGTGTCCATGTAGTGCTGGCGTTTGACTTCGGCAGCGTTACCGGAGACGTCGGTCATGGCCTGGCGGGCCTGTTGCAGCGCTCTTTGTGCGGTCTTCTTGGCGTTTTCGAAGGCCTCGAGCTTGGCCCGTACTTCGGCGGCCTTGAGGGTCGCTTCCGCTTCGGCTTTGTTGAGCATGCGCTTGGGGCCGCCGCCGCGCAGGCGCAGGCGGGTGTCGACGAACCATTGGCCGGCGGCGTTGTGAATCAGCGGCGGTCCGGTTCGATCCGGCTGCCGAGGGTCGATGATGACCACGTTGCCCTCGTCGTCCGCGCTCACTTCAAACCAGCGCTCGCCGACCTGTGCGTAGAGACGCTCGGCGACGCGGGTCAGGTGGCGGGTCGGCCCCGGGCGGGTGTCGACGCTGCTCGCTGCGCCAGGCTGGCTGACTTTGAAACGGTCCAGCACCCGCCCCAGGGTGGCGGGCGACCGATTGAGCGCGCCGCTGGTATGCAGTAGTGGAGTGTGACCCGGTGGGCTTTCATTGCCGGCGATGGCGCCCAGCTGTTTGATCTCGACCCGCTGCCCTGCCGAGGGCTCGGTCGGCCTGGATTCCCGCTCGGGCCGAGCGCCGCGGGGACGCAGGCGCGTGCTGATATGCAGGGTAATCGCCATCGACAGGTTCAGCAGCACGTCGGTGAAAGTGGTCCATTGGACCGCGGTGTCATCCTGCTCCGTGGCCCCGACAAACTGTTGCAACTGATCGACGACCTGCCAGATCCACAGGCCTGTCGCCACGCTGGGGCTGGTAAAGGGCAGCGCGGCATTGAGGAGCGTCCAGCCTGTTTGCTTGAGGGTCGCCCAGCGGTTCTCGGTATTGGAGGTCGACTGGCGGTCGGCCAGCTTGACCAGGGCCTGGGCGTTGGCTTCAAAAAGGCCGGCGAGCAGGTCACCCTTGAGTGGGTCTTTGCCCAGGCCGATGGGGCCGCTCATGGTTTCCAGTGTCGAGGTGTCCACCAGAAAATCGGCGACGGCCCAGGGAGAAGGTAATTCTCCCGGGAACACATAGTTGGCGTAAGCATCGCGCGCGCTGTCCGGCAACCAGGCCAGCACCGAACGGCGCAGGTCGGGGGACTGGGCAATGGCGTACATCAGGTTGGTCGGGGACGGATATTGCACCAGGGCCGGCGTGAACAGCGGTCGATAGAGCAGGCAGGGACCGGCGGCGGGATCTTGCGGGCCGATGACGTACATGTTTTCGACCTCATCGGCAGTGGCGTCGTCCCGCCGTTGCGGGATGAACGCCAGAGGCCGCATGACGATGGTCTGCCCGTCTACCGTGTGATCCGAGGCCTCGGCTTGCATCAGGGCGGCAACGTATCGATAGCCGCGGTCATCGATGCCGTCCTGCTGCTGAATCTTGCCTTGCAGGGCCAGTAACGGCAGCTGGATGCGCAGGTGCTGGATGTAGAGGTTCTTTCGCGATGAGGCCTCGCGAGGGATTTCCAGCAGCTTGCTTTTGATCAGCGCCGGGTAGTTCCGGCCGATGTCCACCCGGGAAATGAGGCTCTCGATGTACTCGACGGTCAGCCAGTCCGGCAGATTTTGGCCGTTATGCAGCTGCAAGGTCTTGTTGCCGACCGGGATGGCGATCAGGTTGTGCAGCGCCAGTTCGGCGAGGTTGAAGGTGGTGGTCTCGGTCATGCCGGGCACCGTGAAAGTCCCCCACACCACCGGCTGCTGGACTTTCAGGGTGAGCGTATCCAAGGCCAGGGCACCGGCTTGCGGATGGTCCTTGAGGATTTCCGCCTTGAGGTGATTGAGCGCGTACTGCTCGATGGGCGGGATATCGTCCTGATACAACTTGCCGCCGGTGCTGCTGTTCAGGGACGCGAGGTCCTTGAGATGCCGCGCATAGACGTTCAGGTCGGACGTCGACGCCTCCTGCAGCCAGCCCGGCAGCGCCTGCTGGTACCACTCGCGGCCGGGGCCGGGACCGGTGGCCAACTCGGTGGCACCGGGTGGCGGAGCCGTGTCCGGGTGGAGCAGGTCGGAAACGTCCAGGCTGCCGATGGCTTCGACCTGCAAGGCAATCAGGCTGCAGGCCTGGTGATCGAAAATATTGCCGTCAGGTTCGAACAGGCGCCATTGCAGCTGTGTGCGGGGCGCCGAGGTGTCCAGGCGAGCGGGCAGGCTCCGGCCCAGCTGTTCCAGGGACGCGAACTTCTCATAGCCCTTGAGCAGCGAGTGGGTGAGGATGACGTCTCGTCCGGCCTGCTTGCCGATCAGGACCGACAGCGCGAGCCGGTTGAGGTGGGTCACCTGCGCGCCGTCGACCTGATCGATGTCGAGCAGGTAGGCGTGGCTGGCGTAAGGGTCGTTGAGCCGTCGCACATCGTAGGCTGGCGCGTGAAACAACTGGCGCGCCATGGCGCAGTCGCTTTCGTTCCAGCCCGGTGCCTGCCGGACATTCCACACCCCGCGCAATGAGTTGGACAACTGATGCCAATGGGGGCCGCTGCCGTTGCTTTTGTTCCAGAACGCCAGCTGTTGCTCCTGCCAGGCCGCCAGCATGACGGGGGCCAGGGTATTGAGCAGATGGGCGATGTCACCGATGCGCACCGGCAAATGGGTTGGCGGCTCGGTGAGCGGTTGTTGGGTCAGGAAGTGTTCGCCTTCGATGTACAGGGTCGGTTCGCCGAGCACAGCCTGATCGGTCAGGCTGTCGCTCAGTGTGCGGTAAGCGATGGTAGTGGCGCAGGCCTGTTCGTCGATGATCTTCCAGCCGGGGGTGCCGATCAGGCAGATATCGGGGTCGATTGCCAGTGTGGGGTAGCGGGCCTGCAGTGCCTGGCGCAACAACACCGCCGCCACTTCCCTGAACGACGGGCCTGTTAACAGTTGGGTGAGCAATTCCAGTGGCTGTTGTGAAGCGATTGAGATGGGCGTGGTCATGGGGCATCCCTGTCTTGCCGGTTGATGGGAACGGCCCGAGGTGTTCGCTCGGGTGTTCCATGCTAGGGGCCGGCCAGCCAGGGAAGGGGGTGACTATCTACAGTGCGGCGGTGGGGTCAGCTCAGTTCGCCGCACAGGTCCAGCTCTACCAGTCGCCGGACTTCGGCGATGGACAGCCCGGCCCCGAGCAACGCGTTGAGCTTGCCGAATACCGCTTCACGGGTCATGCCGCCACCTGACAACACGCCCACGCCACGCAGGCGGCTGCCGGCTTCATACACATCCAGTTCCACGCCGCCTTCATGGCATTGGGTGATTGCCACGACCACGATGCCGTTTTCTTCGGCGCGCTGGAGGCTGGCAAGAAACTCAGGGTTATCGCTGGGCCCGGTGCCGCTGCCGAAGCATTCCAGCACCAGTGCCTGGATGCCGCTGCCGAGCAATGCGTCCAATGGTGCTGCGGCGATGCCCGGTACCAGCGGCAATACGCCGACATTGGCCAGGGCCTTCGGCTGGCGGTAATCCAGCGCGGCGGGCAGCGCTTCGGCCTTGGCCACACCGCCGTTGCGCTGCAGCGCGGCGAACGGATGGCGACCAAAGCTGCGGATCTTCGCGCAGCGGGTCGGGGCCATCAGCGCGCCGTGGAAGTACAGGTGCACGCCGGGCGCCAGGCCCTCGCCCAACGCCAGCAGGGCTCCGCTGACGTTTTCCCAGGCATCGCTGTCGGGTACGCCGGCAGGCAACATCGAGCCGGTGAACACCACCGGCGCCGGCAAGCCCAACAGCTGGAAGCTCATCGCCGCCGCGCTGTAGGCCAGGGTGTCGGTGCCGTGCAGGATCAGCACGGCATCGCAACCGTCATCCACGGCCTCGACCACGGCGGTGCGCAGGCGCTGCCAGTAGGCGGGGGTCATGTTGGCGCTGTCGATCAGCGGGGACATTTCCCGGAAGCGCCAGGCGGGTACTGACACGTTGGCGAGCTGTTCGCGCATGCGCGCTTCAAAACCGGATGCGGGGGCCAGGCCATTGGCGCTGGCCTGCATGCCGATGGTGCCACCGGTGTAGAGCACCATGAGGTTATTGGCTGGGGACATCGAAGATTCTCCTGAACGAAAAACGCCGCCGGGCCCAGAGCATGCCCAAGGCCGGGCGGCGTGTCATCTGTCTACGCTCAGCGTTGCACTTGAGCGTTCAGTTCCGCCGCTGGGGTCGCTTGCGGTTTTACCGGATTGGCCGGCCAGGCCTTGCGATCCAGGTCCAGGTCTGGGAACTGGCTGGAGTCGAACACCGGGGTCTTGATGCCTGCCGCGCGCTGGTTGTCGTAGTCGTTCAGGATGCGCATGGCGATCTTGAACAGGAACGCCAGGGCGAACAGGTTGACGAAGGCCAGCATGGTCATGGTGATGTCGGCGAAGGCGAACACGGTGCTCAGGTTCTCGATCGAACCCCAGAAAATCAGCACCAGCACCAGCGCGCGATAGCCCATCAGCACCTTGCGGTTGTTGCCCACCAGGAAGCGCAGGTTGCTCTCGCCCAGGTAGTAGTTGTACATGATCGAGGTAAACACGAACAACGCCAGGGCCACCGAGATAAACATGCGGCCCCAGTCACCCACCACAGCGGCCAGGGAGTTCTGGGTCAGGGCAATGCCGTCGCCTTCGAAGCCTGGGGTGTAGAAACCGGAGAGCAGGATCAGCAGCGCGGTGCAGGTGCAGATCACGAAGGTGTCGAGGAACACGCTGAACGCCTGGACCACGCCTTGGGCGATCGGGTGTTCTACCGAAGCGACGGCCGCTACGTTGGGCGCACTGCCCAGGCCGGCTTCGTTGGCGAACACGCCGCGTTTCACACCCATGATGATTGCGCTGCCCACCAGGCCGCCGAAGGCTTGGTCGAGGCCGAAGGCGCTTTTGACGATGGTCGCGAGCATGGCCGGTACGTGGTCGAATTGCAGCACGATCACATACAGGGTCACGGCGATGTAGACCAGGGTCTTGACCGGTACCAGCAGGTCGGCGATCGAGGCGATGCGCTTGATCCCGCCGATGAACACCAGGCCCAGCAATACCGCCAGGGTCAGGCCGGTGTAGGTGGTGTCCAGGCCAAACGCGTTGTTCAGCGAGTGGGTCACGGCGTGGGCTTGCAGGCCGTTGAAGGCAAAGCCGAAGGTCACCAGCAGCAGGAACGCCATGACCATCCCCAGCCAGCGCTTGTGCAGGCCGTGCTGGATGTAATAGGCCGGGCCGCCACGGTAGGTGCCTTCCGCGTCAGTGCGCTTGTACAACTGGCCGAGGGAGCACTCGATAAAGCTCGAAGACATGCCCACCAGCGCGGTGACCCACATCCAGAACACGGCACCCGGGCCGCCCAGGGTCACGGCAATGCCGACACCCGCGATGTTACCGGCACCGACGCGACCGGCCAGGCTGAGCATCAGCGCCTGGAACGAGCTGAGTTGGTCGGAGCTGTTTTTCAGGCTGTCGCGAAACACCGAAAACATGTGGAAAAAGTGACGCAATTGAACGAAACGCGAGCGGATCGTGAAATAACCGCCGAGCCCGACAATGAGCACGATCAGTACTTTCCCTGAGAGGAAGTCGTTGATGACTTCGAGCATGGAGTGTTCCTCGCTGATTTTTCTAATGGCAAACGCAGGACGGTCCTTCCCCTCGCATAGCACCAGGCAGTGCGCGACGGTTCGACCCCAATCCTTTTGCGGGTGTTGTTATTCATGCGCTATCGCGTGTATCCGGGCTCGTTACCGACGGCCGCAGACGCGAAGAGGGGCGGCACTATACCTAGGCGAACGTGATCCGTCTGCTCGGGCTGATTAAAGGTTTCAGCCAAGCTGTTACAGGCAAGGAGGGTTTGCAGGGCGATATTGGATTTTTTATGGGCGTCATTTCACAACCTTGAGGCAAAAAAAAGGGCCTGAAGAACGAGCCTTCAGGCCCTCAAAAGGTGAGAGGTGTCTAGTCCCTCAACCTGGTGAGCGGTGCAACAAACGCTTAGGCCTTCAACGGGACCAGGCGTGGGGCAATCATGTTTTCGGGGCGCAGGATGTCGTCGAGCATGGCGTCGTCGAGCAAGCCTTCTTCGCGCACCAGTTCCAGCACGCCGCGGCCGCTTTCGAGGGCGATACGCGCAATGCGGGTGGCGTTTTCATAGCCGATGTACGGGTTCAGCGCGGTGACCAGGCCGATGGAGTGTTCCACCAGTTCGCGGCAGCGGGCTTCGTTGGCGGTGATGCCGACGATGCAGTGCTCGCGCAGCATGTCCATGGCGCGTTGCAGCAGGCGGATCGAGTCGAAGATCTTGAAGGCGATCAGCGGCTCCATCACGTTCAGTTGCAGCTGGCCGCCTTCGGCCGCCATGGTCAGGGCCAGGTCGTTGCCGATGACTTGGAACGCAACCTGGTTCACGGCTTCCGGGATCACCGGGTTGACCTTGCCGGGCATGATCGAGCTGCCTGGCTGGCGCGCCGGCAGGTTGATCTCGTTGATGCCGGTGCGTGGGCCGCTGGATAGCAGGCGCAGGTCGTTGCAGATCTTCGACAGTTTCACGGCGGTACGCTTGAGCATGCCGGAGAACAGCACGAAGGCGCCCATGTCGGAGGTGGCTTCGATCAGGTCGGCAGCCGGGACCACTGGCTGGCCGCTGATAACGGCCAGGCGTTGTACGGCCAGGGCCTGGTAACGCGGGTCGGCGTTGATGCCGGTACCGATGGCGGTACCGCCCAGGTTCACTTCGGTCAGCAGCTCTGGCGCCAGGGTTTTCAGGCGGGCCAGGTCTTCACCGAGGGTGGTGGCGAACGCGCGGAATTCCTGGCCGAGGGTCATCGGCACGGCGTCCTGCAATTGGGTGCGGCCCATTTTCAGCACGTGGCTGAACTCGACGCCCTTGGCGGCAAACGCCTGGATCAGGCTGTCGAGGCTGGCCAGCAGCGCGTCGTGGCCCAACAGCAGGCCCAGGCGGATCGCGGTCGGGTAGGCGTCGTTGGTCGACTGCGCCATGTTCACGTCGTTGTTGGGGTGCAGGTACTGGTATTCGCCCTTGTTGTGGCCCATGGCCTCCAACGCGATGTTGGCGATGACTTCGTTGGCATTCATGTTGGTTGAAGTGCCGGCGCCGCCTTGAATCATGTCCACCACGAACTCTTCGTGGAAATCGCCGCGAATCAGGCGGGCACAGGCTTCGCTGATGGCCGCGTGCTTGGCTTCGCTGAGCTGGCCCAGCTCGCGGTTGGCATCAGCCGCCGCTTGCTTGACCATTGCCAGGCCGACCACCAATTTCGGGTAATGCGAAATCGGAACGCCCGAGAGGCGGAAGTTATTCACCGCTCGCAGGGTCTGGATGCCGTAATACGCTTGGGCAGGTACTTCGAGTACGCCAAGCAGGTCTTTTTCTGTGCGGAATGATGCAGCGGAGGACATGACGGAAATCATCTCGATATGGACCCGGAACAGGCCGGAACGCTGAGAATGCTAGGCCTGTAGGAAATTTTGGGCCAATGCTGTTAAACACTGGCCTATGCATAAACGGCATAATGTGAGTGTGACCCGGCTATCATGGCGGGCGTGTGTGCCAAAATGGTGCGTACCCGTGGGAGGCAGTGATGAACCTTGAGAGCAAATGGCTGGAAGACTTCAGCGCCCTGGCGGCGACTCGCAGCTTTTCCCAGGCGGCGGAGCGGCGCTTTGTCACCCAGCCGGCGTTCAGCCGACGTATCCGCAGCCTTGAGGCCGCATTGGGCCTGACCCTGGTCAACCGCTCGCGCACGCCGGTTGAGCTGACGGCGGCGGGGCAGTTGTTCCTGGTCACCGCGCGTACCGTGGTCGAGCAGCTCGGCGAAGTGCTGCGCCATTTGCATCACCTGGAAGGCGGGCAGGGCGAAGTCATGCAAGTGGCCGCGGCCCACTCCCTGGCGTTGGGTTTCTTCCCGCGCTGGATCGCACAACTGCGCAACGACGGCCTGAACATCGCCACACGACTGGTGGCCACCAACGTCGGCGATGCGGTGCATGCCCTGCGTGAAGGCGGCTGCGACCTGATGCTGGCGTTCTACGACCCGGATGCGGCGATGCAAATGGACGCCGAAATCTTCCCCTCACTGCACCTGGGCAACACCGAAATGCTCCCGGTATGCGCGGCCGACGCCGACGGCAAGCCGCTGTTCGACCTCGAAGGAGAGGGCAGTGTGCCGCTGCTGGCCTACAGCGCCGGGGCGTTCCTCGGCCGTTCCGTGCACCTGTTGCTGCGCCAGCGCGCGCTGCGCTTTACCACGGTGTACGAAACCGCCATGGCCGACAGCCTCAAAAGCATGGCCCTGGAAGGCCTGGGCATCGCCTGGGTGCCGCAACTGAGCGTGCGTGCCGAACTGGCCCGCGGTGAATTGGTGGTCTGCGGCGGGCCGCAATGGCATGTGCCGCTGGAAATTCGTCTGTATCGCTGCGCGCTGGTGCGCAAGGCGAATGTGCGGTTGTTGTGGCGCAAGTTGGAAGGTGGCGCGGCGCAGAATGCCTGAGCCAATCTCGGGCCGAATGCAGGGCAAATGGGGGAGGGGGCTTGTGGTGATTTGGCTGACTTGAAAGTCAATAAAACCGCCACTTTGCCCCGCTAGACAGATGGTCATCCCAGGGGCTGTTTATCTGGATTATTACGGTATACTGCGCGGCCTTCGGCCGGTCCAACCGGCCACATTTCGTACAACAAGCCACGCCGGATTTCCCGCGTGGCTTGTTGTTTTTTGACGCGCCTGCGGGCGCCCAGAGAGAAGAGGCACGACGATGAGTGCATTGGTTGGCGTGATCATGGGCTCCAAGTCCGATTGGTCCACCCTTAGCCACACCGCCGATATGCTGGAAAAACTCGGCATTCCGTATGAAGTGAAAGTGGTCTCTGCCCACCGCACCCCGGATTTGCTGTTCCAGTATGCCGATGAAGCAGAATCCCGTGGCATCGAGGTGATCATCGCCGGTGCCGGTGGCGCAGCTCACCTGCCGGGCATGTGTGCGGCCAAGACCCACCTGCCAGTGCTTGGCGTACCGGTGCAGTCGGCAATGCTCTCGGGCGTGGATTCGCTGTTGTCCATCGTGCAGATGCCGGCCGGTATCCCGGTGGCCACCCTGGCGATCGGCAAGGCCGGTGCCATCAACGCCGCCTTGCTGTCCGCCAGTATCCTGGGCGCCAAGCACCCGCAGTTCCACGCGGTGCTGAAGAAATTCCGTGCCGAGCAGACAGACAGCGTGCTGGACAATCCAGACCCACGTATCGCCTGAGGGTGTTGACGATGAAAATCGGTGTAATCGGTGGCGGCCAACTGGGCCGCATGCTGGCCCTGGCGGGTACCCCGCTGGGGATGAACTTCGCTTTCCTGGACCCGGCGCCGGACGCCTGTGCGGCAGCCTTGGGTGAACACCTGCGCGCTGACTACAGCGACCCGGACCACCTGCGCCAACTGGCCGACGAAGTCGATTTGGTGACGTTCGAGTTTGAAAGCGTACCGGCCGAAACCGTGGCCTTCCTGTCGCAGTTCGTACCGGTGTACCCGAGCGCCGAAGCCTTGCGTATTGCCCGTGACCGCTGGTTCGAGAAGAGCATGTTCAAGGACCTGGGCATTCCGACCCCAGCCTTCGCCGATATCCAGTCCCAGGCGGACCTGGACGCCGCCGTCGCCAGCATCGGCCTGCCGGCCGTGCTGAAAACCCGCACCCTGGGTTACGACGGCAAGGGCCAGAAAGTCCTGCGCACCGCTGCCGATGTGGTCGGCACCTTCGCCGAACTGGGCAGCGTGGCCTGCCTGCTGGAAGGCTTCGTGCCGTTCACCGGCGAAGTCTCGTTGATCGCCGTGCGTGCCCGGGATGGTGAGACCCGCTTCTACCCGTTGGTGCACAACACCCACGACAGCGGCATCCTCAAGCTGTCCGTGGCCAGCACCGATCACCCGTTGCAGGCCCTGGCCGAAGACTATTCCAGCCGCGTGCTCAAGCAGCTGGATTACGTCGGTGTGATGGCGTTCGAGTTCTTTGAAGTCGACGGCGGCCTCAAGGCCAACGAAATCGCCCCGCGTGTGCATAACTCCGGGCACTGGACCACCGAAGGCGCCGAGTGCAGCCAGTTCGAAAACCACCTGCGCGCTGTCGCGGGCTTGCCATTGGGCTCCACGGCCAAGGTCGGTGAGAGCGCGATGCTCAACTTTATCGGCGTGGTACCGCCGGTGGAGCGCGTGATCGCCATCGAAGACTGCCATCTGCATCACTACGGCAAGGCCTTCAAGGCCGGGCGCAAGGTCGGCCACGCCAACCTGCGCTGCAAGGACCGCGCAACGCTGCAAGCGCAGATCCTCAAGGTCGAAGCGCTGATCGCCGAGCAATAACCCGGGGGTCGGCGGGAACCATTTGGTTATCGCCGTCCTCTGATTGCAGGATGCCAAAGCCTGTCTAGGCTTTGGCATAGCTCACTTCATTCAGAGGGAAATGCCATGGGTATCATCGGAACCATCTTTATCGGCTTGATCGTCGGCCTGTTGGCGCGTTTCCTCAAGCCCGGCGACGACAGCATGGGCTGGATCATGACCATCCTGCTGGGTATCGCCGGTTCCCTGGCCGCGACCTACGGTGGCCAGGCGCTGGGCATCTACCAGGCGGGTCAAGGCGCAGGCTTTATCGGCGCACTGGTCGGCGCAATCATCCTGCTGGTGATCTACGGCCTGATCAAAAAGAAGTAATCAGCCGACAAAGTCCTCTGCGCTGCGCAGGCGCAGAGGGCTAGAATGCTCGCCACTTGTACTTGCCGAGCCTCTCCATGCGCCGTCTCCTGTTGACTCTTCTTCTGCTGGGCTCTGGCCTGGCCCACGCCGGCGAACTGCCGGAAACCGACTGGCTCGACCTGATGCCGCTGTCGGACCAGAAGGCCCTCGAGGCCATGCCCGAGATCGATCACAACTCCCCCGAAGCCCAAGGTACGTTCACCGACAAAGGTGGCCTGAAGCAGAGCAAAGGCTTGCCGGCGGTGATGTATTCGACCAAGACCGTGGCCGCCATGAACGGCAAGAACATCCGGATCGGCGGCTACCCGGTGCCGTTGGAAACCGACGCCAAAGGCCGCAGCACGCTGTTCTTCCTGGTGCCATACCCGGGCGCCTGCATCCACGTGCCGCCACCGCCGCCTAACCAGTTGGTGCTGGTGCGTTATCCCAAGGGTTTGAAGCTGGATGATATCTACACGCCGCTGTGGGTGACCGGCACGTTGAAGGTGGAGACGGTGAACAACGATTTGGCCGACGCCGCCTATGCGCTGGATGCGGGCAAGGTGCGGGTCGTAAAGGAATCCGATCTATAAGCTTCCGCTGAACCCAATGTGGGAGGGGGCTTGCCCCCGATAGCAGGGTGCCAGTCACTGTCTTTGGTGACTGATTCACCGCTATCGGGGGCAAGCCCCCTCCCACATTTGGAACTCCATCTACCGGGTAACACCGGTGATGCTCACACCCAGCGTGTGGCTTTCACCCGGCGCCAGCGTCACCACATCATCCAGCACATTCGCCGTCTCGATGCACAGCATGCCCTGCCAGCCATCATCGGCCATGTCGTCGAAGGCCTTGGCGCGTTCGGTCCAGGGGTTCCAGATCACGGTGGATTTCGAGCCTTGGCTGGTGAGCTGGATGCGACGCTGCCAGTCCTGATCGACGATGCTCAGCGACGGGGGCGTATCGAGGTAGATGCGGTCGGTCTCGGCAGTGAAGTGCAGCAGGCCGGACTGGGTTTTCTCGCTCCAGCCATCGGCGGTATCGATGTACGCCGAGCCGTCCAGGCCTTCGACCTGCACGTTGCGTACGTCGCTCACGGCGAAGTAGGTATGCAGCGCCTGGCTGAGCGTGACAGTGCCGTCGCCACGGTTGTGGCTGGTCAGGCGGATGTGCAGTTGGTCGTCCAGCAACAGGCTCAGTTTCAGCTCCACCTGATGTGGCCAGCCGGGGAAGCCGCCTGCAGGAACCGGTAGTTCAAGGTCCACTCGCAGCGCTTCACCTTCAAGGGAGGTCCCGGCCAATACCCAGGTCGTGGTACGCACGAAACCGTGAGCGCCCGCAGGCTGATCACTTTGGCGCATCGCCTTTACGCTGGACGGGTTGCGGTCGAACACCCCAAACCAGGGCCAGCACACCGGGACGCCGGTACGAATGCCCTTGCCCTTCTTGAACACCGCCTCAGGATTTGGCCAGATCAGCGGCTGCTCGCCTTCGCGGCCGTAACTGAAGATATGCGCGCCCTGCTGGGCAATCATCAGCTCGGCGCCGTTATGGCGGATGCGCCAGCAGTCCAGCTCGTCGATTTTTACGGTCTCAACGTGGGGCGTAGGCATAACAGGCACTCTCAATGGCAGGCAATGGGGCAATTGACCGTCAAAACCCCGCGAGGTTTAACGCGCGCGCGATGGCACCGAGCGTGTGCGGCCGCTGCCATCGATAGCGACAAATACAAACACCGCCTCGGTGACCTTGCGCCATTCGCTGGACAGCGGGTCGTCGCTCCACACTTCGACCATCATCTGGATCGAGCTGCGGCCGATTTCCAGGGCCTGGGTATAGAAGGACAATTGCGCGCCCACTGCCACCGGCACCAGGAACGCCATGCGGTCAATGGCCACGGTGGCCACACGCCCGCCTGCGACCTTGCTGGCCATGGCGGTACCGGCGAGGTCCATCTGCGCGACCAGCCAGCCGCCGAAGATATCGCCAAAACCGTTGGTTTCACGCGGGAGCGCGGTGATTTGCAGGGCGAGATCGCCTTGCGGGATAGGATCTTCTTGTTCGAGTTCGATCATGCCGGGGGGCCTCTGACCCGTGACGCTTTTATAGGTGGAGCAAGGTGGATAGCCGACTGTTAGAAAAACGTTTCAGCACAAACATACTCCGTTCGATACGTTTCTCGTAAGGCGTACTAAAGGGAAACTCTGCCAAATCGGCTGGATGGCACCCAACGACGTTTTGGCGCAGCAGCCCCTCAAGCCTGGGGTTCTTGCGCTTGCAAGGGCCGAGTATATCGAGACCCTGGCGCCACGACGACCTCCCGGCGCTCATTTGGTCGGTAAATAGCCGCTGTATCGCGGCTTTTGCGCGCAACTGTTCTCCTGGCGCTGTGCTTTTACAAGCGATTTGCTATCTTGCCAGACCGCCGCCGGTCCCGGGCGTGTCGTCCTTATCAAGCTGACTACTATAAGAGAAGCCTTGCCATGTCCTCCGTGCCTGCAAGCAGTGCGCAACCGTCGCGCCCGCTGACCCGCAACGACTACAAAACCCTGTCGCTGTCTGCCTTGGGCGGGGCGCTGGAGTTTTATGACTTCATCATTTTCGTGTTTTTCGCCACCGTGGTCGGAAAACTGTTCTTCCCTGTCGATATGCCCGAATGGCTGCGCATGATGCAGACCTTCGGCATCTTCGCCGCCGGTTACCTGGCACGCCCGCTGGGCGGCATCATCATGGCGCACTTCGGTGACCTGCTGGGCCGCAAGAAAATGTTCACCCTGAGCATCTTCATGATGGCCGTGCCGACCCTGATCATGGGCCTGCTGCCAACCTACGCGCAGATCGGCCTGTGGGCACCGGTCCTGTTGCTGTTGATGCGCATCATCCAGGGCGCAGCGATTGGCGGTGAAGTTCCCGGCGCCTGGGTGTTCGTCTCCGAACACGTACCGCCGCGCCATATCGGCTACGCCTGCGGCACCCTGACCAGCGGCCTGACCGCCGGGATCCTGCTGGGCTCGCTGGTCGCTACCGCGATCAACACTATTTACAGCCCTGAGCAGGTCTCGGATTACGCCTGGCGCATTCCGTTCCTGCTCGGTGGCGTGTTCGGCCTGCTGTCGGTGTACCTGCGCCGCTGGTTGCATGAAACGCCGATCTTCGCCGAGATGCAGCAACGCAAGACCCTGGCCGCCGAGCTGCCATTGCGTGCCGTATTACGTGACCACCGCGGTGCCATCGTGTTGTCGATGCTGCTGACCTGGCTGCTGTCGGCCGGCGTCGTGGTGGTCATCCTGATGACCCCGACCGTGCTGCAGACCATCTACCACTTCAGCCCGACTGTTGCGCTGCAGGCCAATAGCCTGGCCATCGTGACTTTGAGCCTTGGCTGCATTGCCTCCGGCGCCCTGGCTGACCGTTTTGGTGCCGGGCGTGTACTGGTAAGCGGTTGCGCCTTGCTGCTGGCGACCTCCTGGACGCTGTACCACAGCCTCATGACCCACCCGGACTGGCTGTTCCCGCTGTACGCCTTGACCGGCCTGTTCGTCGGCACCATTGGCGTGGTGCCTTACGTGATGGTGAAAGCCTTCCCGCCCGTGGTGCGCTTCAGTGGCCTGTCGTTTTCCTACAACGTGGCCTACGCCGTATTCGGCGGGCTGACGCCCCTGGCGGTGTCGCTGCTGATGAAGGAAAGCCCGATGGGGCCGGCCTACTACGTGGCTGTCCTGTGCGTGATGGGGATGGTGGTGGGTGGGTATCTGTGGAAGCGCGGGCGGTAACCCCGTTTAGCGCTTTTACCGGTAACCATGTGGCGAGGGAGCTTGCTCCCTCGCCACATGCCTTGCGTTTTATAACAATTACAGCTTGTTTCCAAGAAGTCGCTTAGTCGCTCTAACCTCCTCGTACGTCCCGACCTTCTCTCCTTTTGTTGTGTGATCTCCAATGCTGGCCTTTCATCCAATTGTCATATTTCAGACATAGAGTGTTCACACGGCCTCTCGATACTTGGCCCCGATCCAACTATCCCTATCTGCTAGGAGCAAGGCATGAAACTGAAACGTTTGATGGCGGCAATGACTTTTGTCGCTGCTGGCGTTGCGACCGCCAACGCGGTGGCTGCAGGTGTTGATCCGGCAATCCCGGCTTACGTCAAGACCACTGGTGTGTCGGGCAACTTGTCCAGCGTCGGTTCCGATACCCTGGCCAACCTGATGACCCTGTGGGCCGAGGGTTACAAAAAGGAATACCCGAACGTCAACATCCAGATTCAAGCTGCCGGCTCCGCCACCGCGCCACCTGCGCTGACTGAAGGCACCTCCAACCTGGGCCCGATGAGCCGCAAGATGAAGGACACCGAACTGGCGGCCTTTGAGCAGAAGTACGGCTACAAGCCAACCGCTATCCCGGTTGCCGTGGATGCCTTGGCCGTGTTCGTGCACAAGGACAACCCGATCCAGCACCTGACCATGGAACAAGTCGACGCGATCTTCTCCTCGACTCGCCTGTGCGGTGGCAAAGCCGATGTGAAAACCTGGGGTGACCTGGGTGTGACCGGCGACCTGGCCAACAAGCCAGTGCAACTGTTCGGCCGTAACTCGGTATCCGGCACCTACGGCTACTTCAAGGAAGAAGCCCTGTGCAAAGGCGACTACAAGCCTAACGTGAACGAACAACCCGGCTCGGCTTCCGTCGTGCAGTCGATCAGCTCCTCGCTGAACGGCATCGGTTATTCGGGCATCGGCTACAAGACCGCCAGTGTGAAGACCGTGGCCCTGGCCAAGAAAGGCAGCACTGACTTCATCGAAGACAGCGAAGAAAACGCCCTGAACGGCAAATACCCGCTGTCGCGTTTCCTCTACGTTTACGTCAACAAAGCCCCGAACAAGCCTCTGGCCCCGCTGGAAGCCGAGTTCGTGAAACTGGTTCTGTCCAAACAGGGCCAGGAAGTGGTCGTCAAGGACGGCTACATCCCACTGCCAGCCAAGGTTGCCGCCAAGGCCCTGGCTGACCTGGGTCTGAAAGAAGGCAACTGATTGCCTCTGCGGGGCCGGGATACCGGCCCCGCATCCGAATTTTCTAGTCCGCTGCCAGCCCTGCTTCGCGGCGGATTTGTTGCGTCACTGCACTGTCATCTTTCTGTCATACAGGATCGCTAGGGTGTGCGCATGAATGATCTGGCCAATTCCACCATGACGACAACTTCTCCCCCCAAGCGCATTGATTTCAATACGCCTGAGCTGCAACGCAAGCGCCGTATTCGCGCGCTCAAGGATCGCCTGACCCGTTGGTACGTGCTGGTGGGCGGCCTCGCCGTTCTGGGTGCGATCACCCTGATCTTCTTTTTCCTCGCCTACGTGGTCGCGCCACTGTTCCAAGGCGCCTCGCTGACCAAGGAAGACGCACTGACGCCCGCCTGGATGCAGGACGCCGGCAAGCCGTTGTTGATCTCCCTGGAAGAGCAGAACCAGGTCGCCATGCGGGTTTCCGATAAGGGCCAGGCGCTGTTCTTTGACGTCACGAGCGGTGCCGAACTCAAGCGTGTCGACCTGCCGCTTGCGCCCGGCGTGAGCGTGGCTTCCATCGGTGAAGACCAGCCGGGCAGCCCGCTGGTGATCCTCGGTTTGTCCAATGGCCAGTCCCTGGTGTTCCGTCACACCTATAAGGTGTCGTACCCGGACGGCAAGAAAACCATCACGCCTGCGATTGAATACCCCTACGGTGAAACGCCGATCGTGCTCGACGATGCCGGCCGCCCGTTGGAGCATGTTGCCCTCAACGCCACCGATACGTCGCTGGTGGTGGCAGGCTCGGCCGGTTCGCACTTGAACGTGCTGACCCTGAGCCGCGAAGAAAACATGATGACCGGTGAAGTCACCAGCGAGCAGAAGCGTGTCGAGCTGCCGCAAATGACCGAGCCGGTGAAGGCGATCTTCATCGATCCACGCCAGCAATGGCTGTACGTGATCAACGGACGTGCCCTGGCGGATGTGTTCAGCCTGCGCGACAGGAGCCTCAACGGTCGCTACAAATTACTGGAAGATGGCACTGCCGAAGTCACCGCCAGCACCCAGTTGGTGGGCGGCATCTCGCTGATCGTCGGTAACTCCAAAGGCGGCCTGGCCCAGTGGTTCATGGCCCGCGACCCGGATGGCGAGCAGCGCTTCAAGCAGATCCGTACCTTCCAGATGGGCACTGCGCCCATCGTTGAAATCACTGCTGAAGAGCGGCGCAAAGGCTTCACCGCCCTCGACGCCTCCGGCAAATTCGGCGTGTTCCACAGTACCGCCCACCGCACCCTGCTGGTGGATCCGGTGGTCGACGGCCAGGGCGTGTTTGGTATGTCGCCGCGCGCCAACCGGGTGATCGTCGAAGCCGGCGGCAAGCTGCAGCCGCTGCTGCTGGACAACCCGCACCCGGAAGTGTCCTGGAGCGCGTTGTGGAGCAAGGTCTGGTACGAAAACTACGACGAACCTAAGTACGTCTGGCAATCGACCGCCGCCAACACCGACTTCGAACCCAAGATGAGCCTGGCGCCATTGACCTTCGGTACCCTGAAGGCGGCGTTCTACGCCATGCTGCTGGCGGCGCCACTGGCTGTTGCCGCGGCGATCTACACCGCTTACTTCATGGCCCCGAGCCTGCGCCGCAAGGTCAAGCCGGTGATCGAACTGATGGAAGCCATGCCGACGGTGATCCTCGGCTTCTTCGCCGGCCTGTTCCTGGCGCCGTATGTCGAAGGGCATCTGCCGGGGATCTTCAGCCTGCTGATGCTGTTGCCGATTGGCATCCTGGTGGCCGGGTTTGTCTTCAGCCGCCTGCCTGAATCCATTCGCCTGCGGGTTCCCGATGGTTGGGAAAGCGCGATCCTGATCCCGGTGATCCTGTTCGTGGGCTGGCTCTCGCTGTACATGAGCCCGTACCTGGAAACCTGGTTCTTCGGCGGCGACATGCGCATGTGGATCTCCCACGACCTGGGCATTACCTACGACCAGCGCAACGCCCTGGTGGTCGGCCTGGCCATGGGCTTTGCGGTGATCCCGAACATCTACTCCATCGCCGAAGACGCCGTGTTCAGCGTACCGCGTGGCCTGACCCTGGGTTCCCTGGCCCTGGGCGCCACACCGTGGCAGACCATGACCCGCGTGGTGATCCTGACCGCCAGCCCGGGCATCTTCTCGGCGCTGATGATCGGCATGGGGCGCGCCGTGGGCGAGACCATGATCGTGCTGATGGCCACCGGCAACACGCCGGTGATGGAGATGAACCTGTTCGAAGGCCTGCGCACCCTGGCGGCCAACGTCGCGGTGGAAATGCCCGAGTCGGAAGTCGGCGGCAGTCACTACCGCGTGCTGTTCCTCTCGGCGCTGGTGCTGCTGCTGTTCACCTTCATCATGAACACCCTCGCCGAGCTGATTCGTCAGCGTCTGCGCAAGAAATACTCGTCGCTTTAAGAAAGGTAGAAGTCTGTGAAACAGAACTCCCTGAATGGATGGTTCAAGAGCGGCGCTCCGGGCGTCTGGATCAGCGGTGGCGCGGTGTCCATCGCGGTCATCATGACCATTGGTTTGCTGGCCGTGATTGCCGTGCGGGGCCTGGGCCACTTCTGGCCGGCCGACCTGATCCAGGCCAACTACAACGTGCCGGGCCAGGAAAACCATATCGTCATCGGCGAAGTGGTGCAGAAAGAAGAAGTGCCGCGCGAGCGCCTGAAAAGCGCGGGCCTGCCGGTGCCCGATGCGGGCCCTGAATTCATGACCCGCGAGCTGATCAAGGTCGGCAACCGCGACCTGAACGGCAACGACTTCACCTGGATCGTCGGCGAATGGTTGAAGGACCAGAGCACGCCGAAGAACCTGATGACCATCGAACGTCGTGAGTGGGGCAACTTCTACGGCACCCTGGTCAACGTCAAGCAGGATGGCAAGGTCATCGCTGAAGGCGAGGCCGCGTGGCCGGAGCTGCAAGCCCGCGTGGACCGCGTGAACAAGCTGGCGGCCCAGCTCAAGACCCTGGAGAAGTCCGACATCGGCGCGATCAACGCCGGCCTCGAGCGCATCCGCCTGCATGGCCGCAAACTGGAACTGGAAGGCAAGCTCGACGCGGCCGCCCAGGCCGACATGGAGGCCGACCGCGCCGAGCTGAACGCGCGTTACCAGGACATCGAAGCGCGCCTGGCCGACCTGCACGCCCAGTTCAACCGTGACGCCTTGACCGCTCGCGATGGCAACGGCAAGGAAATTGAAATCGGCATCGGCAAGGTGGTGCACGCCTACCAGCCGAACGCCATGGGGACCGTGACCAAGATCGGTTTCTACGTCAGCAAGGTGTGGGAATTCCTCAGTGATGACCCGCGGGAAGCCAACACCGAAGGCGGGATCTTCCCGGCGATCTTCGGCACCGTGATGATGACCCTGATCATGGCGATGATCGTGACCCCGTTCGGCGTGCTGGCGGCGGTGTACCTGCGTGAATACGCCAAGCAGAACACCCTGACGCGCATCATCCGCATCGCCGTGAACAACCTGGCGGGTGTACCGGCCATCGTCTACGGCGTGTTCGGCCTGGGTTTCTTCGTGTATGTATTGGGTGGCTCGGTCGACCGTCTGTTCTTCGCCGAAGCGCTGCCGGCACCGACCTTCGGTACACCGGGCCTGCTCTGGGCCTCGCTGACCCTGGCGCTGCTGGCGGTACCGGTGGTGATCGTGGCCACCGAAGAAGGCCTGGCGCGGATTCCGCGTACGGTGCGTGAAGGCTCCCTGGCGCTGGGCGCGACCAAGGCGGAAACGCTGTGGAAGATCGTGCTGCCGATGGCCAGCCCGGCGATGATGACCGGCATGATCCTCGCCGTGGCCCGCGCCGCCGGTGAAGTGGCGCCGCTGATGCTGGTCGGCGTGGTGAAACTCGCCCCGTCGCTGCCGCTGGACGGCAACTACCCGTACCTGCACCTGGACCAGAAGATCATGCACCTGGGGTTCCATATTTATGACGTCGGTTTCCAGAGCCCTAACGTCGAGGCCGCACGGCCGCTGGTATACGCCACCGCCTTGCTGCTGGTGCTGGTGATCGCCACGCTCAACCTGTCGGCAGTGTGGATTCGTAACCACCTGCGTGAGAAGTACAAGGCGCTGGACAGCTGATCTGAATTGAACGCGGACTTATTTGTGGGAGGGGGCTTGCTCCCGATTGCGGTGTGCCAGCCAGCACACATGTTCCTGATGCACCGCTATCGGGGGCAAGCCCCCTCCCACACAACAGCACAGGGAGCATCCCATGCAACACGACACCCATTCCCACGGCATCAACATGTCTGCCCTGGGTCGCGACAAACAGAGCCTGAGCCTGGCCCAGGAAACCGTGGCCATCGAAGTACCGGGCCTGAGCCTGTATTACGGTGACAAGCAGGCGCTGTTCGACGTCAGCATGAACATCCCCAAGCAGCGCGTGACCGCCTTTATCGGCCCGTCGGGCTGCGGCAAGTCCACGCTGCTGCGTACCTTCAACCGCATGAACGACCTGGTGGACGGTTGCCGCGTGGACGGGGCCATCAACCTCTACGGCACCAACATCTACCGCAAGGGCGAAGACGTGGCCGAACTGCGTCGCCGTGTGGGCATGGTGTTCCAGAAGCCTAACCCGTTCCCCAAGACCATCTACGAAAACGTGGTCTACGGCCTGCGCATCCAGGGCATCAACAAGAAACGCATCCTCGACGAAGCGGTTGAGTGGGCCCTTAAAGGCGCGGCGCTGTGGGACGAGGTCAAGGACCGCCTGCATGAGTCGGCACTCGGCCTGTCCGGCGGCCAGCAGCAGCGTCTGGTGATCGCGCGCACCATCGCCGTGGAGCCGGAAGTGCTGCTGCTCGACGAACCGTGCTCGGCACTCGACCCGATCTCGACGCTGAAAGTCGAAGAACTGATCTACGAGCTCAAGTCCAAGTTCACCATCGTTATCGTGACCCACAACATGCAACAGGCGGCGCGGGTTTCCGACTACACCGCGTTCATGTACATGGGCAAGCTGGTGGAGTTCGGCGATACCGACACCCTGTTCACCAATCCGGCGAAGAAGCAGACCGAAGACTACATCACCGGTCGCTACGGCTAGGAAGCTGTGGTTCTGATTGCACTGACGCTGCGGTTCTCCGCACCTTACCGGACGCTCCAAGGACGCCAACATGATTAGCAAAGAAGGCCTTACCCACCATATCTCCGCGCAGTTCAACGCCGAGCTCGAGGAAGTGCGCAGCCACCTCCTGGCGATGGGCGGGCTGGTGGAGAAGCAAGTCAACGATGCCGTGACCGCGCTGATCGAGGCCGACTCGGGCCTGGCCCAGCAAGTGCGCGAGATCGACGACCAGATCAACCAGATGGAACGCAACATCGACGAAGAATGCCTGCGCATCCTCGCCCGTCGCCAGCCGGCAGCCTCCGACCTGCGCCTGATCATCAGCATTTCCAAGTCGGTGATCGACCTCGAGCGGATCGGCGACGAAGCCACCAAGATCGCCCGCCGCGCCATCCAGCTGTGCGAAGAGGGTGAAGCGCCGCGCGGTTATGTCGAAGTGCGTCATATCGGCGACCAGGTGCGCAACATGGTGCGGGATGCCCTGGATGCCTTTGCGCGCTTTGACGCCGAGCTGGCATTGTCGGTAGCGCAGTACGACAAGGTCATCGACCGTGAATACAAGACCGCCCTGCGTGAGCTGGCCACCTACATGATGGAAGACCCGCGCTCTATCTCGCGGGTCTTGAGCATCATCTGGGTGTTGCGCTCCCTGGAGCGGATCGGTGATCACGCGCGCAATATCTCGGAACTGGTGATCTACCTGGTGCGCGGTACCGACGTACGGCACATGGGCCTCAAGCGCATGAAGGCCGAAGTTGAGGGTTCCGCCGATCAAATCCCTAATGTTCCGGGCGAACCTGACGATAAGTAAGGTTGCCCGAGAAATTAACGCCCGGCCTCTGGTCGGGCGTTTTCGTTTGTGGCGCCTGAATTTTTTGCGAATCGGGTAAAAGAAAGTCCGAACGTGACTACAGAGTTTTGGCAAAATGCCATTAGTCAGGCGTTTTGCGTGCCGAAGTTTTTATAGGATGAAGGGTCGATGAGTAAAGTCAGTGTATTGGTGGTGGATGACGCCTCGTTTATCCGCGACCTGGTGAAGAAGTGCCTGCGCAACTACTTCCCCGGGATCAAGCTTGAAGATGCGGTAAACGGCAAGAAGGCCCAGACCATCCTGATGCGCGAGAGCTTCGACCTGGTGCTGTGCGACTGGGAAATGCCGGAGATGTCCGGCCTGGAGTTGTTGACCTGGTGCCGCGAGCAACCGCACCTCAAGGCCATGCCGTTTGTGATGGTGACCAGCCGTGGCGACAAAGAGAACGTGGTCCAGGCGATCCAGGCCGGGGTTTCCGGTTACGTCAGCAAACCGTTCACCAACGAGCAACTGCTGAACAAGGTCAAGCAAGCCCTGCACAAGGTCGGTCGCCTCGACGCCCTGGTCGCCAGCGCGCCGACCAAGATGAACTCGGCCTTCGGCAATGATTCCCTGAGCGCCCTGACCGGTGGCAAGCCCGAAGCCGTACGTGCAGCCCCCGTTGCGGCGGCTGCCTCTGCGCCAAGCAAAGGCCTGCTTAACAACGCCCCGCCGGTCCAAGCGCCAGGCGCTGCACCCACTGGCGGCCGTGGCCAGGGCCAGTTGCGCCTGTCCAGCGGCACCCAGCAATGCGTGATCAAGGCACTGAGCATCAAGGAAGCGCTGCTGGTGGTGCGTCGCGGTGAAGTCCTGCCTCAGGTACTGGAAAGTGCCGTGCTCGACCTGGAACAGGGCGACAACGCCGAGGTGGCGCGTCTGAACGGCTACCTGCACGCCATCGTCGCCTTCGAACCCAAGCCGGACAGTGACTGGCTGCAACTGACCTTCCGCTTTATCGACCAGGATGCGCAGAAGCTTGACTACATCTCTCGCCTGATTGCGCGCGGTACGGCGCAGAAGCATTTTGTGCCGGGGGCCTGACCTTCAGTCCGAAGGGGCGTGCCCCGGGATTGTCATGATCCCTTGCTAGCTTGCTGTTCATTCACTCCGGCAGGTTCGCGCCATGCTCCTTCGCCTTTTGCTGTCCTGCATATTGGCCTTGGTCGCCAATTCGACCCAGGCCATGACCCTGTACAAATCCACCGATGCCAACGGCATGGTGTTTTTCAGCGATCGGCAAACCCCCGGCGCCCAGGCGTTCGTGATCCAGGAACGTAGGGTCGAGCGCGTACAGCCGCCGGTACTCTACAGGCCAAAACCCGTTTACCCGCGACAAGCCTACCGCTACCCCTTGCCCTGGCGTGGCGGCCCGTTCCGCTTGACCCAAGGCCCCAACGGCAGCTTCAGCCACACCGACGCCAAAAGCCGCTACGCCATGGACATCGCCATGCCCGAAGGCACGCCGATCATCGCGGCACGCAGCGGTGTGGTGGTGAAAATCGAGAATAGCCAGATCGGACGCGGCAACGATGCGTCAGGCAATTTCGTGCGCGTGCAGCACGATGACGGCACCCAGGGTGTGTACCTGCACCTCAAGCAAGGCTCGGTGAGTGTCAGGCCGGGGCAGCGTGTGGCGGTGGGCAGCGCGCTGGGGTTGTCGGGCAATACCGGCAACAGCAGCGGGCCGCACCTGCACTTTGTGGTGCAACAGAGTACCGCGGCCGGGCTGGTGTCGATTCCTTACGAATTCAACCAGCCGGTCGGGACATTGCCCAATTTTGCATTGGGCAATTGAGGGTCAATCCAGCAGCAGGACCTTGGCCAGCACGATCTTCGGCCCTTTCATCTTCTTGATGATGATCCGCAAGCCTTCAACCTCCAGCACTTCTTCCTCTTCCGGCACCCGTTTGAGGGTGTCGTAGATCAGCCCTGCGAGGGTTTCGGCCTCGATGTGGTCCAGGTCGACGCCCAGCAGGCGTTCCACCTTGAACAGCGGCGTATCGCCCCGTACCAGCAGTTTGCCAGGCTGGTAGGCGAGGATGCCGCGCTCGGCCTTGCGGTGTTCGTCCTGGATATCGCCCACCAGCACTTCCAGCACGTCTTCCATGGTCAGGTAGCCGATGATCTTGCCGTCGGCTTCTTCCACCAGGGCAAAGTGCGCGCCGCCTTTGCGGAACTGCTCCAGCAACTGCGACAACGGCATGTGCCGCGACACACGTTCCAGCGGGCGGGTCAGCTCGGCCAGGTTGAACGATTCGGGGATGTGGTCCAGGGCCGCCAGTTCCAGCAGCAGGTCCTTGATGTGCAAAAGCCCGACAAACTCGTTGCGCACCGCGTCATACACCGGATAGCGGCTGAATTTATGGCGACGGAACAGCGCGAGGATTTCCTTGAGCGGGGCGTTGAAGTCCAGGGTCACCAGGTCTTCACGGGAGTTGGCCCAGTCCACCACTTCCAGCTCGCCCATTTCCACGGCCGAGGCCAGTACACGCATGCCTTGGTCGCTCGGGTCCTGGCCACGGCTGGAGTGCAGGATCAACTTGAGCTCTTCGCGGCTGTAATGGTGTTCGTGGTGCGGGCCGGGTTCGCCTTGGCCGGCGATGCGCAGGATCGCGTTGGCGCTGGCGTTGAGCAGGTAGATCGCCGGGTACATGGCCCAGTAGAACAGGTACAGCGGCACCGCCGTCCACAGCGACAGCAACTCGGGCTTGCGAATGGCCCAGGACTTGGGCGCCAGTTCACCGACCACGATGTGCAGGTAGGAAATCACGAAGAACGCGGCAAAGAACGACACGCCCTTGATCACTTCCGGCGATTCGACACCTAGGGCGCCCAGCAGCGGTTCGAGGATGTGCGCGAACGCCGGCTCACCGACCCAGCCCAGGCCCAGGGAGGCCAGGGTGATACCCAGCTGGCAGGCCGACAGGTAGGCGTCGAGCTGGCTGTGCACGGTACGCAGGATCTGCCCGCGCCAGCCGTTGGTGTGGGCGATGGCCTCGACCCGGGTCGAGCGCAGCTTGACCATGGCAAATTCCGCCGCAACGAAAAAACCGTTGAGCAGTACCAGGATCAGAGCAAAAAGAATCATGCCGAAATCGGCGAAGAGTGTGGCGAGGGTGATACCAGGGGAAGGGTCCATGATTGGGTTTTGCAGGTTCCGTGTGTTCAATAAGGGGTGACAGAAGGGCCTGAAAGGCAGGCGCAAGTCGGCCAATGTAGCGGCTGACGGGGCGCTTGCCTAGTGGGTGCCGCCGGGTGGGGTGTGGAATGCCTTATTCGAAACAGCACAATTCCAATTGTGGGAGGGGGCTTGCTCCCGATAGCAGTGTGTCAGTCAGCATATCTGATACTGATGCACCGCCATCGGGAGCAAGCCCCCTCCCACATTTGGTTTTGTGCTGTGTTTGAGTTATTCGTCATTTCCGACGAGCCGCGAACGGGTCATCTGCCCTGGCGGAAAGTGGCAGGTGAACGTACTGCCATGCCCCAGCACACTGCTGATTTCCAGGCGCGCGCGGTGGCGCAGCAGCACATGCTTGACGATGGCCAGGCCCAGCCCGGTGCCGCCGGTGTTGGAGTTGCGGCTGGAATCGACGCGGTAGAAACGCTCGGTCAGGCGCGGCAGATGCTTGGCGTCGATGCCGATGCCGGAGTCCTGCACGCTCAGGTGTGCGCCTTGCTCGTCGGCCCACCAGCGAATGCGGATAGTGCCCTTGTCCTGGGTGTACTTCACCGCGTTGAACACCAGGTTGGAGAACGCGCTGCGCAATTCGCCCTCGCTGCCTTTGAGCAACACCTGCGGGTCGGCATCCAGGCTGATCTGCTGCCCACGCTCGCCCGACAGGGCCTTGGCGTCATTCTTGATGGTCTGCAACAGGCTCTGGACGGCCACCGGTTGGTTGTCCGACGGATAATCCGTGGCCTCGAGCTTGGCCAGCAACAGCAAGTCGTTGAGCAGGGTCTGCATGCGTGAACCCTGCTGCTGCATTTGCTGCAGGGCACGGCTCCAGCGCGGGTTGATCTCCTCGACGTTGTCCAGCAGCGTCTCCAGGTAGCCGCAGATCACCGTCAACGGCGTGCGCAGTTCGTGGGAGACGTTGGCAACGAAGTCTTTGCGCATCTGCTCCAGCTGATGGATGCGGGTTACGTCGCGCACCAGCATCAGGTGTTCGTTGTTGCCGTAGCGGGTCAGGTACAGCTGGATGCGCACGCGGTCGTTGGTGGGCGAGGGGATTTCCAGGGCTTCTTCGTAGTTGTCCTGCTCGAAGTATTCCTTGAAGCGCGGGTGACGCACCAGGTTGGTTACCGGCTGGCCGCTGTCCTGGGGCGTCTTGAGGCCCAGCAGGGTCTCGGCGGCGCGGTTCCACCATTCCAGGTTGCCGTCGCTGTCGAGCATGATCACCGCGTCCTTGAGCGCAGCGGTGGACTCTTGCACCCGGTCGATCACGGCTTGCAGGCGCCCGCGTACCCGTTGGTCGCGGCGTTGCAGGTGGTAGATGCTGTCGAACACCTCACCCCACAGGCCGTAGCCATCGGGCGGTGCTTCGTCGGGTTTGTGCTGGCGCAGCCATTCATGCAGGCGCAGCAATTGCTTGAGGGTCCAGCCCAGGTACAGGCCGATACCGATGGCCAGGCTCCAGCCGTAATAGCCGCTGACCAGGCCCACCAACAGGCAGGCGGTGATCAACAGGAGCATGTGGCGGATCAGGGTGCCATGCCAGTTCTGGTTCACTTAAACATGCGTCCTTGTCAGCTGTTAAGGAAGGAAAGTGACTGGCTCAGCCCTTGGTGGAGAACCGGTAGCCGGTGCCGCGCACGGTTTGTACCAGATTCTCGTAGGCATCGCCCAAGGCTTTGCGCAGGCGACGGATATGCACGTCGACGGTGCGTTCCTCGACATACACGTTGCCGCCCCACACCTGGTCCAGCAACTGGCCACGGGTATAGGCACGCTCCTGGTGGGTCATGAAGAACTGCAGCAGGCGGTATTCAGTCGGGCCCATCTCGGCCGGCTTGCCGTCGATGGTCACGCGGTGGCTGATCGGGTCCAGCAGCAGGCCACCGACTTCGATAGGCGCTTCGCCATCGGTCGGGCCGGCACGGCGCAGCACGGCTTTCAGACGCGCTACCAGTTCCCGTGGGGAAAACGGCTTGGTGATGTAGTCATCGGCGCCGACTTCCAGGCCCTGGATCTTGTTGTCCTCTTCGCCCTTGGCAGTGAGCATGATGATCGGGATATCCCCGGTCAGCTCATCGCGCTTGAGGCGGCGGGCCAGTTCGATGCCGGAGGTGCCGGGCAGCATCCAGTCCAGCAGGATCAGGTCCGGCTTGCGGTCGACGATAATGGCATGGGCCTGCTGGGAGTTCTCCGCCTCCAGGCAGTCATAGCCGGCCATTTCCAACGCAACGGCGATCATCTCGCGGATGGGCGCTTCGTCGTCAACAATCAGAATGCTCCTGCCAACCATGCCTAAAATCCTCTTGTCATTTAACTGTCTTGCGCCGCATTAGATAACGGAATTATTGCAGTCGTGTGACAGTAATTTAGTCGCTCGGGCAATTCGGGGCACTCTGGACTACGCTTTGGGTCCGAATCCTGACAACCACAAAAGGAAGGTTCCGATGACTCACAGTACTTTTTCCTGGAAGGCCCTGCTGGTCACGGCGGCGTTGACGCTGCCGACACTGGCATTCGCGGCGGAGCCGGCGATGACCCAGAACGGTCTGTTAGTGGATCACAGTGGGAAGACCCTTTACACCTTCGACAAGGACGCCGATGGCAAGTCAGTGTGCAAGGACCAGTGCGCGACCAACTGGCCGCCGCTGAAAGCAGAGTCTACCGACAAATCAATGGGCGATTGGACCGTGATCACCCGTGATGACCAGACCAGTCAATGGGCTTACAAAGGCAAACCTGTCTACACCTACAAGGATGACCACAAGGCCGGCGACAAGAGCGGTGATGGCAAGGGTGGGGCATGGCATGTGATCAAGCCCTGATTTCGCGGCGCTGCTGAAACCATCGGGGGCAAGCCCCCTCCCACATTTGAATGTGTTCACACCTCAAAAGGTGGGAGGGGGCTTGCCCCCGATGAGGCCCGACCAGGCACTGCAAAAACCTCAGCGAAACGCGTAATCCGCCACAATCCCGACAAAAATCGCCAACCCGGCCCAGTGGTTGTGCAAAAACGCCTTGAAGCATTTCATCCGGTCCCGGTCGCGGGTGTACCAGAACTCCCAGGCAAAGCAGCCTGCCGCCGCCAGCAGCCCCAGGTGGAACCACCCCCCCAGCTCAAACCGTGCGCCGGCCAGCAACAGGCACAGCAGCGCCAGGCCTTGCAGGGTCAGGATGATCACACGGTCGGCATCGCCGAACAGAATGGCGGTGGACTTGACACCGATCTTCAAGTCGTCGTCGCGGTCGGTCATCGCGTAATAGGTGTCGTAGGCCACTGTCCACAACAGGTTGGCTATATAGAGCAGCCAGGCGGTAGCGGGCAGGTGGCCGGTTTCGGCGGTGAACGCCATCGGCATGCCCCAGGAAAACGCCGCGCCCAACACCACCTGGGGGTAATAGGTGTAGCGCTTCATGAACGGGTAGCTGACCGCCAGTGCCAGGCCGCCCAGCGATAACCAGATGGTGGTGGCGTTGGTCAGCAGCACCAGCAGGAAGCTGATCAGCATCAGTACCGCAAAGAACACCAAGGCCTCTTTCGAACTGATCCTGCCGCTGGCCAGCGGGCGTTGCGCGGTGCGTTTCACGTGGCCATCGACCTTGCGGTCCGCCCAGTCATTGATGACACAACCGGCAGCGCGAGTCAGCGTCACGCCCAGCACAAAAATCACGATGTTGGCCAGGGACGGCGAGCCCTTGCCGGCGATCCACAGCGCCCACAGCGTCGGCCACAGCAGCAGGTAGATGCCGATAGGCTTGTCCATGCGGGTCAACTGAATGAAATCCCAGGCCCTGGGGTGCAGGCGGTTCAAGGATTTGAGCAGACGTTGATACATCAGCAGTTCTCCGGATGGTCATGCAGCGCGTGCCAGAAAACCGGCAGGAAGACTTCCGCCACCAGCACGCTCAGCGGCCCGCGATCGAAGCGTGAGCGGCGCGCCCACAGCCCGTCGGCCTGGTCCGTGGTGGGCAACCATTGGCGGGGGTAATGGCACACCTCGATGGCCTGGCGGGTGAACGCGCGGTCGCAAAACAGCAATTCGCCGAGGGAGCGGCTGCCCAATTCGTCCATCTGCAAGCCGTCGTCCTGCAACGCACTGCGCGCCGCCACACTGCGGGCGAACACCCAGGGTTGGCCATGCCCGCGCAGATACACCTCGCGCACCCAACCGATACTGGCCGGTGGCATGTGCAGCGCCGCGCATTCATCATCGCGCAGCGGCTGCCAGCCTTCGAACAGCGGCGTCACGCTGAAGCCATCGTGGGACAGCCACGTCAGCCGGCGGGTCAGCGAGCCTTCGTCGAACAGCCAGTTCAGGGTCAAGGGCGCGGGCGCAGGGCTCAGGAGGCTCTGGGTCAACCATTGGCAAGCATCGGGAAGGGCGATTGAGTGCGGCACGGTGCGTCAGTATTGGCGGCAAAAGAGGCGGCGAGCTTACCATGGCGTCCTGATCTTTTGCCGGGCCGTCCCGGCGCCTTGCGTCGATCAAGCTTGCATCTGTCGGCCCCGATCAGTACAAAACGCCCTGAGCCGCGCGGCAACGCTGGATCCATCGACCGCCGGCCAACCTGCCTGGACCCTGAGGAAGCAAGTAAATGAAGAAGTGGCAATGTGTAGTCTGCGGCCTGATCTATGACGAAAAAGACGGCTGGCCGGATGATGGTATCGCTCCGGGTACCCTGTGGCAGGACGTACCGGAAGACTGGCTGTGCCCGGACTGCGGCGTCGGCAAAATGGATTTCGAAATGATCGAAATCGGCTAATTTTCAGTTTCAGAGACGTACTACAAGGAGAACGGAATGAACACACCTGTCGTGATCATCGGCACAGGATTGGCCGGTTACAACGTGGCCCGGGAGTTTCGCAAGCTCGACAGCGAGACCCCATTGCTGCTGATCACCGCGGATGACGGGCGCTCCTACTCCAAGCCCATGCTCTCCACCGGCTTTGGCAAGAACAAGGAAGCCGATGGCCTGAGCATGGCGGAACCCGGCGCCATGGCCGAGCAACTCAAGGCCGAAGTGCGCACTCACACCCGTGTCAGCGGCATCGACCCCGGCCACAAGCGCCTGTGGATCGGTGAAGAAGCGGTGGCCTATCGTGATCTGGTCCTGGCCTGGGGCGCAGAAACCGTGCGTGTCCCCGTCGAAGGTGATGCGGCTGAGCTGGTTTTCCCGATCAACGACCTCGAAGATTACGCCCGCTTTCGCGCCGCCGCGGCCGGCAAGCGCCGCGTGCTGCTGCTCGGCGCCGGCCTGATCGGCTGTGAATTTGCCAACGACCTGATCCTCGGCGGTTATGAAATCGACCTGGTGGCGCCGTGCGAGCAAGTGATGCCGACCCTGCTGCACCCGGCGGCGGCCGCAGCGGTACAGGCCGGCCTGGAAGGGCTGGGGGCGCGTTTCCACCTGGGCCCGGTGCTCAACCGCCTGCAACGCAGCGCTGACGGCCTGGAAGCGCATCTGTCGGACGGTGAAGTGGTGCACTGCGACCTGGTGGTCTCGGCCATCGGCCTGCGCCCGCGTGTCGACCTGGCCGCCGCCGCCGGTCTGCAGACCAATCGTGGGATCATGGTGGACCGCCACCTCAAGACCTCCCACGCCAATATCTACGCCCTGGGCGACTGTGCCGAGGTCGATGGCCTCAACCTGCTGTACGTCATGCCGCTGATGAGCTGCGCCCGTGCCCTGGCCCAGACCCTGGCCGGCAACGCCACAGCTGTCAGCTATGGCCCGATGCCGGTCACCGTGAAAACCCCGGTCTGCCCGCTGGTGGTTTCGCCACCGCCACGGGGCACCGAAGGGGTGTGGAGCGTCGAAGGCCAGGGTGCCGACATCAAGGCCCTGTGCCGCGACGCCAGCGGCCGCCTGCTGGGTTACGCGCTGACCGGCAGCGCCGTGATGGAAAAACTCGCCCTCAACAAAGAACTTCCGCCGTTGCTGGCGTAAATACCGGTCGTTCTGTCGGAATAAGCACGTTTTTCCCCCGAGAAAGGTCGCCGCGAGACTGGCGGAGCGTGCGAGGGCATGCCATCCTCACTCCCGTCTGCCGCAGAGTAGAGCCTGCGGCGCTTTGGGCGCTGCTCCACAGACGAGCAGCACGGACATAACAACAAAAAACCGTCAAAGAGGCTTCACATATGCGTAAACCAGAACTCGCAGCCGCCATCGCTGAAAAAGCGGATCTCACCAAAGAACAGGCCAACCGCGTCCTCAACGCCGTTCTCGAAGAAATCACCGGCGCCCTGCACCGCAAGGACAGCGTCACCCTGGTGGGCTTCGGCACCTTCCTGCAACGCCACCGTGGCGCCCGCACCGGCAAAAACCCGCAAACCGGTGAGCCTGTGAAGATCAAGGCGAGCAACACCGTTGCGTTCAAGCCGGGCAAGTCGCTTAAAGACACCGTTAACGCGTAAGCAGTGCCGTCTCGACAGGGGGCGGGGTGGTAGGAAAATGGGCACGCCGACTGGGTCGGGTGCCCTTTTTTTGTGGCCGCTTATTAAGTGCTTTAACGAATGCCTTCGACGAGTTCCTGGTCTTTCTCGCCACCCCACGGATCGTCCAGCAGGTACTTGGCAGCGACTTTGGTGTCAGTTGGGACCAAGGTGATCTTGTAGAAAATCTCGTCGCCTTCGCAGACCTCGAAGTACAACGCATAGTCGCGCTTCTCCAGATCCAGCGTAACGTTGAATTTTTCGGACGCCGAGGCTACTTCCACCTGCTTGGGGTCTGTGACATGAAACGGCACGACGATGCAGCGCTGGGCGGTTTCATCAGGGTGTCTTTTATAGTCCTTTATAGTTACGCAGTTCTTTAAATGCTTTGTCGAGGACACTCATGTTCTTTTCCTGTGGGGAAAATTTATCGCCACAGGGTCATTTTTTGCTGTTCATCACGGGGTCGGCAAGATTTTCAGTGCCGTCATTCATGCGCTGCAAGAGCTTAATCGCGCGTGGAAAACCTTGTTCGGCTGAGCGCTCCAGCCACTTCCTGGCTTGTTCAATGTCCTGATCTACTATCCATCCATCGATGTACATTTTCGCCAAGTCAAATTGGCCATGAGCGTCGCCGGAGTCGGCTCGTGGGAAGTGAAATTCCACGGTTTGGGTGATTACATCAATGTCCCAATAGTCGCGCTTGTTTGCTTGGAAGAGCCTGACCGTTTGATCATCTACCCACTCAACAGCCCCTATCAGTGACTCAAAAAGGCCCAAAGCAATACCGATTCGCGCAGCGGTAAAAAATCTCTCAGGTGTGTCTTTGGCGCCCTGTACCAAAACACCGATATTAATGTACCGATCCGTGCGCCAGGCAGCAGTCGCGGACAGTGTATTGGATGGGTTTTTTTGGGGCCGCCCTGCAGTGCCTGAAAATTGATACTCACGCTTGATGATCTCGGCGTGCAACTTATGTATCGGATCGGTATCCCAGCCCTTAAGCACCGCCAATGATAAAAGCGCTTCATGAATATCTTCGATTAACGACTGGCGAATTGCGCTCTCTGAAGCATTCGCAGGTAACTCATTCAGGTGTTTGAATGGGTGGGAATAGGTGCAAACATTCGCGAGTGTCTGCTCCGCCTCAACAGACGTTGGCTGAAGAATTATTTTGGCAACTCCGCCAGTGGGTATCTTGCACTTAGTTGCAAGGAGATAAATATAGAGTACGGCTGCCTCGCGGATGCTGTGGGGCTGCAGACGCTCGGAAGGAGAGGCAATCTCAAGTGTTGATAAATATTTGCTCATCAGAATCTCTATCTCGTCGCGTTGGGTAGTGAGTTACCCACTGGATTGATACCAACTTTTGGGAACGTAGGTGTTTGGCCGGCTCTTTGAGCGGCTACCGAGTAGCCATTTACTCTACCTTGCTCAACCTTCAATGCCTTGGTTCTCGTTACATTTTTCCTGATGATAGCTGACTCGTATTTATCAGAGCCGGGTGGTTTGTTGAGTTTGCGCACCTGAGATTCAGCGCGGTAAGACTTGCCGTTCTTAGAAATTTTCCCGCCGCTAATGCCGTATTTATGTACCTGGCCAGTCGTTTTGTTACGGATGACATAAACGTGGTTTGGCTTGTTATTTTGTCTGGAGTTTCCGTTTGCAGCGCCACAGGTCTTCCACCCCCAAGGATCTAACCATGCAATGGGGTTGGGTGCGTATTGGTAGAGGTTGAGCTCGCCGTCCAATCCAATCGGGTCCGGCGTCGTAAACCGGCCCACATCTGGATCATAAAACCTGAACGTATTGAAATGCAGCCCTGTCTCCCGATCCAGGTACTGCCCCTGGAACCGCAGGTTCTGCTCTTCAATGTAATAAGGCTCGCGCACCTCTTCCAGGGTGTTGCCCCACACCCGATACGTTGCCTGCCAGACGCTATGCCCATCCGCGTCTGTCAGCTGTTCCGGCAGGCCATTGAGGTCGTTGTGGTAGTAACGAATTTTCTGTAACGGCCCAGCGCCATCGACCCGCGCCAAGGGTTCGTAGCCGTCATCTTCGTAGACATAAAGACTGGTCTGGCTGTGCTTATGCTCCTGCAACAACCGCAAACCATCCCAGGTAAATCGGGTTTCCCCCAGCGGATACCCATCCTTGCCATGCTCAGTCTTCTCAATGCGCCGGCCCAGCGGGTCATAGGTCATCCTGACCACGCTGCCGTTTTCATTGCGTACTTCGATCAACCGACTCTCGGCGTCATACGCAAATCGCTGTACACCGCGTTTGGCGCTGCGCTTTTCGACCATTCGCCCAAAGGCGTCATAGCGATAACGCTTGTCTTGATACGTCAGCAGCTTGTTGTGCACCACCAACCCGGCACCGGCCTGCGGGCCGTCCAGAAGGTTGGCGGCGGCGTCATACGCGAAGGTTTCGCGCTGGCCGTGCAGGCTGTCCTGGCTGGCGATGATGCGGCCGGTGGCGTCGTAGTGCAGCAGTTGGCGGTGTTGCGCGGCGGGTTGCTGGTCGAGTTTGCCGATCAGGTTGTCAGCGGGGTCGTACTCGAACTGTTTTCGCGCTGCTGCCGGCATTAACGAAGGCTGACTCACCAGGCGGCGTTGGCGTGAGCGCAGTCGGCCGCTGCGGTCGTATTCGCTGCGGGTGCTGAGCTGGCCTTGGGTACGCAGGACCTCGCGGTGCAGGCGGTCGCGCTCGAAGTCGCTGATCACCTGGCCGTCGAGGTTGATCTGGTGCAGGTGGCCGCTGCCGTAGTACAGGCGATTGAGCCAGCGGCCGTCAGGCAGTTGGGTCTGGATTAGGTTGCCGAGCTCGTCGTAGTGGTGTTGCAGGTTGCCTGCTGAGCTCTGTTCGGCCAGCAATTGACCGAGGGCGTCGTAGGCGAAGCCCAGGGCTTGGGTATTGCCTTGCACGTCGGTGAAAGTCACTGCCGTAAGCTGGTCCACAGCATCGTAGCTGTAGTCGGTGCGGCCATCGTCGGTGGTTTTTGCAACCAATCGGCCGACCGCATCGCGCGCCAGCCGGTGAGCGATGCGGGCGGGTGGCGTTTCGGGAACCACCGCCAAGCCATTCCCGTAAGGTGCAGGGACTACAGTCACCGTGGTGATATTATCCAGCGGGTCGTAGTCGTAGCGCTTGGCGCTGCCGTCAAGGTCCTGTTGCTCGGCCAGTCGGTTTGCGGCGTCCCAGGCAAACCGATAACGTTCGCCGTTCTCGTTGATCAGCGCTTGCAGGCGCCCATAGCTGTCATAACCGAATTGCACTTGTCGACCATGGGCGTCGGTGCGCTGGCTGACCTGGCCACGACGGTTGTACTGGTAGAGAGTGGTGTCCCCGGCCGGGTCGGTATAACCCAGCAGTTGGCCGCTGACGTCTCGTTGGTAGTGCTCGGTACGCCCGTCCGGCAGTTGGCTGCTGAGCAAGCGACCCTGGGCGTCATGGATGAATAGCGTGCGCTCACCCAGCGCATCAGTAATGACCTGCAAATACCCACGCTCGTCATAACTGAAACGCGTCGGATAACCCGAACAGTCGATATGCTCAACCAATTGCCCGAATGGATTCCAGCGCAGCTTTTTGCTTTTGCCGGTGGTATCGATTATTTCTACTGGCTGTCCATGGGCGTCGTAGCGATATTGGGTGACGTAGCCCAGCGGATCGGTTTCGGCGATGCAGTTACCACGCGGGTCATAGCGATACTGCCAACTGTTGTCGGCGGCGTCCGTTTCCATCAGCGGCAGCGCCCAATGTTCGAGCCACAGAATCGAATCGCTGCGGCCCAACGGGTCGCTCTCGCCGATCAGGTTGCCGGCTTCGTCGTAGCTGTATTCATAGCGCCCACCCAACGGATCGGTGGCGCTGAGCAGTTGGCGTTCGTCGTTCCATTCGAATAGCCAGGTCTGCCCGAGATTATCGCTGTGTCGAATGATCTCGTGCTGCGTGTTCCAATGCCGCGTACTGACGCGCTGCAAACCGTCGGTGATACGAGTGAGCCCGGCCTTCAAGTCATAGTCGAACTGGTACGCGTCGCCCTCATCGGTCCAGTGCCGGACAACCCGCCACTCCAAGCAGTCAACCAACGCCCATTCGTAGAAGCAACGCAATCCGGTGGGCAACTGATGCTCCACCATTCGCCGACCACTGTCGTAGCTGAAGCGCCGCTGCACCTGGCCGGTGGCGTCGCGCACCAGCGCCAGGTTGCCAGCGGTGTCATAGTCATAGCTGACCAGTACTTCGCGGCGCTGATCGGGGTAAAGGCGTTCGAGCCGCGCCACGTGGCCTTGATCGCGGATCAACTCCACTTGCACCAGGTCGAACGTATCGCGCAGCCGGATCAGCCGCCCGGCTTCGTCGTAATCAACATGGATGCGGTTGTCGTTGCGGTCGCCGAGCTGGCTGAGGCGCAGCAACGCCGGGTTGGCGGAAGGCTCAAATAAGCGATACAGCCCGTCATCGCTTTCGATCAGCAATTGCCCGTTGAGGTGTCGGCGCACGGCCAGCCCTTCACCGGCGCTGAACACCGCGCCGCCCAGGGGAATGCTGCCCATGTCGATAGGCCGGCCCTGTTCATCGGTGTAGACCAGCGTTTCGCCGCCGTCGGGGTGAGGCTGGATGTCGACGCACACTTCATACGGCACGCTCCAGCCTGCGCCGAACAGGCTGCCCGAGCGTTCGTCGCGGCTGTTGTAGAAGCGTTGCCAATCAATCGGCAGGATGCCGGGCAGGACAAAATCCAGCTCATCATCGCCGCCCAGCACCTTGGCGCCGGTGGCCGCATGCACCGGGTTCGACGAGCCCATGGCCGCATTGGCCATCGCCCCCATCGCGCTGCTCACGGCCATCGAGGTCGCGCCGCCGATCAACATGCACGGCAGCTTGCTGAAGAACTTGCCCTTGCCGCCCTTGAGCATCAACAACGCCGTCACCGCCAGCCCGACGCCCGGCGTCTTGCCGCTGCGGATCTCGCGCACCACCACCGAACCGCCGCCAATGGTCACGTTGGAGGAAATCAGCCCCGACGACACCACCGTTGCATCGCAGGTGCTGCGGTCACCGCTGCGCACTGCCGGCTGGCCATTGATGGTGACTTTTTCCGAACCCTCGGCCAGAAACTGCGGCGGCATCGGCGGGTGCTTCATGCACGTGACCAAATCCAGCGGCTTGGGTTCGGCGCCGGGCGCAGGTGTGGCAACCGTGGGGCGCCACATCTGCGAGAAGAAACTCTCGGCCATGTCCAGGTAGCTGGCTTCCGGCTCGGGCGCGGGTTCTTCCAGTTCAGTGCCGGCGGGTGCGACGTGAGAACTGATCGCCCCGGCAGCGCGAGCGGCCGGAATACTGTTGGTGAGGGTATTGGTGGAGCCTGTGAGAATGTTCGCCTGCACCGTGGGTGGAAACAGGGCGTTGCTGAAGCTCTCGCATAAATTCGATAAGCCTTTGTCCGCCCCGGTCTTGCTCATGGCCAGGCCGACAATCGTGCCCACCACGGCGCCCAGCAGGAAACAGCCGAGCCCGCCGGTGGCCACGGTAATCCCGGTGGCGGCAACCACCGCCGCAGTCGCCACCGCCGTGATTGCGATGTTGGCCGCCACCTCCAGCACACCGCCGAGGATGTCGGCCATCATCGAAGTGTGGGAGAGCGCATCGCCCATCCGGGCCGCCCATAACGCGTCAGACATGCGGGCAGCTCATCAGGAAATAGCGTCGAACGACAGCGAGTTTTTGATCAAGGCCCAGTGCGCCGCCTCTGCATCCCCCAGCGTGTCCGCCTTCACATAACTCAACGCGAGCATCTTGCGCGTGCCCGGTATCACCAGCGCCAACTGATACTGGAATACCTTGTCATTGCCCTTGTTGAACTGGCTGCGCAGCTCGATGCCTTCCACCTCCTGCGCGGCGCCCAAACGCACGTCCACACCCGCTTGATAGCGCAAATCCTGTACTTGTTTTTCCAGGCGCTGGAGTTGGTCGTTGAAGTTGCTGTGCAGGGTTTCGCCGTCGGCCAACAGGCTGCGGCTGACGATCAGGGATGTGCCCAACTCCGGGAACTTGAGGATATTGATCGTCGCGTCCTGCAACTCACTGGCGGGCAATTGGAACTGGAATTCGTTGATTCGGTACGTCATGGCAAACGGGTCTCGTCAGGAGCTTTTGGGCGCGGGGAAGGCGGCTTTGATATTGGCGTCGATGGCGCCTTTCTGGCCCTGGCCGTCGGGCGTGGCGCCAGGGCCGCCGCCGTTGTTCAGGTGCAGCACGCCGCCGGTATTGAACTCGGCATCGCCGCTGGCATAGAAGCTGATGTTCACGCCGGTCAGGTTGATCTGCCCACTGGCGTTGAGCTCCAGGATGCTTTCACCGCAGACCAGGCGCAGGTTTTCGCCCACTTCGATGACATAGCTCTGGCTGATGCTGTCGGTCTTTCTCTGGCCCACCGAGAGGATGTCTTCCTGCTTGACGATGCGCAGGCGGTTGTTGCCGATGGTCACCGTCTCGTTATGGCCGATACTTTTATTGCGGTCGTGCCCGACGGAATGACTTTCATCCACCTCCACCACAATGTCCTGATTACGCTCGGCATGGATATACAACTGCTCCAACCCCTTCTTATCCTCCATGCGGATTTCATTGAAGTTGGCCGGCGTGCCGCCTTTGCTGGAGCGACTCTTCATGCCGCTCTGGGTCGCGTTCTCCGGCAGGTCGTAGGGCACCGTCTGCTCGGCGTTGTACACCCGCCCCGTAATGATCGGCCGGTCAGGATCACCTTCCAGAAAGCTCACAATCACTTCCTGGCCGATCCGTGGAATCTGCATCGAGCCCCAGTTCTTGCCGGCCCAGGATTGCGACACGCGGATCCAGCACGAGCTGTTTTCGTTGGATTGGTCGTGGCGGTCCCAGTAAAAGTGCACCTTCACGCGGCCGTACTGGTCGGTCCAGATTTCCTCGCCTTTGGGGCCAACCACCAATGCTGTCTGCGGGCCTTTGACGATGGGGCGGTGGGTGGTGGCCAGCGGGCGGAAGCTTTGCTGGGCGTCGATGCAGGTCAGGCTGCTTTCGAACTGCGCCGAACCCGAACCACCGCCGCTTTCCAGGCTTTCCTGGACGATGTAGTAGCGGCAGCCGACGATCAGGTATTCGCGGTTCTGGTCTTGGCGGCTGAAGCCGGTGAGGCTGAACAGGTGGCCGGAACCCAGGCCACGGGCATTGCCGGCGAACTCGACCTGTTCATGCAGGGTTTGCAGGGCTTCGATGCGGGTGCGCGCGTAGTGTTCGCCGTCGGCGCTTTGCACGTAGGTGCCGGGGTAGTCGTACAGCGGATAGTCGCCGGCGGTATGCGGGCGCGGCATGGCCGAGCGCACGTCGATGCTGGCGCTGGGGCGCTGGAAGTCGTAGTCGTTGAGCTCCAGCGAGCCGGGCTGGACTTCCTGCGCCAGGTGCCAGTTGTGCATGTGGTCGCGTTCGCGCTGTTGCTCGTCCTTGGGGTAGTACGGGATCGAGGCATAGCCCGGCACCGTGGTGTGGGCGCCATAGGCGTCGGCCAGCACCAGCACATGGCGGTCCTGTTCATGGCGGAAGAAGTAGTAGATGCCTTCCTGTTCCATCAGGCGGCTGACGAAATCGAAGCTGGTCTCGCGGTACTGCACGCAGTATTCCCACTCGCGGTACGGCCGGCTCAGGGCGTCTTCGAAGTCGGAAAACCCCAGGTCGCGGAACACCTGCTTGATGATCTGCGGGATGCTCAGGTTCTGGAAAATCCGGCAGTCCGAGGTGCGAGTCAGCAGCCAGAACCACGGGCGCAGCGTCACCTGGTAACTGGCGAACTGGCCCTGGTCGATGTTCTGGCTGCAGCGCGCGACGATGCCGTGGAAGTGCCGCTCACCACCGTCCGCCAGTTGCAGACCGACGCTCATGGGCTTGCCGAGCAACTGGTTGAGGTCGATGTTGGCGTCCAGGGACGTCAGTTGCAGCTCATAGGTGAACAGGCGGCCCAGCTCTTCGCCGCCGCCCATTTCATTGAGCAGCAGCACATCCGGCCCGAGGGGGCTGGTGATCTTGGCCAGGCGTGAGGCTTGGTTGAATAGCATCGGGCGTCTCGAAAATGACTAAATAACTGAAGAAACTGAGTTCAAATGTGGGAGGGGGCTTGCCCCCGATAGCAGTGTGTCAGTTGATGCATTCGGTGGCTGAATCACCGCTATCGGGGGCAAGCCCCCTCCCACATTTGCATTGCATTCCAACAGTCGTTATTCGGCGTCGCTGAAGTCGTAATGCAGCTCGTTATCCCGGCTGCTGATGCGCACACCCGCCAATGCCTTGCCTTCGAGCATGCGCGTGAGGAATTCACGGCTCATGTCCGGCAGCAGGCTGTTGGTGAGGATGGTGTCGATCATGCGCCCGCCGCTTTCGGTCTCGGTGCAGCGCGAGACGATCAGGTCGACCACCGCGTCGTCGTAGTCGAAGGCGACCTTGTGGGTCGTCTCCACGCGCTTCTTGATGCGGTTGAGTTGCAGGCGGGTGATCGCCTTGAGCATCTCGTCGCTCAGCGGGTAGTACGGGATCGTCACCAGGCGGCCGAGCAGGGCGGGCGGGAAGATCTCCAGCAGTGGCTGGCGCAGGGCCTTGGCGATTTCTTCCGGCTCGGGGATGTTCGCCGGGTCCTTGCAGACCTGGGAGATCAGCTCGGTACCGGCGTTGGTGGTCAACAGGATCAGGGTGTTCTTGAAGTCGATCACCCGGCCTTCGCCGTCTTCCATCACGCCCTTGTCGAACACCTGGAAGAAGATCTCATGCACGTCCGGGTGGGCTTTTTCCACCTCGTCCAGCAGCACCACGCTGTAGGGCTTGCGCCGCACCGCTTCGGTCAGCACGCCGCCTTCGCCGTAGCCGATATAGCCCGGAGGCGCGCCCTTGAGGGTCGACACCGTGTGGGCTTCCTGGAACTCGCTCATGTTGATGGTGATTACATTCTGCTCACCGCCATACATGGCTTCGGCCAGGGCCAGGGCGGTTTCGGTCTTGCCCACGCCGGAGGTGCCGGCCAGCATGAACACGCCAATCGGCTTGCTCGGGTTGTCGAGGCCGGCGCGGGACGTCTGGATGCGCTTGGCGATCATCTGCAGGGCGTGGTCCTGGCCGATAATGCGTTTTTTCAGGTGCTGGTCGAGGTTGAGCACGGTTTCCAGTTCGTTGCGGGCCATGCGGCCCACCGGGATACCGGTCCAGTCGGCGACCACCGAGGCCACGGCCTGGTAATCCACGGTCGGCAGGATCAACGGGGTTTCGCCTTGCAGCGCGGTGAGGCGCTGTTGCAGGTCGACCAGTTGCGCACGCAATTCATCGTTGCCGCTGTCCACGACGCCGGCCTTTTCGCGCAGGGTTGCACGAGTGGCGAGCAGCTCATCCACCAGGGCTTTCTCTTCGGCCCAGCGGCTTTCCAGGGTCGCCAGGCGCTCACGCTCGGCGCTTAACAGGGCTTCGCTGTTGCTCTGGCGCGCACCAATGGCAATGCCGATGGCATGCTCGCGGGCGATGATTTGCAGCTCGGTTTCCAGGGCTTCGATGCGGCGGCGGCTGTCGTCCACTTCGGCCGGCACCGCGTGCAGGCTGATGGCGACGCGGGCGCAGGCGGTGTCCAGCAGGCTCACGGATTTGTCCGGCAGCTGGCGCGCCGGGATGTAGCGGTGGGACAGTTTCACCGAGGCTTCCAGGGCTTCGTCGAGGATCTGCACCTGGTGGTGCTTTTCCATGGTCGAGGCCACGCCGCGCATCATCAACAGCGCCTTGTCTTCCGACGGCTCGGCCACTTGTACCACCTGGAAGCGGCGGGTCAGGGCCGGGTCTTTCTCGATGTGCTTCTTGTACTCGGCCCAGGTCGTCGCGGCCACGGTACGCAGGGTGCCACGGGCCAGGGCGGGCTTGAGCAGGTTGGCCGCGTCGCCGGTACCGGCAGCGCCACCGGCACCCACCAGGGTGTGGGCTTCGTCGATAAACAGGATGATCGGCTTGGGCGAGGCCTGGACGTCTTCGATGACCTGGCGCAGGCGCTGTTCGAACTCGCCTTTCATGCTCGCGCCGGCTTGCAGCAGGCCCACGTCGAGGCTGCGTAGTTCCACATCCTTGAGTGCGGGCGGCACGTCACCGGCGACGATGCGCAGGGCAAAACCTTCGACCACGGCGGTCTTGCCCACACCGGCTTCACCGGTGAGGATCGGGTTGTTCTGGCGGCGGCGCATGAGGATGTCCACCAGTTGGCGGATCTCTTCGTCACGGCCCACGATCGGATCGAGCTTGCCGCTGCGCGCTTGTTCGGTCAGGTCAACGGTGAAACGCTTGAGGGCTTCCTGCTTGCCCATCGCACTCGGTGCCATGGCGCCGCTGGCCTCGCCCGGCACCGCGCCGGCATTGAAACCGTCGCTGGCAGTCAGGGCGTTTTCCGGCGAATCACCGACGTATTCGTCAAACCGCTCGCTCAGGGCTTCGGCCTTGATCTTGTCGAACTCCGAGGACAACCCCAGCAGCGCATGGCGCAGGCTTGGCGTCTTGAGGATGCCCAGCACCAGGTAGCCGGTGCGCACCTGGCTTTCGCCGAACATCAGGCTGCCGTACACCCAGCCGCGTTCCACCGCCTCTTCAACATGGGAAGACAAGTCAGTGATCGACGTCGAGCCACGCGGCAGGCGGTCCAGGGCTTCAGTGAGGTCTCGGGCCAGGCGCGCCGGCTCGACGTTGAACTGGCGGATGATGCGGTGCAGGTCCGAGTCCTGCAGTTGCAGCAACTGGTGGAACCAGTGGGCCAGTTCCACGTACGGGTTGCCCCGCAGCTTGCAGAACACGGTGGCGGCTTCGATGGCCTTGTAGGCCACGCTGTTGAGTTTGCCGAACAGTGCGGCGCGACTGATTTCACCCATGCTCTGGATTCCTTGAGGTGGTGGCTTGATCGGCGTAATGCCGGGCCAGGATTAGGTCGTTGGCATCAACCGCAGGGCAGCCGAGCCAGGTGTTGAAGCCCAGGCGGAACTGGCCATTGAGTTGCAGCGCCGGTACTTCGGGTTGTTGCAGAACCAGGTTCAAGTCCCAGTCCAATTCATGGCCCAGGTACTCGGCCACCCACGCCACCAGCTCGTTGAACGGCTGGCTGCCGGGCAGCATGCCCATGTAGTCGTCCAACTTGAGCGGGCCCAGGCGGATGCGGAATTTATGCTGGCGGTCCCACACGTGGCTGCCCAGGCAGAAGTCCACCCCCAGCTGGTGGGCGCTCACGCCCACGCGGCTGCGTTCGGGCAGTTCCAGCCATTGGCCGACGTATTCTTCGATCTCCACCGGCAGGCCGAAATACTCGCCGAGGATCGCCTTCAAACCGTCCGGGTAGCGGGTTTGTGCCGACAGGTGGCCGCTGTAGTGCAGCTTCGCCGTGTCCGGAATCAATCCTTGGTTAAGCAGGCTCGGCATGCCCCGGCCACTCAAGGCAGCGAGGCGTGCGGACCAGTAGTCATCGTCCGGGCGGTCGTGGCTGACCGTCGGCCGCGCCTCGGCCCAGGCCCGGTAAAACAGGCTCAGCAGGCGGTGGTGGAAGACATCCAGGAACTGCTTGCTGGTGCTGTCGGCGTTGTTGCGCTGGCGCTCGCGTACATACTCGGTGATATGCAGCGGCAACGGACCGTTGGGGCCACCCAGGCCGAAGAAGAACTGTTCCAGCCGCGCCGGTTTGCCGTCGCCGCCGGGATCGACCGAGGCCAGGGTGGCCGGGGCGAAGGTGCAATCGGCCTGTTGCCCCAGGCGCAACGGGTCATCCGCCAGGCGCAGGGAATGGCCCAGGCGCGGCAGCTCGGGCGATTCGCACTCGATACGCCGCAACGCCTGGAAGAAATCGTATTCCCAGGGCTCCTGATGCATCGCATCCAACGTACTCACAGGGTCGGACGACGCCCGGGCTTGGCTTTCCATCGCATGATCTCGCCGCGTTCGGTGGTACGGATCACCGTCTCGGTAAAACTGTTGATCGACACGTAGCGTGCCAGGAAGCGTTCCAGCACCGCACCGAGCAGGAACACGCCGGTGCCGCGAAACGCGTTTTCATCGAACTCCAAGGTAATTTCCAGGCCGCGGCCAAACACAATCGGGCCGGGCATCGGCAGGCGCCGGGTAACGGCCTTGCTGCTGACGTCGCGCAAGCCTTCGATCTGCAATTGCAGGGCCGCGTCATTGCTGTCGCCATACAGGCGCAGCAGTTCGCGCAATGCCGCCGCGCCCTGGCCTTGCTCGCTCAGGGACAAATAGTTGAGCGACAACTGGCTGATCAGGCGCCAGGCCTTGGCGTCATGGGCATGGCTGGCGCGTGGGCGGCTGGGCCCGGCGACGCAACGCACGGATAACACCGGCGCGCTGTCGGCCAGGGTGAAGTCGGTCTTGCCGTTGCCCACGCTCATGAACAACGGCAGGTCGCGGTTGGTGCACAGCGCGGTCACGCCGAGTTGGCGCAGGTCATGGCGATACGGCGCCTGGCGGCTGTCGACCAGGCTGACAAAGGTTTCGCTGCCCACATAGGTGGAGCGCGGGCCGTTGCGGCGCTGGTCGCTGGACAGCACCCGCGGCTCGCGGCGCACGGTGTAGTACGCCTGGTCGCGGCCATAACGGGATGGATCGCGGACCGCATAGAACGGCAAAAAGGGCTGCTCTGGCCCGGTGCCGTGGCCGGTGATGCCGCTCAACGAATGAATCTCGAAATCCATCGGCCGCGTGCGGTCGGCGATCACGTGGTGCTCGTTGACCCGGTCGGACAAGTGGATGCGGTCCACGCGCTTGGGGAACAGGTTGATCGCCGGGGTGCAGAACGGCAAAAACTGCGCTGCGCCGACGCTGCCTTCCAGGCTTGGCTCGTGACGGTCGAACAGCACGATCAGCTCCAGCTCCTGGCCGTCGCAACGCTTGACCGCGCGGCTCAGCTCGGCGAATTCGACGAACAGGAAACGGTGGGGCAGGGCGAAGTATTCCTGCAACAGGCGATAGCCCTGGAAGGCCCGCGCGACCACCGGCATGGCCGCATCGGCGTCGTCGAAACCCCGCGAGCGCAACGCGTCCTGGGGCAGGCGCTCGACCCAATCGCCACCGGGCTTGCGCGCAAACACCGCGCAGGCGTTGCCCAGCAGTTGTTCGTAAAGGCGGAACGGCTGCTCGTCGGCACCGCTGAGGTACAGCGGCAGGTTGTCCAGGTCGAGGCTGTTGAACGGCAATTCGGCGCCGGTGCGCAGGGTCAGGCGCAGGCCGGCCTTGGCTTTCGGCTCGCTGGCGGCCAGGCGTCCGAGCACGGCGGCGGGGTTGCCGAAGTACTCGGCGCTGCTGACCTGCAACGGCCACAACGTCACCGGATGCGCGGTGCGGTACTCGCAGCAGGTCTGGGTTTCGCGGCCCAGGGCGGCGCGCAACACGGTGTCGCGCGGCAGCGGAAAGCCGCTGGCCAGGGAGCCTTCATCGGGGTCGGTGTGCAATTGCACCACGGTCATCGATGGCGTCGGCGCCAGGTAGTGCGGGTAGGCGATTTCCAGGAGGTTGTGGGTGAAGGTCGGGTACTCGGCGTCGAGTTTGAGCTGTACGCGGGCAGTGAGGTAGGCAAAGCCCTCAAGCAGGCGTTCGACGTACGGGTCGGCGCAGTCCATACCGGACAGGGTCAGCCGACTGGCGATCTTCGGGTATTCCTTGGCGAACTCCGCCGCGCTTTCGCGCACGTGGTGCAGTTCCTGGTTGTACAGATCCAGCAGGCGCGGGTTCATGGGCGCCTCCGCTGGTCGGCATTCACCACGCGCACATGGCCGGATTCCAGGTCGAGGTCGGTTTGCAGCAACAGGCGCAAGGGCACCGGCTGCGCCCACAGGTCGCCTTCGATCTCGAAACTCAGGGCGTTGTGATTCATCTCGCCATGGCCGACGCGGGCCTTCACCCGCAGTGTATGGCGCAGGATGCGCGGTTCAAAGGTGGCAATCGCCTGGTAGATCAGGGCTTCCAGGGCCTTGATGTCGACGCTGGAAACGCTGTTGCCGGCCAGCGCCGGCAGGCCGTAATTGACCACCGAGGTACCGGCCTGTGTGTGCAGCGTGGCATCGGCATCGAGCAACGACGTGGTATTGAGCAGCCACGCCAGGTCGCGCAGCACCGAGGCTTTCAATTGGGTCAGGGACAGCACGCGTTTATCGGCGCTTTCCTTGGGATTGGTTGGGTCGTCGTCGGTCAACCGGTCCAGCAGGGACGGTTGCAGACGGTCGCGGGAAGCGATTTCAGTTACCACCAAAGCAGCTCCACGGACGGGTTGCGAGAGGGACAAAAGGCTTGTGGCCGTGGCGTAAAGCCACGCCCACAAGCGCTATCAGTGCTATCAGCGCTTGGTGTTGGAACGGATGTTCCAGCCAAACTTGATCGCGCCGCCGTCTTTGGTGCCGTCGGCTTTCTGCGGCTGGTAGTCGACCATCACTTGGGCGAAGTTCAGGGTGACGTTTTCAGTCAGGCGGTCATCGCCGCCCGAACCGCCGGTGCTCAGGGACGTTACCAGCACTTCTTCCAGGTTGATCACCATGTACTCGACCTGGCTTTCGCCACCGGCCTTGCGCACGGTCAGCTTGACCTTGTCGATGTGTTTGCCGCTGGCGCAGTGCATCATCAGGTTCGGCGAGGCCTTGTCGACGTACTTGGTCAGCGACAGGTCCTGGATGTTCACCTTGCCCGCGCCGCCGCCACCGCCAACGTGCATGTTGCCGGACTGGGCCATGCCCCAGCTCCAGTTCAGCACGTCGATTTCGTCCTTGTGGGCCTTGTCCATGGACTCGCCCTTGATGTCGCCGATCTTGATGAAAATATCAACAGCCATGTTTTCTCCCTGTGTGGCTCTTGCCACTGAATTTGAGTGACTCCAAATGGGCAGTGCTTTTGTGTGGGAGGGGGCTTGCCCCCGATGCAGGCACCTCGGTGTGTCAGTCACACCCCAGTGATGCTATCGGGGGCAAGCCCCCTCCCACAGAAGAGCCAGCTCATCCGTGGGTTAGGCGCTTTTCGCCGAAGGCAGCTTCGATACCAGGCGCAACGACACGGTCAGCCCTTCGAGCTGGTAGTGCGGGCGCAGGTAGAACTTGGAGTTGTAGTACCCCGGGTTGCCCTCGACGTCTTCCACGATCACCTCGGCGGCGGCCAACGGGTGCTGGGCCTTGGTGGTCTCGGTGGAGTGCGCCGGGTCACCGTCGACGTAGTTGAGGATCCAGTCCTGCAACCAGCGCTGCATCTCGTCCTTCTCTTTGAAGGAACCGATCTTGTCGCGCACGATGCACTTCAAGTAGTGCGCGAAACGGCAAGTGGCGAACAGGTACGGCAGACGCGCGGCCAGGTTGGCGTTGGCGGTGGCGTCCGGGTCGTCGTATTCGGCCGGCTTCTGCAACGACTGGGCGCCGATGAACGCGGCGAAGTCGGTGTTTTTCTTGTGCAGCAGCGGCATGAAACCGTTCTTCGCCAGTTCCGCTTCACGGCGGTCGCTGATGGCGATTTCGGTCGGGCACTTCATGTCCACGCCACCGTCATCGGTAGGGAACGTGTGGGCCGGCAGGTTTTCCACTTCACCGCCGGACTCCACGCCACGGATGCGCGAGCACCAGCCGTAGTGCTTGAACGAACGGTTGATGTTCACCGCCATCGCGTAGGCGGCGTTGGCCCAGGTGTACTTGGAGCTGTCGGCGCCGTCGGTGTTTTCTTCGAAGGCGAAGGCTTCCACCGGGTCGGTTTTGGCACCATAGGGCAGGCGCGCCAGGAAGCGCGGCATGGTCAGGCCGATGTAGCGCGAGTCTTCCGATTCACGCAGCGAGCGCCAGCCGGCGTATTCCGGGGTGGTGAAGATCTTGGTCAGGTCGCGCGGGTTCGACAGTTCCTGCCACGAGCCCATGCCCATCACGGTCGGCGATGCCGCAGCAATGAACGGGGCGTGCATGGCGGCGCAGACTTTCGACAGCTCGCCCAGCAGTTCCACGTCCGGTGGCGACTGGTCGAAGTAGTAGTCGCCCACCAGGCAACCATAGGGTTCGCCGCCGAACTGGCCGTATTCTTCTTCGTACATCTTCTTGAAGAGCGGGCTCTGGTCCCACGCGGTGCCCTTGAATTTCTTCAGGGTCTTGTGCAGGTCCGGCTTGGAGATGTTGAGCACGCGAATCTTCAGCTGCTCATCGCTCTCGGTGTTATTGACCAGGTAGTGCAGGCCACGCCAGGCGCTTTCCAGCTGCTGGAAATCCTGGTGGTGGATGATCTGGTTGACCTGGGCGGTGAGCTTGGCGTCGATGGCGGCGATGATCGATTCGATCGATTTGATCGCGTCGTTGGACACCAGGTCGGTTTGCGCCAGGGCCTGTTCGGCCAGGGTGCGCACGGCGGTTTCCACGGCTTCGCGGGCACGCTCGGTCTTGGGCTTGAATTCCTGCATCAACAAGGATGCGAACTCGCTGGTTTCCTCGGTTGCACCCAGGCTCTGGGTGCCTTCGCGGGCGGTATTGTCAGTCATGATTACTGGTCCCCTGCAGGCTTAGGCGCACTGGCAAGTGCCTGGAGCAGTGCCGGGTCCTTGATCGCCTTCATGATGATTTCTTCAGCGCCAGTCTTGCCGTCCATGTAGGTCAGCAGGTTGGCCAGCTGGGTGCGGGCTTCGAGCAGTTGCTTGAGCGAGTCGACCTTGCGGGCCACGGCGGCCGGGCTGAAGTCGTCCATGCTTTCGAAGGTGATGTCCAGGCTCAGGTTGCCTTCGCCGGTCAGCTCGTTGGGTACGTGGAATGCCACGCGCGGCTGCATGGCCTTGAGGCGCGAGTCGAAGTTGTCGACGTCCACTTCAAGGAACTTGCGGTCGGCCACCGGCGCCAGAGGCTCGGCAGGCTTGCCGGCGAGGTCGGCCATCACACCCATCACGAAGGGCAGCTGGACCTTTTTCTCGGCGCCGTAGAGCTCGACGTCGTACTCGATCTGCACTCGAGGCGCGCGGTTGCGCGCGATGAATTTCTGAGAACTTTGCTTCGCCACGTTGCTGCTCCTGGTCGCTTGAGCGACGGTGTTGTTACTGCGCAGTCGAGCGGCTTACTCGCCGTCCGGGCCGCGCAGGTTTTCAAATTGGGACATCCCATCGGGAATCAGATTGCGCACGATGGCCGCGAAGTCGGCGTGCACAAGATGCTTGGCCCGGTTCAGCAACACCGGCAACGGGCTCGAAGGCTCGTGCCGGGTGTAATACGCAAGGATCTTGTCGAGGCTGCGCAGCACGTCATCACGGTTGCTGATGTCGCCGCTGGGGCGAGGTGCGGCGGGGGCAGCGGCGAAGTCCACCGAGGGGGCATTGTCGTCACTGACGGCCTCGGGTTCGCTGCTGGCAGCGCTGTTCGGAACAAACTGGTTGAGCACCTGCAGCGCCTGCTTGAGCGGTTGCTTCAACAGGCTGAGGTCCACGCCTTGGGCGGAACCCACCTGGTCGCTGACCTGCTGCTCGATGGCTTCGCAGGCGGCGCGTGCGGCGCTCAAGGCGTCGCGGGTGGCTTGCAGGTGTTCGGGGTCGCTGTCGAGGAACGCGGCGTTGAGCTGCTGGGCGCCGAGCTGTTCGTCGGGGAAACTCATCAGGCCGCTGGCATTCAGCGCGGCGCGCAGGCTCACAGGGCCGAAGGTGCGCGAGCGCGTGAGGATGCTTTCGCGCAGCAGACGAATGGTCGCATCGCTGGTCAGGCCGGAGAGGGCGTTGATGCGTACGGTGGGGTCGTTATCGTCGTCGGCATCCAGGCGCGGGTGCAGGTCGGCCCAGTATTCGCGCAGCAGCGCATTGATCAACGTGAGGACTTCAGCCAGCCCGGCCGCACCCTGGAGGGCGAGGGAGCTTTGCAACAGGAAATGGGTGATGCGCAGGTCTTTGCTGCGCTGCAGCAAGTCGAGGCTCTGCTGCTGGATGCTGCGCCATTCCGGCGGCTCGGCGGGCAGGATCGAATCGCCCATGCTGCGCTCGGGTTGGCCCTTGGCATCACGCTCCAGCTGGAGAAAATCCGCGTCATATTCCATGTCTTCGCCACAGGGCGAACTGGCGGAAACGGCGGTGAGCAGCAACGGCACATCCACTGAAATTGATCTCCCTATCGGCCCGTTGTTAGATGGCGGGCAATGCATGCATTAGTTGCACAAGGAACTTTGCATGTTTTCTTGGTCATATAAGCAAGATGCCACTAATGTGCCATCACTGGTATTCAAGAAGTTGTGCATTTTTGGTGTAGTACTTATGCCTTGTCAAGGTAAGCTATTCGCCCTCTGTGACAGATGTGCGGTGCTTAACAACCTGTGCGACTGGTGGGTCGAACGACGCACCGGCATAGGATTTTTGTCATGGAGCCCAGTTAAGATCAGCGATCATGCTGGCATCAGCAGGTTTTGAACGGTCGATTGCACGACCTGATGGGGATCTCCCGGGCGTCGCTGTCCCTGGGGTCGACTGCGCGCGAAGTATCAGCAAGGAGGCAAGATGTCGCTGTGTTTGACTATCACTAGTTATCACAAGATTACCCCCGGGCAATGCTCGGAAAAGTCCATGAACCAGGGCTCGATGGCTATCGGCCGTAGCTCGGATAATGACTGGGTATTGCCTGATCCCGAGCGCCTGGTGTCTTCGCAGCACTGCGTTATTCAATACAAAGATGGTCGTTATTATTTAACCGATAACAGTACAAACGGTGTGGAGTTGGTTAACGCCGGCATCCGTTTGCGCAGGGGTAACAGCGAGCTGTTGCAGGATGGCGAGCTGATCCGCATCGGCGATTACGAGATCCAGGCGCGGATCGACTTCAACATGCAGGCCATCGACAGCCAGCCGTTCGCCGGTGATTCGCCGAACAGCTTTGAGGCCCTGATGGGCGCCGTGGCGAACAAGCCCGCGCCGACGCCGGTGATTGCCCCGCAATTCCAGGGCGCTTCGTCGATGGACACGCTGCCGGACCTGTTCGACTTCCTCAGCCCCACCACCGTGCCGCCGCCCACCGTGGCCGACCATGTTCCCAGCGAACAACACGACTTCCGCCCGCCGACCCCGGTGGCGGTACCCGTGGTCGAGACGCCTGTGGTCTCGGGCTCGGTGATTCCCGAAGACTGGGACCTGTTTGGCGACACGCCGGCACCGTTGGCCAGTGCGCCTCCGCCACCGCCACCCGCACCGATCATCCAGCCGCCACCCGTGGTCGAGCCAGCGCCCCCTGTAGCCGACACCCGGCAGCCCGATCTCTTGCAAGCCTTCCTGCGCGGTGCCGGCCTGGACCAGTTGCGCCTGGACAAGGCCCAGGCGGAGGCGCAGATGGAAAACATCGGCCGCAGCTACCGCCTGATGGTCGAAGGCCTGATCGACGTATTGCGTGCCCGCGCCAGCCTCAAGGGTGAGTTCCGCATGCAGCAGACCATGATCCAGCCTGCCGAAAACAATCCGTTGAAATTCGCACCGAATGCCGACGAAGCATTACTGCTTTTGCTTCGCCACGGCAACCAGGCGTTTATGGCGCCGGACATTGCCGTGCGCGACAGTTTTGATGACCTGCGCGCCCACCAACTGGCGGTGATGGCCGGCGTGGAAGCAGCGATCAAGCACCTGCTCACGCGCTTTGAACCGGCGCAACTGGAAGAGCGCATGGGCAAGCCCGGCGGGCTGTCGAACCTGTTCGCCGGCTCGCGCCAGGCCCAGTACTGGCAGCAGTTCACCGAGCTCTACAGCAATATTTCCCGCGAGGCCCAGGAAGATTTCCAGGACCTGTTCGGCCGTGAATTCAGCCGGGCCTACGAAGAACACAGCGCGCGACAGCGTCGGTAAAACCGCGCCGCAACCTATGGATTAACGGATAGCTAAGTACGTCATTGAGGACGCAGGATGATTCCCAGGTTTTTACTCGCAGTCGCCACCGCGCTGCTGCTGACCGCGTGTAGCAAGGATGCGGTCAAACCCGAAACGGCTGCTGAGGCTGAAGTGGACACTGCCGCCGTCGAGCTGCACTTCCACGCCATTGCCGGGCTTAACCCCGGCGCCAACGGCCAGGCCGCGCCGGTGCGGGTGCGCATTTTCGAACTGAAGAACGCCGCCACCTTCGCCCGCTCCGATTACTTCGCCCTGGCCGACCGTGCGCAATCGACCCTTGGCCTGGACCTGCTGGACCAGGACGAAGTCATGGTGCAACCCGGCCAGCAACTGAGCATCCAGCGCGACCTCGACCCCTCCACGCGCCAGATCGGCTTGCTGGTGGGTTATCGCGAGTTGGACCGCGCGCAATGGCGCACGGTGATCAACGTGCCGGCGCGCCAATACACCGAATACCAGATCAGCCTCGATGTGCGTGCCGTGCGCGCCGACGTCGTGGTCACCCCATCCAGCCCTGCCCAATAAGAAGCAATCGGAGCTCCCCATGTCCTGGAACAATCGCGTGGTCTGGTCGGAAGGCATGTTCATCGGAACGCAGCACTTCCAGCAGCATGACCGTTACCTGGAAAACCTGATCGACGCCCGTAGCCGCCCGTTGTCCGCCGGCGCCTGGGGGTTTTCCGAATTGCTGATCGACCAGGGCCTGCTGGCCCAGGGCAAGCTGGCCATCGTCTCGGCGCGCGGCCTGTTGCCCGACGGCACGCCGTTCAACATTCCCCAGGATGACCTGGCGCCCAGCCCGCTGAACATCGACGACAACCTGCGCGATGGCCTGGTCTACCTGGCCTTGCCACTCAAGCGTGCGGGGGCCCGCGACACCGTGGATGAAGGCGAACCCCTGGAAGCCGCGCGCTACGTGAGCCAGGTGCGCGAAGTGCGGGATGACAACGCACCGTTCGAAAACCGCGCGCCGGTGGCCGTGGGTTCCCGGGCCCTGCGCTTGCTGACCGCCCAGGATGGCATCAGTGACTACGCCGCCGTGGGCCTGGTGCGCATCAAGGAAAAACGCGCCGACCGTGCGCTGGTCCTCGACGACAGCTACATCCCGCCCGTGCTGGACGTGGCCGCGAGCAAGCCGTTGAGCGCGTTTCGCAGCGAACTGCTGGGCCTTTTGCACCAGCGCGGCGAAGCCCTGGCGGGCCGCGTGGTTGCCTCGGGGGCGGGCGGTGCGTCGGAGATCGCCGACTTCATGCTGCTGCAACTGGTCAACCGCGCCCAGCCGCTGATCCAGCATTTCAGCCAGTTGAGCCCGCTGCACCCGGAGCGCTTTTTCAGCGAACTGGTCAGCCTGGCCGGTGAGTTCTCGACCTTTTCCACCTCGGGCCGTCGTCCCCAGGAATACCCGCAATACCAGCACGACGACCTGGCCCTGAGCTTCGCCCTAGTCATGGCGGCCCTGCGCGAAGCCCTGTCGATGCTGATCGACAGCAAGGCCACGCCGATCCCGATTGTCGAGAAAGCCTACGGCGTCCACGTGGCCATGCTGGCCGACAAAACCTTGCTCGACAGCGCCAGCTTCATCCTCGTGGTCCGTGCCGATGTCCCCGGCGAAACCCTGCGTGCGCGCTTCGGCCAGCAGAGCAAGGTCGGATCGGTGGAGCACATCCGCGACCTGGTCAACCTGCAACTGCCGGGCATCACCTTGCTGCCGTTGCCAGTGGCGCCGCGCCAACTGCCGTACCACGCAGGCTCGACCTACTACGAACTCGACCGTGGCAGCGAGCATTGGCAGCAACTGGGCAATTCCGGTGGTTTTGCCTTCCATATCGCCGGGCAGTTCCCGGGCTTGAACCTGGCCTTCTGGGCGATCCGAGGATAATCCGCGATGCATCCCAATGATGACGACCGCACCCAGTTCATGCCGCGCCCGGGTGGCCGCGCGCCGGAACCCGCGCGTGCCGAGCCGGCCCCGCTGTCGATGCCGGCCGCGCCGATTCTCACCGGCAAAAGCCAGGGCCTGAACCCGCTGGAAAGCGCCGCCGGCCCGCTGTTGGCGCTGTTGACGCGCCTGCGCAACACCATCGCGCACCCGGCGCCGGCCAGCCTGCGCGCGCAGTTGCTGGCGTACCTGCGCCAGTTCGAAGAACGCGCCGAAGCCGCTGGCGTGGCCCGCAACGAGGTGCTGCTGGCGCGCTACGCGCTGTGCACCGCCCTCGATGAGGCGGTGTTGAGCACGCCGTGGGGCAGCACCAGCGATTGGGGCAAGCAGAGCCTGTTGATCACCGTGCACAACGAGGCCTGGGGGGGCGAAAAAGTCTTCCAGTTACTCGACCACTGCCTGCAAAGTCCACGGGAGCGCCTGTACCTGCTGGAGCTGTTGTACCTGTGCATGTGCCTGGGGTTCGAAGGCCGTTACCGCGTGATGAACGACGGTCGCAGCCAGTTGGAAGCCTTGCGTGAGCGCACGGCGGCGGCGATTCGCAGTGCTCGCGGTGACCACGAGCGCGAACTGTCGCCCCATTGGCGTGGCGTCACCGTCGCGCGTGATCGGCTGGCGCAGTTCATGCCGCCCTGGATCGCCGTGGCGATCGGCCTGGCGTTGTTGCTGGCCTTGCTGTTCACCTTGCGCCTGCTGCTGGCGGCGCAGGCCGAGCCGGTGTTCAAGAACATCCATGCCCTGGGCGAGATCCCGGTGCAGGCCATCGACCGTCCGGTGGCACAGCCCAAAGTGATCGAGCGTCCGCGTCTGGCCGGCTTCCTGGCGGAAGACATCAAGGCCGGTCGCGTCGCGGTGGAAGACAAGGTCGACCGCTCCGTGGTCACCATTCGTGGCGATGAGCTGTTTGCGTCCGCCAGTTCCAGCATCGTCGATGACTACCAGCCGCTTATGCTGCGCATCGCCGACGCCATCCGCAAGGTCAAGGGCCAGGTGCGCGTCACCGGGCACAGCGACAACCGCCCGATTGCTACGCTGCGTTTCCCGTCCAACTGGGCATTGTCCGAAGCGCGGGCCAAGTCGGTATTGGAAATCCTCGCGGCCAAGACCGGCCAGGCTGATCGCTTCAGTGCCGAGGGCCGCAGCGACACCGAGCCGTTGGCGACCAACGCAACTGCCGAAGGCCGTGCCCGCAATCGTCGGGTTGAAATCACCGTATTGGCGGAGGGCGTCGAGTGAAGGCGTTTTTCAGTTTCATGATTCGCTGGGTGATCCCCGTGCTGGGCCTGATCGCCCTGAGCCTGATCATCTGGTTTGTGGGGCCGTTGCTCGACGTGCTGGTGCCGGAAGGGCGCCGTTGGGCGCTGATCATCCTGGTGTTTGCGGTGTGGATCGCCTACCGCGTGTTCCGCATCATCCAGGCGCGGCGCCAGGCGGCCGAAGTGATGCGCAGCCTGGCGGCCGAAACCCCGGCCGACCCCAACAGCGTGGCCACCGCCGAAGAGCTCACCACCCTGCGCCAGCGCATGGACGAAGCCCTGGCGCTGCTGAAAAAGGCCAAGCTCGGTGGCGACGAACGTCGCAACCTTTATGAGCTGCCGTGGTACGTGATCATCGGCCCGCCGGGTTCGGGCAAGACCACGGCGCTGGTCAACTCCGGGCTGCACTTTCCGCTGGCGGCCCAGTTGGGTGCCGGGGCGGTGCGCGGTGTCGGCGGTACGCGCAACTGCGACTGGTGGTTTACCGACCAGGCGGTATTGCTCGACACCGCCGGCCGCTACACCACCCAGGACAGCAATTCGACGGTGGACAAAGCCGCCTGGCTGGGCTTTCTCGACCTGCTGAAAAAGCAGCGCTCGCGCCGGCCCATCGATGGCGCCTTTATCGCCATCAGCCTGTCGGACCTGCTGCTGGGCACCGATGCCGAGCGCGCGGCCCATGCGGCGGCGATCCGCCTGCGTATCCAGGAGCTGTACACCCAATTGGGCGTGCGTTTCCCGATCTACCTGATGCTGACCAAGCTCGACCTGGTGCCGGGCTTCATGGAGTTCTTCGACAACCTGAGCAAGGAAGAACGCGCCCAGGTCTGGGGCATGACCTTTGCCCTGGACGACGGCAAGAACAGCGACAGCCCCCTGGCGCACCTGCAAAGCGAATTCGCCGGCCTCGAGCAGCGCCTCAACGAACGCCTGGTGGAGCGCCTGCAACAGGAGCGCGACCCGGCGCGGCGCGACCTGATCTACGGTTTCCCGCAGCAGTTCGGCGCATTGAAGGACTGCCTGCAAAGCTTCCTCGAAGGCGTGTTCAAGCCCAATGCCTTTGAAGAACGCGTATTGCTGCGCGGCGTTTACTTCACCAGCGGCACCCAGGAAGGCAGCCCGATCGATCGCCTGATCGGCGCCATGGCCCAGAGCATGAACCTGGACCGCCAGCACCTGGCGCGCCAGAGCGGCACCGGGCGCAGTTACTTCATCGAAAAACTCTTCACCGCCGTAGCCTTTGCCGAACGTGGCCTGGTGGGCGTTAATCCGAAAGTCGAGCGTCGGCGCACGTGGATCGCACGCGGTGTACTCGCGGCCACCGTGGCCTTGGTGATCGTGGTCAGCAGCCTGTGGTGGGTGAGTTATCGCGCCAACCAGGCGTATATCGCCCAGGTCGACCAGAAGGTCGCGCCACTGGGCCAGACCGTCCAGAACCTCAGCCCGGCACAGCGTGAAGTGCTCGCGGTGCTGCCGCTGCTCAATGCGGTGAAGAACCTCGCGGGGGATTCGCCGAGCTGGTCCGAAGGCCTGGGGCTGTATCAGGGCGATATGCTTGAAGCCGAGTCCGCCAGCGTCTATCGCAAGCTGTTGATCGCCGTGTTTGCGCCGCGCCTGGTGACGCGCATCGAGGAGCAACTGCACGGCGGCGGCAACTCCGACTTCCTCTACGAAGGCCTCAAGGCCTACCTGATGCTCGCCGACAGCGAGCATTACGACCCGGACTTCATCAAGGCCTGGATCGCCCTCGACTGGGACCGCAACCTGCCGCGCGACCTGCCGGCCGATCAGCGCCAGGCGTTGAGCGGGCACTTGCAGGCGCTGTTCGAGCGCCATCCGCCGAATGCGCGCCTTGACCCGCGCTTGATCGACGATCTGCGTCGCCAGTTGCAACAACTGCCGGTGGCCCAGCGTGTCTACGACCGGGTCAAGCGCCAGAAACTGCCCGAAGGCATCCCGGACTTCCGTATCAACGAAGCCGCTGGCCGTGACGCTGCGCTGGTGTTCAGCCGTAAAAGCGGCAAGCCGTTGGGCGAGCCGTTGAGTGGCTTTTTCACCGCCAAGGGTTATCGCCAGGCGTTTTTGCTCAGCAGCCTGAACCAGACCGGCACCCTGGCCGAAGAGCAATGGGTGCTGGGCCATGAGCAGGCCGATCAGCAGAACGTGGTCAGCCTGGCCGCCGATGTGCGTCGCCTGTATTTCCAGGACTATCAGCGCCAGTGGGATGCGCTGCTCGCCGATATCGACTTTGTGCCGATCACCAGCGTGGCCCAGGCGGCCGATGTGCTGCGGGTGATTTCCGGGCCGAGTTCGCCGCTGAAAAAACTGCTGGTGGCCGTGGCCAAGGAAACCGATCTGCAAGCCGAAGAGCGCCAATTGGCCGCCAAAGGCGTGCCGGTGGAAGGTGGCGTCGACAAGCTCAAGGAGCGCCTCGGCAGCCTGCTCGGCCAGGAGCAACCGACGGCCAATGCGCCGGCTGCAGCGGATGATCCGGTGACCGCGCACTTTGCCGAACTCAACAGCATCGTCAGCAAGAACGAAGGTGAACCGGCGGCCATCGACGGTCTGTTGTCGGACATGAACGCCCTGTATGTGCAGGTCAGCGCCATGGTCGGGGCCAGCGGCGATGCCTTGCTTGGCGAGGCGAAGAACCAGGCCGCGGCTGCGGCCACACGGGTCAGCCTGAACGCCGAGCGCCAACCGCCGCTGGTGCAGGGCATGGTCAAGTCGGTGGTCAACTCCACCACCAACAGCATGATGGGTGGCGTGCGTAACCAACTGAACGCGGCGTGGGTCAGCGAAGTGGTCAATGTGTACCGTCAGTCCCTGGCCGGCCGCTATCCGATGTCGCCGGGCAGTGCGCGGGATGCGACCCTGGATGACTTCGGCCAGTTCTTCGGCGTGGGCGGGGTGATGGACAACTACTTCCGCAAATACCTGCAGCCGTACGTGGACACCTCGGCACAGACCTGGCGCTGGCAGCCGGGCGCGGCACAGAAACTCGGGATTGCGCCGGGCGTGCTGCAAACCTTCCAGCGCGCGGCGACGATCCGCGATGCATTTTTCCGCTCCGGTGGCACCCAACCGATCGTACGTTTCGAACTCAAGCCGGTGTCGATGGACCCGACCATCACCCAGTTCCTGCTCGACCTCGACGGCCAGCAATTGAGCTACGACCACGGCCCCAGCCGCCCGGTGGCGATGCAATGGCCGAACCCCGGCAGCATTGGCGTGGTGCGTATCTCGATCATGCCGCCGTCGGCCAGTGGCCGCTCGGGCGTGACCCTGGACGGGCCGTGGGCCTGGTTCCGCCTGCTGGAACAGTCGGACCTCACCGCCGGCAACTCGCCGGACCGCTTCAACCTGCGCCTGCGCGTCGACGGTGCGAGCATCGCCTACGAGTTGCGCGCCAACAGCGCCTTCAACCCGTTCAAGAGCCGCGTGCTCAGTGGCTTCAGCCTGCCGGAGCGGTTATGACGACGCTGGGTTTCTACGGCAAGCTGGCCAGTCGCGGAGATTTCGTCAGCCGTGCCTTGCCCCAGAGCTTTATCGGCCCGTGGGACAGCTGGCTGGCGGCGGGGTTGCTCGCCAGCCAGAACAGCCTCGGCGCCGACTGGCTCAATGCGTACCTGGTCAGCCCTCTGTGGCGCTTTGTGCTGGCGCCCGGCGTGTGCGGGCCGGACGCGGCGGCGGGCGTGGTGATGCCGAGCATTGACCGGGTCGGGCGCTATTTCCCGCTGGCGGTGGTCGCCTTGCTCGATCACGACATCAACCCGGCGTCCCTGGTGGGCGGGCCGGACAGCTGGTTCGAGCAGGCCGAAGAGCTGTTGCTCAGCACCCTGGATGCCGGCGCGACGTTTGAACGCTTCAACGCTGGCCTCGACGACCTGGGCTTACCGGCGACCGAGCCGCGTGCGGTGGACAGCCGTTTCGCCGGCCTGCAGCGCGTGGCGGCCAGCGTACCGCACCAGCGCATGACCGCGCTCGCCGAACAGGCCTGCGACGGTGCGAGCCTGTGGTGGGGGCGTGGTTCGCAGACGATTTCCCCTGGTTTATTGCGGTGTCAGGGCCTGCCTGCCGCCGGCGATTTTGCGCAGTTTCTGCTCGGACAAGAAGGTGTGGTGTAGATGGGGTCGACGTACAAATCCGCGAGCAAAAGCCATGTGGGCATGGTTCGCCAGGTCAACGAAGACGCATGCCTGGACCTGCCGGAAAACCGCCTGTGGGTGGTGGCCGACGGCATGGGCGGGCACGCGGCGGGGGATTATGTCAGCAGCCTGATCGTCGACAGCCTGCGCAGCGTGCCGATGGGCCGTTCCCTCGACGAGTACTCGGCAGCCCTGCGCAATGACCTGACCCGCATCAACGCCGCCGTGCGTGAAGAAACCGCCAACCGTGGCGTGACCATGATGGGCAGCACGGTGGTGGTGCTCGCCGCGCGCGGCTTGCGCGGTGTGTGCCTGTGGGCCGGCGACAGTCGCCTGTACCGCCTGCGCGACGGCGTGCTCGAAGGCATCTCTCGCGATCACAGCTACGTCCAGGACCTGCAGGACAGCGGCCTGCTCAGCGAAGCCGATGCCCGCGTGCACCCGCGCGCCAACATCGTCACCCGCGCCATTGGCGTGGAAGCCCAGCTGGAACTGGCGGTGGTCGACCTGCTGATCGCCCCCGGCGACAGCTACCTGCTGTGCAGCGATGGCCTGAACAAGACCGTCGAAGACCATGAGATCCGCGAAGTGCTCAGCCACGACGCGCCGGATGAAATCGTGCGCAGCCTGGTGCACCTGGGCCTCAACCGTGGCGCGCCGGACAACATCACCGCCATCGTCGTGAAGGTATCGGCATGAACATTGTGATTCCGGGCTATGACATCGACGGCGAGATCGGCGAAGGCGCCATGGCCAGCGTGTACCTGGCGACCCAGCGCTCCCTGGAGCGCAAGGTGGCGTTGAAGGTGATGGCGGCGGCGCTGGCGGCCGACCCGAGCTTCTGCGAACGTTTCCTGCGCGAGGGCAAGACCCTGGCGCGGCTGTCCCACCCGCACACGGTGACCATCCATGACATCGGCAATGTCGGTGAGCTGTACTACATGGCCATGGAATACCTGCCCAACGGCACGCTCAAGGAGCGCATCGCCGCCGGCCTGACGCCGGAGCAGGGCATTACGCTGATCCGCCAGATCGCCTCGGCGCTGGGCTATGCCCATGCCCAGGGGCTGGTGCACCGCGACGTCAAGCCGGCAAACATCCTGTTCCGCGCCGATGGCACGGCGGTGCTGTCGGACTTCGGTATCGCCAAGTCCCTGGACGACCGCACCCAATTCACCCAGGCCGGCTTTGCCGTGGGCACGCCGAGCTACATGAGCCCGGAGCAGGCGCGGGGCCAGGAGATCGATGGCCGTGCCGACCTCTACGCGCTGGGCGTGGTGCTGTATGAAATCCTCGTCGGCAAGCTGCCGTACAACGGCAACGATGCGCTGTCCACCGCGCTGGCGCACCTGACCGAACCCTTGCCGGAATTGCCGGTGCACCACGGCCGCTATCAGGGCGTGCTGCGCAAGCTGTTGGCCAAGGACCCGGCGGAGCGTTTCCCGGATGCGGCGGCGCTGCTGCAGGCGCTGGATAACCTGCCTGCGGAGTCGCCGGAGGCCACGCTGGTGCGGCCGTTGCCGATCCCGCTGAGTTTTGATCTGGCGGGCATGACCCCGGTCACCATCGACATCCCGACCGACAGGCCCCAGGCGCAACCGGTACGCCAGCCGGTGGTAACGCCGACCCAGCACAAGGCCGTGTCCGAGCAACGCCGTGGGCCGGTGCTGGCACTGGCCGCCGTGGCGGTGGCCGTCGCATTGGCCATTGGTGGCGGCAGTTACTGGTGGTTGAGCGGCAGTGATGAACCGGCCAAGCCGCCGGCTGCCGTCGTGCCTCAGGCCAAGCCACCGGCGGCGGTCGCCGACGTGCCCCCGGCAACGCCCACTGCGGCCGCCGAAGTGGACGGCGGCCAACGGCCGTTGTTGATGGCCGGTAAGAAGACTTTGTTCCAGCGCGTCCTCAGCAAGCCCGGCGCCAAGCTGTCGGATGACGCCGGCGGCGCGCCGGGCAAGGCCCTGCCGGCGTTCTCCGTGCTGTATGTGTACCAGCGCAAAGACGTCGACGGCAGCCCGTGGGTGCGCGTCGGTGCCGCCACCGATGGCCGCAGCGACGGCTGGTTGCCGGCCGCCCAGGTCAGCGACTGGAAGCAAAGCCTCGTGCTCAAGTTCACCGAACGCTCCGGCCGGGCGCCGGTGATGTTCCTGCGCCAATCCGGCGAAGTGGAAAAGTTGCTCGCCGATCCAGCCGCCGCCAAAGGCGTGCTGGCCAAGGCGCAGAAGAACAGCGACGACAACGGCCAGGTCCTGGCCCTGGAGCCGGCCGCCAGCGCGGTGCCGCAGAACCAGTTCTACCTGTTGCCGATCTTCGACGCCAAGGAGAGCTTCGACGAAAACGGCCAGCCGGTGCAGTTGCTTAACGTCGCCTCCATCGACCCGGGCAGCAACGCTGCGGCCAAACCATCGACCCCGGTGATCAACGCCAATGCCGACGCCTTCCGCACTGCCGTGGTGCTGGTGGTGGACACCACGGTCTCCATGCAGCCCTACATCGACCAGATCCGCGACGTGGTGCACGAGTTGCAAACCCGTATCGCCGAGCGTGGCGAGCTGGACAGTGTCAGCTTCGGCATGGTCGGTTTCCGGAGCAGCATCAAGAAAACCCCAGGCCTGGAATACGTGGCCAAGACCCTGATCAGCCTCGACCAGGGTCGTGACCCGCAACGCTTCCTCGACATGGCGCGCCAGGTCAAGGCGTCTACCGTGTCCAGCCACTCCTTCAACGAGGACGCGTTTGCCGGGGTGATGCAGGCCGTGGACGGCATGGACTGGTCCGGCTACGGCGGTCGTATCATCCTGCTGGTCACCGATGCGGGCGCGCTGCGCAAGAACGACCCGTTTGCCGCCACCCAGATGAACGAAGCCGAAGTGCGCCAGGCCGCACTGGGCAAGCAGATCAAGATCTACGCGCTGCACCTGCGCACCGACGCGGGCAAGAAAACCCACGCCGGCGCCGAGAGCCAATATCGCATCCTCACCGCCGACGCCAACCCGCAGATCGGCGACCTGTACACGCCCGTGCCGGGTGGCGATGTGCGCAAGCTGGGCGAGCGTGTCGACGAGATCGGCAGTGTGTTCGCCAACCTCGTGCACCAGGTGCGCAGCGATACGCCGCAAGCGGTGCCGCTGCTGAGTGCCGCGCCGAGCCTGGCGGACAAATCCGCAGCGGTCGGCTATGCCATGCACATGGACTTCCTCGGGCGCCGGAACGCCAGCCAGGCGCCGCAGCTGGTCAGTGCCTGGACCGCCGACCGCGACCTGACCAACCCCGCGCTGCCGGCGTTCCAGGTGTGCGTGATGCTGACCAAGCTGCAGCTCAATGACCTGCAACAGTCGCTGAAACTGATCGTCGATGCGGCGCGCAAGACCCAGACCTCGCCCAAGGATTTCTTCCAGGAAATCGCCAGCGCCTCGGCCTATATGAGCCGCGACCCCCAAGCCCTGCGCAAGGGCGGCAACCTGGCCGACGGCGGCATTCTCGGCGAATACCTTGAAGGCCTGCCGTACCGCAGCAAGTCGCTGAACATGACCCAGGACCTGTGGTTGTCGTTGAGCGTGGCCGAGCAGGAAGACTTTATCGACGAGCTGGATTCGAAAATCCGCCTCTACGAAACCTTCCACAATGACGTGGCCAACTGGGTCCGTTTCGGCGATGCCGAGCCGGGCGATGCGTTGTACCGCGTGCCGTTGTCGACGCTGCCGTAATGCTGAACCTGAGCGCGGTGCACAAGAGCCGGGGTGTCGGCAGCCAGCGTTACAGCCTGGTGATCCCGGCGCTGCACCTGCGTGCCGGCGAGCAATTGGCGATTGTCGGGCCGAGCGGGTGCGGCAAGAGCACCTTGCTGGATCTGTTGGCGCTGGTACTGGCGCCGGATCAGGTGGGCCGGTTCGAATTCAACCGGCAGGACATTGGTGGACTGTGGCGCGCCGATCAGCAATCCACCCTGGCCGCGCTGCGCAGCCAGCACTTGGGCTATGTGCTGCAAACCGGCGGGCTGCTGGGCTTTCTGGATGTGCGCAGCAATATCGCGCTGTCCCGGCAACTGCTGGGGTTGAAAGACGACGGCAGCGTGACGCGCCTGGCGGAACAGCTGGAGATCAGCGACCAGTTGGCCAAGAAGCCGGCCGCGTTGTCGGTGGGCCAGCGCCAACGTGTGAGCTGCGCCCGCGCCCTGGCCCATGCACCGCAACTGGTGCTGGCCGATGAGCCGACGGCGTCCCTTGATCCGCTGAACGCCGAGCGCGTGATGCAGGCCCTGCTGGCCCAGGCCCGCGAGCACCGCGCCGCCTGTGTGATCGCCACCCATGACGAACCCTTGGCCCGTGCCAGTGGCTTGCAGGTGCGGCGCATCAGTTGCCGTCGCGATACCGATGGCGGCGTCACCGCGACCCTTGGGGAGGCGTGCTGATGCGCATCCCTCTGGTGGCGTCCCTGGCCTGGCAGGATTACCGCAACGATGCCTGGCTGTCGGCCTGTTCGGTGTTGGCGCTGGTGGCGGTGATCGCGCCGTTGCTGGTGTTGTTCGGCCTGAAATTTGGACTGGTTAGCAGTTTGACCGAACGTTTGGAGACCGATCCGGCCACCCGTGAAATTATTCCGCTGGGCGGTGGTCGATTCAGCAGCGCATTTGTCGAACAGCTTGGCCAGCGCAGCGATGTGGCGTTCGCCTTACCGCGCACGCGGCAGATTGCGGCGACGGCGCAGGTGGGCACGCTGACCCTGGAAATGCTGCCGACCGCTGCGGGTGATCCGCTGCTCAACGGCCTGCCGATGCCCAGGGGCCTGGACCGGATCGTGCTGAGCCACACCGCTGCCGAGAAGCTTGCGGCGCGGCCTGGGGATTGGCTGGAGACCAGCTTTGCGCGGCAAGTGGCGGGGCGTGTAGAAGCCCAGCGCACGCGCTTGCAGGTACTGGCGGTGCTGCCGCTGGAAGCCTTCGCCCGGGATGGGTTGTTTGCCGATTTGAGATTGCTGGAAGCGGCGGAAGATTACCGCGATGGCCGTGCGGTACCGGCGTTGGGCTGGGCCGGTGATGAGGTGGGTGTGAGCGAGCAGCGGGTGTATCCGGCGTTTCGCTTGTATGCGCGCAGCCTGGCCGATGTGGAGCCGCTGCGGGTATTTTTCGCCGGGCAGAATCTGTTGGTATCGACCCAGGCACAGACGATCGCCCAGGTGCAGTCGCTGAGCCGCAACCTGTCGATCGTCTTCTGGATCATCGCCGGGTTGGCCTTGGCGGGCGCGTTTGCGGCGATCTTCGCCGGGGCGTTGGCCGCTGTGGCGCGCAAGCGCCGGGAATTGTCGGTGTTGCGCCTGTTGGGGTTTTCCACCGGCGCGCTGTTGTTGTTTGTGGTGCTGCAGGCGCTGTACAGCGCAGGGTTTGCCGCTTTACTCAGCGTTGGGCTGTATGGCCTGGCCGAGGCGGCGTTGAACAAGTTATTCGTGCAGGTGCCGGGCGAACACGCCAGCCACCTGCTGGCGCGTCACTATGGCCTGGCCCTGGTTGCAGTCCTTGGCGTCAGCGCCGTGGCGGCAGCCTGTGGTGGTTGGCGAGTGGCGCGTATCCAGGCTTCTGAAGGAATCAGAGATGTATAAGTTACTGGGCGCCGTTGTGGCGCTGAGCCTGGCCTCGCTGGCCATGGCCGATGAAGCGAGCGACAAGCTCGACAACCCCAAGCCGTTGCCCGACGACGTCAGCCTGCCGCTGCCGTGCGAAGGCACTATGGTGTTCCGCTACGCCTATGTGCTGGCCCAAGGGACCTTGGATGACCGCGAGATCAGCCTCGGCTACCCCTTCGCCGAAGGCGAGGCGGGTTACCAGCAGTCATTTATCTCCGGCTACCGCCGCGACTTTATCAACGGCCAGTTCACCCTCAAGGACTTGCCGAAAGACTGGAGCAAAGTCATTGCGCCGTTGATGCCGAAGACCGACGCCAAGACCCCGCTCAAGCCCATGCTGTACTTCATCGGCAAGTACGAAGTGACCGCCCGCCAGTACGCCCAGGTGATGGCCCAGGCGCAATCCCTGGCCAGTGGCGAACCGGCACCGGCGTGCGATGCGCCCACCGGCATGGCCGGGCGTTTGCCCAAGGTGAAGCTGTCGCGCTTTGAGGCCGAGCGCTTTTCGGCGGTGTACAGCGCCTGGCTGATGAAATACCACCGCGATTTGCTGCCGGTGAGCGGTCGTGGGTCGTCGGCGGAAGACGGCGGCCTGGGTTTCGTGCGCCTGCCCACTGAAGTGGAGTGGGAGTTCGCCGCACGCGGTGGCCAGGCGGTGAGCCGCCAGGACTTGGAAGGGCGCCTGTTTCCACGCCGCGTTGAAGGCAGCGACAGCGATGGCCCGCTGGGTGATTACGCGGTGTTCAACCAGGTCGCCGGCGGTACTGGCCAGGCCGCACGCCTGATGCCTATCGGTACCAAGCTGCCCAACCCCATCGGCATGTTCGACGTGATCGGCAACGCCGCGGAAATGGTCCAGGAGTCCTTCCAGCTGGTGCACGCCGGTCGTCGCCAGGGCACCTACGGCGGCTTTGTGGTCAAGGGCGGCAACTACCTCGAAGGCGAGGGCACGCTGTTTACCGGCATGCGCCGCGAATACCCGCTGTTCGCCGCCGACGGCACCGAGCAGAGCAACGAGACCACGGGTTTTCGCGTGGCAATCGGTGCGTTGTCGGCGCCGCGCTCGCGTTACAAGGAGTTGTTTGCGCAGTGGCAGAAAGAGGGCCGCCTGGCCTCGCTGACCGACGCCATCGATGACGCCCAGGACCCGACCAAGCGCCTGGACAGCATCATCGCCGCCAGCGTCGACCCCAAGCTGCAGGCCGAACTCGGGCTGGTCAATGAAGAGCTCAAGCGCAATGTCTCGCTGATCGCCCAGCAACGCGAAGAAGCGGCGGGCAACCTGATTCAGTCGGCCGCGCTGGTGGCCGAGACTATCAGCAACTACAACATCCGCCTGGCCAACCTGCAGAAGAGTCGCCAGCAGGCCCTGGACAACAAGGAAGAGGCCAGCGCGGCACTGTTTGCCACGGCCATCGAAAACGGACGCAGCGCCCTCGATGGCGCGGTGGCGATCTATATCGACAACCTGGCCACCGGCACGCGTTACACCGATGCGGTGATCCAGGCGCAGTTTCAACGGATCAAGGAAGAGTTGGATCGCAAGCCCGTGCTCGGCAAGAGCCTGGTGACGCGCGCAACACTGTTCGTTCGCCATGTCGGCAACTACCGCAAGCAACAGCGGGCCGACCCGGCGACGATCTTGAAGGAATTGCTCGCAGCGAGCGGTCAGCGCTGATCGCTGGCTGTATGGCGAGCTTGGAAGGGACTCAGGCGGCAGTGGCCGTGCTGGGCAAGTCAAACTTAGAAGAGAACACAACCTATGCTTTTTTCCCGTAAGGCGGTTTCCAAGCGTCACTTGCTGCTGATCGCGGCCGGTTTCAGCACTGTGCTGACCGGCTGCGCCACGTCGCCGGCCTCCAAGGTCGCGTCGAGCACCAAGGTCGAGTACTACCCCAACTGCTACGAGCCGGTGCAGCACTTGCGCGCCACCGATTCGAACATGACCAAGTCGGTGGTGACCGGTGCGGCCATCGGCGCGGCCGGCGGTGCCCTGCTCGGCGCCCTGACCGGCGACAAGGAAAAACGTGGCCGTAACGCCGCCATCGGTGCAGCGGGCGGGGCCCTGGCCGGCGGCGCAGCGGGTTACTACACCGAGCGTCAGAAGCAGATCGCCGATGACAACCAGCGCATTGCCTCGTATGCGGCTGACGTGAACAAAAGCGCCTCCGATATCGACCGCAGCACCGCGTACGCCAGGGCGTCCCAGCAGTGCTACCAGAGCGCATTCACCAAGTTGGTGGCGGATCGCAAAGCCAAGACCGTCAACGACACCGAAGGCCGCAAGCGCCTGGCGGAAATCGTCTCGGGCCTGAAGGAATCCAATGACCTGATCGTGGCGGTCAACGGCAAAGCCGCCGAAGACCTGAACAACTACACCCAGGCCTACGAGAAAGACCTGCAGCAGGTTGGCGTACAGCGTGCCGACGTGGTCACCGTGGCCAAGGCCGATGTAACGCCCGTTGTGACGCCGGGCAAGAAGAAAGGTACCGGCACCAAGCCACCGAAAAAGCCACCGCTTCCAACCGTACCAACAGAAGCCGTGAGCACCGAGAAAACCTTCCAGACCGCCCAGACCAAGCAGGATGAAAGCAAGAAGGTCGCCAGCGCTGGTAAAGCGCAGATCGAAGGCACTTGCCGCGATCCTAACCTGGTCGACTGGGCTCCGGTGCCTTGCCCTAACGTTTAAGTAACATGCTGCTATAAGCGTCAAACGCCAGCCGATCTTCCGCTAATGCGCAAGATCGGTAGCGTTCTTTTTGCAATTGGTTAAACTGCTGCGGACTCAATAATTACACCGAGGCCGTGTGCATGAAATTTCGTCTTCTCCTGTGGGTGCTGGGCCTGATGATGGGCAAAGCCAGCCGCACCAATCCTGCCTTCCAGCAACAGCTGGGTGACAAAGACCTCGCGTTCCAGTTGCAGACCCTCGACGGCAAGGTTGCCCGTCACTTCATCGTCAAGGACCAGCGCATCACCAGTCGCTCGGGTGTCCACCCGGCGCCGGCGTTTGCCATTGCGTTCAAGGATGCGGCCTACGGCTTCGCCACGATGCAGGCGAAGAACAAGCAACTGGCGTTCATGACGGGGATTCAGGACAAGTCGATCCAGATCAAGGGCAACCCGGCGCTGGTGATCTGGTTCCAGGGGTTGACCAAGTATTTGAAGCCGAAGAAAAAGAAGTAGGCTTTCAGGTCGACCGAGTTGGATAGCTATCTGACAGGCGCCAGATTCAGCCCTGGCTGAACTGCGAGGCCAATTCGCGCAGCAGCACCTCGGCATCCAGCACCTTGGCCACGACTTCATCCGCTTTGTCACGGCTCAAGCCCAAACGCTCAAGCAGTTCGTCCGGGATGGTCTCGTCCGGCCCGGACCCAATCCCCCGGCTGCGCAGCAGGCGCACGGCCAGGCACACCAGGTTCGGGTATTCGGCGTATTGCCCATCGTAGGTCGGGTCGTGCTGGAAACGCAGGGCAGTGGACAGCTCGTCCGGCATGTCCCAGTAGCGCATCAGCCAGGCGCCGATCTGCTCGCGGCTGATGCCCAGCAAGTGTTGCTCCACATAGCTGTGGCACAGGTGCGGGTTGACCTCCAGGTGGCGGCAGATCAGCGAGAAGTGCGGCGGGAACACATGGGCCAGCAACAGGTAGCCGAAGTTGTGCAGCAGGCCGGCGAGGTAGGTCAGGCCGGCTTCCGGGCGCTGGGCGCGGGGCATGGCGCGGGTCAGGCCTTCGATCACGGCGGCGGTGTAGATGGACTGGTGCCAGTACGGTGTGGCCTGGTGCGGGTGGTCCTTGGGCAGGCTCAAGGTCTTGCCCAGGGCCAGGCCCAAGGCGAGGTTGATCACCAGGTCAAAACCCAGCACGCGCACGATGGCGTCTTCCACCGAGCGGATCTTGCCCGGCGATGCGTAGTACGGCGATGCGGCCCAGCTCACCACCTGGGCGGCCAGGGCCGGGTCGGTTTCGACCACGCCGGTGATGTCGTCGATGGTGGCATTGGGGTCGACGCGCAGCTTGATGATCTTCTGGGCGGTGTCGGCCAGCGGTGGAATCTCGATGGTCGCTTCCAGGCGTTGCTGGATGCGGCGGGCGGTAAACGCCTGCATCGCCTGGGTGATTTCCTCACGGTCATCATTGGGGCGGTCGAGGTTCGGGCGGATGTTGCTCAGCGGTTCACCGAACTGGGCGGCGCTGGCCTTGGTGAGCATGGTCTTGAACGCATCGCTGGCGATTTCCAGCAGCAGCCCGGCTTCACCTGAATGCACCAGCAGGCTCGGTTCGTCGAGCAGGCTGCCTTCGTACAGGCACGGTGAACTGGTGAGTGCCGGCAGGCCCGGCAGCAGGCTCAGGTCGTGCTTGCCCAGCATGCGCGCGACGCGCTCCGGCGACACGGCCGTAAGGCGGCGACCCGTGAGTTCGGTGAGGCGGTTGAGGTCCAGCAGCTGGTTCTGCGGGAACAGCACCATCAGGGCGCCCACCGCGTCTTCCAGCAAGACGGCCTGGACTTTTTGCGCAGGATTCAGGCCCGGATGTTCGGTGACTTCCGTGTAGCTGATGGCGAGTTTTGCGAGCAAAGCCCGAATGACCGGCGGGGCGGTCAATGGGGCTGTGGCGTGGGCAACTTCTGACATGGCCTGATCCAATTTCTTACAGTCACCGAAGTATAACCAGCTTGATACACCTGTAGGTCGGATAAGTGAGGCAGGCGTCACACTTGGCCGTATTGCTGCCCATGGCGCAGCCAGCGATCCAGCAGCGGGCTGACGTGATCCGGCCAGCGCTCCAGCAATGCCTGCGCTGCGTCGCGCACGGCGGGCAGCAGGTCGGCGTCGCGCATCAGGTCGGCGACCTTGAACTGCAGCAGGCCGGTCTGGCGGGTGCCGAGCATTTCGCCGGGGCCGCGCAGTTCAAGGTCTTTTTCGGCGATGACAAAACCGTCGTTGGTCTCGCGCATGATGCCCAGGCGTTGGCGGCCGATCTGCGACAACGGCGGGTGGTAGAGCAGCACGCAGTGGCTGGCGGCACTGCCTCGGCCAACACGGCCGCGCAATTGGTGCAATTGCGCCAGGCCCAGGCGCTCGGGGTTTTCGATGATCATCAGGCTGGCGTTGGGCACGTCCACGCCCACTTCAATCACGGTGGTAGCGACCAGCAGCTGCAGGTTACCGGCCTTGAATTCAGCCATCACCGCGGCCTTTTCGACGGGCTTCATGCGCCCATGGATCAGCCCGACCTTGAGTTCCCCCAGGGCGCTGGTGAGGTCTTCATAGGTGGTCTCGGCGGCCTGGCAGGTCAGCTCCTCGGACTCTTCGATCAGTGTGCACACCCAGTACGCCTGGCGGCCTTCGGCGCAGGCGCCGCGCACACGCTCGATCACTTCGACGCGCCGGGTGTCGGTGACCAGCACGGTGTTGACCGGTGTGCGGCCGGGGGGCAGTTCGTCGAGGATCGAAGTGTCGAGGTCGGCGTAGGCGCTCATGGCCAGGGTGCGCGGGATCGGGGTGGCGGTCATGATCAACTGGTGCGGGTTCATGCGCCCGCCCACGCCTTTCTGGCGCAGGGCCAGGCGCTGTTGCACGCCGAAGCGGTGCTGTTCGTCGATAATCACCAGAGCCAGGTTCTTGAACTGCACTTCGTCCTGGAACAGCGCATGGGTGCCCACCACCATCGGTGCACCGGCGGCGATCTGTTCCAGCGCGGCCGCGCGCGTCTTGCCCTTGAGCTTGCCGGCCAGCCACGCGACTTCCAGGCCCAGGGGCTCGAGCCAGCGCTTGAACGTGATGAAGTGCTGCTCGGCGAGGATCTCGGTGGGCGCCATCAGCGCCACCTGGTAACCGGCTTCCAGGGCTTGCAGGGCGGCGAGGGCGGCGACCACGGTCTTGCCCGCGCCCACGTCGCCCTGGATCAGGCGCAGCATCGGCTCGTGCTGGCTGAGGTCGTAGGCGATTTCATTGCCCACGCGCTGCTGGGCACCGGTCGGCGCAAAGCCGAGGTTGGCCAGGTATTGCGCAGGCAGGCGCGTGGCCTTGGGCATGGCCGGCGCACGCAGGGAGCGCATGCTTTCGCGCAGGCGTTGCTGGGACAGTTGGTGAGTCAGCAGCTCCTCGAAGGCCAGGCGGTGCTGGGCCCAGTGATGACCCAGGGCCAGTTCGTCGACATCGGCGTCCGCAGGGGGGTGATGCAGGTAGCGGATCGCATCGGCCAGTGGCGCCAGTTGGTAGTCGCGGGCCAGTTCCAGGGGCAGCCAGTCGGGCAGGCTCTGCGGGCCAAGCATGCCCAGGGTCTGCATGCACAATTGGCGCAGGCGCTGTTGGGTCAGGCCTTCGGTGAGCGGGTAGATCGGCGTGAGGGTGGTGTCCACCGGCGGCGGTTCGTCACCGGTAATGGCACGGTATTCCGGGTGGTAGATCTCCAGGCCCGAGGCGCCGGGGCGCGCTTCGCCGTAGCAGCGCACGCGGGTGCCGCGCTTGAGGCCTTCCTTCTGTGCGTTACTGAAATGGTAGAAACGCAGGCTCAGGCCGCCGGTGCCATCCTGCAGGCGCACCACCAGACTGCGGCGCTTGCCCATCACCACATCGGCGCCGCTGACGGTGCCTTCGACCACGGCATCCTGCCCGGGACGCAGTTGGCCGATGGGCACCACGCGAGTGCGGTCCTGATAGCGCAGGGGCAGGTGGAACAGCACGTCCTGGAGGTTTTCCAGGCCGACCTTGGCCAGCTTCTCGGCCATGGCCTCGCCGACACCCTTGAGTGCCGTCACCGACACCTGCGACAGCTCAGTCATACGTTTACTTAGCTCGCAGCAGGCGGCTTGGCCACCGAACACAGGCGGATCGAGTCGGCGAGGATCTCAATGGCTTTGGGCCGTGGGAAGCTGGCGCGCCAGGCAATCGCCACGGTACGGAACGGCACCGGCGGCGTCAGTGGACGCACTTCGATCACGCCGGGGGCGTAGTGATGGCTGTCCACTGCCGACAGCGGCAGGATCGAGATACCCAGGCCGGAAGCGACCATATGCCGGATGGTTTCCAGGGAGCTGGATTCCACGGTGGTGTGCTTGGCGCCGTCGTTGCCTTTGGTCAGGGTCGGGCAGGCTTCCAGCACCTGGTCGCGGAAGCAGTGGCCTTCGCCGAGCAACAGCAGGCTCTTGTCGTTGAGCAGGCCGGCGTCGATGGTGTCTTTTTGCGTCCACGGATGGGAGGCGGGCATCAGCACGTAGAACGGCTCGTCGTAGAGCGGCAGGGTCAACACATCCGCTTCGTTGAACGGCAGGGCGATGATGATCGCGTCCAGCTCGCCGTTGCGCAGTTTGTCGCGCAGCACGTGGGTGAAGTTTTCTTCGATATACAGCGGCATCTGCGGCGCGACGCGGTGCAGTTGCGGGATCAGGTGCGGGAACAGGTACGGGCCGACGGTATAGATGGCGCCGACTTTCAGCGGTGCAGTCAGCTGGTTCTTACCGGCCTGGGCCAGTTCACGAATGCTTTGCGCCTGTTCCAGCACCTTCTGGGCCTGGGCAACGATGCCTTCGCCCACTGGGGTGAGGCGCACGGCGCTTTTGCTGCGCTCGAAAATCAGCACACCGAGTTCGTCTTCAAGCTTTTTCACGCCCACCGACAGCGTCGGCTGGCTGACGTGGCAGCGTTCGGCCGCGTGGCCAAAGTGCTGCTCTTGGGCGAGGGTAACGATGTAGCGTAATTCTGTAAGAGTCATAGCGGGCGTCCATGAGGTTGCGGGCCAAGCATACCGGCTGCAATCGATAGACGCACGTTATCAGAACTTTGCTGGGGATTGAGCGGGGAATGCGCGGGATTTTGCTGAGAGTGGCGAGGGGTGTCCCTCGCCACCATCATTTTCAGCGACGACGTTTTTCGATGTTGTACACGAACGGTGCAACGATCTCGATGCTGCCGCCCTTGAGCATGTCGGCCGGCGGCTTGGGCAGCGGCTGGGCACGACGGATCATGTCCAGGGTGGCGCGGTCCAGGTCGGCGTTGCCGGAACGCCCCACCAACTCGTAGGACAGCACGTTACCGTCGCCATCCACCACGAACTTCAGGCGGTTCAGGCCTTCCTTGCCACGGGCCTGGGCACCTGGCGGGTACTTCTTGTACTTCTGCAAGTGTGCCAGCAGGGTGCCTTCCCAGGACGCTTTGGCGGCGATCTGTTGCGGCGACGGGCCAGGTACGGGCTGGGCCGATTTTTCAGCCGGTGCCTTGGTGGGCGGAGCGTCGCTCGGCGGGTCCTCGGAGGGTTTCTCCTTGGGCGGCTCGATCTTTTTCTCCACCGGCTTGGGCGGCTGCGGTTTAGGCTTGGGCTTGACCGGCTTGGGCACCTGGATCGTTGGCTTGGGCGCCTCGGCCAGTTTCGGCAGGGGCAGCTCTTCCACCGGTGCAGGCGGTTGCGGCGGCGTTACCACTTTCGGCGGCGCCGGCGGCGGCGGTGCAGGCATCGGGGCCAGGTCGATGACCATGGCCGCTGGCGGCAACTGCACCGTGCGCGGCGCTGACCAGTGGAGCGCGATGGCAATCGCGACGGCATGCACGCCCAGCACGACGGCGAGGCTGGTGCCATAACGCGTCAGTTTGTGGCGCGTCGTGATCATTTCTTGGCTGCCGTCTCAAGTCCGACCAGGCCTACCTTGAGGTAGCCGGCTGCCCGCAGGGCATCCATCACGCTCATCAGGTCGCCGTAGTCCACGCCTTTGTCGGCCTGGAAGAAGATCGTCGTGTCCTTCTTGCCTTGGGTCTTGGCATCGAGCACCGGCCCCAGGGTTTCGGCCTTGACTTCTTCTTCGCCCAGGAACAGGCGTTGGTCCGCCTTGACGCTGAGGAAGATCGGTTTCTCCGGCCGCGGCGCAGGCTTGGCGCTGGAGGCGGGCAGGTCAACCTTGATGTCCACGGTGGCCAATGGAGCGGCCACCATGAAGATGATCAGCAGCACGAGCATCACGTCGATAAACGGCGTGACGTTGATTTCGTGGTTCTCGACGAGTTCGTCGTCGCCTTGATTCAAATGCAGGCCCATGGCCGATTACCCCACTTTCACCATGTGCGGTTGCGAGCTGCGCTCGGTAGGCAGGTGATCGAGGTCGCGGCTGACCAGCAGCAGGACTTCTGCCGACGCATCCGATACCTGGGCCTTGTAGCCGGCAATCGAACGGGCGAAGACGTTGTAGATCACTACCGCAGGAATCGCGGCGACCAGGCCCAGGGCGGTTGCCAGCAGGGCTTCGGCGATGCCGGGGGCGACGACGGCGAGGTTGGTGGTCTGGGTTTTGGCGATGCCGATGAAGCTGTTCATGATGCCCCAGACGGTACCGAACAGGCCGACGAACGGCGCGGTGGAGCCGATGGTCGCCAGCACGCCGGTGCCGCTGCTCATGTTACGGCCGCAGGCTGCAACCAGGCGTTCCAGGCGGAACGCCACGCGCTCCTTGATGCCTTCTTTTTCACGGGTGTTGGCCGACAGGCGCATTTCTTCCAGTGCGTCGTGCACCAGGGTGTTTGCCAGGGTGCCTTTCTTGGTCGCGCTTTCGCTGGCTTCCTTGAGGGTGGTGGCTTTCTTCAGGTGGACGATTTCAGCGCGCAGACGGCGCTTGGCACCCAGCAGCTCGAAGCCTTTGGCGATCCAGATGGTCCAGGTAATGATCGACGCGATGGCCAGGCCGATCATCACGGCTTTCACCACCACGTCAGCATTCTGGTACATACCCCATGGCGACAGGTCGTGGGCCATGCCCAGGGTGTTGTCTTCTTCCAGCACGACACCGGTTTCGTCGGCGGCGGCTGGGGATGCAGCCTGGGCCGGGTCGGTGGCCGCGGGGGCAGCAGCGGGTGCGGTTGGAGCCGCAGCATTGTGCTCGGCGGCGGCCGGGGTAGCCGGGGCGGTGGCATCAGCGAATGCGGCGGTCGGCGCCAGCAGTACGCTGAACAGCATCGCAGCAATCGCACGCCAGGCGCGGGATGGGCTGTGAAGCGTGGTTGGCGAAGCGGGGGTTGTATTACGTGTCATGCTGGCCGGACCTGAGAGAAGAAAATGAGTGATCGTCCTTCCAGACCCAAAAGGGGTCGAGGACAAATGGGCGGTTATTATTGCAAGTAATTCTTGTTAACAGAAGTAATACAGTAACTTTATTTGCCCTTTTTCTGGCCGCCGGTCTGCTGCGAGGGCTAATCTAGACCTTTAAGAACGGAGTTTTATGATGTCTGTGCCTTCTGTTGTGATTGCCGGATGTGGCGATGTGGGTAGTCGGCTGGCTAGCCAATTGCTGGCCTCGGAATGGGAGGTTCATGGCCTGCGGCGCGATATTTCGCGCCTGCCCGAGGGGGTGATCGGCATTGCCGGCGACCTGTTCAACAAGGATTGCCCTGACACCTGGCCGATCGGCGGGGTGGATTACCTGGTGTACTGCGCCGCCGCCACCGACCACGATGAGGCCGGTTATCGCGCCGCTTACGTGCAAGGTCTGCAGCACGTGCTGGAGTGGCTGAAGGATTATGGCCAGGAGCCCAAGCATCTGCTGTTTGTATCCAGCAGCAGCGTATACGGGCAGCAGAATGGCGAGTGGGTCGACGAAACCTCCGAAACCCAGGCCAAGGGTTATTCCGGGCAAGTCATGCTGGAGGCCGAGCAGGTGGCACTTAACAGTGGCATTCCTGCGAGCGTCGTGCGGTTGACCGGCATTTACGGTCCTGGTCGCGAATGGCTGCTGACCCAGGTGCGCCAGGGGTACCGTGTAGCGCTTGATCCACCTTTATATGGCAACCGTATACACGCCGATGATGCGGCGGGCTTGCTGGCATTTTTGCTCCGCCACGTGGAGCAGGGCGGTTCGCTGGATAAGGTCTATATCGGCGTCGATGACGCACCGGCGCCCTTGGCCGAGGTGGTGGCCTGGCTGCGTGACTACCTGGGCGTCACTGAGTGGTCCGAGGACGCGAGTGTGCGGCGTGCGGGCAGCAAGCAATGCAGCAATGCCCGGATAAAGGCGCTGGGGTGGACGCCCACGTATGCGAGCTACCGCGAAGGGTACGCAGCCATTCTTAAAGGCTGAAATGCGGTTAAAAATGTGGGTGATGACTGCTATTGCTTTTCAAGCAGCCATTGACGCGGCCCGGGAGTGAACTGGGGCACTTCGTCCGCCTGTGCGGTGTTGATCGCCTGGAAGATCTCCAGCTGCTTGCCTTTGCGCATGAAGATCCACGGGTTGCCCACGCCGTTGAGCTGCAGCCACATGCTGTCGTAGCCGCCGCTCATGGAGGCACAGTCACCGGCCAGGCACAGAGAGTACCGATCAACATTGGGCAGACCGGCGACCTTGCCGTCAGGCTGGAACTGGACAGTGGCACCGTTGCCGAAGCCGTCGGTGATCTTCCAGTCGCCGCCCATATAGGCTGCGTACAGGGCACGTTCGAAGTTGGCACCCAGCGGCGCGCCTTCCGGTGCAGGTTCCTTGGCGCGGGCGAAGAGCTGCTCGGGCTCGTTATCGTTGGCCACTTGCAGCAGTTGCCTGCCTTTGCGCTTGAGTTCAGTGGCGGAGCTGCCGTAGAAGTCGACGCTCCAGGCACCGGACTGTTCGCCGAGCAACTTGCCTTCGGCGACTTCAAAACCGTTGTAGTAACGTGCCTGCGAAGCCTTGGGGTTGACCTCCCACTCGAGGTTCGGGCCATAGCTTTGCAGCGCTTCACGCAAAGGGCCGCCCTTGGCTGCCGCATCGATGGCGACCTGGTTGATCCAGGTGCCGCTCACATCCTGGTTGGCAGGGTTGCTGGCGCAGCCGCCGAGCAACAGGGCGAGCAACGAAGAGGCTACAAGCGCTTTGCGCATCATGAAATCCTTTTAAAACGAAGTCGGCGCAGCCTGTGGAGGCTGCGCCGGGTGTTTTACTCGATGACCAGAATTGCGTCCATCTCAACCTGCGCGCCCTTTGGCAGGGCGGCCACACCAATGGCGGCACGGGCTGGGTAAGGTTGTTCGAAGTACTTGCCCATGATCTCGTTGACCTTGGCGAAGTGGCTCAGGTCGGTGAGGAAGATGTTCAGCTTGACGATGTCCTTGAACGAGCCGCCGGCAGCTTCGGCCACGGACTTGAGGTTTTCGAAGACCTGTACGGTCTGGGCTTCGAAGCCTTCCACCAGTTCCATGGTCTTTGGGTCCAGCGGAATCTGGCCGGACATGTAGACGGTGTTGCCCGCCTTGATGGCCTGGGAGTAAGTACCGATGGCGGCTGGGGCCTTGTCGCTGGTGATAACGGTCTTGGTCATGAATGACTCCTTGTAATGGATGGGCTACGCACGCATGCGGGTGATGCGGATCACACCGGTCAAGGCGCGCAGTTTCTTGATCACGCGGGCCAGATGCACGCGGTCATGCACGCTGACCACCAGCTGGACCACGCTGATGCGACCATCGCGCTCGTCCATGCTGATTTTCTCGATATTGCCGTCGGCCGCGTTGACGCTGCTGGCCAGCAGGGCGATCAGGCCGCGCTGGTGTTCCAGCTCCACGCGCAGTTCGACGTTGAATTCGCCGGTGACATCCTTGGCCCACGAGAGTTGGATGCATTTTTCCGGGTTGTGGCGGATCTCGGTGATGTTGCGGCAGTTGTCGAGGTGAACGACCATGCCCTTGCCGGCCGACAGGTGGCCGACAATCGGGTCGCCAGGGATCGGCGTGCAGCATTTGGCATAGCTGAGCACCAGGCCCTCGGTGCCGCGAATCGCCAGCGGGCCTTCCGGGCTTGGCAGTTGTTCGCCTTCACCCAGCAGGCGGCGGGCGACCACGTAGGCCATGCGGTTGCCCAGGCCGATATCTTCCAGCAGGTCCTCGATGGTTTCCTGGCGATACTCGTGGAGCATCGCTTGCACGCGCTCCTGGGCAATCTTGTCCAAGGCGCTGTCGAAACCGTTGAGCACTTTGTTCAGCAGGCGCTCGCCCAGGCTGATGGACTCGGAGCGGCGCTGCAGTTTCAGTGCGTGGCGGATGTGTGTGCGCGCCTTGCCGGTAACCACGAAGTTCAGCCACGCCGGGTTCGGGCGCGCGCCCGGTGCGCTGACGATCTCCACAGTGGAGCCGCTTTGCAGCGGTTCCGACAGCGGGGCCAGGCGCCGGTTGATCCGGCAGGCAATGCAGCTGTTGCCGACGTCGGTGTGTACCGCGTAGGCAAAGTCGACCGCAGTGGAGCCTTTGGGCAGCTCCATGATCCGGCCTTTGGGCGTGAACACGTAGACCTCGTCCGGGAACAGGTCGATCTTCACGCTTTCGATGAATTCCAGGGAGTTGCCGGCACGTTGCTGCATTTCCAGCACGCCCTTGACCCATTGGCGGGCGCGGGCATGGGTGCCTTTGGGCTGCTCGTCGCCGCTGGATTTGTACAGCCAATGGGCGGCGATGCCGTTGTTGGCCATCTCTTCCATTTCCCGGGTGCGGATCTGGATCTCGATCGGCACCCCGTGCATACCGAACAGCGTGGTATGCAGCGATTGATAGCCGTTGGCCTTGGGAATGGCGATGTAGTCCTTGAAGCGCCCCGGCAGGGGTTTGTACAAATTATGTACCGCACCGAGGACGCGATAGCAGGTATCGACCTTGTCCACGATGATGCGGAACGCGTACACGTCCATGATCTCGTTGAAGGCCCGGCGCTTGCCGCGCATCTTCTTGTAGATGCCGTAGATATGCTTCTGCCGGCCGCTGACCTCGCCCTCGATCTCGTCGATCGCCAGGCAATGGCTCAGGGATTCTTCGATCTTGTTGACGATTTCCTTGCGGTTGCCCCGGGCGCGCTTGACGGCCTGGTAGATGCGCGCCGAACGCATCGGGTGCATGGCCTTGAAGCCGAGGTCTTCGAACTCGATACGAATGGCGTGCATGCCCAGCCGGTTGGCGATGGGCGCGTAGATTTCCAGGGTTTCCTTGGCGATGCGCCGGCGTTTTTCGCCGGACAGCACTTCCAGCGTGCGCATGTTGTGCAGCCGGTCGGCCAGCTTGACCAGGATCACCCGGATGTCCCGGGCCATGGCCATGGCCATTTTCTGGAAGTTTTCCGCCTGGGCTTCGGCCTTGGTCTCGAAGTTCATCTGGGTCAGTTTGCTGACCCCGTCGACCAGTTCGGCCACGGTTTCGCCAAATTGCGCACTGAGCGCTTCCTTGGCAATGCCGGTGTCTTCGATCACGTCATGCAGCATCGCGGCCATCAGGCTCTGATGGTCCATGTGCATGTCGGCCAGGATATTTGCCACCGCAAGGGGATGGGTGACATACGCCTCACCGCTTCGGCGGCGTTGGCCGTCGTGGGCTTGTTCGGCGTAGAAATACGCTCGGCGGACCAGGTTGACCTGGTCGGGGCCGAGGTAGGCCGATAAGCGATCGGCGAGGGCGTCTATGCTCGGCAAAGTGTGAACTCCTGCCGAAGGCTGTGACCCCGCGCCGTGCTACGTCGACCAGGCATAGGCTTAGACGGCCTCGTTGGACTCGTCCTCGAACGCTGCAAACAGCGGTTCGTCTTCAACGATTTCAGCGTTGGCGATGAACTCGTAGCTCATCAGGCCTTCAGCGATTTCACGCAGGGCTACAACGGTAGGCTTGTCGTTTTCCCACTGGACCAGAGGCTCTTTGCCGCCAGTGGCCAGTTGACGGGCACGCTTGGTAGAGAGCATGACCAGCTCAAAGCGGTTATCCACGTGTTCTAGGCAGTCTTCAACGGTTACGCGGGCCATGGTATTCCTCGGAGCGAATGCAAGATGCGCGCTGCCCGGTTGGGCGAGCGGACTGAGCAGTTTAAAAAATCACCAGCGTTTAGGGAAGCGCTGATTTTTCGCAGACCCTCGCAAAACCGCTGCAAGCGCCAATGTAAAGCCCTTGCAGCGGTTTTGGGAAGGGCCAATCAGCCGAGCAGTTCGGCGAGTAATTTGCCGAAACGCTGCTGTTGACGCTTTTGCTGGAGCTGATTGGCGCGGAAAATCGCCTTCAGGTCATCCAGCGCGTGGGAAAAATCGTCGTTAATGATCAGGTAGTCGTAGTCGACATAGTGGCTCATTTCGCTGACAGCTTCCCGCATGCGGCCTTCGATGATCTCGTCGCTGTCCTGGCCACGGTTGGTCAGGCGCTGGTGCAAGGCTTCGAGCGACGGCGGCAGGATAAAGATCGAGCGTGCCTTGGGCATCAGCTGGCGCACTTGCTCGGCACCCTGCCAGTCGATTTCCAGGATCAGGTCGTGGCCTTCGTCCAGGGTCTGCTGCAGGTGGCTCTGCGAGGTGCCGTAGAGGTTGCCGAACACCTCGGCGCGCTCGAGGAAGTCGCCATGCTCGATCATCTTGACGAACTCGGTGCGCTCGACGAAGTGATAGTGCACGCCGTTCACCTCGCCCGGACGCATGGCGCGGGTGGTGTGGGAGATCGAGATGCGAATCTGCTCGTCAGCGTCGGTCAGGGCCTTGACCAGGCTGCTCTTGCCCGCGCCCGAAGGGGCGGAAATGATGTACAGGGTGCCGGTGCTATGGGTCATGGAGGTTGCCTTACTCAATATTCTGTACTTGTTCGCGCATCTGCTCGATCAACACCTTGAGGTTGACCGCCGCCGTGGTGCTGCGCGGATCGAAAGCCTTGGAGCCCAGTGTATTGGCTTCGCGGTTGAGTTCCTGCATCAGGAAGTCCAGGCGCCGACCAGCGGCGCCGCCGGACTTGAGCACCCGGCGCACTTCGAGGATGTGGGTGCTCAGGCGATCCAGTTCTTCGGCGACATCGCTCTTCTGCGCGAGCAGCACCATTTCCTGCTCCAGGCGCACGGGGTCGAGGTCGGCCTTCATGTCGGTGAAGCGGTCGAGGACCTTCTGGCGTTGGGTGGCGAGCATCTGCGGTACCAGCTCGCGCAAGGTGACCACGTCTGCTTCGATCGACGTCAGGCGCTCGTTGATCAGTCGGGCCAGTTCGGCGCCTTCGCGCTCGCGGCCAGCCTTGAGTTCCTTCAATCCCTGAGTGAACAGGGCGAGGGCTTCGGCATTGAGGGCTTGCGGATCGGAGGCGTCGGCCACCAGCACGCCGGGCCAGGCCAACACTTCCAGAGGGTTCAGTGCGGCGGGCTGCTTGATCAGGCCGGCGACGGTTTCGGCCGCGGCGACCAGTTGCGCAGCGCGCTCGCGGTCTACCTGCAGCGGCTTGCCGGTGGTTTCTTCGGTAAAACGCAGGGTGCATTCCAGCTTGCCGCGGGAGATGCCCTGGCGCAGTGCCTCACGCACGGCGCCTTCGAGGTCGCGGAAGGATTCCGGCAGGCGCAGGTGCGGCTCCAGGTAGCGGCTGTTGACCGAGCGCAGTTCCCAGCTCAGGGTGCCTTGGGCGCCGGCTTTTTCGACGCGGGCAAAGGCGGTCATGCTGTGCACCATGGAGGTACCTCGCGATGCAGTCCCGCGAAAGCGGGCTGATGGGTAAATTGAAGCCGACAGGCTGCGAAGGCGCGGGATTGTAGCGCAGTGGGGCGGGCGCGCCCAAACCCTGGGCATTCGTAAGCAGATTTTTAGCAGTGCCCCGAATCGGCTCGCGGCTCTATAATGCTCGGCAGTTTTTCGTCCTCAGTACAGGTACCCCCTATGAAACGTCCAAGTGGTCGCGTTGCCGATCAGCTCCGCTCGATCCGCATCACCCGCAACTACACCAAACACGCCGAGGGATCCGTACTGGTCGAGTTTGGCGATACCAAGGTTATCTGCACCGTCAGCGTTGAAAATGGCGTGCCGCGCTTCCTCAAGGGCCAGGGCCAGGGTTGGCTGACCGCCGAATATGGCATGCTGCCACGCGCCACCGGCGAGCGTAACCAGCGTGAAGCCAGCCGTGGCAAGCAAGGCGGCCGTACCCTGGAAATCCAGCGCCTGATCGGGCGCTCCCTGCGCGCGGCCCTGGATATGACCAAGCTGGGCGACGTGACCCTCTACGTCGACTGCGACGTGATCCAGGCCGATGGCGGTACGCGCACCGCGTCCATCACCGGCGCCATGGTGGCGCTGGTCGATGCGCTTAAAGTCATCAAGAAGCGCGGCGGCCTGAAAGGCGGCGACCCACTGAAGCAGATGATCGCCGCCGTATCGGTGGGCATGTACCAGGGCGAGCCGGTGCTGGACCTGGATTACCTGGAAGACTCGGCTGCCGAGACCGATCTGAACGTAGTGATGACCAGCACCGGTGGTTTCATCGAAGTGCAGGGCACCGCCGAAGGTGCGCCATTCCAGCCGGCCGAGCTGAACGCCATGCTGGCCCTGGCCCAGAAAGGCATGACTGAGATCTTCGAACTGCAGAACGCCGCACTGGCTGACTGAGTACGCCTCAAGGAGAAGCGCCATGAATGACAGCCAAATGCCGGTGCCTACGCCTTCCTACGAGGTGCGTCAGGGGGCAATGTTGTGCCATCTTGCTGCGTTCCTGGGGTTTGTATTCCCCTTCGGCAGCGTCGTGGGGCCGCTGATCCTGTGGCAGATGAAAAAAGAAGTGGATCCGTTCATTGACGACCAGGGCAAGGAGGCACTGAATTTCCAGATCACCGTAGCCATCGCCTGGATCATTTGCATCGTGCTGGCCTTCGCGGTCATTGGGTTTTTCCTGATGACGGCCCTGGTCATCGCAAGCGTGGTGCTGACGATCATCGGCGCAATCAAAGCCAACAAAGGGATCGCCTATCGCTATCCCTTGACCTGGCGCCTGGTCAAATAATCAACACCCACAAAAAAACCGACAGCGATGTCGGTTTTTTTGTGCCTGGATAAAGACCCTAGATGGTCAGTGTCCAGTCGTAGTCCACGATCAGCGGCGCGTGCTGCGAGAAGCGCGGCTGGCGCGGCAGGCGTGCACTGCGCACGAACCGGCGCAGACCCGGGGTCAGCAACTGGTAGTCGAAGCGCCAGCCCAGGTTGAGCATCTCAGCCTGTTCATTGTCTGGCCACCAGCTGTACTGGTCGCCTTCGCGGCTGACTTCGCGCAGCGCATCCACATAGCCCATGTTGCCGACAATCTCGTCCATCCAGGCCCGTTCCGGCGCCAGGAAGCCCGGGGATTGCTGGCTGTCACGCCAGTTCTTGATATCCAGCTTCTGTTGCGCCACGTACAGCGAGCCACAGTAAATGTACTCGCGACGTTTGCGTCGCTGTTTATCCAGGTAACGGGCGAAATCGTCCATTAGCTTGAACTTCTGGTTCAAGTCTTCATCGCCGTTCTGCCCCGAAGGAAGCAGCAAGGTCGCGATGCTGACCTTGTCGAAATCGGCTTGCAGGTAGCGCCCGTAGCGGTCGGCTGTCTCGAAGCCGAGGCCGCTGATGACCGCCTTGGGTTGCAACCGCGAGTACAAAGCCACGCCACCTTGGGTGGGCACTTCGGCATCGCAGGCATAAAGGAAGTAGCCATCCAGTTGGAAGGCTGGGTCGTCCAGTTCAAAGGCGGAGGCGCGGGTGTCCTGCAGGCAGATGACGTCGGCATTCTGAGCTTGCAGCCAACTGAGCAAACCACGCTCGACTGCAGCCTGAATACCATTAACGTTCACACTGATGATCCGCATAAATGGCCCCAAAAATCGCGTGCGTGTATGATACACGCCGTCTACCTAATTAGCTAAATCCGTGGTATCTGAGGCTTTTTTCATGCAGGCGTATCAACGCGATTTCATTCGTTTTGCCATCGATCGCGGGGTTTTGCGCTTCGGTGAGTTCACCCTCAAGTCCGGGCGCACCAGCCCGTATTTCTTCAATGCCGGCTTGTTCAACTCGGGTTCGGCCCTGGCTCAGCTGGGGCGTTTCTACGCGGCAGCCATCGTTGAAAGCGGTATTTCCTTCGACGTGCTGTTTGGCCCGGCCTACAAGGGCATCCCCCTGGCGGCTGCAACGGCCGTGGCCCTGGCGGAACATCATGGGCGCGATCTGCCATGGTGCTTCAACCGCAAGGAAGCCAAGGCCCATGGCGAAGGCGGCAGCCTGGTGGGCGCGCCGCTTACCGGCGATGTATTGATCATCGATGACGTGATCACGGCCGGTACGGCTATCCGTGAGGTGATGCAGATCATCGCGTCCCAGGACGGCGCCAAGGCCGCCGGTGTGCTGATCGCGCTGAACCGCCAGGAGCGTGGCAACGGTGAGTTGTCGGCGATCCAGGAAGTGGAGCGTGATTTCGGTATTCCAGTGGTCAGCATCGTGTCGCTGAACCAGGTGTTGCAGTTCCTGGAAGACGATCCGCAGCTCAAGCAGCACTTGCCGGCAGTTAAGGCGTATCGCGAGCAGTTCGGCGTTCAGTAATCGCCGAACCATAAAAAAGCCCCGCTCAACCAGGTTGAGCGGGGCTTTTTGTTTTCAGCGTTTTAAGGGCGCTTGCGATTACTGATCAGCGTGCCCACACCCGTATCGGTGAAGATTTCCAGCAGGATTGCATTCGGCACCCGGCCATCCAGGATCAGCGAGCTGCCGACGCCGCCTTGCACCGCTTCCAGCGCGCAACGGATCTTCGGCAGCATGCCGCCGTAGATGGTGCCGTCGGCGATCAGTTCGTCCACTTGTTGAGTGGTCAAACCGGTCAGCACCTTGCCTTCCTTGTCCATCAGGCCGGCAATGTTGGTCAGCAGCATCAGCTTTTCAGCCTTCAATGCTTCGGCCACCTTACCCGCCACCAGGTCGGCGTTGATGTTGTAGGACTCACCGTTGGCACCCACGCCGATCGGCGCGATCACCGGGATGAAGTCGCCCTTGACCAGCAGGTTCAGCAGGTCGGTGTTGATGCCGATCACTTCGCCTACCTGGCCGATATCGATGATTTCCGGCTGGGTCATTTCCGGCGTCTGACGGGTAACGGTCAGTTTTTTCGCGCGGATCAGCTCGGCGTCCTTGCCGGTCAGGCCAATGGCGCTGCCGCCGTGGCGGTTGATCAGGTTGACGATGTCTTTGTTCACCTGGCCGCCGAGGACCATCTCCACCACGTCCATGGTCTGCGCGTCAGTGACGCGCATGCCATCGATGAAGTGACTCTCGATCGACAAGCGCTTGAGCAGGTCGCCGATCTGCGGGCCGCCGCCGTGGACCACCACGGGGTTGATCCCCACGGCTTTCATCAACACGATGTCGCGGGCAAAGCCGGTTTTCAGCTCGTCGCTTTCCATGGCATTGCCGCCGTACTTGATCACCAGCGTCTTGCCGACGTAGCGTCGAATGTAAGGCAACGCTTCGGACAGGACCTTGGCGGTGTTGGCAGCGGCTTCGCGTTCGAGGGTCATTCAGGGCTCCGGTAAAAATCAGAACGGTAATTGGAGATCAGGGGCAACACGTTTCAACTGGGCGTGGAACACGTCCTTGATGCGCTGCAACTCAGCCTCGGTATCCGCCTCGAAACGCAGCACCAGCACCGGTGTGGTGTTGGATGCGCGAACCAGGCCCCAGCCCTTGGCGTAATCGACTCGCACACCATCAATGGTGGTCAGGTGGGCGCCTTCGCCCCATTGCGCATCGTGCAGTGCGTCAATGATGCTGAATTTGCTCTCCTCGGTCACATGGATATTGATCTCTGGCGTAGAAATATCATTCGGGAAGGTCTGAAACAGCTCTTCGGCGGTGGATTTTTCCTTGCTGAGGATCTCCAGCAGACGGGCGGCGCTGTAAATGCCGTCGTCAAACCCGAACCAGCGCTCCTTGAAGAACACGTGGCCGCTCATTTCGCCGGCTAACAGTGCGCCGGTTTCCTTCATTTTCTTTTTGATCAACGAGTGACCGGTCTTCCACATTAGCGGACGGCCGCCATATTCCTTGATCAACGGGGTGAGGCGGCGGGTGCACTTCACGTCGAAAATGATCTCGGCACCCGGGTTGCGCGCCACCACATCGCGGGCGAACAGCATCAGCAGGCGGTCCGGGAATACGATCTCGCCGGTTTCGGTCACCACGCCTACGCGGTCGCCGTCGCCGTCAAAGGCCAGCCCGACGTCAGCACCGGTTTCCTTGACCTTGGCGATCAGGTCCACCAGGTTTTCCGGTTTGCCTGGGTCCGGGTGGTGGTTGGGGAAGTTGCCATCGACCTCGCAGAACAGCGGGATCACTTCGCAGTTCAGGGCTTCGAGCAGCTGCGGGGCGATTACGCCGGCCGCGCCGTTGCCGCAGTCCACCACCACTTTGAGGCGGCGTGCGAGTTTGACGTCGCCGGTGATTTCATCAGAGTAGCGCTGCAGGATGTCAACTTTGGTGATGCTGCCTTTGCCGCTGGTCAGGTCGTTGGTCTTCAGGCGGGTGTGCAGGGCCTGGATCTGTTCGTTGGCTAGGGTGTCGCCGGCGATGACGATCTTGAAGCCGTTGTAGTCCGACGGGTTATGGCTGCCGGTCAGCATTACCCCGGATTTGCCGGCCAGTACATTGGCGGCGTAGTACAGCGCGGGAGTGGGCACCAGGCCCACATCGCTGACATGGCAGCCGCTGTCGGCCAGGCCCTGGATCAGTTGTTCCACCAGTTCCGGACCGGACAGGCGACCGTCACGACCGACCGAGACGTTCGGCTCGTCCTGGGCCAGGCTCTGGGAACCAATGGCGCGGCCAATCCAGTAGGCGGTTTCGGCGGTCAGGGTCTTGGGGACTACGCCACGAATGTCATAGGCGCGAAAGATGCTGTCGGGGAATGTCGGGGCTACTCGGGCTGCGGTACTCATCGCGGGGGGAAACTCCATCTCAAGGGGGCAAGGCTGGCCTTAATGTGGCTGACCGGCAGGCTCAAACTGAAGGGTATGACGGTGTTTTCGGCAGAGAGTTCGTGGTGCAAAAGTGCCATCGGAGCTTGGCCCCTGTCTTTATTTCTGCGTAATGCATTGATTTCAAATGGGAAATCTCGCTGATAAAGTCCGCGCATTCTTCATCCTGAAAAGCCTTGCGGGGGCATCGAGCCGGGCAAAGGTGCCCGGCCAGGTTCAGCGTAGTCAGTGACTGCCGGAATGCCCAAAGCCACCTGCGCCGCGTTGGGTTTCGTCAAAATCCTGCACCAGTTCGAAGTGCGCCTGCACCACCGGCACCAGTACAAGCTGGGCAATGCGCTCGCCGACAGCGATGTTGAACGCCGTCTGGCCACGATTCCAGCACGACACCATCAACTCGCCTTGGTAGTCCGAGTCGATCAGGCCTACCAGGTTACCCAGCACGATACCGTGTTTGTGGCCCAGGCCGGAGCGCGGCAGGATCAGCGCAGCCAGGCCCGGGTCGCCGACGTAGATCGACAGGCCGGTGGGAATCAGGACGGTCTGGCCCGGCTCAAGGACGGTGTCTTGCTTGAGCATGGCGCGCAGGTCCAGGCCGGCGGAACCTGGGGTGGCGTAGGCCGGCAGCGGGAATTCGGTGCCGATGCGGGGGTCGAGGATCTTGGCTTGCAAAGCGTGCATGGAAATTAAACCTGGTTCAGCCGTTGGGCGATAAAAGAGATCAGTTGGCGGGCAATCTTGCCTTTGCTGGTCTGGGCGAAAAGAGTGGCGTGCAGCTCGCGGTCGATCACGCTGCAGGCGTTTTCCTCGCTGTTGAAGCCGATGCTCGGGTTGGCGACATCATTGGCAACGATCAGGTCGAGGTTTTTGTCTTTCAGTTTGCGTGCGGCGTAGTCGAGCAGGTGCTCGGTCTCGGCGGCAAAGCCGACACTGAACGGGCGGTCCGGACGCGTGGCAATGGTGGCCAGGATGTCCGGGTTGCGCACCATTTGCAGGAGCAGGCCGTCGCCGCTCGTAGGGTCTTTCTTGAGCTTTTGCGGGGCGACGACTTCCGGGCGGTAGTCTGCAACCGCTGCCGAAGCGATAAACAGGTCACAGGGAATGGCGGCCTCACAGGCGGCCAGCATGTCCCGGGCGCTGACTACGTCGATTCGCGTGACGCGATCGGGAGTCGGCAAGTGCACCGGACCGGTGATCAGGGTAACGCGTGCGCCTGCCTCGACCGCGGCTTCCGCCAAGGCAAAGCCCATTTTTCCTGAGCTATGGTTGGTGATGTAGCGTACCGGGTCGATGTTTTCCTGGGTCGGGCCTGCCGTAATCAGCACGTGCCGGCCCGTCAGGGCCAGGTGCTGGAAGCATTCGGCGGCGCACAATGCCAGGTCGGTGGCCTCGAGCATGCGGCCCATGCCGACATCGCCGCAGGCCTGGCTGCCGGAGGCCGGGCCGAACACCTTGAGGCCACGGCTTTGCAGGAGCTGGGTGTTGGCCTGGGTCGCCGGGTCGCGCCACATGGCCTGGTTCATGGCCGGGGCGATGGCGACGGTGGCGTCGGTGGCCAGTACCAGGGTGGTCAGCAGGTCATCGGCGATGCCTTGCGCCAGGCGCGCGATCAGGTCGGCGGTGGCAGGGGCGATCAGTACCAGGTCGGCCCATTTGGCCAGTTCGATATGACCCATGGCGGCTTCGGCTGCCGGGTCCAGCAGGTCCAGGTGAACCGGGTGTCCGGACAGGGCCTGCATGGTCAGCGGAGTAATGAACTCACTGCCGCCGCGGGTCATGACCACGCGCACTTCGGCGCCCTGGTCGAGAAGCCTGCGGACCAGCTCTGCGCTCTTGTAGGCGGCAATGCCGCCGCCGACGCCGAGAACGATGCGTTTCCGATACAGACGCTGCATTGGTTTGCCTTTCCAGTTCAGTGAAGCCAGTTCAGTGACGCCTGCGATGCCCCCTCCCCAGGTGAAATCGCACGCAAAAAAGAGGGCCTACGATAACACAGCGCCCGCCCCGCAACAGCGGCGCACATGCACAGGGAGGTGGAATGAGTATTCGTGATTGGCCGGCGGCAGAGCGGCCGCGAGAGAAGCTTTTGGAGTGGGGTGCTGCGAGTCTGTCCGATGCTGAATTGCTGGCGATCTTCCTGCGCACCGGCGTAACCGGCAGGAGCGCGGTGGACCTGGCGCGCCATCTGCTGGCGCAATTTGGCGGTTTGCGCCCGCTGCTGGAAGCCAGCCAGGCGGTGTTCAGCCAGCAGTTGGGCTTGGGGCCGGCGAAGTTTGCGCAGTTGCAGGCGGTACTGGAAATGTCCCGGCGCCATATGGCCGAGCGCCTGCGCAGCGATTCGGTGCTGGAAAGCCCGGTGGCCGTGCGCAATTACCTCAAGTCGCTGTTGCGCCATGAGCCCCATGAAGTTTTCGGCTGTCTGTTTCTCGATTCAAAGCATCGGGTGCTGGGGTTCGAAGTGTTGTCCGAGGGGACCATCGACGCTGCCGTGGTCTACCCGCGGCAAGTGGTCAAGCGCGCCCTGGCCTATAACGCAGCGGCGTTGATTCTGTGTCACAACCATCCTTCCGGGAGCGTGGAGCCCAGCGCGGCTGATCGAAAATTGACCAAGCTGCTGCAAAAGGCCTTGGAAGTGGTGGATGTGCGGGTACTCGATCACGTCATCGTGGGGGACGGTGATCCGTTGTCGATGGCGGAATATGGGTGGATGTAAGCCCGCCCCCTGGGGGCGGGCCTGGTTCTCAGGGCTTGACGCTGACCCTCGAGAAATCCTGGCGCCCGAAGGGGCTCACCTGGTAGCCCTCGACGTTCTTGCGCGCCAGGGCGAACGCCGTCGGGTGCGCCAGCGGCAACCACAGCGCCTGTTGCTGGATCTGCGCCTGGGCCTGCTGGTACAGCTTGCTGCGTACACCTTGTTCGCTGGTGGTCTTGCCGGCGCTGATCAGCTTGTCCAGCGCCGGATCACAGTAGCGGGCGAAGTTGGTGCCGGATTTAACCGCCGCGCAGGAAAACTGTGGGGTCAGGAAGTTATCCGGGTCGCCGTTGTCACCGGCCCAGCCCATGAACAGCAGGTCGTGTTCACCCGCTTTGGCGCGGCGAATCAGCTCGCCCCATTCGATCACGCGGATCTCGGCCTGGATGCCCACCTTGGCCAGGTCCGCCTGCAGCAGTTGCGCGCCGAGGTTCGGGTTAGGGTTCAGCAGGCTGCCGGTGGGGCGCGTCCAGAGGGTGGTCTTGAAGCCGTCCTTGAGGCCGGCACGGTCCAGCAAGGCCTTGGCCTTGGCGAGGTCCTGTGGATAACCCGGCAAGTCTTTGGCGTAGCTCCAGGTATTGGGCGGGTACGGGCCGTTGGCGGCTTCGGCGGTGCCTTCAAACACCGCCTTGAGGTAGCTGCCCTTGTCGAAGGCCAGGTTGATGGCCTGGCGCACCTCGGGCTTGTCCAGGGGCGGGTGCTGGCTGTTGATGGCCACGAACGCGGTCATGAACGCTGCGGTTTTTTCTACCTTGAGTGCGGGGTCCTTTTCGGCCTCGCCCACATCCAGGGGCTTGGGCGACAGGGCGATCTGGCATTCGTTGCGGTGCAGTTTCTGCAGGCGTACGTTGGCGTCCGGAGTAATTGCGAAGATCAAGTTATCCACAGCCGGTTTGCCGGCGAAATAGTCTGGGTTGGCCTTGTAGCGCACCACGGCATCTTTCTGGAAACGGCTGAAGATGAACGGCCCGGTGCCGATCGGCTGGCTGTTGAGCTTCTCCGGCGTGCCGGCCTTGAGCAGTTTGTCGGCGTATTCCGCCGGATAGATCGAGGCAAAGCCCATGCTCAGGGCCGCGAGGAAGGTGGAGTCGGCGTGATCGAGGGTAAAGCGCACGGTCAGCGGGTCGAGGGCATCGATCTTCTTGACCAGCGTTGGCAATTGCAGGGACTGGGCGTGGGGGAAGCCGCTCTGGGCGATCTTGTGCCACGGATTGGCCGGGTCGAGCATGCGTTCGAAGCTGAAGCGCACGTCTTCGGCGGTCAGGGTGCGGCTTGGGGTGAAATACTCGGTGCGATGGAATTTCACGTCCGGGTGCAGCTTGAAGGTATAGGTCAGGCCATCCGGCGAGACGTCCCAGCTGTCCGCCAGGCTGGGTACCAGTTTGCCGCTGGCTGCGTCGTAGTCCACCAGGCGATTCATCAGCACATCGGCTGAGGCGTTGGTGGTGGTCAGCGAGTTGTATTGCACCACATCGAACCCTTCGGGGCTGGCCTCGGTGCAGACGCTCAAGGTGCTGGCGGCAGAGGCCAGCGGCGCGATAAATAGAGGGGCTAGCAATAGCGGTAGGGCAGCGAGGCGCATGTTCGGTTTCCTTTGCAGATCGAAGGCCCATCTGCGAGTGCAGTCTGGAAAAGCCCTACCGTAGTGGTCTGGTTGATAAATGACTAGCCCATTTTTGCCTGTGCTTTTGCTTCAAATACTGTTTTGATGGCACCCCAGCGCGTTTCGCTGTGCGCCTTACTGCGCGCGCGAGCGCTGTAAATCATTCTGTGCGACGAGCGGTCGGCTGTTACAGCGGCCCCTCCTGGCAACGGTTCGGGCGTCTGTCGCCGAGATTTACGCCGGTAAAAATACACGGGCTGTTGTTGCACATGGGTCTTTCTGGTATAAAGCAGCGCTCTTTTCTAGGGGCCCGGTTCCTTCGCTTGTAGGTGTAGCCGGTAAGACCCTAAAGAAACGTGGCGCCTGGCGCCAAATGACTGAGAGATTAAGCGGCCAACCCATGCCGGGTTGGGCATGTGGTTTTAGAGGGCTGAGGCATGTCGAGAGTCTGTCAAGTTACCGGTAAGGGTCCGGTGACTGGGAATAACATTTCCCACGCAAATAACAAAACCCGTCGTCGTTTCCTGCCGAACCTGCAGCATCACCGCTTCTGGGTTGAAGAAGAGAAACGTTTTGTTCGCCTGCGTGTATCTGCCAAAGGCATGCGTATTATCGACAAGCGTGGCATCACTGTCGTGCTGGCCGAAATCCGCGCCGCTGGCAAGATCTAAGGAGCTCTATCATGCGTGAATTGATTCGAATGATCTCTAGCGCCGGTACTGGTCACTTCTACACTACCGACAAGAACAAGCGTACTACCCCGGACAAGCTCGAAAAGAAAATGTTCGACCCGCGCGTTCGCAAGCACGTGATCTACAAAGAAGGCAAAATCAAGTAATTGATTTTCCTCCTTGTGAAAAAGCCCGTATCTCACGATACGGGCTTTTTTTTGCCTGGCGTTTGTTGATCAGGCCTTCTGCTCGAACACCACATAGATCTTGCGGCACGGCTCCAGCACTTCCCAGGTGCCGCTGAAGCCGGCGGGGATCACGAAGCGGTCGCCGGCACGCAAGGTCTTCGCATTGCCCTCGGCGTCGCGCAATACAGAGACGCCCTGCACGATCTCGCAATACTCATGCTCGCTGTAGTTGACCTGCCACTGCCCGACCTCTCCTTCCCAGACCCCGGCGTTCATCTGGCCGCACGGGCTGTTGTAATGGTTGTACACCGTTTGTTCGGGATCGCCCTTGAGGATTTTTTCCGCGGCAGGGCGGTAGCGGTCTGGGGCGGTGTTGGCCTGGCTGAAATCGACGATGTCCTGGATGCTCATGTGCGTGTCCCGTCTGGCCTGCGGTTGGAGAGCCCAAAGTCTATGTTTATTAAAATGAACATCGCAAGGGCGTTTACCGCGGTTATGTCAAATATATTGAAACATCCCTGGCCGCTGGTTTAGGGTGGCAGCTGCCTTTGAGCCGAACAGCTGGCTGGCGGGCAAGCATTCTTTGAGGCTGCCGGGGGACATCGCCTGGCCCTTGTATTCAATAAGAGGAGGACACTCGCATGACCACCCTGACCCGTGCCGACTGGGAACAACGCGCCAAGGATCTGAAGATCGAAGGCCGCGCCTACATCAATGGCGAATACACCGCCGCTGTTTCCGGTGACACCTTCGAATGCATCAGCCCGGTCGATGGTCGCCTGCTGACCAGTGTTGCCAGTTGTGACGCCGCCGACGCCCAGCGCGCCGTAGAAAACGCCCGCGCCACCTTCAATTCCGGTGTCTGGTCGCGCCTGGCGCCGGCCAAACGCAAAGCCACCATGATCCGTTTCGCCGCGCTGCTCAAGGCCAATGCCGAAGAACTGGCGCTGCTCGAAACCCTGGACATGGGCAAACCGATCAGTGACTCCCTGAACATTGACGTACCCGGCGCGGCAAATGCCCTGAGCTGGAGCGGCGAGGCAATCGACAAGATCTACGACGAAGTCGCAGCCACCCCGCACGATCAGTTGGGTCTGGTGACCCGCGAGCCGGTCGGCGTGGTGGGTGCCATCGTGCCGTGGAACTTCCCGCTGATGATGGCCTGCTGGAAACTCGGCCCGGCGCTGTCCACCGGTAACTCGGTGATCCTCAAACCGTCCGAAAAATCCCCGCTCACCGCCATCCGCATCGCGGCCCTGGCCGTTGAAGCCGGTATTCCGAAAGGCGTGTTCAACGTGCTGCCGGGCTACGGCCACACCGTCGGCAATGCGCTGGCGCTGCACATGGACGTCGACACACTGGTGTTCACCGGTTCGACCAAGATCGCCAAGCAACTGTTGATTCGCTCCGGTGAGTCGAACATGAAGCGCGTCTGGCTGGAGGCCGGCGGCAAGAGCCCGAACATCGTTTTTGCCGATGCTCCGAACCTGCAAGCCGCCGCCGAATCCGCTGCCAGCGCCATCGCCTTCAACCAGGGTGAAGTCTGCACTGCCGGTTCGCGCCTGCTGGTGGAACGTTCGATCAAGGACACCTTCCTGCCGCTGGTGATCGAGGCCCTCAAGGGCTGGAAGCCCGGCAACCCGCTGGACCCGGCGACCAACGTCGGTGCCCTGGTGGACACCCAGCAGATGAACACCGTGCTGTCGTACATCGAAGCCGGCCACACTGACGGCGCCAAGTTGGTGGCGGGTGGCAAGCGCATCCTGGAAGAGACGGGCGGCACCTACGTCGAACCGACGATTTTCGACGGTGTAACCAACGCCATGAGAATCGCCCAGGAAGAGATCTTCGGCCCAGTGCTGTCAGTGATCACCTTTGACGGCGCCGAAGAAGCGATCAAGATCGCCAACGACACCCAATATGGCCTCGCTGCTGCGGTGTGGACATCGGATATTTCCAAGGCGCACCTCACCGCCAAGGCCCTGCGTGCCGGTAGCGTGTGGGTCAACCAATACGATGGCGGCGACATGACCGCACCGTTTGGCGGCTTCAAGCAGTCGGGTAATGGTCGCGACAAGTCGCTGCATGCGTTCGACAAGTACACCGAGCTGAAGGCGACCTGGATCAAGCTCTAAGCAACACCGCAGGCAAATGTGGGAGGGGGCTTGCCCCGATAGCAGTGTGTCAGGCACTAACAGTGCTCAATGATCCACCGCAATCGGGAGCAAGCCCCCTCCCACACTGTTTTGTGTGAACCCATGATTATCCACAGGAGCGTGGCAATGCGTTGGGCGACCTATTTCGCCGTCCTGGCCTCGGTGCTCAGTGTCGGCCTGGCCCTGGGCGTCAGCATGCCGCTGGTCTCCCTGCGCCTGGAGGGCTGGGGCTACGGCAGTTTCGCGATTGGCGTAATGGCCGCCATGCCGGCCTTCGGCGTATTGCTCGGTGCCAAGGTCTCCAGCCGCCTGGCCGCCTGGCTCGGCACCGCGAATCTCATGCGTCTGTGCCTGTGGGCGGGTGCGGTATCCATCGGTTTGCTGGCCATTCTGCCCAGCTACCCGATATGGCTGGTGTTGCGCCTGATGATCGGGGTGATCCTGACCATCGTGTTTATCCTCGGTGAAAGCTGGATCAACCAGTTGGTGGTGGAGCAGTGGCGTGGCCGGCTGGTGGCGCTGTATGGCTGCAGTTATGCCTTGAGCCAGCTCTCGGGCCCGTTGCTGCTGGGCCTGATCGGTACCGACCATGACTATGGTTTCTGGGTCGGCGTTGGCCTGCTGGTGGTGGCTCCGTTGGCATTGCTGGGTCGCTCTGGTGCGCCCAGTGCCGAATCGTTCAGCGTGACCTTCGCGGACCTGTGGCGCTTCTGCCTGAGCCTGCCGGCGATTGCCTGGGCGGTGGCGCTGTTCGCCGCGTTTGAGGCGATGATCCTGACGCTGCTGCCGGTGTATTGCCTGCAACAGGGCTTCACTGCCGAAATTGCCCTGGCGATGGTCAGCACGGTGGTGGTCGGTGACGCGCTGCTGCAACTGCCCATCGGTGCGCTGGCGGATTACCTGCCACGACGCACGCTGTTTTTGAGTTGCGCACTGCTGTTGCTGGCATCGAGCCTGGCGGTTCCGTTGCTGATGCACACGCTGCTGATCTGGCCAATATGGGTGCTGTTCGGCGCCAGTGCCGGCGGGTTGTTCACGTTGTCGCTGATTCTGATCGGCGAGCGTTATCGTGACGATGCGCTGGTGCGTGCCAATGCCCACATCGCGCAGTTGTGGGGCATCGGTTGCCTGATCGGCCCGCTGGTGGCCGGCGCCGGCAGCCAATGGATCAGCGGGCACGCGCTGCCGTGGCTGATGGCGGCCGGGGCCTTGGGTTTGGTGGTGCTGTTGCTGCGCCAAGGCGCGTTTGGTGCTGCTCAGCCCGCTTGATCCTCGCTGTTCCTAGAGCATGCGCTCCAGGCCGACCGAGGTGGCGAACCAGGCATTGAACCGTCGCCACCAACTGCCCGGCTCACGGGTCAGGGTGTGCAGTTGGCCGTTGTCCTCGGTCACCCATACCACGTTGCCGTCCTGCAGTTTCGCCTCGTAGCTCAGGGCCGGCGCCATGCCTTGCAGGGCGAGATTGCGCACGTGTTCCGCCAGCTCGGGGCTGTCCACCAGCACGCCGACCTCGGTGTTCCACAGCACGGAGCGCGGGTCGAAATTGAAAGAGCCGACAAACGATTTTTGCCGATCAAAGATCATCGCCTTGCTGTGCAGGCTCGAGTCCGAGCCGCGGAACGTGCCTCGACGAAACAGGTGCGGGCCGCTGCCGCCGTCACCCGGTTGGCGGCGCAGCTCGTAGAGTTTTACCCCATGCTCCAGCAGCGCCTTGCGGTACGGTGCGTAGCCGCCATGTACGGCAGGCACGTCGGTGGCTTCAAGGGAGTTGGTCAACAAGCTCACCGATACGCCCGCGTCGGCGCGCCCCGTCAGGTACACCAGGCCGGGCTGTCCCGGCACGAAGTACGCCGAGATCATCATCAGTTCATGGTTGACGCCTTCCAGTTCCGGGGCCAGTTGTGTGGTCAGCAGCAGGTGCGGGTCCGGGTCGGCCTTGGACAGCACCTTGCTGGGTGCGTCCCACAACGCCTGGTTCCAGGCCCAGATCAGTTCGCGGCGCCAGATGTCCATGCGCGGCTGGGTCTGGTAGGTGCGCAGGCGCGCGTACAGCGCGTGCTTCTGCTGGCGCGATTCGGCCAGCGACGCCTCCAGGCCCAGGCGCGCGGCGGCCAGGTCACCTTTGGAAGGCGTATTGGAGACAAAATCATCAATGGGTTTGCTCAGGGCGCTGTTCCAGTACTGATCGAAACTGTGCCCGAGTTGCTCGGCCACCGGCCCGACGCTGAGCATGTCGATGTCGGTGAAGTTCAGGTTGGGCTCGGCGTCGAAATACTCATCCCCCAGGTTGCGCCCACCGACGATGGCCACGCTGTTGTCCGCCAGCCACAGCTTGTTGTGCATGCGCCGGTGTTGCAGCGACAGGTTGAACAGGCGGCCCATGGCGCGCGTCACACCGGTGCTGCGCCCCAGGTGCAGGGGGTTGAACAGGCGAATCTCGATCTTGGGGTGGGCGGCGAGGGTGGCGATGATCTGGTCGAGGCCGTCGCTGGTGGTGTCATCCAGCAGGATGCGCACGCGCACGCCACGGTCGGCGGCCTTGAGCAGTTCATCCACCAGCATGCGCGTGCTGATGCCGTCGTGGACGATGTAGTACTGCAGGTCAAGGCTGGTCTGGGCATTGCGGATCAGCTCGGCGCGGGCCATGAAGGCTTCGCTGCTGTTGGGCAGCAGGCGAAAACCTGAACGGCCCTGGTAAGGCGCGGCCTGGGCCTGGATCGAGCGGCCGAACGACGAGTGGGCGGCCGGCAGGGCGTCGCTGGGTATGCGCGGGGTACTCACCGTGGCGCAGCCGCTCAGGGCCAGGGCTCCCAGCAGGAAAAACGGTAAAAGCCGTCGAATCATCAAGGGAGTCGTGTCCAGGTCAGGGCGGTTGTCGACATATGACGGCGATTTCTCGCGAAAGGTCAGTCCACCGTTTCGGCCAGCATCTTCATCGCGGCAGCGCCGACTTTGCGCACGGCCTCTTCAATCTGGGCGGTGGGCTTGGCAGCGTAGTTCATGCGCAGGCAGTTACGGTACTTGCCCGACGCGGAAAAGATGCTTCCCACAGCCACCTGTACGCCTTGTTCCACCAGCGCGCGGTTGAGCTTGAGGGTGTCGAAACCTTCCGGCAGCTCTACCCACAGCATGAAACTGCCTTGGGGGCGGCTGGCGCGGGTGCCGGCCGGGAAGTAGCGGCTGACCCAGTCGAGCATCAGGTCGCGATTACGCTGGTATTGCGTGCGCATTCGTCGCAAATGCGGTTCGAAATGCCCCCCTTTGAGAAACTCGGCAATTGCGATCTGCGGCTGCGTGGCGGTGGAGCCGGTGCTGATGTACTTCATGTGCAGTACCCGCTCCAGGTACCGGCCCGGAGCCACCCAGCCAATGCGCAGGCCTGGCGCCAGGGTCTTGGAGAACGAACTGCACAGCAGCACACGACCGTCTTCGTCGAAGGATTTGATGGTACGCGGGCGTGGGTAGCTGTAGGCCAGTTCGCCATACACATCGTCTTCGATGATCGCGACGTCAAAGCGCTGGGCCAGGGTCAGCAATGCGCGTTTGCGTGCCTCCGGCATGATATAGCCCAGGGGGTTATTGCAGTTGGGGGTCAGCTGGATGACCTTGATCGGCCACTGTTCCAGCGCCAGTTCCAGGGCTTCGAGGCTGATGCCGGTGATCGGGTCGGTGGGGATTTCCAGGGCTTTCATGCCCAAACCCTTGAGGGTCTGCATGGCCCCGTGGAAACTGGGCGAGTCCACCGCGACGATATCGCCCGGTTCGCAGATGGCGTGGATGCTGGCGGACAGCGCCTCATGGCAGCCGGTGGTAATCACGATGTCCTCGGCCGTCAGTTGGCAGCCGGAATCCAATGACAGCCGGGCGATTTGCTCGCGCAGTTCCATACAGCCGAGGATATTGTCGTAATACAGCCCCGGCAGATCCTGGCGCCGGCTGACACGCGCCAGGCTGCGCAGCAGGGGCTTGAGGGTGGGCGACAATACATCCGGCATGCCGCGACCCATCTGTATGACGTCTTTGCGCGGGACTGCGCGAATCAATTCCAGTACCTGGTCCCACTGCGATATTTCCACCGGGCGCTGAGCCGGGCGGCCGACCTCCGGCAGTGCCGGCAACTCCCGACCTACCGGTACAAAGTAGCCGGACTTGGGCTTGGGCATCGCCAGGCCATTGTCTTCCAGCAGTCGATACGCCTGCTGCACGGTGCTCAGGCTGACCCCGTGCTCCACGCTCAAGGCGCGTACGGACGGCAGTCGATCGCCAGGGCGATAGAACCCCTGTTCGATACGCGTGCCCAGCAATTCGGCGAGGTTGACGTAAAGCGTCATGGCGGTCGCTCCAGGTGACCAGTACAGATAGAGGGAAAATACAGGATTCAGCCGCACACGGGCAGTATCTGTATGGATTTAATAAAGGTGAGTTGAATCTGTAATGGTTTTGCCTGCTCGCTCATTCTAGCCACTCATGGCAACAGGCAAATGAGGGGCAGCAAAATGAACGGCATGAGTGATGTGCGGCTGACGTTACACAGTCAGGAATTGCAGGCTGGACAAGAGCGGGCGATATCGCCGCGCGAGATCAGCCGCTGGAGCCTGTTCTGGCACCGCCGCCATACGCGCAAGGCCTTGCTGCACTTGACTCGCGAGCAATTGCGCGATGTTGGATTGACCTCGGAGCAAGCCCGCCAGGAAGGCCTGAAACCCTTCTGGCGCGATTGATCAGACCAGCTCTTTGAGGCGGTGCCAGAGCATTCCCAAGGCCAGCAGCGGCGAGCGCAGGTGCTTGCCGCCGGGGAAGGTGATATGCGGCACCTGGGCGAACAGGTCGAAACGTCCCTGCTGCTGGCCACTGATGGCTTCGGCCAGCAGCTTGCCCGCCAGGTGCGTGGCGTTGAGGCCGTGGCCTGCGTAGGCCTGGGCGTAATACACGTTGGGCTGGTCCGCCAGGCGGCCGATCTGCGGCAGGCGGTTGGCGCCGATGCCGATCATGCCGCCCCATTGGTAATCGATCTTCACGTCGGCCAGCTGTGGGAACACCTGCAGCATCTTTGGCCGCATGTAGGCGCCGATGTCCTTGGGGTCGCGTCCGGAGTAGTGGCAGGCGCCGCCGAATAACAGGCGACGGTCGGCGGACAGCCGGAAGTAATCCACCGTCACGCGCTGGTCACACACGGCCATGTTCTGCGGTAGCAGGTTGGCGGCTTGGGCCTGGCTCAACGGTTCGGTGGCGATGATGTAGCTGCCGGCGGGCAGCACCTTGCCGCTCAACTGCGGATTCAGTCCATTGAGGTAGGCATTGCAAGCCAGGACCAGGGTCTTGGCGCGCACAGTGCCGTGGGCGGTGTGCACCTTGACCTCGGGGCCGTAGTCGATGCGCGTAACTTGCGACTGTTCGAACAACTGCACACCCCATTGCTGCGCGGCGGCGGCTTCGCCGAGAGCCAGGTTCAATGGATGCAGGTGGCCGGACCCCATGTCGATCATGCCGCCCACATAGCGGTCGGAGCCGATGACGCTGCCCATGTCGCTCGCCTGCAGCAGGCGCACTTCGTGGCGATAGCCCAGGCTGCGCAGTTCTTCGGCGTCTTCGGCAAGGCCTTGCAGGTCGCGAGGCTTGTTGGCCAGGTCGCAGTAGCCCCAGGTCAGGTCGCAGGGGATCTGGTAGCGTTCGACACGTTCACGCACGATCTCCACGGCTTCCAGGCCCATCCGCTTCATCTGGCGCACGCCATCGGTGCCGATCACGTTGGTGAACTGCTCCAGGCCATGACCGACGCCGCGAATCAACTGGCCGCCATTGCGCCCGCTGGCACCCCAGGCGATCTTGCGCGCCTCCAGCAGCACCACGCTGAAGCCGCGCTCAGCCAGCTCCAGGGCCGTGTTGAGCCCGGAGAAGCCGCCGCCGATCACGCACACATCGGTGCTCACTTCGCCCGTCAGCGCCGGGTAATCGGGTTGCGGTACGCTGCTGGCGGCGTAGTAGGAAGCGGTGTGCCGGGCGCTGGCAGTCATGGGGAGCATCCCTGTTTGGAAAATTTGACGCAGGATACAGCGGTCGGACGAAGCTGTCTGCGCAGGGCGTTTTGCTTCAGAATCCACCTCTATTCGCCGTTCGGTACCTGTTTCGATGAGTTGCAACAGTCAGAAAATCAGCGCGCTGCGCCGTCAGATTCCTTCGTTCGAGTGCGTCCCCGGCTGCCACGACTGCTGTGGGCCGGTCACCACTTCGCCCGAGGAAATGTCGCGCCTGCCACGCAAGACCGCTGCCGAGCAGGACGCCGCGATGGACGAGCTGAACTGTGTGCACCTGGGCCCCAACGGCTGCACCGTGTATGACGAGCGGCCGCTGATCTGTCGGCTGTTCGGCACCACGAAGACCTTGCCATGCCCCAATGGGCGGGGGCCCGCAGAGCTGATTCACCCACGGGTGGAAAAGCAGATCCATGAATACATGGCGAGCACCCGGCAGGTGCTGGTTTAATCGGGAATAGGCAGGTTGAGGCTCTCCTTGACCTCTTCCATCACGATATAGCTCTTCGATTCCCGCACATGGGGCAACTTGAGCAGGATGTCGCCGAGCAATTTGCGGTACGAGGCCATCTCGGAAATCCGCGCTTTCACCAGATAGTCGAAGTCCCCCGAGACCAGGTGGCATTCCAGCACATGGGGCAGTTTCAGCACGGCGCGGCGGAACTCCTCAAAGGTGTCGCCGGATTTGTAATCGAGACTGATCTCGACAAATACCAGCAAACTTCCCTTCAAATGCTGGGGATTGAGCCGCGCGTTGTAACCCATGATGATCCCCTCGCGCTCCAGCCGCCGCACCCGCTCGGTACACGGCGTGGTGGAGAGCCCGACCTTTTCCCCCAGCTCGGTGAACGAAATTCGCCCATCGGTTTGCAGGATGCGCAGGATGTTGCGGTCGATCTTGTCCAGCTCCCGCTTGGTCTGGGTGTTGGTACGCATAGGGGATACGCCTCTGTGAAAAGGGTTTTTGCCGAGAATTGTCGCCAAATATAGGCATTTATATAGTGAAATGCACTGGCGATTGCTTTTTATACTGCGCCCATCATTACTCGAATAACACACGTCAGCGGCCAAGCCCGCGATGAGGGTATAAAAATGCGCGTTCTGGTCTTGGGTAGCGGCGTCATTGGGGTGACCAGTGCCTACTATTTGGCGCGGGCCGGCTTTGAAGTGGTTGTGGTCGACCGTCAGCCGGCTGCTGCCATGGAAACCAGTTTCGCCAACGCCGGCCAGGTGTCCCCAGGCTACGCTTCGCCATGGGCCGCGCCGGGCGTGCCGCTCAAGGCCATCAAGTGGTTGTTGCAACGCCACGCGCCGTTGGCGATCAAGGCCACGGCGGATATTGACCAATACCTGTGGATGGCGCAGATGCTGCGCAACTGCACCGCCAGCCGTTATGCGGTGAACAAGGAGCGCATGGTGCGCCTGTCCGAGTACAGCCGTGACTGCCTTGATGAGCTGCGTGCTGAAACCGGCATCGCCTACGAAGGCCGCAGCCTCGGGACTACCCAGTTGTTCCGTACCCAGGCCCAGTTGGATGGCGCCGCCAAGGACATCGCCGTGTTGAAAGAGTCCGGCGTGCCGTTCGAACTGCTCGACCGCGCCGGTATCGCCCGTGTTGAGCCGGCCCTGGCCAGCGTCACCGATATCCTCGCCGGTGCCCTGCGCCTGCCCAACGACCAGACCGGCGACTGCCAGATGTTCACTACCCGCCTGGCCGACATGTGCAAGCAGTTGGGTGTGGATTTTCGCTTCGAACAGGACATCCAGCGCCTCGACTACGCCGGCGACCGCATCAACGGCGTATGGATCGACGGCAAGCTGGAGACCGCCGACCGCTACGTGCTGGCCCTCGGCAGCTACTCGCCGAAGCTGCTCAAGCCGCTGGGGATCAAGGCGCCGGTGTACCCGCTCAAGGGCTACTCGCTGACGGTGCCGATTACCAACTCGGCGATGGCGCCGACGTCGACCATTCTCGACGAGACCTACAAGGTCGCCATCACCCGTTTCGACAACCGCATCCGCGTCGGCGGCATGGCTGAAATAGCCGGTTTTGACCTGTCGCTTAACCCGCGTCGGCGTGAAACCCTGGAGATGATCGTCAACGACCTTTATCCTCAAGGCGGCGATCTGGCCGAAGCCACGTTCTGGACCGGCCTGCGCCCGACCACACCCGACGGCACGCCGATTGTCGGTGCCACGCCGTTCAAGAACCTGTTCCTCAACACCGGCCATGGCACCCTCGGTTGGACCATGGCGTGCGGCTCCGGTCGCCTGTTGGCCGACCTGATGGCGAAGAAAACGCCGCAGATCAGCGCCGAAGGTCTCGATATTTCCCGTTATGGCAACCACCAGGAGTCCGCAAAACATGTCAATCCAGCGCCAGCTCACCAATGAGCGCATGAGCCAGATCGTCGTTCACAGCGGTACCGTGTATCTGGCCGGGCAAGTCGGTGACGACATGAACGCCGGGATCGAACAGCAGACCCGTGAAACCCTGGCCAATATCGAGCGTTTGCTGGACTTGGCCGGCACCGACAAAACCAAGCTGTTGTCGGTGACGATCTACCTGAAAGACATCGACGCCGATTTCGCCGGCATGAACGCGGTGTGGGACAAGTGGCTGCCCAAAGGCGTCGCCCCGGCCCGCGCCACGGTTGAGGCCAAGCTGTGCGAACCGGAAATCCTGGTAGAGCTGTCCGTCGTGGCCGCGCTGCCTTAAACAACGATCCCTCTCCCGGTGCTGACGCTGTTGGTCGGCGCCGGTTTTTTCTCCACTTTGCCGCCTAGAAGCCTGCCGCCATGCGTCCTGCCCGTGCCCTGATCGACCTCCAAGCCCTGCGCCACAACTACCAATTGGCCCGTGAAGTCACGGGGGCCAAGGCCCTCGCCGTAGTCAAGGCCGACGCGTACGGCCATGGTGCCGTACGCGTTGCCCAGGCGCTGGAAGCCGAGGCCGACGGGTTTGCCGTGGCGTGCATCGAGGAGGCGCTGGAGCTGCGCGCCGCGGGTATTCGCGCACCGGTGCTGCTGCTCGAAGGTTTTTTCGAAGCCGACGAGTTGCCGCTGATCGTCGAGCATGATTTCTGGTGCGTGGTGCATTCGCTGTGGCAACTGGAGGCCATCGAACAGGCCCGGTTGAGCGCGCCGCTGACCATCTGGCTCAAGCTCGATTCGGGGATGCACCGCGTTGGCCTGCACCCCAAGGATTACCACGAGGCTTACCAGCGCCTGCTGGCCAGCGGCAAAGTCGCAAAGATTGTGTTGATGAGCCATTTTGCCCGCGCCGATGAACTCGATTGCGTCAGCAGCAACGAGCAAGTGGCGGTATTCGATGCGGCGCGCCAGGGCCTGGTGGCTGAGGTCAGCCTGCGCAACTCGCCGTCGGTGCTGGGTTGGCCGAGCGTATCCAGCGACTGGGTACGCCCGGGCATCATGCTGTATGGCGCCACACCGTTTGGTGAGGACCAGGCCTTGGCCGCGCGTTTGCAGCCGGTGATGACCCTGGAATCGAAAGTGATCTGTGTGCGTGAACTGCCAGCCGGCGAGCCGGTGGGCTACGGCGCCCGGTTCATCACGCCCAAACCGATGCGTATCGGCGTGGTTGCCATGGGCTATGCCGACGGCTACCCGCGCCATGCGCCCACCGGCACGCCGGTGCTGGTGGCGGGGCAGCGCAGCCAATTGCTGGGTCGCGTGTCCATGGACATGCTGTGCATCGACCTGACAGACGTCCCGGATGCGGGTCTTGGTTCTACGGTGGAGTTGTGGGGCAAAAATATCCTCGCCAGTGACGTCGCCGCCGCCGCCGAGACCATCCCGTACCAGATATTCTGCAACCTGCGTCGTGTGCCAAGGCTCTATTCCGGCGCTTGACCGTCAGGGACGAACACAGCGCCCTGGGATTTAGGCCCAAGTGTTGTAAATACTGAACGCTGTCGCCATGATAACGCTCAATTACAACAACGCCTGAATCCTAGGAGGCTCCCGCATTGGACGTCGGCGAACGACTGCAATCCATCCGTAAGCTGAAGGGTCTTTCCCAGCGTGAGCTCGCCAAGCGCGCGGGTGTCACCAACAGCACCATTTCGATGATCGAAAAAAACAGCGTCAGCCCCTCGATCAGTTCCTTGCGCAAGGTGCTGGGCGGCATCCCCATGTCCATGGTCGAGTTCTTTTCCGAGGAGATCCTCCAGGAAATACCGACGCAGATCGTCTATAAAGCCAATGAGCTGATCGACATCTCTGACGGCGCCGTCACCATGAAGCTGGTGGGCCGTGCGCACCCGAGCCGGGCAATTGCATTTCTCAATGAAATCTACCCGCCTGGCGCCGATACAGGCGAAGAAATGCTCACCCATGAGGGCGAGGAAACCGGGATTCTGGTGGAGGGCCGTTTGGAGTTGGTGGTCGGTCTTGAAACTTTTGTGCTCGAAGCCGGCGATAGCTACTACTTTGAAAGCACCAAGCCCCATCGTTTCCGTAATCCGTTCGATGTGCCGGCGCGACTAATCAGCGCAGCCACACCCGCGAACTTCTAACAAAAGAGGCGTCCTGCCAGCGTTGCAGAGGCTCCCGAGCAGCATTCCGCGAGACTGAATCTCCCTTTATTTAATAGGGTTGTTTCGGCCGGACGGGCTAACCGTTATACTTTCGCCGCCTGCGAAACCGTGGCCGCAGGCGTGAATAGCCACCATTGAGGGTGAACGCGTGAATCTAATTATGAAAATGCTGGCTGCACCAGCAACCGTACTGGCCCTATGGGCTGTCAGCGCTCAAGCTGCGACCAACGATGACATTGCCAAGCGCCTGGAGCCGGTTGGCCAGGTGTGCGTCCAGGGCCAGGAGTGCAAGGGCATGGAAGTGGCGGTAGCTGCGGGCGGGGGCGCTGCGAAGACGCCCGACGACATCATCGCCAAGCACTGCAACGCATGCCACGGTACCGGGCTGCTGGGCGCGCCGAAAATCGGCGACACCGCCGCCTGGAAAGAACGCGCCGACCACCAGGGCGGCCTTGATGGCATCCTGGCCAAGGCCATCACCGGTATCAACGCCATGCCGCCAAAAGGCACCTGTGCGGATTGCTCGGATGATGACCTGAAGGGCGCGATCAAGAAGATGTCCGGCTTGTAACCGCCGATCTTCGTCAAAAATGCCGCTTACGAGCGGCTTTTTTGTGGGTGTGATGTGTGTTTCGAGGCTGTTCTTTGCAGCAAAGACCCGCCATTCTCTGTCCAACCCCTAATCATGGAATGTTCAGGAGGGTCGGATGGTGCAGTTGTGTTCAATCGAGCAAGCAGTTGACGATGTACTCGCGCGGCTACCGGCGCATATCCACATGGGCATGCCCCTGGGGCTGGGCAAGCCCAACCTGTTTGCCAATGCACTGTACCGGCGTATCGCCAAGCTGCCGGAGCGGGCGCTGACGATCTACACCGCGCTGAGCCTGGGCCGCCCCACCTTGGGCGATGGGTTGCAGAAGCGTTTCCTCGAACCCTTTATCGAGCGGGTGTTTGGTGATTACCCAGAGTTGGAGTTTCTCGCCGCGCTGCACTCAGACAGCCTGCCGAAGAATATCCATGTGCAGCAGTTCTTCATGCAGCCCGGCAGTCTGCTCCACAGCACGTCGGCCCAGCAGGACTACGTCAGCAGCAACTACAGCCACGCCGCCCGCGACATCAACGCCGCCGGCCTGAACCTGGTGGCGCAGTTGGTCGCGAGCAGCGCCGAACACCCGGATCGCCTGAGCCTGAGCTGCAACCCCGACATCACCCTCGACCTGCTGCCCATGATCGCCAAGCGCCGTGAAGCGGGCGAAACCGTCTTGATTGTTGGCCAGGTTCACACCGAGTTGCCCTACATGCCGGGCGACTCGGAGTTGGGCATGGACGCGTTCGACTACCTGATCGATGCAAAGGACAGCACCACCCTGTTCTCCACACCGAACATGCCGGTGGGGTTCCAGGACCATTTCATCGGCTTGCATGCCAGCACCCTGGTGCGCGACGGGGGCACCTTGCAGATCGGCATCGGCTCCATGGGGGATGCGCTGACCGCCGCGTTGCTGGCGCGCCAGGCGGACAACGAAGCCTATCGACTGCTGCTGACGGACATCGATGTATACCAGTGGGCCCCGCTGATCAGCCGGGAAGGCGGTGTCGATCCTTTCGCCCGTGGCCTTTACGGTTGCAGCGAAATGTTCGTCAACGGCCTGCTGGTGCTGGCGGATGCGGGGATTATCCGGCGCAAGGTCTACCCGGATGTGGCCACCCAGGAACAAGCCAACGCTGGTTTGCTGGACGACGCGGCACAACCCGATGGCGTTTCGATCCACGGCGGGTTCTTCCTCGGGCCGTGCAGTTTTTACCAGCGTTTGCAGGAGATGACCCACGCCAAGCGCCTGGAATTCAACATGACCCGCATCAGCTACATCAACGAGCTGTACGGCCAGGAAGAACTCAAGCGCCTGCAACGCCAGCATGCGCGGTTTATCAACAGCGCGATCACGGTAACGTTGCTGGGCGCAGGCGTGGCCGACCAGTTGGAGGACGGTCGCGTGCTCAGCGGCGTGGGCGGGCAATACAACTTTGTGGCTCAGGGGCATGCGCTGGAGGGCGCGCGCTCGATCCTGATCCTGCGCAGCTGGCGTGAGTCGGCGGGGGAGGTCAGTTCCAATATCGTCTGGGAGTATGGGCATTGCACCATTCCCCGCCACCTGAGGGACATCGTCATCACGGAGTACGGTATTGCCGACCTGCGTGGGCAGACGGATGCCAAGGTGATCGAGGCGTTGCTCAACATCACCGACTCACGCTTCCAGGCCGACTTGATCGAACAGGCGCAAAAGGCCGGCAAGTTGCCCAAGGATTTCCAGCTGGATCCGCGCTTTGGCGACAACACGCCGGAGCGGCTCCAGGGTATCCAGGCGCGGCATCGGCGTTTGTTCCCGGAATATCCGCTGGGCAGCGACTTCACTGACGAAGAGCGGGACCTGTTGCGCGCCTTGAACTGGCTCAAGAGCAAATTCAAGCTGACGGAGATTCTGGAGCTGGGCAAGGCAGCGCTGGATGCACCGGAGCCCCAGGCGTTTCCCGAGCATCTGAAGCGGATGGGGTTGGATTCGCCGGAGGGGTTGAAGGAGGATCTCTATCAGCGCCTATTGCTCGCTGGCTTACAAGCAACCGCACACTAAAATCAACACAGGTCAACATGTGGGAGGGGGCAAGCCCCCTCCCACATGTTTAACCGCGTGCAGGCAACGATTACTCGATGAAGGTGACGACGCCACCTTCAAGCGACTTCACCCGCGCCAGCGACTCGACCCGATAGCCCTGCGCATCCAACTCCGCACGGCCACCCTGGAACGACTTCTCGATCACAATCCCCAAGCCGGCAACGGTCGCACCGGCCTGCTTGATGATCGAAATCAGCGCCTGGGATGCCTTGCCGTTGGCCAGGAAGTCATCGATCACCAGTACGCGGTCGCTGCTGGTCAGGTGGCGCGGCGAGATCGCCACGGTGCTTTCGACTTTCTTGGTGAAGGAATACACCGTCGCCGACAGCAGGTTTTCGGTCAGGGTCAGGGACTGCTGCTTGCGGGCGAAAATTACCGGCACGCCCAGGTTCAGGCCCGTCATGATCGCCGGTGCGATGCCCGACGCTTCAATGGTGACGATCTTGGTGATGCCCGAATCCTTGAACAGCGCGGCGAATTCGTCGCCGATCAGTTTCATCAGGGCCGGGTCGATCTGGTGATTCAGAAAGGCGTCGACCTTGAGTACCTGATCGGAAAGCACGATGCCTTCTTCGCGAATTTTCTTGTGCAGTGCTTCCACGGAAAGCTTCCTCTAATGGCGGGTTGTGCGCCGAAAGTAGATTAAAAAGTAGTCGATTCTAGCGCTTTAACATCGCGCGTATATCCGCCAGGGCGGTGTTGCCGCGAACGGCCTTCACCTCGGTCGGGGTGTCGTCATTGCCTTCCCAGGCCAGGTCATCCGGCGGCAGCTCGTCCAGGAAACGGCTGGGGGCACAATCGATGATTTCGCCGTATTGCTTGCGCTTGGCGGCAAAGGTGAAGGCCAGTGTCTGACGTGCGCGGGTAATGCCCACGTAGGCCAGGCGCCGTTCTTCCTCAATGGTGTCGGCCTCGATGCTGGAGCGGTGCGGGAGGATTTCCTCTTCCATGCCCATGATGAACACGTAGGGAAATTCCAGGCCCTTGGACGCATGCAAGGTCATCATCTGTACACCTTCGGCGCCGTCTTCCTCTTCCTGCTGGCGCTCGAGCATGTCGCGCAGCACCAGCTTGCCGATGGCGTCTTCGACGGTCATTTCGCCGTCTTCGTCTTTTTCCAGGGTGTTCTTCAACGCTTCGATCAGGAACCAGACGTTACCCATGCGGTAATCCGCGGCCTTGTCGCTGGAACTGTTGGTGCGCAGCCAGTTTTCATAGTCGATGTCCATGACCATGCTGCGCAGGGCGCTGATCGGGTCTTCGCCGGCGCACTGTTCACGTACCTTGTCCATGAAGCGCTTGAAGCGTGACAGGCGATCGGTGAAACGCGTATCCAGGTGTTCGCCCAGGCCGATTTCGTCGGTGGCGGCGTACATCGAGATCTTGCGTTCGGTGGCGTAGTTGCCGAGCTTTTCCAGGGTGGTGGAACCAATCTCGCGGCGCGGCACGTTGATCACCCGCAGGAAGGCGTTGTCGTCGTCCGGGTTCACGATCAGGCGGAAGTAGGCCATCAGGTCCTTCACTTCCTGGCGTCCGAAAAAGCTGTTGCCACCTGACAGCCGATACGGGACCTGGTGGTGCTGCAATTTCAGCTCGATCAGCTTGGCCTGGTAGTTGCCGCGATACAGGATCGCGAAGTCGCTGTAGGGGCGGTCGGTGCGCAGGTGCAGACTGAGGATTTCCACCGCCACGCGCTCGGCTTCGGCGTCTTCGTTGCGGCAGCGGATCACGCGGATCTCATCGCCGTGGCCCATCTCACTCCACAGTTGTTTTTCAAACTCGTGGGGGTTGTTTGAGATCAGCACGTTGGCGCAACGCAGGATGCGGCTGGTGGAGCGGTAGTTCTGCTCCAGCATCACCACTTTCAGGGACGGGTAGTCGTCCTTGAGCAGCATCAGGTTTTCCGGGCGGGCGCCGCGCCAGGCGTAGATCGACTGGTCGTCGTCGCCCACCACGGTGAACTGGTTGCGCGTACCGATCAGCAACTTCACCAGCAGGTATTGGCTGGCGTTGGTGTCCTGGTATTCGTCCACCAGCAGGTAACGCACCTTGTTCTGCCACTTTTCGAGGATGTCGGCGTGTTCCTGGAACAGCTTTACCGGCAGCAGGATCAGGTCGTCGAAGTCCACCGCGTTGAACGCCTTGAGCGTGCGCTGGTAGTGGGTGTAGACAATGGCAGCGGTCTGTTCCTTGGGGTTGCGCGCGTTTTCCAGGGCTTCTGGCGGCAGGATCAGGTCGTTTTTCCAGGCGCCGATCATGTTCTTGATCTCGTCGACGCCGTCGTCGCCCGCGTATTCCTTCTGCATGATGTCGGTCATCAGGGCCTTGACGTCGGTCTCGTCGAAGATCGAGAAGCCCGGCTTGTAGCCCAGCCGCACATGCTCCTTGCGGATGATGTTCAGGCCCAGGTTGTGGAAGGTACATACCGTGAGGCCACGGCCTTCGCCACCCTTGAGCAGGGTGCCGACACGCTCCTTCATTTCCCGCGCGGCCTTGTTGGTAAAAGTCATGGCGACGATGTACTGGGCGCGGATGCCACAGTTCTGGATCAGGTGCGCGATCTTGCGGGTGATCACGCTGGTCTTGCCGGAACCTGCACCGGCGAGCACCAATAGAGGGCCGCCGACGTAGTTCACGGCTTCTTGCTGCCGGGGATTGAGTCGGGACATACGGAATTCAGGGAGTCGTTGTTCAAAAGGGCGGGCATTTTAACAGGCTGGCAAGATTCTGCTGCCCTGGATCGACGGTGTGACGTACCACTCGATCTAAATTTGCCGGTTTTGCTACTTTGCCGCAGGATGTCGGGGTTTTTAGACAATTGCTTACAGCCTGCGTATTTGATAACCCCTATCATTGGTGATTATCAGGCCGCACGTCATAATGCCCGCCGCCAACGAATTTTTGCAGAGTCTAGGGAGCTAGCTTGTCTACGCCTGTCGAACCCTTGCGTTTGCTGCTGCTGGCCGATACGCCTGAGTGGGCAGCGTTGTTGCGCGAGTGCCTGGCGCCGATGGGCGATGGGGCTGTGCTGATCAGCGCGCCAAACTGGGACTCGGTGAGTCGTCTGTTCGATGACGACGACAGCGCAGTGCTGTTGACCATGCCCAGCCTGCAACCCGGCCCTGGCCGTTGCAGCTTGCCGTGCGTGTTGTTGTTGGAACAGGAGCCGCTGGTTTCGCCACTGGGCGTCAGTGACTGGCTGATCCGCAATGCGCTGGACGCCGACACGTTGCGTCGTTGCCTGCGCCATGTGCGGGAGCGGGGGGTGCTGGAAAACACCCTGCAACGCCTGGCCGAGCAGGACCCGCTCACCGGCATCGCCAACCGCCAGGGCTTCCAGACCCTGCTGGCCGCACGGTTGGCCGAGAACGAAGGTCGCGGCCTGGCCCTCGGTCACCTGGACCTCGATAATTTCCGCCATGCCAACGATGCCCTCGGCCACCAGGCCGGCGACCGCCTGATCCTGCAAGTGGTCTCGCGGCTCAAGAGCCAGCTGGAAGCCGGCGATCAACTGGCGCGCCTGGGCAGCGACGAATTCGCCCTGCTGATCGATACGCGCCGCGCGCCCCAGCGTGCGGAGTGGATGGCCGAGCGCATCACCGAAGCCATGGCCGAGCCGTATTGGGTGGATGGCGAAAGCCTGCTGATCGGCTGCAGCCTGGGCGTGGCCCATGCCCGCGCCCGTGCCGGCGCCGACCCGCTGATGTGGCATGCCCATATCGCCATGCAGCAAGCCAAGAGCACCCAGGGCTGTACCTTTCATATCTTTAACGAACGTATCAACCGCAACGCGCGCAGCCTGGCCGACCTGGAAAGCGAGCTGCGCCGTGCCTTGCGCCGTGATGAGCTGGAGCTGCACTACCAGCCGCGCCTCGACCTCGACGACGGGCATATCGTCGGCCTGGAAGCCCTGGTGCGCTGGCGCCACGGCGAGCGCGGCCTGTTGCCGCCGAGTGAATTCGTGCCCCTGGCCGAACAGAGCGGCCTGATTGTACCGTTGGGTTACTGGGTGATTTCCCGAGCCCTGCGTGACATGCAAGACCTGCGTGAACGCGGCCTGCCGCCGCTGCACATGGCGGTCAACCTGTCGTTTCGCCAGTTCCAGGACAGCCAGTTGCTTTCTACACTGAGCCGGCTGATCAGCGAGCGCGGCGTGGAAGCGCAATGGTTGGAGTTCGAACTGACCGAAACCGCGGTGATGCGCCGCAGTGACCTGGTCAAGCAGACCATGGACGCCCTTGGTCGCCTGGGTGTGCGGTTTTCCCTGGATGACTTCGGCACCGGTTTTTCTTCGTTCGTGCACCTCAACAGCCTGCCGATTGCGTTGTTGAAAATCGATAAGAGCTTTGTCGGCGGCATGGAAGAGCGTGAGGAAAACCGCAAGCTGGTGCACGCCATGATCAATCTGGCGCACAACCTCAATCTGGAAGTGGTGGCCGAAGGTGTGGAAACCCCCGAGCAACTGGCGCTGTTGCGGCTGTTCGGCTGCGACCAGGCCCAGGGTTACCTGATCAGCAAGCCGCTGCCGTTGCCGGAGCTGGTGGAATACCTGACCTTCGGCGACGGCAAGCACACCCGAGTGAGCGAGGGGCTCTAGTCGGCCTGTACCGCCTGAAAGCCGATGTCGGCTTCGGGCGCCGGGCCTTCCCGGCGAATCATCCGCTTCATCTTCGCTTCAAACGCCCAGGTCAGGCTTATCGCGGCGCAGGCCAGTCCCAGTGCCAGGCCCCACCACACGCCGGTTGGCCCCCAGCTCAACGTGAAGGCCATCAGCCAGGCCGAGGGTGCGCCAATCAACCAGTAGCAGCCCGCACCGATCAGGAACGTGGTCTTGGCGTCCTTGAGCCCGCGAATGCAACCCATGGCGATGGTCTGCACGCCGTCGAACAGCTCGAACCACGCGGCGACGGCCAGCAGGCTCACGGCCAGGACGATCACGTCGTGGAACGCCGGGTTGTCGTGGTCGATCAGCAGTCCTATGAGCGGCTCGGAAAACAGCCACAGCACCGCCGCGAATCCCAGCATTATCGCCGCGCCAAAGCCTATGCCGACACGCCCGGCCATGCGTGCCTGCAGCAACTGCCCGGCGCCATAATGCTGGCCGATGCGCATGGTCACCGCGTAGGACATCCCCGCCGGCACCATAAAGGCCACCGATACGATTTGCAGGGCGATCTGGTGCGCTGCCAACTGCGTGCTGCCCATGGTGCCCATGCACAGGGCTGCAAAGGCAAACAGCCCGACCTCCACCGCATAGGTGCCGCCGATCGGCAGGCCCAGGCGCCACAACTCGCGCAGATATTGGGTGTTGAGGCGCAGCAGCCCGGTACTCAGCGGGTAGGCGGCGTAGGCCCGGTTGCTGCGGATGTACCACATCAACGCCAGCGCCATGCTGTTGGCGACAATCGCCGTGACCAGGCCGATGCCCATCAAGCCGAGCTTGGGCAAGCCGAACATGCCTTCGATCAGCGCGTGGTTGAGCAGGTAGTTGACCACCGTGCCACCGACGCTGATCACCATCACCGGAGTGGCTTTGCCGATGGCGCTGGTAAAACCGCGCAGGGCCATGAAGCTCAGGTAGCCGGGCAGGGCAAACGGCAGCATGGTCAGAAATTGCCCGGCCGAGTGCACGTTGGTTTCGGTCTGGCCGAACATCAGCAGCACCGGCTTGAGGTTCCACAGCAGCAGGGCCGCCGCCAGGGCCATCAGCCAGGCCAGCCACAGCCCGGCCTGGGTCAGGCGGGTGGCGCCTTCGATATCGCCCGCGCCGTGGCGGATCGCAACCAAGGTGCCCACGGCGGCAATCACGCCGATGCAGAAAATCGCGACGAACGAATAGCTTGCGGCACCCAGGCCGCCACCGGCCAGGGCTTCGGGGCTCAGGCGCGCCATCATCAGGGTGTCGGTCAACACCATCAGCATGTGCGCCAACTGTGAGGCAATCAACGGCCCTGACAGCCGCAGAATGGCCCAGAGTTCGGTACGTGCCGGATGCTGCATGATCATCACGCTCAAAAAGTCAGAGGGTTGGGGAAGGGTTGATTCTCGGCGCTCTCAGCCCATTGCACAAAGGGATAAATGCGATCGTTTGCATGATTAAAACTCATGCTTGATTGATTCTGGTAGGGTTTCAGTATTGCGCTGTCGGAGCTTTCCTCATGTCTCGTCGTCTTCCTCCTCTTTATGCCTTGCGCGCGTTTGAAGCGGCCTCCCGACACAGTTCTTTCACCCGCGCGGCCGAGGAGTTGTCGATCACCCAAAGTGCGGTGAGCCGACATATCCGCACGCTTGAAGAGCATTTCGCCTGCCGGCTGTTCCAGCGCAATGGCCGCACCTTGCAGCTCACTGAAGCGGCGCGTCTATTGTTGCCCGGTGTGCGCGAAGGGTTCGCGGCGCTGGAGCGCGCCTGCCATACCTTGAATGCCGAAGATGACATCCTGCGCATGAAGGCCCCCTCCACATTGACCATGCGCTGGCTGCTGGCGCGACTCAGCCGCTTCCGGGCGCTGCAGCCGGGCAATGAGGTGCAACTGACCAGCGCCTGGATGAGCGTGGACGAGGTGGACTTCAATCAGGAGCCTTTCGACTGTGCGGTGCTGCTGAGCGATGGGCGTTTTCCAGTGGATTGGGAGGCCAGTTACCTGTTTCCGGAGCTGTTGATTCCTGTCGGTGCGCCGAACCTGCTGGAGGATGGGCCTTGGGACGCCGCGCGCCTGGCCACCGCCGAATTGCTGCACCCCACGCCCGACCGGCGCGACTGGCGCAATTGGCTGGCGCGCATGCAGCTGTCGTCCCAGGTGTCGCTCAAGGGCGGGCAGGTGTTCGACACCCTGGAGCTGGGCATGATCGCCGCTGCGCGGGGCTATGGCGTGTCCATGGGCGATTTGCTGATGGTGGCCGAGGACGTCGCCCAAGGACGATTGAGCCTGCCGTGGCCGACGGCGGTGGCCAGTGGGGAAAATTACTACCTAGTCTGGCCAAAAACCCGCCCTGGCGGCGAGCGCTTGCGACGGCTGGCGGAATTTCTGCAAGGCGAGGTGCAGGCGATGGTGTTGCCTGTGGTCGAACGCCTCGACTGAATGCTTGGCGGCGTTGGTTCGCAACCGTTTGCGTGATACCCCTGTGAAGCGCTCAAGTATTGCTGCGGCCAGCCGAAGTAGGTGTGTTGGAACTATCGTGCACCAACGTTTCCCATCAGATAATTTGCCGAGCAGTGCTATGAGATCAGGATGATCCTGGCCTCGGCCAGGAGCTGTCATGTCTCAACCTCGCGCCCGGATTGCCTCCCAATTAGGCCTCGCGTTAGCCGTGATTCTGGCTGTCGTTATCAGCGGCAGTACGGTGTTTGCCTTGCGTTCCCTTGACTCCGCCAACCTCGACACCCGCGAGGAGCACCTGGCCAGCGAGGCGCGCCTGCTCGCCGACCAACTCAATACCTTCCACGGCACCTTGCGCGAGAGCACCCAGCGTTTGAGCGGGCTGTTTGAAAAACGTTTCGGTGCCGGGTTGAGCGTGCATGTGGACCAACCCGTGAGCGTGGCCGGTGTTCAGACGCCCAGCCTGTACCTGGGCAACGAGGTGTTGAACAACAACTTTGATGAGGTGGACGAGTTCAAGCAAATGTCTGGCGGCGTGGCCACCGTATTTGTGCGCAGTGGCGACGACTTCATCCGTATCAGCACGTCCCTGACCAAGCAGGATGGCAACCGCGCCATCGGCACCGTCCTCGACCGTCAGGGCCCGGCCTACCAGCGCGTTGTGGGTGGGCAGACCTACATCGGCAGGGCGGTGTTGTTCGATCGTTCCTACATGACCCAGTACAGCCCGGTGCGTGACAGCGGCGGTAAGGTTATCGCCGTGCTGTTCATCGGTTTTGACTACACCGATGCGCAGAATGCCCAATTCGAAAACCTCAAGCGCTTCCGAATTGGCCAGACCGGCTCCCTTGCACTGCTGGATGAGCAAAAGCACTGGCTGGTGGCACCCGCCGGCGTGCAGGCGTTGGATCAATCGGTGCCGGTGATGCTGGACCTGGCCAAGACCCCCGGCAAAGGCCGCTTCTGGAGCGACAAGAACGAAGACTTCTATAGCGTTTCGGTACCGTTCGAAGGCGGCCCGTGGGCCGTGGTCGCGAGCATGCCGAAAGCTGAAATCCGCGCGGTAACCTGGGCCGTGGGGATCCGCCTGGTGATCGGCAGTGTGTTGGCGATGTTGCTGGCAGTAGGCGCCACGGTCTGGCTGCTGCGCAGCAAGTTGCAGCCCCTGAGTGACCTGGTGAGTCAAGCCGAGGCCCTGGGTGCGGGCGATCTGAGCGCACGCTTGAGCGTGTCCAGCCATGATGAAATCGGCCAACTGGCACGCAGCTTTAACCAGATGGGCGAAGCGCTGTCGACCATGGTCTCCCATATCCGTAACGCAGCCGAAGAGGTCAACAGCCGCGCCCAGGCCTTGTCCGGTTTGTCCGGCGGTGCCTATGAGGGCATGGAGCAGCAGTCCGGCGAGATCACCAGCATGGCCGGCGCGGTAGAGGAGTTCAGCGCGACGTCGTTGAATATCGCCGACAACATGGGCAATACCGAACGCCTGGCCCAGGAAAACGCCCAGCAGACCCGCATTGGCCGCACCTCGATGCAGGAAGCGTCGTCGTCCCTGGAACACATTGCCACCGCCCTGAACAGCACGGCCACGGTGATCAACACCCTCGGCCAGCGCTCCCAGGAAATCGGCGGGATCGTCGGCGTGATCACCTCGATTGCCGAACAGACCAACTTGCTGGCGCTCAACGCCGCCATTGAAGCCGCCCGTGCAGGGGAGCAGGGCCGTGGGTTTGCCGTGGTGGCCGACGAAGTACGTAACCTGGCGTCGCGTACCCGTGAGGCCACCGATGAAATTTCCGGCATGATCCAGAGCATCCAGAAGGAAACCGGCAACGCCATCAGCACCATGGAGCAAGGCAACGCGCTGATGCAGGAAGGCCTGTCGCGCAACGCCGACGTGGCCTCGGCCCTGGCGCGTATCGACGAGCAAAGCCGCTCGGCCGGTCAGCAGTTCGCGGCCATCACCACGGCCACCCAGGAGCAGAGCAGCACCGCGACCCTGCTCAGCAGCAACCTGCAGAGCATCGCGCTGGCCAACAGTGAGCAACGCGAAGTGGTGTCCAACCTGGCGATTACCGCCAAGGAACTGGAGACGTTGGCGGCGAGCCTGCGCCATGAGGTGGATCGCTTTCGCTGAGCCACTGCTGTACACAATGTGGGAGGCCTGTCGCTCCCACATTTGGCTTTGCGCCAAGCTTAAGTGATCGCCGCCGGGCGGTATTGCAGGGCCTCTTTCAGGTGGTCGCGGGTGATGGTCTCTACCTGGTCCAGATCCGCCAGCGTGCGTGCCACCTTGAGCAGTCGATGGGCCGCGCGCAGCGATAGGGTCAGTCGTTCACAGGCCGTTTCCAGCCAGCTTTCATCCACCTTCGCGAGCTTGCAGTGCTCGCGCAGCCCCGGCAGATCAAGAAAGGCATTCGCACAGCCCTGGCGCTTTTGCTGATGCTCGCGAGCCTGGGCGACCCGCGCTGAGGCGTGGGCGGTATCCTCGCCCGCCTGTTGGATCGGGTTCAGTGCCGTCGTTTCCCTCGCCACGGTCAGGTGCAAGTCAATCCGGTCCAGCAGCGGCCCCGAGAGCTTGTTGCGATACCGCTGAATCTGTTCCGGCGTACAACGACAGCGCCCGCTGGGTTCGCCCATATAACCGCAAGGGCAGGGGTTCATCGCCGCGACCAGTTGGAAGCGCGCCGGGAAACTCACTCGGTCGCGAGCGCGGGAAATCACGATATGCCCCGACTCCAGCGGTTCACGCAGCACTTCCAACACCTTGCGATCAAATTCCGGCAGCTCATCCAGGAACAGCACCCCATGATGAGCCAGGGTGATTTCTCCCGGCTGTGGTTTCGAGCCGCCGCCCACCAGTGCCGGGCCGGATGCCGAGTGATGCGGTTGGCGAAACGGTCGATGGGGCCAATGGCTCAGCGGCGCCAGACTTACAACCGATTGAATCGCGGCAACCTCCAGCGCCTCCTGTTCGCTCAACGGCGGCAATAAACCTGGCAGGCGGCTGGCGAGCAGGGTCTTGCCGGTGCCGGGCGGCCCACTGAACAAAAGGTTATGCGCCCCCGCTGCCGCGATCAGCAACGCTCGCTTGGCCGCGAGCTGGCCCTGGACTTCACTCAGGTCCGGATAGGGCTTGTTCAAGTACAGCAGGCCATCGGACGTGTAAGGCTCGATCGGCACATGTCCATTCAGGTGCGCCACCACTTGCAGCAGGTGGTCCACCGCAATCACCTTCAACCCCGACGCCAGGCACGCCTCTTCGGCATTCGCTCGCGGCACTATCACGGTGCGCCCGGCCTTGCGCGCCGCCAGCGCGGCCGGCAACACGCCTTTTACCGCCCGCACCTCGCCGGACAGCGCCAACTCCCCCAGGCATTCCACGTCATCGAGCGTCAACGCCGGCACCTGCACACTGGCCGCCAGGATCCCCAGGGCAATCGCCAGGTCAAAACGCCCGCCGTCCTTGGGCAGGTCGGCGGGCGCGAGATTGAGGGTGATCCGGCGAGCGGGGTATTGCAGCGCAGAGTTGAGAATGGCACTGCGCACCCGGTCCTTGCTTTCCTTGACCGCGGTTTCGGGCAGGCCCACCAGCGTCAGGGACGGCAGACCATTGGCCATATGCACTTCAACGGTGACGGCAGGGGCTTCGACGCCGATCTGGGCGCGGCTGTGGACGATGGCGAGGGACATGCTCGTTCCTTGAAAGGGGAGGCCGCTTCCTGCGGTTTTTCAAGGGTAGACGAGGTAGGGAAGAGCGAGGCGGGGAGGTTTTACAGAACGTATCCAGAGCAAAAGGTAGAGCGAATGTGGGAGGGGCTTGCTCCCGATAGCGGGGGGGCAGTCAGCATTGATACCGGCTGATACACCGCCATCGGGAGCAAGCCCCCTCCCACACTGAGCGCATTTATTCGGCAGGAGGGGTCAACCGCGCTTCCAGCTCTGCCACTTTCGCTTCCAGGCTCTCCAGCCGCGCACGGGTGCGGGCGAGAACTACCATCTGGCTATCAAACTCTTCCCGGCTCACCAGGTCGAGCTTGCTGAAACCGCTTTGCAGCAAGGCCTTGAACTGGCTTTCGATTTCATTGCGGGGCAGCGGGGTGTCGCCGCTGAACAGGCGAGAGGCGTGGCCGCTCAGGGCGTCGAGGAGGTCTTTGGGCGCGAGCATGGGAAATATTCCGGAAAACTGTTGGCGGGCAGTGTATCACGCAGCGTCTATAGTCTTTTTCACGGCCTGGGTCGCACGCTTTTCGCGCATCAGGCCGGGCGGTGATGCACCGTTTTCGTGCGCATTGCAGGCGCCGGATGGCCCCGTTGGTGGGCCTAGGTGAGCAAAGGACTGATTTCAGTGATTTTTACGGAGCTGGCAAGGTTTCTGCTTAGACGATCATGACCCATGCACTGATGCAGTCGCTGTGACGAATGCAGTGCGCCGACGGATCAGGGGTACAGGTTTCGTCACCAGTGGTTCGCTGGCGTCGCAATGGCAACTGCCCTTGCGACGATGCGTTACAAAGCCAGGCACTGCGCTTAGACTTGAGACGGGTTTGTTTTCCTGGGGCAAGTCCACCAATTCGGGAGAGAGTTTTCATGAAGCTAGTCACTGCCATCATCAAGCCGTTCAAGTTGGACGATGTACGCGAGTCGTTGTCCGAGATCGGCGTGCAGGGCATTACCGTTACTGAGGTCAAGGGCTTCGGTCGGCAGAAGGGTCACACCGAGCTGTATCGCGGCGCGGAATATGTAGTCGATTTCCTGCCGAAGGTGAAGATTGATGTCGCCATTGACGACAAGGATCTTGACCGGGTTATCGAGGCGATAACCAAGGCCGCCAACACCGGCAAGATCGGTGATGGCAAGATCTTCGTGGTCAATCTGGAACAGGCTATTCGCATCCGTACCGGCGAAACCGATACCGACGCAATCTAAGCCGCCAAACCCCCAACGCCCCAGGAGAAAACAATATGACTCTGCGTAAATTCGCAGGGCTCGGAGCCCTGTTGTCCATCGTAATGCCAAGCCTGGCCATGGCGGCAGACGAAGTGGCTGCTCCAGTCCTCAACTCCGGTGACACCGCCTGGATGCTCACATCCACCGCGCTGGTGCTGTTCATGACCATTCCAGGCCTGGCGCTGTTCTACGGCGGCATGGTGCGCTCCAAAAATATTCTGTCGGTGATGATGCAGTGCTTCGCCATCACCGGCCTGATCAGCATCTTGTGGGTTGTCTACGGCTATAGCATCGCGTTCGATACCACCGGTATGGAACAGGGTGTGGTCAACTTCAACTCCTTCTTCGGCGGCATGGGCAAGGCGTTCCTGGCGGGTGTGACCCCGGCCAGCATCACCGGGCCGGCTGCGCTGTTCCCGGAAGCCGTGTTCATCACCTTCCAGATGACCTTCGCCATCATCACCCCGGCGCTGATCGTCGGTGCGTTCGCCGAACGCATGAAGTTCTCCGCCATGCTGATCTTCATGGCTATCTGGTTCACTCTGGTCTATGCGCCAATCGCCCACATGGTGTGGAGCGGCAACGGTGGCCTGCTGTGGGACTGGGGCGTGCTGGACTTCGCCGGCGGCACCGTGGTGCACATCAATGCCGGTGTCGCTGGCCTGGTGGCGTGCATCGTGCTCGGCAAGCGTAAAGGCTTCCCGACCACTCCAATGGCGCCTCACAACCTGGGTTACACCCTGGTGGGTGCGGCCATGCTGTGGGTCGGCTGGTTCGGCTTCAACGCCGGCTCTGCGGCTGCGGCCAACGGCACCGCCGGCATGGCGATGCTGGTGACTCAGATTGCTACCGCTGCTGCAGCCCTGGGCTGGATGTTCGCCGAGTGGATCACTCACGGTAAGCCAAGCGCACTGGGCATCGCCTCGGGTGTAGTGGCTGGCCTGGTCGCCGTTACACCGGCCGCCGGCACTGTTGGTCCGATGGGCGCCCTGGTGATCGGCCTGGTGGCCGGTGTGATCTGCTTCTTCTGCGCCACCAGCCTCAAGCGCAAGCTGGGCTACGACGACTCCCTGGACGCATTCGGCGTGCACGGTATCGGCGGTATCGTCGGTGCGATCCTCACCGGTGTGTTTGCAGCCCCTGCATTGGGCGGCTTCGGCACCGTGACTGACATCGCAGCTCAAGTCTGGATCCAGTGCAAAGGTGTCGGCTTCACCGTGATCTATACCGCCATCGTCACCTTCATCATCCTCAAGGTGCTGGACGCGGTCATGGGCCTGCGGGTTACCGAAGAGGAAGAGGCTGTCGGCCTCGACCTGGCGCAACACAACGAACGCGGCTACAACCTGTAAGTACGCGAAAAAAAGATGCCCGGCTTGCCGGGCATTTTTTTGCCTGGCGTTTGTCAGTCATAACAAGCTGTGCCGGTTTTTGCGCAGAGTTTGTCATGCACTTTCCAGCGTGCGAATGTCTTACAGGCACGTAGGCGTATTCGGCACTTTGTTTTTTCCCAGAGCGCGCTAGAATGCGCGCCGATGGGCGGAGAACTGTATGTGGCAACAGACCCTGATTACCCTGCGGGCCAAGCCCCGGGGCTTTCACCTGGTGACTGACGAGTTGCTTGCCGGCTTGCCTGAGCTGAAGGCCTGCCGCGTGGGCCTGTTGCACCTGTGGCTGCAGCACACCTCGGCCTCGTTGACGGTCAACGAGAATGCCGATCCGGCGGTTCGTCGTGACTTCGAGCGTTTCTTCAACTCGCTGGTGCCGCAAGGCTGCGCCGGGTTCGAACACAACGACGAAGGTCCGGATGATCTGCCGGCGCACTTCAAGGCCAGTCTCCTGGGCTGCCAGCTGAGTTTGCCGGTCAAGGCCGGCCGCTTGGCGATGGGGACCTGGCAAGGTGTTTATCTGGGCGAGCACCGTGATCATGGCGGTGCTCGTAAAGTCCTCGCCACCCTGCACGGTGATGGGGCATAAGCCACTGGTTATCCGGTGGATGTTGATTTTTTTCCGGCAACCTCGACAGAGGGCGAAGCTGGGCTATAACTAATCTGCTTTTCGCAAGTCATGAGGTAGAACATGAGCGACGATGATCTGGAAAACGACGAACTCGAAGTAGGTGACGAAGACGACACCGAAGAAGGTCTTGAAGCGGCGGCGGAAGACGTTGCTGAGGACGACGGTGGTGATGACGCTCCTGTTCCAGCGGCCAAGGGCAAAGCCAAGGCTGCTGTTTCGGTAGACGAATTGCCGAGCGTTGAGGCCAAGAACAAAGAGCGCGATGCCCTGGCCCGTGCGATGGAAGAGTTTCTTGCCAAAGGCGGCAAAGTGGTCGAAGTCGAGCCCAATGTGGTTGCAGACCCGCCCAAGAAGCCGGATAACAAGTACGGCAGCCGACCTATCTAAGGTCAGCCACCTGCTTGTAAGAAAAAGCCCGCCGTCGCTGCGGGTTTTTTCATGCCTGTAATAACCGGCTACAAGTGACCCCCAATCAAGTGTGGGAGGGGGCTTGCTCCCGATTACAGTAGGTCAGTCAATATATCTGGAGACTGATACACCGCTATCGGGAGCAAGCCCCCTCCCACATTTTTCTCACCCGTGTTACTGCCAGCTGCGAAGTAACGCCGGCAACTCCGTCAGGCTGCGAATCTGTGCATCCGGGAGTTTATCCCCTTCCCACACCTTGCCCGACGGGTTGAACCACACCGCCCGCAGCCCCGCCTGCTGCGCCCCGGCAATGTCGTCCCCGGGGTGGTCGCCAACATGCACTGCCGCACTGGCATCTACTCCGCCGCGCTGCAGCGCTTCGTGGAACAGCCGGGCATCCGGCTTGGCGATGCCAATGTCTTCAGCGCGTAGCGCAAAGTGAAAGTAGTCCGCCAGGCCAACACGCTGCACATCGGCATTGCCATTGGTGATCACACCCAGCAGAAAGTGCTGGCGCAGCGCTTGCAGCATCGGCTCGGCCTCAGGGAAAGGCGTGAGCTGATGGCGGGCGTGAATGAACGCTTCGAAACACACATCGGCCATTTCCGTGGCCTCGGGCTGTGGATAACCGGCCTCTTCAAACGCATGTATCAACACCCGATGGCGCAGGATACTGATGCGGTGTTTTAGTTCGGGATGCCGTTGCAGCACTTGTTGGCGCAGGCTGGCGAAATGCTCCAGGGGCAGGTCGCCCACCTTGGCGGCATGGGTGGCCAGCCATTCGCGCATCGACGCTTCGGCGCTGATGATGACGGGTACGTTGTCCCAGAGCGTGTCGTCCAGGTCGAAGGTGATCAGCTTGATGTTCATGAGTCGCCGTCCTTGATGCGTTTGGCCCGTGGATGGGCGCTGTCGTAGACCGTTGCCAGGTGCTGGAAGTCCAGATGGGTATAGATCTGCGTGGTCTTGATGTCGGAATGGCCAAGCAGTTCCTGCACGGCGCGCAGGTCCTGGGACGATTCCAGCATATGGCTGGCAAATGAGTGCCGCAGCATATGTGGATGCAGGTTCTGCCCGAGCTCGCGCTCGCCGGCAGCCTTGACCCGTATCTGGATGGCGCGTGGCCCCAGGCGCCGCCCTTGCTGGCTGATAAACACTGCGTCGTCCACCGGGTTGGCCAGGGCGCGCAGCGGCAGCCAGAGTTGCAGGGCTTCGCGGGCTTTCCTGCCCACCGGCAGCACCCGAGTCTTGCTGCCTTTGCCGAGCACTTGCACCAGGCCGTCGGCCAGGTCCAGTTGATCGAGGTTCAGGCCTGTCAGCTCCGATAGGCGCAGGCCTGAAGAGTAGAACAGTTCGAGGATCGCCTGGTCGCGATGGGCGAGGAAATCGTCCTCCACGGCGCCATCGAGCAATTGCAGGGCACGGTCGGTGTCCAGGGTCTTGGGCAGGCGTCGCTCGCCTTTCGGCGGGGCCAGGCCGTTGGCCGGGTCGTGGTCGCAGAGGCCTTCGCGATTGAGGTAGTGATACAGGCCACGCACCGCCGACAGCAGTCGCGACAGGCTGCGCGAGGACTGGCCCGCCTGGTGCAGCCGTGCGATCAGGCTGCGCAGGCCCTGGATATCCAAGGCCTTCCAGCTGGTGACCTGCTGCTTTTCGCAATACGCCAGGACCTTGTTCAAGTCCCGTCGGTAAGCCTCCAGGGTATGGGGTGACACCTGGCGCTCGTTACGCAGGTGAGCGCAGTAAGCGTCCAGTTGCCGTTCCATGGCTAGCGCACCGCGCGCAGGGCGGTGGTGTGGCGCGGTAGGACGCGGCCCAGTACTTCGGCGATATAGGTGAGGAACAAAGTGCCCACCGAGCTCTTGTAGTGCGCGGGATCGCGGCTGGCGATGGCCAGTACGCCGTGCAGGCCTTGATGGCTGAGGGCGACGACGGCGGTAGAGCCGATCTGCTTGCGCTGTTCGGCGCCGAACAGGAAGTCCAGCTCGTGCTCGCGCAGGGTGCCGCTGATGGTCTTGCCTTCGGAAAGCAGGCCGCCGATCGCGGTTTGCGCGTCGCCGCCGCTGACCCAGCGACCCACCGGCATCGGGTTGTCGCTGAACAGGATCAGGCTGACAAACGGCACCTGGAAGTCCTGGCGCAGGCTGTCTTCCACGGCGATGACCGTTTCTTCCAGGCTGGTGGCGTCCATCAGGGTAAGAATCAGGCGGCGGGTTTTCTCGAACAGACGGTCGTTGTCGCGGGCGACGTCCATCAGGTGCGAGAGCTTGTGGCGCATTTCGATATTGCGCTCGCGCAGGATCTTCATCTGTCGCTCCACCAACGACACGGTGTCGCCGCGCTGGTGGGGGATGCGCAGGGCCGGGAGCAGTTCTTCGTGTTCGACGAAGAAGTCCGGATTAGCCTCAAGGTACGCCGCGACGGCAGCGGCCTCCAGACTTTCGCTCGGGGTTGTTGCTTGTGCGGGTACTTGAGGCTTATCGGTCATTGGCTTGGCTCACTCATAGACGGACCTGTCCTTCGTATACGCGCGAGGCCGGCCCGGTCATCATCACCGGGTGGCCAGGGCCTGCCCACTCGATGGACAGGCGTCCACCGGGCAGGTCGATCAACAGGGGCGAATCCATCCACCCCTGGCTGATCGCGGCCACGGCAGCGGCGCAAGCACCGGTACCGCAGGCCTGGGTTTCGCCGGCACCGCGCTCCCACACGCGCAATTGCGCACGGGAACGGTCGATCACCTGCAAAAAGCCCACATTGACCCGCGCCGGAAAACGCGGGTGGTGTTCGATCTTCGGCCCCAGTTCATGCACGGGGGCATTGTTGATGTCGTTGACCCGTAGCACCGCATGGGGGTTGCCCATGGACACGGCAGCGATGTCGACGGTCTGGCCGTCAACGTCCAGCGGGTAGCTGGCGGCCTGCTCGGTCGCCTGGAACGGGATATCCGCCGGCACCAGGCGTGGCGCGCCCATGTTGACGCTGATCTGGCCGTCGCTGCGGATATCCAGCTCGATCACGCCGCTCTTGGTCTCGACGCGAATCTGCCGCTTGGCGGTCAGGCGCTTGTCCAGCACAAAGCGTGCAAAGCAGCGCGCACCGTTGCCGCACTGTTCCACTTCGGAGCCGTCGGAGTTGAAGATCCGATAACGGAAATCCACCTCCGGGTTGCTTGGCGCCTCGACGATCAGCAATTGGTCGAAGCCGATCCCGGTATGCCGGTCGCCCCACTGTTTAGCGTGCTTGGGCAGGATGTGTGCGTGCTGGCTGACCAGGTCGAGGACCATGAAATCATTGCCCAGCCCGTGCATCTTGGTAAAACGCAGCAGCATGGCTTACTCCGGCAGCAGGCTTTCGCCAGCATACAACTCGGCTACCGTCTCGCGGCGACGCACTTCAAACGCTTGATCACCGTCCACCAGCACCTCGGCGGTACGTCCGCGGGTGTTGTAGTTGGAACTCATGACAAACCCGTAGGCACCGGCCGAATGCACGGCCAGCAGGTCGCCTTCTTCCAGGGCCAGTTGACGATCCTTGGCCAGGAAGTCGCCGGTCTCGCAGATCGGGCCGACGATGTCATAGGCGCGTGCTTCGCTGTTGCGAGGCGTCACGGCGGTGACATTCATCCAGGCCTGGTACAGCGCCGGGCGGATCAGGTCGTTCATCGCCGCGTCGACGATGGCGAAATCCTTGTGCTCGGTGTGCTTGAGGTACTCGACCTGGGTCAGCAGCACGCCGGCATTGGCGACGATATAACGGCCCGGCTCGAACATCAGCGTCAGGTCGCGGCCTTCGATGCGCTCGCGCACGGCCTGGATATAGTCGGCGATCGCCGGTGGCTCTTCATCGCGATAACGCACGCCCACGCCACCACCGAGGTCGATGTGGTGCAGGTAGATGCCGCATTCGCCCAGGCGGTCGATCAATGCCAGCAGGCGGTCGAGGGCATCCAGGAACGGCGGCAGTGTGGTCAGTTGCGAGCCGATATGGCAGTCGACACCCAGCACTTCCAGGTTCGGCAGCTGGGCGGCGCGGATGTACACGTCTTCGGCGTCGGCAATGGCGATGCCGAACTTGTTCTCTTTGAGACCGGTGGAAATGTATGGGTGGGTGCCGGCATCGACGTCCGGGTTGACGCGCAGTGAGATCGGCGCACGAACGCCCATCTCGGCCGCGACGACTTGCAGGCGTTCCAGCTCGTCGGTGGACTCTACGTTGAAGCAATGTACGCCGACTTCCAGGGCCCGGCGCATGTCCTCGCGGCTCTTGCCGACGCCGGAGAACACGATCTTGTCGGCCTGGCCGCCGGCGGCCAGGACCCGTTCCAGCTCGCCACGGGAGACGATGTCGAAACCGGCGCCCAGGCGCGCCAGGACATTCAGTACACCCAGGTTGGAGTTGGCCTTGACTGCGTAGCACACCAGGTGCGGTACGCCATCGAGAGGGTCGGTGAACGAGCGGTATTGGGCTTCGATATGCGCACGGGAGTACACGTAGGTCGGGGTCCCAAAGCGCTGGGCAATCGCGGACAACGCCACGCCTTCCGCGAACAGCTCGCCGTCCCGGTAGTTAAAAGCGTCCATGGAGCTCCCTTATTCGTAGGTGTCGTGCTTATGCGCTTTGGAGGGCTTTTGCGACGATTGCGCCTGTTCATTCGGGTCTTTGCTGTCATCGGGCAGGTACAGCGGGCCTTTTTGACCACAGGCACTAACGAGGCAAGCGACCGCGACGAGCGCAGCAAGGGAAGAGATCAGGCGCTTCATGGCGAAATCCTTGAATATGCATTAATTGCGCCCGAGTATACCGACCACCCGCCAGCTTGCCTATGCGCTGAAATACCCGTCCGGCGGGGGTTTGCCGAGATGGCAGGGAAGCGGACTACGCTGGTTGAGGATATTTCACGCCGTCAATCGCGTTGAAATCGGTATCCTTTGCAATCGGCGGGGCTCGCCCGTATCGTGCGGCGCTTGAGCAAAACCAGACACTTTTGAGGTTGCCACAATGAGTTTGACCGAAGCCCGTTTTCACGACCTGGTGGATGCGACCCAGCAGGCGCTGGAAGATATTTTCGACGACAGCGGCCTGGACGTGGATCTGGAAAACTCGGCCGGGGTGTTGACCGTCAAGTTCGAGAGCGGCCAGCAACTGATCTTCAGCCGTCAGGAACCGCTGCGTCAGCTGTGGCTGGCGGCGCGCTCCGGTGGCGTCCACTTCGACTACGACGAAGAAAGCGGCAAATGGCAGTGCGACAAGAGTGAAGAGTTGCTGGGCGAGATGCTCGCGCGCCTGGTCCACGAATATACCGGCGCCGAGCTGGATTTCGACGAGATCTGACCGTGACCCAGCCTGCACCCGCACGCCCACCCAAGCCGCTGTTCAGTAATGTCAGCCCGGCGGTGCCGTCACCTTGTATCAGTTTGTGTCGCCTGGACGAGCAAAAAGTCTGCCTCGGCTGCTTCCGCCATGTGGAAGACATCCGCGAATGGCGCTCCGCCGATGATCAGCGGCGCCGAGTGATCGTGGCCCAGGCCGAGCAACGCAAGGCCGCGCCTTGAGCCCGTCTTGTTTATTTACGGTGCTGTGGTAGTGTCCGGATACGCCTCAACTCATCGAGGCCCGTGAGAACCCCGCCTTTTCCTGGCGGGGTTTTGCTTTTTTGTGCAGAAAAAAGGAGTCTGCCTGAATCATGACCGCACCTTCCATCATCCTCACCCGTCTTGATGTGCAGCGTCTTGAGCAATTGATCGACCGTATGGACGAGACGCAGCCGGGCGTTATTGCACTGCAAGCCGAACTCGACCGCGCCGAAGAAGTGGTTGGCCACGATGAAGTGCCTGCAACGGTCGTGACCATGAACTCCAGCGTGCATTGCCGTGAGCAAGGCAGCGGCAAGGACTACCACCTGACCCTGGTCTACCCGAAAGATGCGAATGCCGATGAAGGCAAGATTTCGGTCCTGGCCCCGGTGGGCAGTGCCTTGCTTGGCCTGCAGGTAGGCCAGCACATCGATTGGCCGGCACCGGGCGGCAAGACCCTCAAGCTTGAGCTGCTCAGTGTTGATGGTCAGCCCGAGGATGGCGGCGCCTTCCCTCTCTAGACCTGGCTCAGCGCCTCATTCAGCGCGAGCTCCAGCTCGGCCTTGTAGCGCAGGTACAAATTGCTTGGGCTTTGCACATCACCGAGCAGCCCCGACAGGTCGAGGTCGGTGATGTAGCAGCGGTAGCGCTCGGTTTCCCGGCGTTGCCCGACGATTTCCTGGGCGACCACCGCAAACAGTTGGTCGCCAAACTCCAGCTCGGAAAACTCCCGCTGATTGCAATACAGGGTAATGCCCACCTTGCCCGGTGCCGCCTTGCCGATAATCGCCTGCACGTCATAAAACGGTTTGTTCGCGGGGTTCTGTGGGGCCGGCCGCGGCTCGACACTGCGCGCGCGCGTGGTGCCCGACGGCAGCAGTTGGTAGTACAAGATTTGCACCTCACCCAACGGTTGTTGCGTGTCCAGGGGCGATAGCGCTTCCCGGCGGTAGATGATCGACTGCAAAAAGCGCTGCAGCGGCGCCAATAGGCTCTGTTCATCATGAAACGGCAAGCGTTGCTGCCAGAGCGCGTTGAATTCATCCAGCACATACAGCTCGGCGAAGCCTTCGTTGACCCGGTAGAACACCTGCACGCAATCGGCCATGCCCATGGGCAGCAACAGCGCCAGGTCGTGGTCTTCCAGGGCCATGGCATCCAGGTGCAGCGGGCTGTAGCTGGCCAATTCTTCGCTGAGGTAGGCGACCAGCGCATCCTGGGTCGCCAGTGATACGTGGATGGCTTGGCCGGGCATCAACTCCATCACGTGATAGTGCTGCTGTACCTGGAGCAAGTAGCGGTGATTGCCCTGACCCAGCAGCAGGTTCTGTGCGGTGTCGAAGATTTCTTCCACTCGCTGGGCAATGAACTGCGCGCGGTTGTGACAGAAGCAGCGCACCCGCAGCCGAGGCAGATGATCCGACGGCAATTGGTTGAGGTAGTCGCGCAGGCAGTCGAGCAGCGCATGGGGGCCGTCGTAGCGGCTGACCATCACCTCGTTCCAGCTGTTGAGCGTGACCTGGTCCAGGGTCAGTACGAGGTTGTCGCGCACACCGGCATAGCTCAGGGAGTCGGTGCGCTCGGTGGTCATCAGGATATTCAGGTCGCGATGATGCTTGAGCGGGTCGACGCCGACGTTGATCAGCAGCAACACTTCCTCGGGTACCGCCGAGCGCAGCAGGCGCGCTTCATCAACGCTGGCCAGGGGCAGGGCGATAGCCTGCTGCAGGCTGCCCAGCAGGTTGAACAGCTCGAATTCGGTCATGTCGCTGGTGCCGGGGTGCAGCGCCAGGCGCGTGCTGCTGTCGATGACGCCGTTGCGGTGGCACCAGGTGAGCATCTCCAACAGGTCGCGACTGCGCTTGATCGGCGCGAAGTGCTCCCATTCCAGGGCCGTGAGGTTACCGTTGTACAGGCCCCAGTGGTGCTGGCCGGGCTCCTTGCGGTTGGGCGATTGCACCAGGGTCAGGGTGTCTTCGGCCAGGTCCGGGGCGATGCCGGGGTTGATGAATTCAACCTTGCCGGCCTTGCGTTCAAAGGCGGCATACAGGCGCCGTCCCAGCACATTGAGGTCGCGCTTGTTGATCAGGCTGACCGTCTGTTCGGTCCGGGCGAACTGGGTCAGGAAGCGATAGCTGTAGTTCAGCTCGCTGACCAGGGCACGGCGCTCGGAGGCCACCTGACGCACTTTCCACTGGCTGCGGCTGTCCAGCAGCGCCAGTTGGCGTTGGTCCCAGCCCCACTCGTGGGCCAGGCGCTCCAGCAACAGCCGCTGCCAACTGGTGCTGCGCTGACCGGCGCTGAGCTTGCGATTGACCTTCAGGTACAGGGCGCGACGCACCAGCTCCAGGCGCTCCGGTTCGTTGCGGGCCTTGAGGTATTCCTCGATACGGCGGTACACCACGATGTACGGATCCAGCTCATCCAGGTCCATCTGGTTGGCGAACACCGCGCGCTTGAAGCGCAGGCTCAGGCAGTGCACGTTCGGGTGCTCGCTGGCGTAGACCTCGGTCAATAGCAGCTTGAGCACCGACTTGTAGGGCGACTCGATGCCCTTGAACAGTTGCCACAGCCCGGCACCGATGAATTCACCGGGAGGGATGCGCGCCAGGTGGCCCAGGTCGAGGGTTTCATCGGCGCGGATAAAACGCTTGGAGATCAGCGTGTGGGTGAATTCCGCATAGCGGGCCTCTTCATACACCGGCACCAGCCACCAGATCGGCGTACGCCCGGCCAGCCAGATGGCTGTGCGGTAAAACTCGTCCAGCAACAGGTAATGCTGGGTCGTGCCGCAGTCGTCGGAGCTGAGTTGGGTGTCGCGCTCGCCGAGTACAAAGCGCGTCGGCTCAATCAGGAAGAAGTGCGCTTCTGCGCCCATGCCCAGGGCCCAGGCTTCCAGCAGTTGGCATTTTTTACGCAGCTCCGCGAGCTCGTTTTCGCCCAGGTCGGGTGCATGGCACACCCACACATCCATGTCACTCTGGTCGGCCTGGGCGAGGGTGCCGAGGCTGCCCATCAGGAACAGGCCGTGGATCGGTTTGGGTTGATTGACCGGACGCGGCTTGTAAGAGAACGAGCGGGTCAGACGCTGGGCTTCCGTGAGTGCCTGGGCGTCGGGCTCGAAATTCGACAGCCCGGCTGGCGTACTGCCCGATACATAACCCGGCAACAGCGGATGATTGACGTGAAAAAACAGCGGCAGCAGGGTCAGCACGCTTTGCTGGCGCGGCGTCAGCCCTTCGACGGCACGAGCCATGCGACCTTCATTCAGGGCCATGAAGCGCGCACGCAATTGGGCCAGCACCTTGCGGTCGATGCCTTCGTCCAGGTCAGGGCGGATTTCATGGGTGCGGGTCATGTCGAACTCGGTGGCTCGCAGGGCCCGACGCGGGCGGCCATGTAGGAGTTTACAGCCAGTCGCGTAGGAGGTTTAGAGGGAAATGGTTTTTGGCGTCAAAAATCGGGCCATTCCACAGCAGCGCCCTCGGAATCCGCGAGAGGCGGACTCCATGGGCGGGATACGGTATCAGGCAGCTTCTTTGGTGTTGGCGGTGCTCAGAATGGTCAGCAGGGTTTGGGCCTGCTCTGCGGCGTCCCGGCCAAGGCTGGTCAGGTAGCCTCCGTCCGGTTGGTCGATAAGCCCTTTCGCATGGAGACGCTTGGCAGCGGCGATGGCAGAGGGAGCGGCGGTCTGATGGACTTTCAGACCTTCCTTGGTGCTGTCCAAGGGGAAGAGTACAAGGATTTCCAGTTCGGCAACCAACTCAGGGGTATACGACATAAGGACTCCAGACTTTCTAAAATTTATTAGAGGCTAGCAGGCCATAAGGTGAACGCACTTTGCCGAACTGTCCAGCGTGTTGCGGTGTGCCGGGATTATTCCTTTTCGGGCGGCAGCTCAGGCAGTGCCCGCAGCGCTGTTTCATACCATTCGGTATTGAAGGCGCGGTCCTCATCCAGCATCGCGTCGATCTCGAAAGCCAACACGTGAGCCATGAGATTCAGGATCTCTTCACGTTCATAGCCCACCAGGGTCAGTTTATTGAACGTGGCCTTGGCGGCAGGCGGGTTGTCGCTTTCGATCTGGTTTTCGATCGCTTCGATCAAGGTGTTTTCGGTGAACGCTTCTTCGTCGCTGTCGATATCGGTCGGCTCGCTCATGGCAGGCTCCTCAAGGAAAGGGCGCCAGTCTACCCCCATTCAGGCAGGTGATGCTGCTGGTCAGGACCGGCCCTGGGATCTATAACTCCTGCAGCCAACCCCGCACACGGCCTGGAGGCTTTGCGATGCTCAAGCTTTACGGATTCTCGGTCAGCAACTACTACAACATGGTGAAACTGGCACTGCTGGAGAAAGGCCTGGCTTTTGAGGAGGTGCCCTTTTATGCCGGGCAAACCCCTGAGGCCCTGGCGGTCAGCCCGCGTGGCAAGGTGCCGGTGCTGGGCGTGAAGCAGGGGTTTATCAACGAAACCAGTGTGATCCTCGAATACATCGAGCACTCCCAGGAAGGCCCGTCGCTGTTGCCGGCCGACCCGTTCCAGCGTGCCCAGGTGCTGGCGTTGTGCAGGGAAATCGAGCTGTATATCGAATTACCCGCCCGTGCGTGTTTTGCCGAGGCGTTTTTCGGTATGCCGGTGCCGGAGGCGATCAAGGCGAAATCCAGGGCTGAGTTGCTGCTGGGGATCGGCTCTTTAGGCCGTCACGGCAGGTTCGCGCCTTATGTGGCGGGGGAGGGCTTTACGATTGCGGATCTGTATTTCATGTACAGCGTGAACCTCGCCTGTGCGGTGGGCGAGAAGCTGTTTGGCCTGGACCTGTTGGCTGAATTGCCGGCGGCCAGAGCGTTGCTGGAGCGACTGCATGCCATGCCTAATGCGCAGAAGGTGGCGGCGGACAGGGAGGCCGCGATGCCGGCGTTCATGGCGATGGTTGCGGCCAAAAAATGAACAAATGTGGGAGGGGGTTGCCCCCTCCCACCTTTTTCAGCGGCTGGCGAGCAGGGCCTGGCCGCGAGCGACCGCAGCCTTCACCTGCGCCGGCGCGGTACCGCCCACGTGGTTACGGGCATTCACCGAACCTTCCAGGGTCAGCACGGCAAACACGTCCTGTTCGATCTGGTCACTGAACTGGCGCAGCTCTTCCAGGCTCATTTCCGCCAGGTCCTTGCCGGTGTCGACGCCGTATTTCACCGCATGGCCAACGATCTCGTGACAGTCGCGGAACGGCAGGCCACGGCGCACCAGGTAGTCCGCCAGGTCAGTCGCCGTGGAGAAACCGCGCAGGGCCGCTTCACGCATGATCGCGTGCTTGGGCTTGATCGCCGGGATCATGTCGGCAAACGCGCGCAGCGAGTCACGCAGGGTGTCGGCGGCGTCGAACAACGGTTCCTTGTCTTCCTGGTTGTCCTTGTTGTAGGCCAAAGGCTGGCCTTTCATCAGGGTCAGCAGGCCCATCAGTGCGCCGAATACACGGCCGCTCTTGCCACGCACCAGTTCGGGCACGTCGGGGTTTTTCTTTTGCGGCATGATCGAGCTGCCGGTGCAGAAACGGTCCGGCAGGTCGATGAACTGGAATTGCGCACTGGTCCACAGCACCAGCTCTTCGGAGAAACGCGACAGGTGCATCATCGCGATGCTGGCGGCGGCGCAGAATTCGATGGCGAAGTCGCGGTCGGACACGCCGTCCAGGGAATTGCCGCCGACGGCGTCGAAACCCAGCAGTTGTGCGGTGTACTCGCGGTCGATCGGGTAGGTGGTGCCGGCCAGGGCTGCGCTGCCGAGCGGCATGCGGTTGGCGCGCTTGCGGCAATCCACCAGGCGCTCGTAGTCGCGGCTGAGCATCTCGAACCAGGCCAGCAGGTGGTGGCCGAAGGTGACGGGTTGTGCGGTTTGCAGGTGGGTGAAGCCGGGCATGATGGTGTCCGCCTCACGCTCGGCCTGCTCCAGCAAGCCTTTCTGCAAGCGGGTGATTTCGGCCAGGATCAGGTCGATTTCATCGCGCAGCCACAGGCGGATGTCGGTGGCCACCTGGTCGTTACGGCTACGACCGGTGTGCAGTTTCTTGCCGGTCACACCGATACGGTCGGTGAGACGGGCCTCGATGTTCATGTGCACGTCTTCCAGGTCGACACGCCAGTCGAACGTACCGGCTTCGATCTCACCGCGGATGGTGGTCAGGCCATCGATGATGCTGTCGCGCTCGGCGTCGGTCAGCACGCCGACCTTGGCCAGCATCGTCGCGTGGGCAATGGAGCCCATGATGTCGTGGCGGTACAGGCGCTGGTCAAAGGTGACGGAGGCGGTGAAACGGGCGACGAAGGCGTCGACGGGTTCACTGAAGCGGCCGCCCCAGGACTGGTTGGTCTTGTCGGTGCTCATGGGTTCGCTCGTGGTCTGCTTATTAAGAGGCATGAAAGTGTGGCGGCGATAATAACAGGGTTGCCCTTGGAGGCGGTGCTGCGGGTCGTCGGCATTTTTATTTGTGCAAAGGATGGCTAAGTGCCTTGCCGCCGACCGCGTCCGGGACGAGACTGGAGGCAGCTGCTTATTGATACGATATTTGACGATTGAGCAATATCGTCTCGGCGAGCGTCTACAGTTGGACTGATAGTGTGTGAATGCACCAAAGTCGGGTAATGCGGTCAGAGCCTGACTATCCATTTAAAAGGGGGGTATTCGGATTGTGTATCAGCAAACCCTACGACGATGCCCGAAGGCAGCAGGTCTTGGGCGCTATTGAACAGGTCCGGGTAAATATGGGTGCCGCTGTCAGGGCACTTTTTGCCGCTCGCGCTAGTCTTAGCGTGGATCGCTGTGACGCAAGTCACCGCACCTGTCTACGCTATCCTTGTGCGAGACTCACGCAGGAATCCAGCGCTATATGAATGTCCTGATCGTTGATGACGAACCCCAAGCCCGCGAGCGACTGAGCCGTTTGGTCAGTGAACTCGAGGGTTATACAGTCCTTGAGCCGAGTGCCACCAGCGGCGAGGAGGCGTTGACGTTGATCGACAGCCTCAAGCCGGACGTGGTGTTGCTCGATATCCGCATGCCGGGCCTCGATGGCCTGCAAGTTGCTGCTCGCCTGAGTGAGCGCGAATCGCCACCCGCCGTGGTGCTGTGCGCCGCTCAAGAAGAGTTTGCCGCGCAGGCACTGGAAGCCAGTGGTGTCAGCTTCGTAGTCAAGCCAGTGACTGCCGAGGCCTTGCTCAGGGCCTTGAAGAAAGCCGAACGTCCCAACCGCGCCCAACTCGCTGCCCTGACCCAGCCGGCCGCCCAGAGCGGCAACGGGCCGCGCAGCCATATCAGCGCCCGCACACGCAAAGGCATCGAGTTGATCCCCTTGGACAAGGTGGTCTACTTCATTGCCGATCACAAGTACGTGACCCTGCGGCATGAGGCTGGCGAAGTGTTGCTCGATGAGCCGCTCAAGGCCCTTGAGGATGAATTCGGTGACCGCTTCGTGCGAATCCACCGGAACGCGCTGGTGGCCCGTGAGCGAATCGAGCGCCTGCAGCGCACGCCCCTCGGGCACTTTCAGTTATTCCTCAAAGGGCTTAATGGGGATGCGTTGATCGTCAGCCGACGCCATGTCGCTGGCGTGCGCAAGATGATGCAGCAGCTTTAGCCCGAGGGTTTTGGCAAGCCTGCATTCATTATCCCGGTGCGACGTGGCCAGGGAGGCCCCGCACTTGCTGATTCAAATCAAAGCGTATTTGCCTGAGCTGTTATTATCTGCCGTATCTATTCAGTACGGATTGATCCATGTCCTCTCGCGAAATCCGCATCGCCACCCGTAAAAGCGCCCTGGCCTTGTGGCAGGCCGAATACGTCAAAGCACGCCTTGAGCAGGCCCATCCCGGCCTCAAGGTGACCCTGGTGCCCATGGTCAGTCGCGGCGACAAGCTGCTCGACTCGCCGCTGTCGAAGATCGGTGGCAAGGGCCTGTTCGTCAAGGAACTGGAAACCGCGCTGCTGGAAAACGAAGCCGACATCGCTGTGCACTCCATGAAAGACGTGCCCATGGATTTCCCCGAAGGCCTGGGCCTGTTTTGCATCTGTGAACGTGAAGACCCGCGTGACGCCTTCGTTTCCAATACCTTCGCGTCTTTGGATGACTTGCCTCTGGGCAGCATTGTCGGCACCTCCAGCCTGCGTCGCCAGGCACAGCTGTTGACCCGTCGTCCGGACCTGCAGATTCGTTTCCTGCGCGGCAACGTCAACACCCGCCTGGCCAAGCTGGATGCCGGTGAGTATGACGCGATCATCCTCGCCGCGGCCGGCCTGATCCGTTTGGGCTTCGAAAACCGCATCACCTCGGCCATCAGCGTCGAAGACAGCCTGCCTGCTGGCGGGCAAGGCGCCGTGGGCATTGAATGCCGTACCGCCGATAGTGAAATCCACGCGCTGCTCAAACCCCTGGATCACCATGAGACCGAAGTGCGTGTCACGGCCGAACGCGCCCTGAACAAGCACCTCAACGGTGGCTGCCAGGTGCCGATCGCCTGCTACGCCGTGCTCGAAGGTGAAAACCTGTGGCTGCGTGGCCTGGTTGGGGATCCGGATGGGGGCACTCTGCTGACTGCCGAAGTCCGTGGCCCGCAACGTGACGCCATCGCCCTGGGTGTCCAGGTGGCTGAAGAGCTGCTGGAAAAGGGCGCAGGCGCTATCCTGCAAAAGGTCTACGGCGAGGCCGGCCCGCAGTGACCGATTGGCGCGTGCTGCTGACACGGCCTGCCGAGGAGTCGGCGGCCCTGGCGGCGGCGTTGTCCGAAACCGGTATCTTCAGCAGCAGCTTGCCTTTGCTGGACATCGAGCCGTTACCCGTTACCCCCGAACAACAGGCCGTCTTCGATGATCTTGGCCGCTACTGTGCGGTGATCGTGGTGAGTAAACCGGCCGCGCGGCTTGCCGTGCAGCAGTTGGATCAAGCCTGGCCGCAACTGCCGTGGTTCAGCGTCGGTGCGGCCACCGCGCAGGTCCTGGCTGATCATGGCCTTCCCGTTCACTATCCCCAAACCGGCGACGACAGCGAGGCCTTGCTTCAATTGCCTGCGTTGCGCGAGGCTATCGCACGGCCCGGTGCGCGGGTGTTGATCCTGCGCGGCGAGGGGGGGCGGGAGCTGCTGGCTGAGCGTTTGCGCGAGCAAGGTGCTAGTGTCGACTACCTGGAGTTGTATCGTCGTTTCCTTCCGGCCTACGACACCGGTGTACTGACCCGGTGCATCCAGTTGGAACGCTTGAACGGCCTGGTGGTCAGCAGTGGGCAGGGTTTTTTGCACCTGCAGGCCCTGGCCGGATCCGATTGGCCACAGGTGGCGCAGCTGCCGTTGTTCGTGCCCAGCCCGCGAGTCGCCGAGATGGCGCGGGCCGCTGGCGCAGAAAAAGTTGTGGATTGTCGCGGCGCGAGTGCCGCGGCTTTGTTAGTGGCGTTACGGAGTCATGCCGTTCCCACTCTCTGATACGCAAAGGACGGATACGTGAGCGAAACAGCCTTGCCTAAAGATGAAACCCAACCCGCACTTGATGCGCCGGTTGAGTCACCGGTCACCGCGCCGCGCCGCGGCAATGGCCTGGCAGTTGTCGCCCTGCTGCTTGGCGCTGCGGGTGTTGCCGCCGGCGGTTGGGGTCTCTGGCAGGTTCGTGCCCTGCAAGCCAGCAGCCAGCACCAACTGGGTCAAGTGCAGACCCTGGATGACCAATCCCAGGCCCTCAAGCAAAGCCAGCAACAACTGGCTGCACGCCTGGCGCAACTGCCGGGTGCGGATGAGCTTGAGGAGCGCCGTCGGCTGGTGGCCCAGTTGCAGGGTGACCAGCAGCGCTTGAGCCAGCGCCTGGAAACCGTGCTGGGTGCCAGCCGCAAGGATTGGCGCCTGGCTGAGGCCGAGCACCTGATTCGCCTGGCGAGTTTGCGCTTGTCTGCCTTGCAGGACATCAACAGCGCCCAGGCCCTGGTCCAGGGCGCCGACGAGATTCTTCGCGAGCAAAGCGATCCAGGCTCCTACGCCGCACGCGAGCAGTTGGCCAAGAGCCTTGCCGCGTTGCGCAGTACTGAGCAGCCGGATCGCACCGGGCTGTATCTGCAATTGGCGGCCTTGCGTGATCAGGTCGTGCAACTGGCGGCCATCGCCCCTGAGTACCAACTGACCGAGCCCGCATCCCAGGGGCGTCCAAGCACCGATACGGACAGCCGCTGGAGCCAGTGGTGGGAGCAGATTTCCCGGTACTTTCGCATCGACTTCAACCCCGACGACAACATTCGTCCACTGCTCGCCGGTCAAGGCCTGAACCAGGTACGCCTGGCCCTCAGCCTGGCTCTGGAGCAAGCCCAATGGGCGGCGCTCAATGGTGAATCGGCGGTGTACAGCCGCTCCCTGGGTGAGGCACGCAGCGTGTTGCAGGACAACTTCAACCAGGACAACCCGCAGAGCAAGGCGATGCTGGCGCGTATCGCCGAGCTTGAGCCCAAGGCGGTCTCGGTGGTGACACCGGACCTGGCGGCGAGCCTGGCTGCGGTACAGGCGTACCTCGAGCGTCGTCATCTGTCTGCCGACGAAGCCAAGGCGGCTGCCACGCCGGCGGCCACGTCGGCGAAGCAGGAGTAGAGCCGATGAAGCGTTTCTATGTGATCCTAGTGCTGGCGATTGCAATCGCCCTGGCACTGGCCGTGGGCATTTCGAAACACACCGGCTATGTGTTGATTACCTATCCTCATGTGCTGCACTACGAGTCGAGCCTATGGGCTACCGTGGTGGCGGTGTTTGTCTTCGGCCTGGCCATCTACTTGATCCGCGTATTGCTGAGCCTGGTCACCACCTCGGGTGGCGTGGTCAACCCGTGGTCGCGACGTAACCGCAGCCGCCGCGTGCAGATCGCCATCGAACAGGGCCAGATGGACCTCGCCGAAGGCCGTTGGGCCAGTGCCGAACGTCACCTGCACCGTGCCGCCGAAGCCGAGCGCCAGCCATTGCTGTACTACCTGGGCGCGGCCCGGGCGGCGAATGAGCAGGGCCGTTATGAAGAGTCGGACGGTTTGCTCGAGCGCGCCCTGGAGCGTCAGCCCCAGGCCGAGCTGGCGGTTGCCTTGAGCCATGCGCAGTTGCAATTGGACCGTGGCGACACTGATGGCGCCCTTACCACCTTGCAGGCCATGCACGAGCGTCATCCCCACAACGGGCAGGTGCTGCGCCAATTACAGCGTCTGCACCAGCAGCGTGGCGACTGGTCGGCGGTGATCCGCCTGTTGCCGGAGCTGCGCAAGGACAAGGTGCTGCCCGCCGGCGAATTGGCAGAATTGGAACGGCGTGCCTGGGGCGAGAACCTGAGCCTGGCGGCCCAGCGCGAAGAGCAGGGCGAAGCCGGCCTGCAGTCTCTTGAGCGGGCCTGGCAACAGCTCACTTCCGCCCAGCGCCAGGAGCCGCAACTGGTCCTGGCCTATGCCGAGCAACTGCGTCAATTGGGCGCCGATGCCAAGGCGGAGGAGGCGTTGCGCGGTGCCATCAAGCGCGGCTACGACAGCCACCTGATTCGTCTCTACGGCCTGCTGCGCGGCAGTGACCCTGCCCGGCAATTGAAGTTTGCCGAAGGCTGGCTAAAGGACCACCCGGGCGATGCCAGCCTGTTGTTGACATTGGGTCGTCTGTGCCTGCAAAACAGCCTGTGGGGCAAGGCGCGTGATTACCTGGAAAGCAGCCTGCAGGTGCAACGTAATCCCGAGGCCTGTGCCGAACTGGCGCGGCTGTTGGCGCAGTTGGGCGACACCGAGCGCAGCAACCAGCTGTTCCAGGAAGGCCTGGGCTTATTGGATAACCGCTTGCTGGCGTCTCCGCTGCCAGTTTCTGCCCGAGTTTGATGCAGGAAGAAGTCTAGGGTTGGCTCAGATATTTCTGATAACCAGCCCTTCAATGCTGCGCATATGCCGGCCCTGAGGGGCTTTGAAGCAAACTCCTACGTTCATGCGTTTCAAGTCTTCCATTCTCTGACGGGATGTCCCTACGTTCTCACGGAATCGTCTGCTCTGGCGCGTATTGAAAGGGGTCAGGCCTTTCCTCTAACGTAACGACCTATCTCTCGCGATGCGGATAAAGCATGTCTTTGGCCCCTTCACGCTCCTTGTTTTTCCTTGCGTTCATGGCGGGTGCGCTGACGTTGGGTGCGTCCTTCTATCTTGAGTTCGGTGCCTCGTTACGTCCTTGTTTCCTGTGCCAGATGCAACGGGCCTTTCTGGCTGCCTTCACGCTGATCAATCTGGTCGCCGCCATCCACAACCCCAGGCGTTCCACTTTTTACTTGTACGGGTTTACGAGCATGGTCTGTTCGTTGCTGGGTGCCATCACCGCCGTACGCCAGGTGCTGCTGCAAAATGCCGCAGCGGATCAGGCCGCCGATTGCTGGCCCAGTCTCAGTCACATGCTCGAGAACCTGTCGCTGTGGCAGGCGTTGCAATTGACGGTCGAAGGCACGGTCGACTGTATGGAAATAAGCTGGACGCTATTTGACCTGAGCCTTCCCGAGTGGAGCCTGTTGTTCTTCCTGGGCATGTTGATCCTCGGTGTCATGCAATTTTCCCGACTGTTCTTGAGCCGTCCGTTGCGCTCAGCGAGGCGCTGATCGGAGGCCGCAGTTTGTAGGACGTGATTAAACACTTGTATGAACTTTCTCTCCTGCGTACCTTGAAGCCATAGTCATGGGGGCATAATCTGGCCCGCACGCGTTATTGAAACCGTTTGTCAGACGCGGCCTTGTCCCGCTGCTGTTTTATCCTTGAAGTGTTGCGCGGGCATCAGGCGGCAGCGCCCCTATAGGGAAGAGAGATCATCATGCTGGAAAGTTGTCAGAATGCTCAGGAACGCTGGGGTGGGGTGCACAAGCTGATCGACAGCTGGTTGAAGGCACGTCACGAACTGGTTCGGGCCTTTGATGCTCTCGGCGCCAAGCCCGAGGCCCTGGCTGAGAATCGCAAGCCGTTGCAGGAGTTCTGTGAAGTGTTGGTGGACTATGTGTCTGCTGGCCATTTCGGTGTCTACGAGCAGCTGACCAAAGAGGCGGAAGCCTTCGATGATAAGCGTGGCCTGGAACTGGCCGAGACCCTTTACCCGCGTATCGATGTCATCACTGAGAAACTGCTGGCGTTCACCGACCTGTGTGATGCCGGCCAGTGCGTTGCTGAGAAATTCAAGGAGTTGGGTGGCCTGCTCCATGAGCGTTTCGAACTGGAAGATTGCCTGATCGAAGTGCTCCACAACGCCCATAAGGAAGAAGCTGTCCCCCAGGCCTGACCCTTGCGGGCGAGATAAGAACGGTGCGCATGGCGCACCGTTTTTTATTGGCTCAATGACGGGTGCCGAGTAATTCGATCTCGAATACCAGTGGCGTATACGGCGGGATCAGCTCGCCGGCACCGTCACCTCCATAAGCTTGGGCCGACGGGATCACCAGGCGCCATTTGGCCCCGACCGGCATCTGCTGCAACGCGCTGCTCCAACCGCTGATCACACTGTCCAGGCGAAACCACTGGGGTTGTGTGCTCTGATCGAAGACCGTGCCATCGGGCAATCGTCCAACGTAGTTCACCTGGACCTGATCATTCGCGCCAGGCTTGTTACCCGTGCCGGGTGTCAGTTCCGTGAGCAGGATGCCATCGGCCAACTCGCGCACCCCTTTCACGGCTTTTTCCTTGGTTAAAAACTGCTGCTCGGCGGCGAGCGCCTTTTCACTTTTAGGCGCTTGGGCGTCGGCTTCGGCCTGCGCTTCGTGCTCGGCAAGAATCTGTTCGATGCGCGTGTTATCCAACGCCAGCGGCTTGCCTTGATAGGCTTGCTTGAGGCCGTCGATCAAGGCCTGGATCTGCAGGTCCGGGACTTCCTGGCGCAGGCGCTCACCGAGGCTGGCGCCCAGGCTGTAGGCGAGGTCGTGCTGGTCTTGGGGCGTGGTTTTTGACGGTGATTGCTCGCTCGCATTGGCCGCGGAAATCGCCAGGCCCAGCACAAGGAAAAGGTAACGCGACATGGGCATTCTCCTGCCGAAAGTGCGACGGATTATGCCAGTGCAAGTGCGTAAAAAGTGCCGCGTGTTTTCGTTATATCGATAAGAATTTTCGCACGTTGCAACGCAACGCAAACGATACTGTCAACATGCCCTAGCGGCGGTAAGAGCAGAGGGCTAGTATGAGCCGCACCCACGTCAGCCAGGAGGTAAACCATGTCGGCCAAACAGAAGCCTGTAAATACCCCGTTGCATTTACTCCAACAATTGTCGGGCAGCTTGCTCGAGCATCTGGAAAGCGCATGTTCCCAAGCGTTGGCCGATGCAGAAAAACTGCTCGCCAAGCTGGAAAAACAACGCGGTAAAGCGCAAGAAAAGCTGCACAAATCCCGCACCAAACTGCAAGACGCCGCCACTGCCGGCAAGGCCAAGGCACAAGCCAAAGCCAAAGACGCGGTAAAAGAACTCGAAGACCTGCTGGATGCTCTCAAGGATCGTCAAGCTGAAACCCGCACCTACATTTCCCAACTGAAAAAAGACGCCCAAGAAAGCCTGAAATTGGCCCAGGGTGTTGGTCGTGTTAAGGAAGCTGTAGCGAAAGTGCTGGGTGCTCGTGCACCTGCTAAAGCACCGGCCAAGCCAGCAGCCAAAACCGCTGCTGTAAAACCAGCCGCCAAGCCAGTTGCTAAAACCGCTGCTGCAAAACCAGCCGCCAAGCCAGTTGCTAAAACCGCTGCTGCAAAACCAGCCGCCAAGCCAGCTGCTAAAACTGCTGCTGCAAAACCAGCCGCGAAGCCAGTTGCTAAAACCGCTGCTGCAAAACCAGCCGCCAAGCCAGCTGCTAAAACTGCTGCTGCAAAACCAGCCGCGAAGCCAGTTGCTAAAACCGCTGCTGCAAAACCAGCCGCCAAGCCAGCTGCCAAAACTGCTGCTGCAAAACCAGCCGCGAAGCCAGTTGCTAAAACCGCTGCTGCAAAACCAGCTGCCAAGCCAACTGCTAAAACTGCTGCTGCAAAACCAGCCGCGAAGCCAGTTGCTAAAACCGCTGCTGCAAAGCCGGCCGCGAAGCCAGTTGCTAAAACCGCTGCTGCAAAACCGGCCGCGAAGCCAGCTGCTAAAACCACTGCCGCCAAACCAGCCGCCAAGCCCGCCGCAAAGCCTGCTGCTGCGAAACCAGCACCGGCCAAGCCAGCAGCACCTGCTGCTACCCCGGCAGCGACCACCGCTCCGACCGCATCGGCCAGCAGCACCCCTGCACCGGTAGCGCCAAGCACCACCCCAACCAGCGCTTCCTAAGTGCCGGTGATCATGACGCGCAGCTGCTGCAGCGCGTCATGGTCAAGGTTGGCGGCATCCTCAGCCGCCAGTCCTTCCAGCCACCGCGGTTGAGTCATCTCCACTTTCGGCCATGCCTGCGTCAACGCTTCCAGGCGCGTCAGCAATTGCCGTTCGGCATCCAGTTCCAGGGCTTTGACCCGTTCGCGCAGCGTCGCCAGTTGCTCATCCTGCTGCGCCTTGGCACGCCATTGCACACGCAGCTGCCGCAAGGGTTCGATCACCTGCGCCTGCCACGGTCGGGCCAGCTGTTGCAGGGTGCGCATACGCTCCGGCTCAAGTGCCACGCCCCGCTGTTCCAGCCACGCGCCGCAGAGCAACAGGCACACGTCCGCCCCTTGCTCCTGCAAGCGCAGGCAGGCGGCTTCGACGCCCGGGCGGGCGTAAGTCGAGAGAGCAAAGCTCCACAGGTCAGCGTTCATATTCACACCCAAGCCAGCGGCCAACGAAGCTGGTAGACTCCGCCGCCATTATGATCCGACTTCAAAGCCTAACATTACAGCGTGGCCCGCAACGTCTTCTCGAAGACGCCGAGCTGACCCTGCACGCCGGTCACAAAGCCGGCCTGATCGGTGCCAACGGCGCCGGCAAATCCACGTTGTTCGCCCTGTTGCTGGGTGAGCTGACCCCGGATTCCGGGGACTGCTTGCTGCCGGCCGACTGGCGTATCGCCCATATGCGCCAGGAGATCGACACCCTGGACCGCATCGCGATCGACTACGTGCTCGATGGCGACCTGCGTCTGCGCCAGGTGCAACACGACCTGGCTGAGGCCGAGAAAGCCCAGGACGGCGCCGCCCAGGCCCGTCTGCACGCGGAACTCGACAGCGCCGACGGCTACACCGCCGACGCCCGCGCCCGCAAGATGCTAGCCGGCCTTGGCTTCACCAACGAACAGATGGATCGTCCGGTCGCCGATTTCTCCGGTGGCTGGCGCATGCGCCTTAATCTGGCACAGGCGCTGATGTGCCCCTCGGACCTGCTGCTGCTCGACGAACCCACCAACCACTTGGACCTCGATGCGATCCTGTGGCTGGAGGACTTCCTCAAGAGCTATCAGGGCACTTTGCTGCTGATTTCCCACGACCGGGACTTCCTCGACGCCGTGGTCGACAACATCGCCCACGTCGAACAGAAGAAGATCACCCTCTACCGTGGCGGCTACACCGCGTTCGAACGGGCGCGTGCCGAGCGCCTGGCCCAACAGCAGCAGGCGTTCGAGAAGCAGCAGGCGCAGCGTGCGCACATGGAAAGCTACATCGCCCGGTTCAAGGCCCAGGCCACCAAGGCCCGCCAGGCCCAGAGCCGGATCAAGGCCCTGGAGCGCATGGAAGAACTGTCGGCGGCCCACGTCGATTCGCCGTTCGACTTTGTGTTCCGCGAATCAGTGAAAATCTCCAGCCCGTTGCTGGACCTCTCGGATGCACGCCTGGGGTATGGAGAGAAAACCATCCTGGAGAAGGTCAAGCTGCAGCTCACCCCGGGTGCGCGCATCGGTTTGCTCGGCCCGAACGGCGCGGGCAAGTCGACGCTGATCAAGAACCTCTCGGGCGAGCTGCAACCCCTGGCCGGTCGTTTGACCCGTGGCGAGAACCTGGTGGTGGGCTACTTCGCCCAGCATCAGTTGGACTCCCTCGACGCCAAGGCCAGCCCGCTGCTGCACCTGCAACGCCTGGCGCCGACCGAGCGCGAGCAAACCCTGCGCGACTTCCTCGGTGGCTTTGACTTCCGTGGCGCGCGCATCGATGAGCCGGTGCTGAATTTCTCTGGCGGCGAAAAAGCCCGCCTGGCCCTGGCGTTGATCGCCTGGGACCGCCCGAACCTGCTGCTGCTCGACGAACCGACCAACCACCTCGACCTGGAGATGCGCCTGGCGCTGACCATGGCCTTGCAGGAGTTCAGCGGTGCAGTATTGGTGGTGTCTCACGATCGCCACTTGCTCAAGAGCACCACCGACAACTTCCTGCTGGTAGCGGATGGCAAGGTCGAAGAGTTCGACGGTGACCTGGACGACTACGCACGCTGGCTCACGGACTACCGCCTGCGCAATGCGCCGGTCAGCAACACCCCGGTCAACCCGGACAAGACCGACAAGAAAGCCCAGCGCCAGGCCGCTGCCGCCCTGCGCCAGCAGTTGGCGCCACACAAGCGCGAAGCCGACAAGCTTGAGGCCGAGTTGGGCAAGGTCCACGAGCGCCTGGCCAAGATCGAAACCAGCCTGGGCGACAGCGGCGTGTACGAGGCTGCGCGCAAGGATGAGCTGCGCGACCTGCTGGCCGAACAGGCCAGGCTCAAGGTGCGCGAAGGGCAATTGGAGGAAACCTGGATGGAGGCCCTCGAACTGCTGGAAACCCTGCAAGCGGAGCTGGAGGCGCTGTCCTGATGGAAGCGTTGCAATTGCCGCTGCCGGCGCAATGGATCGAGCCTGTGTGGATCGGCGTGCAAATCCTGCTGATCCTGTTGGCCGGTTACGTTGCCCAGCGATTCGTCGCCAAAGGCCTGACCCGCCTGGGTGAGCGCTACCCGTTCCCGCCGCAACTGCTGATGCCGCTGCGCGGTGGTCTGCGCTGGTTGATCATGGGCAGTGCGCTGATCTTTGTGCTGGAGCGCCTGGGCGTGTCCGCTACGGTGCTGTGGACGGCGCTGTCGGGGTTTGTCGCAGTGGCGGCAGTGGCGTTCTTCGCCATGTGGTCGGTGTTGTCCAACCTGCTATGCGCGATCCTGATCTTTACCGTCGGACCGTTTCGCCTCGGTGACATCGTCGAGTTGGTGGATACCGTCGACAAGCCCGGCGTGAAGGGCAGGGTAGTGGCAATCAACTTGCTCTACACCACACTGATCGAAGTGGAAGCCGCAGGCACCGACAGCGCCATCGTACAGGTGCCTAACAGCCTGTTCTTCCAACGCTCGGTGCGGCGTTGGCCCGGCACCCATGTGTTCCCGGGCGACCGCTAGCGTTTACCGCGTGTAAAAATCTATAGCCAGCCTCTGCTCGGCGGAGTTAGCTTAAGGCCCGACAATCGCTGACTCTTCCCCGAGGTGTGCTATGGCACTCGACACGTGGCTGGCCTTTTTCCTGGCCAGTTGGATCATCTCCCTTTCCCCTGGCGCCGGCGCCATCGCTTCGATGTCCAGTGGCCTGCAATACGGCTTCCTGCGCGGTTACTGGAACGCCATTGGCCTGCAACTGGGCCTGGCCATGCAGATTGCCGTGGTAGCGGGCGGCTTGGGTGCCATTCTGGCGGCGTCGTCGACCGCGTTCTATGCGATCAAGTGGTTTGGCGTGGCGTACCTGGTGTACCTGGCCGTCAAGCAATGGCGTGCCTTGCCCATGGACATGGCCGATGACGCGGCGATACGCCCGCTCGGCAAGCCGATGGCGATGATGTTCCGTGGTTTCCTGGTCAACGCCAGCAACCCCAAGGCCCTGGTGTTCATGCTGGCGGTGCTGCCGCAGTTCGTGAATCCCCAGGCGCCGTTGCTGGTGCAGTACCTGATCATCGGTGCGACGATGATCAGCGTCGATATGATCGTGATGGCGGGGTATACGGGGTTGGCGTCCAAAGTGCTGCGCCTGTTGCGCACGCCCAAGCAGCAGAAGCGCGTGAACCGGACGTTTGCCGGGTTGTTCGTGGGGGCTGCGGGTTTCCTGGCCAGCTTGCATCGCGCAACGGCGTAAACCTCGGTACTTGAACGTGTGGGAGGGGGCTTGCCCCCGATGGCGGTGTCTCAGCTACAGCTAGGCTGACTGACACCCTGCTATCGGGGGCAAGCCCCCTCCCACATTGGTTTTGTGTTGCCTTGAGGATTACCGTTCAGTGCAAGATCTTCGGCGCTTCATCCCGTGGCAGGTGGTTGCGCGGCACCGGCTGGCCCGGGTCCTGATACCCACCGCCCAACTGTTCCGCCAACTGCCTGGCGACGTCCTCACCCAGCGCCTTCGACACTTCCTTCACCACCCGCGGCCGGTTCAGGCTCACGCGTATGTCGCGGCTGTTCACCAGCTTGGTGTCCTGGCCTTCGCCCATGGCGGTAAACGCCGAGGTGATTTCGTAGGTGCGCGTATTGATCAGGCTGAAATCCGCCACCAGCGTCAGGCCCAGCACCGCCGAGTAGCTGTTGGTGTGGTCCAGGGCGTTGATGTCCTGGGTGAAGTCGATGTCTGACAGCGTACCGAACAGCACATAGTCCGCGCCCTTGAAGTGACCGGCCTTGATGCGCTTGATCACGTCATAGACGTCACCCTTGGCATCGGCGGTGTAGGGCGTGCCCTGCACCAGCTGGAACTGGCGGGACTTGAGAATCTCCCCCTTGATATCACCGCTGAACTTGCGCAGTTCGGTTTGTTCGATGTAGCTGCTACGGCTCTCGTACTCGCTGTAGTTCGATGCACCGCTGGCGTTGTAGCTGCTTGCCTGGAAGTTGTTGCTGGCCGAAACCTGGTGGATGTACTCCTCGACCTGCGCCTGGTAGGCCAGGTCGGTCACCGCGATCTTGGGTGCAGCCGAGGCGCCAAAGGCGCACAACAGGCCGATCAAACCAATCCATGCACGCATTGCCTAGCGCTCCGTGGTCTTGCGGATTTCTTTTTCGTCCATCCATTCGGCCAGGCCGCTCTCGACGTCGATCAGTTGCAGGCTGAACTTGTAGAACACGTCCTTGTAGTCCGAGCTGCGCTTGACGATGGAACTGATGGAGCCTTCCAGGCGGTACTTGGCCGCGACCATGTTGCCGGTCTTGCTGACGCTGGACTTCTTGTACAAGCCGCTCTGGTTCTGCAGCTTGAGCTGGTCGACCTGGCTTTGCATGTCGGTGTTGTCACTGGCGAAGCGTGCGGTGCCGGTCTTCATCAGCTGGGTCTTGATCGACGTGGTGATCTCACGGGTGTCGATGTACTCGCTGGTCTTGTTCTTCACGTCATACACCTGCACCACCGGGCGGCCTTGCAGGATGCCGGACTGGGCGAGGGAGCGGGTCATGCTTTCGGCGATCATCTGCAGGTCGGTGGAGCCGAACTCGTTGGTCACCAGCTCCACGGCCTTGGTGTCGCCGTAGCTGATGTTTTTACCACCCAGTACCGGGGAGGTATTCGCGCAGCCGCTGGCCAGGACGGCAACCACGGCGAGAATCGAGAAGCGTGCAAGCATGGGGAAATCTCTCGGCAGCAAAATGAATGAACGGTTCAAGGGGTTTTGACTTCAAGGCGGAAGTCCGCAGCCTGGGGCACATTGGCAATGGCGGGCAGGAAGGTCGCCTGGTTGGCGTACAGGTTCAGCACTTTCCAGGTCTCTTCATCGCCCACCGGGAAACCATCGGCGCCCAGCCAGGCGAAGCGGTAATACATCATCTGGTTACTGCTGGTGATGTTGCTCAATTGCACCTTGGTGGTGAGGAAGCCGTTCTCGCGGGCCACACGAATGGCGCCGACCGCGATGCCCTTGAACTTGCCCATCACCACGATCTTGCTCGCGGCGCTGCCAGGTTCCGGTGGTGGCGGGGTGGCGCAGCCGGCAAGCAGGACCAGCGCCAGTGCGCCGAGGATAAAGTGACGCATAGGGTGCTCCTTAAGGTTGTTTGAGGGCGATGGCCTGGGTTGTCGTGCCGGGCAGCACATGGGCGGCGAGGCCACCGGCGAACACTTGGTTGCCGACCACGCGCAGGGTGATCACCTGGTAGCGCTGGTCGGCCTTGATCGTTACCAGCGTGCCACCCAGGGCGTTGGGCAGGCTGACCTGGTGTTCACCACGCTTGAGGCGCAGGCGCGTGACTTGGGTCATGTCCGGCAGGGTGCGCCAGGTGCGGGTGTCGGCGCCTTCGGTCACGGCCGAGGCGATACCCAGTACCAGGCCTGCCATGGGGTTGGTCTTGTTCAGGTTGTTCTGCGCCACACCACGGCTTACCGCACGCACGGTAGTGCGCAGGATGATGCCTGGCATGTCATCACGCAGGGCGCGGCGGGACATGGCCGTGGTGCTGTTGAGCGCCGTGAGGTTCTGTTGCTGGCCGTCGACACCGATCTGGGCAACGGTCGCCGTGGAGGTGTCGGCCTTGATCACCGGGAACGACAGCGGGGTGATCACCAGGTTGCCATTGATCGGGATCGGCAGCGGCAGGCGGATCGAGTCGCGGGCGGGTGCGAGGCCGCTCTGCACCACGATCAGCACGTCGGTTTCATCGCTGCCGACCTTGGATTTGTCCAGGTCGAGCAGCGCTTTTTCCAGCAGTGGCGTGTTAGGGCGCAGCTCGATGGCCTTGCGATAACCGGGGGCGGCCAGGTCTTTTTCGCCCAGGGCTTCGTAGACGAAGCCGGCCAGGTAATGGCTGAACGCACTCTGGTAGCTGTTCTTCAGGCCGACCACCTCCGGCGCGTCGAGGGCTTGCACCGGGTAGCCGTGCAGGTCCTTGATCTGGGTGGTCACGCCCTGTTGCTCGGCTTCGTCTTCGCGCTTGAGGTATTCCTTGTCGCGCAGGTCGGCGATCACCGCTTCGCGTTCGTGGGTCTTCTTGATTTCGGTGCGTGCGCCGTCGAAGTCGTTCAAGGCCAGCAGGTTCAGGGCCATCTGCGTGGTCAGCATGACTTTTTCGTAGTCATAGCCTTCGTAGCGACGCACCTTGTCATTGGCCAGGAAGCTGCCGAACTGGGACAGGTATTTTGCGCTGTCGAACTTGACCGACTCTTCCCACTTGTAGACTTGCAGGTCGGCGCTGCGCCAGGCGGTCTGGCTGCCGGTCAGGTCGCCCTTGGCCCGCAGCAACTCGCCCTTTTCGAAGAAATACAGCAGGTCTTTGTCTTCGCCGGTGTTGTTCTTTTCCAGCAGGGTCAGGGCGGCGTCGACATTGCCGGTGGCGAGTTGCTGGTTGGTGGCTTGCAGCTCGGCGTCGTAGCTGCGGAACATTGAACAGCCGCTGAGCAAAGTGACTGCCGCGAGCGCGAGCGGAGGTAAGGCGCGAAAAACCATGTCACTTCTTCCCTGAAAGTAGTCAACCAATATGGTTATTCCTCATAAAACCGAGGAACGAAATTCCCTTTCGCACTAACAGGGCGCGGCATTATAAGCATCGTTACTGGCAAAACAATGGCTTTTTGCCTCGATTGAGCTGACAGCGATGCCAGTAACCCATCTCCAAAATGCCCCGTCCGCCCACACGACAAATCACTAACGCCTTGAGTCAAACCCTTTAACGCTTAACAATGTGTTACTTCGTATTTCCACTTGAGATTCATTCATGATTGCGCCCTTCCGTTTTCTCGCCTGGCTGCTGTTGCCGGCATTGATGTCGTGCAGCTTCAACCTGCTGGCCGCGACTGCCGAGGGCGCTCCACAAGCCCTGCATCTGCTGGACTACATTGGCGCCGACTACCCACCGACGGTAGAGGCGGGCAAGGTGGTGGATGATTCGGAATACCGCGAGCAGGTGGAGTTTCTTGGGGTCTTGCAGGGGTTGGTGGCGGATTTGCCGCAAAAGCCCGAGCGCGCGGAACTGGTAAAGGGGGTCGAGGAACTGCTGGCGGCTGTCACCGCTCATGCAGACGGCGCGACCGTCGCTCGCCAGGCCCGCCAGTTGGGCGCCAAGCTGGCAGTCGCGTATGAAGTCAGCCAAGCCCCGGCCATCACGCCCGACCCGACGCGCGGCGCACCGCTCTACGCCCAGCACTGTTCGGTGTGCCACGGCACTGCCGGTGCCGGAGATGGTCCGGCCGGCGTGGGGATGACGCCGCCTCCGGCCAACTTGACGGATGCTGCGCGCCTGGATCGCCTGAGCCTCTACGCGATCTACAACACCCTGGGCCTGGGTGTCGAAGGCACTGACATGCCGTCCTTCGCCGACCAACTGGACGACCGCCAGCGTTGGGACCTGGCCACCTACATCGCCGGCTTCACCGCCGACCCGGCTGCGGCGAAAAGCGAGCAGCCCTTCAACCTCGCCGACCTGGCCCGCCAGACGCCTAATGAAGTGCTGGCCGCAAACGGCCCAACCGCTGCCGCGACCTTCCGCGCCCAGCGTGCGCAACCGCCGCAGGTCAAGCGTGGCCCGGCGCAGTTGCTCGATTACACCGCGAGCACCCTGGACAAGAGCCTCGCGGCGTTCCGTAGCGGTGACCACGAGCAAGCCTATGACTTGTCGGTGGCGGCGTACCTGGAAGGCTTTGAGCTGGTGGAAAGCTCACTGGATAACGTCGATGCCAACGTGCGTAAGGACACCGAGAAGGCCCTGATGGCTTACCGGCAGTCGTTACAGGACGGTCTGCCGATCGAGCAGGTGCAGCAGCGCCTGGACGTGGCCAAGGGCAAGCTCACGGAGTCCGCAGGCTTGCTGGGCAGCGATGGCTTGAGCTGGTCGTTGAGCTACATTTCCGGTCTGCTGATCCTGCTGCGTGAAGGCCTGGAAGCGATCCTGGTGCTGGCGGCGATCCTGGCATTCCTGCGCAACACCGGCCAGCAATCGGCGGTGCGCAGCGTCAACGTCGGCTGGGGCCTGGCGCTCTTGGCCGGCTTGGCCACCTGGGCGTTGGCGGCGTATGTGATTGACGTCAGCGGCGCCCAGCGCGAATTGCTCGAAGGCTGCACGGCGCTGTTCGCCAGTGTGATGGTGCTGTGGCTTGGCGTATGGATGCACGACCGCCGCCATGCCGCAGCGTGGCAGGACTACATCAAGAGCAGCCTGGTGGGCGGCGGTGGGCGTTTCGGTTTTGCGATATTGGCGTTCTTCTCGGTCTACCGCGAGCTGTTCGAAGTGATCCTGTTCTACGAAACCCTGTGGCTGCAAGCGGGCCCGGCCGGGCACAACGCGGTGCTGGCGGGTGGTGCCACGGCGTTGGTGCTGCTGGTGGGCCTGGCCTGGGTGATCCTGCGCGGTTCGGCGAAACTGCCGCTGGCGCTGTTTTTCGGCATCAATGCGGGGCTGCTGTGCGCGTTGTCGGTGGTGTTCGCCGGGCATGGCGTCAAGGCGTTGCAGGAAGCCGGCATCTTCGGCACGCGGCCGGTGGCGTTCTTTGACTTCGACTGGCTGGGCATCCACGCCGATGCGTACTCGTTGAGCGCACAGGCCGTGGCGATCCTGGCCATTGTGGTGCTCTACGGCCGCAGCCGGCTGGCAGAAAAGCAGCGAGTGGCGGCATAACATGCGCGTATGGATCGATGCAGACGCCTGCCCCCGGGCCGCCAAGGACCAGGTGGTGAAGTTCGCCCTCAAGCGCCAGTTCGAGGTCGTCCTGGTGGCCGGCCAAAGCCAGATCAAGCCGAGCTTCTCGTGCGTGAAGTTGATCGTGGTGCCCAGCGGTCCGGACGCAGCAGATGACTATCTGGTGGAGCACGCAGTGCCCGGCGAACTGGTGATCTGCAGCGATGTGCCCCTGGCCGACCGCCTGGTGAAGAAGGGCGTCACGGCCCTCGACCCTCGGGGCAAGGAGTTCAGCCCGGCGAACATGAGTGAGCGATTGGCGGTGCGCAACCTGTTTGCCGACCTGCGCGAGCAGGGCCAGATGGGCGGTGGACCGCCGCCCCATGGGGAGAAGGACAAGCAGGCGTTTGCCAACTCACTCGACAGGATACTGACGCGGTTAATGCGCCAGTCCTGATCCGTTGGAGAGGGAGCCCGGCATCCCCACTAATCGTTCTCGTGGGTCAGCTCCAGCACCCGGTCCACCAGCTTGTTGATGCCTGAGGCCACTTCACTGATGCTCTTGCCGAGCATATAGGCGGGCGTACTGACCAACTTGCGTGCGGTGTCCTCGACAATGTCTTCCACGCTGCATTCCTGGTGGGTGGCGCCCATCTTGTCCAGGGCTGCGGCAGTGTCGGTGTCATTGCCGATGGTGCAGGTCACGCCCGGGCCGTAGATCTTCGCGGCCAGGGCCGGCGAGATGCAGATCAGCCCCACCGGCTTGCCCGCTTCGGCAAAGGCTTCGGCCAGTTCCAGCACTTGCGGGTTGACGCTGCAACCCGCGCCCTCGACGGCAAAGTTCGACAGGTTCTTCGCCGCACCGAACCCACCGGGTACGATCAGCGCATCGAACTCGTCGGCGTTGGCGTCTCGAATATCCTTGACCTCGCCCCGGGCAATGCGGGCCGACTCCACCAGCACATTGCGCGACTCGGGCATCTCCTCGCCGGTCAGGTGGTTGATCACATGCAACTGGGCGATATCGGGTGCAAAACACTGGACCTGAGCACCGCGCTGATCCAGGCGCAGCAGGGTGATCACGCTTTCGTGGATCTCTGCGCCGTCGTACACGCCGCAGCCGGAAAGGATCACTGCAATCTTTTTGCTCATGGGCATTTCTCCTGGAGTCTTGGCGTTAAATGTCTACTAATTTGTCACCTGTTGCCAATGGGATCTCGCGCCGCTGCACCTAATCTTGATGTAACAAAAATAGACCGGACCAGACCATGGACTTCGTGCCTTACGCGGTACCGTTTTTCATTGCCTTGATTGTGGTGGAGCTGCTCGCCGACCGCTGGCGTGGTCAGCGCAACTACCGGGTGGCGGACGCCATCAACAGCCTCAGCACCGGCGTGCTGTCCACCACCACCGGGCTGTTGACCAAGGGGGTGGGGCTGCTGACCTACGCGTTCGCCCTCAAGCACCTGGCGTTGATCGAACTGCCTGCCCACAGCGCCTGGACCTGGGTGTTCGCCTTTGTGTTCTACGACTTCTGCTACTACTGGCTGCACCGGATGGGGCACGAGCGCAACATCCTGTGGGCCGCGCACTCGGTGCATCACCAGAGCGAGGACTACAACCTCAGCACCGCCCTGCGCCAGACCAGCACCGGCTTCCTGCTGAGCTGGATCTTCTACCTGCCCCTGGCCGTGCTTGGCGTGCCGCTGGTGGTGTTTATCAGCGTGGCGTCCCTCAACCTCCTGTATCAATTCTGGGTGCATACCCGGCACGTGCCCAAGCTTGGCTGGTTCGAGTGGTTTTTCGTCACGCCCTCCAATCATCGGGCCCATCATGCACAGAACGCTCTCTACATGGATCGCAACTATGGCGGTGTGTTCATTCTTTGGGACCGGCTGTTCGGCACCTTCCAGGAAGAAGACGACAACGAGCCGGTGATCTTCGGCGTGACCACACCCTTGGCCAGCTGGAATCCGTTATGGGCCAACCTGCAGTTTTATGCACAGCTTTGGCGTGATGCGCGGCGTACCGAAAGTAAGTGGGACAAGCTGCGCATCTGGTTCATGCGCACCGGTTGGCGCCCGGCGGACGTGAAGGCCAAGTATCCATTGGCCAAGCCCGACTTGAGCCAGTTCCGCAAATTCGACGTGCCGCTGGACACGCGCCAACAGGTCTATATCGCCCTGCAGTTCGCGGCGTATGTGGGGTTTGGCAGCTATTTGATGAATGTCGGCGAGGGCCTGCCCAGTGCAGCGCTGGTTGTCGGCTGGGGGGCGATGGCGATTGGATTGTTTACCCTGGGGGTGGCCCTGGAGAATCGCCCGTGGGCGTTAAAGGCAGAGCTGACACGCCTGGCGCTGAATGTGCCGTTGGTGTGGCTGGCGCCGGTGGTCGGGCTGTGGCCGGCCAGCAACCTGGGCTGGCTGGGCCTGGTGAGCTACAGCCTGCTCAGCGTGATTGGCCTCTACTGTTGCAGGGGCCGGCTTACTCGACTGGTGTCTTAGGCGCTTCTACCGGGACGGGCTCGGCGGCGGCGAGCCGCGCCTTGGCATCGGCACAGGCCTGGCGGGCGATACGGGCATTCTTGAAGCGGCGGCGCAGCCACAGGCCAAAGCCCAGCAGCAGCAAGGCGCCCAGCACCCACAGCTCGTATTTCTTGACGCTGCCCAGCATGCCTTCCAGCACCGCGCCGAAGTGATAGGCCGCCGCGCCCAGGGCCGCCGCCCAGATTGCAGCACCAATACCGTTGAGGATCAGGTAGCGCAGTGGCGGGTAGCCTGACAGGCCGATCGCAACGGGCATTACCGTGCGTAAGCCGTAGACAAAGCGGAAGCTCAGCACCCAGATATCCGGGTGCCTGCGGATATGTTCCAGGGCCTTGTCGCCCATCAATTGCCAGCGCGGCTTGCGCGCCAACAGTTTGCGGCCGTGCTTGCGCCCCATGTAATACCAAAGCTGGTCGCCGGCGTAGCTGCCGAAGAAGGCAACGACCACCACCAGGTTGATATCCATGTACCCACGGAACGCCAGGAAGCCTGCGAGAACCAGGATGGTTTCGCCTTCGAAGAACGTGCCTAGGAAGAGGGCAAAGTAGCCGAAGTCATGCAGAAATTGTTGAAGCATGGTCTGGGTGCTGGCGAAATGAACGCGCAGCCTACGCCTTCGTGAACATTCATGAAAGTATCGAGATGTGTCACGAAGTGAACAATTCCTACATTAACCGACGAATGCGACTACAGGTCGCATCGTTAAGCACAACTGTCATACCTTCGTCATAATGCCCGCTTATAACTGCAACGCTCGCCCGTGAACCCGGGCTCAGGAGTCTGTCGTGAGCTTTACCCCTGCCAATCGCCTGTTCCCTGCTACCCGCCTGCGCCGTAATCGCCGTGATGATTTTTCTCGCCGCCTGGTTCGTGAAAACGTACTGACGACGGATGATCTGATCCTGCCGGTGTTTTTACTCGACGGTGAAAATCGCCGGGAAGCGGTATCGTCGATGCCGGGTGTAGAGCGTCTGACCATTGATCTGCTGCTTGAAGAGGCGGCGGGCTGGGTCGACCTGGGGATTCCGGCGTTGGCGTTGTTTCCGGTCACGCCGTCTGAACTCAAGTCCCTTGATGCTGCCGAAGCCTGGAACCCGGACGGTATCGCCCAGCGCGCCACCCGCGCCCTGCGCGAGCGTTTCCCGGAGCTGGGGGTGATCACCGACGTGGCGTTGGACCCGTTCACTACCCACGGGCAGGATGGCATTCTTGACGAAGACGGCTATGTTCAGAACGACATTACCGTCGATGCGCTGGTCAAGCAGGCGTTGTCCCATGCGGCAGCAGGCGCTCAGGTGGTTGCGCCGTCGGACATGATGGACGGCCGCATCCAGGCGATTCGCGAAGCCCTGGAACTGTCCGGCCACGTCAATGTACGGATCATGGCCTACTCGGCCAAGTACGCCAGCGCCTACTACGGCCCGTTTCGCGATGCGGTGGGCTCGGCGCTGAACCTGGGCAAGGCCAACAAGGCTTCGTACCAGATGGACCCGGCCAACAGCCATGAAGCCTTGCACGAAGTGGCGGCGGATTTGGCCGAAGGCGCCGACATGGTGATGGTCAAGCCGGGGATGCCGTACCTGGACATCCTTTACCGGGTCAAAGAGGAATTCAAAGTGCCGACCTTTGTGTATCAGGTCAGTGGCGAATACGCCATGCACATTGCTGCAATCCAAAATGGCTGGTTGAGTGAAGGGGTAATCCTAGAATCCTTGACGGCCTTTAAACGTGCCGGGGCTGATGGCATCCTGACCTATTTCGCCGCCCGCGCCGCCCAATTGCTTAGAGAGCAACAATAGCCCTCACAGGAACATTCGATGAATACCGAAGGACTTTCCGAAGTTGCCGTAAAAGACGCTCACCCGGTGGTGGAACAAGTCACCGAGACCCCGCCGGAGCACGAGCCGGCCGCGCCTGTGGCGGTAGCCGAAGCGCCAGCCCCGGCCCCGGTGGCCGCCGTGGTGACCAACCTGGATGACAGCAGCCTGTACATCCACCGCGAGCTGTCACAACTGCAATTCAACATCCGCGTGCTTGAACAGGCACTGGATGAGTCCTACCCGTTGCTGGAACGCCTGAAATTCCTGCTGATTTTCTCCAGCAACCTGGATGAGTTCTTCGAGATCCGCGTCGCCGGCCTCAAGAAACAGATCACCTTCGCCCGTGAACAAGCTGGCGCGGACGGCCTGCAGCCGCACCAGGCGCTGGCGCGCATCAGCGAGCTGGTACACGGTCATGTGGATCGCCAGTACGCGATCCTCAATGACATCCTGCTGCCGGAGCTGGAAAAACATCAGGTTCGCTTCATCCGTCGCCGCCACTGGACTACCAAGATCAAGACCTGGGTGCGCCGCTACTTCCGCGACGAAATCGCGCCGATCATCACGCCGATCGGCCTGGACCCGACGCACCCGTTCCCGCTGCTGGTGAACAAGAGCCTGAACTTTATCGTCGAGCTGGAAGGGATCGACGCCTTCGGTCGCGATTCGGGCCTGGCGATCATCCCGGCGCCACGCTTGCTGCCACGGATTATCAAGGTACCCGAAGAGGTGGGGGGCGCTGGCGACAACTATGTATTCCTGTCGTCGATGATCCATGCCCACGCCGATGACCTGTTCCAAGGCATGAAGGTCAAGGGCTGCTACCAGTTCCGTCTGACCCGTAACGCCGACCTGGCGCTGGATTCCGAAGACGTCGAAGACTTGGCCCGTGCCCTGCGCGGTGAGCTGTTCTCGCGGCGCTACGGGGATGCGGTACGCCTGGAAGTGGCCGACACCTGCCCGAAACACCTGTCGGACTACCTGCTCAAGCAGTTCAACCTGGGCGAGACCGAGCTGTACCAGGTCAATGGCCCGGTGAACCTCACGCGCCTGTTCAGCATCACCGGCCTGGACAGCCATCCGGAGCTGCAATACACCCCGTTCACCCCGCAGATCCCGAAACTGCTGCAAAACAGCGAGAACATCTTCAGCGTGGTGAGCAAGCAGGACATCCTGCTGCTGCACCCGTTCGAGTCCTTCACCCCGGTGGTCGATCTGCTGCGCCAGGCCGCCAAGGACCCGCACGTATTGGCCGTGCGCCAGACCCTGTACCGTTCCGGTGCCAACTCGGAAATCGTCGACGCGCTGGTAGACGCTGCGCGCAACGGCAAGGAAGTCACTGCGGTGATCGAGTTGCGCGCACGCTTTGACGAAGAGTCCAACCTGCAACTGGCCAGCCGCCTGCAAGCGGCCGGCGCGGTAGTGATCTACGGCGTGGTTGGCTTCAAGACCCACGCCAAGATGATGCTGATCCTGCGCCGCGAAGCCGGTGAGATCGTGCGTTACGCCCACCTGGGTACCGGCAACTACCACGCCGGCAACGCCAAGCTCTATACCGACTACAGCTTGCTGACTTCCGACGACGCCTTGTGTGAAGACGTCGGCAAGTTGTTCAGCCAATTGATCGGCATGGGCAAGACCTTGCGCATGAAGAAGCTGCTGCACGCGCCGTTCACCCTCAAGAAGGGCATGCTCGACATGATTGCCCGCGAGACCCAGTTCGCCCTCGAGGGCAAACCGGCGCACATCATCGCCAAGTTCAACTCTCTGACCGATCCGAAGATCATCCGCGCGCTGTACAAGGCCAGCCAGTCCGGCGTGCGTATCGACCTGGTGGTGCGCGGCATGTGCTGCCTGCGTCCGGGCATTGTCGGCGTGTCGCATAACATCCATGTGCGCTCGATCATCGGCCGCTTCCTGGAACACACGCGGGTGTTCTACTTCCTTAACGGCGGCGAGGAGCAGATGTTCCTCTCCAGTGCCGACTGGATGGAGCGCAACCTCGACAAGCGTGTGGAGACCTGCTTCCCGGTCGAGGGCAAGAAGCTGATCATGCGGGTCAAGAAGGAGCTGGAAAGCTACCTCACCGATAACACCCACAGCTGGAGCCTGCAGTCGGATGGCCGTTACGTGCGTAACACGCCGACCGGCAACCAGAACCCGCGCAGTGCCCAGGCGACGTTGCTGGAGAAGTTGGGTAGCCCGATTCTGTCGGTGAACTAATAGACAACACGCTCTGAAAATGTGGGAGGGGGCTTGCTCCCGATTGCGGTGGTTCAGTCAAAGTATTCGCGACTGACACACCGTAATCGGGAGCAAGCCCCCTCCCACATTTGTTTTTGCAGTGTTCATGAGATCGGGTTAGCGCAGGTTCAGGCTGAACCCCACCCGCGTCAGCCACTCCGCTTCCTGGGCGAAGTCCGCCTGGGTCAGCTGGTTCTCATCCAGCCAGCCTTTGGGGAACACGACATCCAGGCTGTCGCCATTGGCGCGCAGGGTCACCTGGGGCATCTGCTGGGTGCCACGAATGTGGTGGAACAGGATCGCGAAGCGCAGCAGCACGCACAGGCGGATCAGCTTGATGCCTTCATCGCCGAACTCGGCAAACTTGTCCTTGGGAATATTGCGACGATGGCCGCGCACCAGCAGTGCGAGCATCTGCTGGTCTTCCCGGGAGAAACCCGCCAGGTCGGAGTGCTCGATCAGGTAGGCGCCGTGCTTGTGGTAGTGGTAGTGGGCGATATCCAGGCCCACTTCATGCACCTTGGCCGCCCAGCCGAGCAGTTCGCGCCATACGCCGTCTTCCAGGTCCCAGTCCTCGGCGACCTGATCGAACGCATGCAGTGCTTTACGCTCTACGCGGGCTGCCTGCTCCTGGTCGACGTGATAACGCTCCATCAGCGAGGTGAGCGTGCGTTCACGCACGTCCTCGTGGTGATGGCGGCCCAGCAGGTCATACAGCACACCTTCGCGCAGGGCGCCGTCACAGTGGTCCATGCGTTGCAGTTCGAGGGCGTCGAAGATCGCCTCGAGAATCGCCAGGCCGGCCGGGAAGATGGTGCGACGGTCCGGCTTGATGCCGTCGAAGTCGATCTTCTCGGCATCCCCCAGCTTGAACAGCTTGCGCTTGAGCCACGCCAGGCCTTCGGCGTTGACCTCGCCGGTGCCATGGCCGCCGGCCTTGAGCGCCAGGCCGATGGCACGGATGGTGCCGGACGAGCCGATGGCTTCATCCCAGGTCAGGCGGTGCAAGGCGTGCTCGATGCTCATGATCTCCAAACGCGCTGCCGTATAGGCCTGGGCGTAGCGCGCCGGTGTGATCTTGCCGTCCTTGAAATAGCGTTGGGTATAGCTGACACAGCCCATCTGCAGGCTTTCACGCAGCAGCGGTTCGAAGCGCTGGCCGATGATGAACTCGGTACTGCCACCGCCGATGTCCGCCACCAGGCGCTTGCCGGGGGTATCTGCGAGTGTATGGGACACGCCGAGGTAGATCAGGCGTGCTTCTTCGCGGCCGGAGATGACTTCTACGGGGTGGCCGAGGATTTCCTCGGCGCGACGGATGAATTCGCCCCGGTTACGGGCTTCGCGCAAGGCGTTGGTGCCGACGATTCGCACGGCGCCCAGGGGCATGCCGTTGATCAGCTGTGCAAAACGCTTGAGGCAGTCGAGCCCGCGTTGCATGGATTCTTCATTGAGCTGGCGCTCATCGTCGATCCCGGCAGCCAGTTGCACTTTCTCTCCGAGCCGCTCAAGGATGCGGATTTCGCCGTTCTGGGCCTTGGCCACGACCATGTGAAAGCTGTTGGAGCCCAGGTCGATGGCGGCGATCAGGGACAGATTCTTGGCTTGGGATTGCGGCATGGTTTGGGGGTCTCGGTCGATAACCTTGCCATCGTGCCACGATCGATCGCTGGAGCCAACGCGTAGTAACAGAGGATTTTTCCTCGTATACCTATAAGTGCTTTCTGCGTGGCGCGTAGGACCGGCCCACAAATGATGTATTACAAAGCCAGAAAGCACTGGGTTTTGTACTGGCTATTCTTGGTTTTATTGAGTTTGTCGATAAGTCTTACGCCGTTTTATGTTTGTCCTAACTTGCTGTTTCCCTGTTCGTATACATGGGGTTGTTTTTTAGAGTGGAGATAGGGATCACTCTTACATGAGGTGTCATTTTTTCCGGTTTTATTATTCTCTTGGAATATGAATACTCACGTTCGGCACCTGTCCCGGGTGGTGTTTATAGGTCGGAGCTTCAAGGACGAGATATTCATATGCGCACCAGGCGTGACGCAGGGGAGGTGTTCTGATCATTCAATAACTGGCCAGCCTATGGTCATTACTATGGATGAACGTTAGATGAAGAAGAATTACCCAGTAGTGGCGGGTCTATGCCTCGTCGTTGCGAGCCTGACTGTCCAGGCTGCCGATGTACGTGTAAAAGGCGCGATCGCTCCAGCCAGTTGCAGTTTTACACTCACCCGCTCGGTCATTGACTATGGAACTATTCACCCGAGCAGCCTGAGTCCGACAAGTTATACCAAGCTGGATAAGAAGAGTGTTCCCTATACGGTGAGGTGCAGTGGTCAGTCTAAAATAAAAGTGGGTATCAGGAGCGTTGATAATCGAGCTGGCTCGAGAATACCAGGCATGATGCTGGGGCAGTTTGGCGGGAACTACAAGGATCTCTACAATTTTGGTCTGGGGGCCACTTCCAGGGGGCAAAAAATCGGAGGTTATGTAGTGCACCTTCGAAATTCTGTAGCTGACGGCAAGTCGGTAGGGATTGTTAGCTCGGAAAATAACGGCGTACGATGGGAACCAAACAGTACCCAGGCAGTAGGCCACACTGCCAATATAGCCAGTTGGCGTGCGGGGAATGTGTATGCGCCTATATTGGTTAATGCTGTTTCCGGCAATGTTGAAGTTCAAGCCGTCATCAACAAGACGTCCGAACTTGATATGAGCAACCAGATCAACCTGGACGGCCATTTCACCCTGGAGTTGCGCTACCTCTAGATTTCTCCACATAGGTATCCATGGCGTGCTGACTATGAAGTGTCAATCAGCACGTGTCTCTTTGGCTATTGTCGATGATTGCTATGAAGAAGATTATTTCGTTATCAGGCATGTTTCTCGCTATGTTGGGTTTGAGTGCGCAAGCCGCGGACTTACGAGTGAGAGGCTCCATTGCGCCTGCCAGTTGCAGTTTTACTATTGTTAATTCAACGATAGATTACGGTCGGATCGATCCTAGGTCACTGAGTGCTACTAACTACACCAAACTGGCCAAAAAGGGGACGCCTTACACCGTCAGGTGTGCATCGCCCACGTTTGTTGGTATTAAGACACAGGATAACCGCGCGTCCAGCAAGGTGCGCGGCATGATGGTGAGTCAGTACAATATTACTTATAACGATGATTTCAATTATGGTCTTGGGTTTACCTCGAAGAATGAAAAAATCGGCGGCTACGTGGTTTTCATGGAAAACAACATTGCCGATGGTAAAGCTGTACTGGTTGCGCGGTCTAATAATAATGGCGCGAGTTGGGGGATCACCGATCCTGTCTTGGGGCAGTCAGCCAAGGTTGGAAGTTGGCGTACGAACGCCAGCTATTCGCCGATTAAAATAACCGTCGTCTCGGGGAATTTGAATGTCCAGCCAGTGATCAATAAAACATCTGCGCTGAGCATGAATAACGAAATAAAACTTGATGGCCATACAACCCTGGAATTGGTCTATCTCTAAAAGCTTCCAGGCGATTCAGGTCGGCTTGCAGTCTCTTTGGCGGCAGCCAACCTGATTCGGCGTGTTTCGTTATTGCTGTGAAGGAAGTGTTGATGCTTGTTTCTACAAGAAAAAAATCTATTCTGGCCGGTTGTTTGTGTCTGGGTTTTGTTTTCTGCCGTGCCGCGTATGCAGACGGCATGGAGCCGGAAACAACAGTTGTCATTCTCAATGAGGCGGATGGTGAAGTCAGCATCAATGTCACCAATACGGACCCAAGTCCTGCCTTGCTTCATTCAGTTATCGAAGATATACCGGAAGACCCGGAGCCTTTAGCCGTCATTACTCAGCCCGTTGCGCGTGTCGATAGCGGTGAGCGGCAAATGGTCAGGGTTATGGCAATCAATAAGGAGCCTCTCAAAACCCAACGTTTGAAGCGCATTACGTTTGAAGGTATTCCCCAGGCCCAACCCGGCTCGGGCGCGACAATTGGTATCAGCCTACGGCAAAACCTGCCGCTCATTCTCCACCCCAAAGGTTTACCTCAACATCATGCACCGTGGGAGCTGCTGACCTGGAGCCTTCACGGCAATACCTTGAGCGCACGCAACAACAGCCCCTATGTGGTGCGCCTGGCGGCTGAGGTGGTCTTGAACCCGCAGAAGGTGAATGCGCTTTTGCCGCGTACCTATATCTTGCCGGGCGAAACCCTCAGCGTTGCCGTGGAAAAACGTTCTGCCGCCACGTCGGTCACCCTTATGCCGGCCACGCTCTATGGGTTTTCCGTCGATAGCTACGAGGCTTTGCTCGTAGCGAATCAGCCGTGACCTGCCATGGGAAAAAAAGCCAGCAGGTTTTGTAGCGCCGTACGTGGGCAGCCATCCCGGGCGCCAATAAAACCTGAGGAGGCTTTCAGGCGAAGCGGAATCAGCCTTTCGGTTTGGGCGGCGGTGGTGTCGGGAATGGCCGCTGACGTTTACGCCGCGCCGGCGGCGGTGCTCGGATTTGACCTTGCCACCTTGCAGGCGCGTGGTATCGACCCTTCAGTTGCGCGCTACTTTCAGCAAGCCCCTCGGTTCAGCGAGGGCACGCGCGTCGTCGATTTGACGGTCAACGGTAATCCCATCGGGTTGACTGACGCGCGGTTTAACCATGAAGGCGCGCTGTGTTTCAACCGTGGGCTATTGGATCGGGCGGGACTGCAGATTCCCGCCACGGTGATCGATAAGCAAGTCTCTGCCGCCCAGGCCTGTCATGACTTTATTGCCGAGTATCCGAAAACGGTAGTGACCTTGCGCCCAGGGCGTGAGGAGGTTGTGCTGGTCGTCCCGACCCAGGCGCTGCGCGACATGCAACAAAGCACTGGTCATTACGCCCGGGGAGGTGCAGCGGCGCTGGTCAACTACGATGTCCAAGGCGTCAATGCCCACTCGCGGGGGGATCGAGGGCGCTTTTTATCCGCTTCAACGGAAATGGGTTTCAACGTGGGCAATTGGATCGTCCGCAGTCGTCAGCTCTATCTCTCCAACGATGAGCGTTCGGCGACTGAGCATCTGTATGCATACGCGCAGCGCGATATCGCTCCCTTGGCTTCGACATTTCAGGCAGGCCAGATATCGGCTGATAGCCCCGTGTTCGGTGGTGTTCAACTGATCGGTGCACAGCTGTTTCCTGACGGAATGGAAAACCGCACCAGCAGCAATGGCGTTTTGGTTGAAGGGCGGGCGCGGAGTCAGTCGCGGGTGGAAGTCCGGCAGTCCGGCGCATTGATTTATACCACTCTCGTCCCGGAAGGGCCGTTCACCTTGCGCAATTTGCCACTGCTCAATGGCACCAGCGACCTCGACGTCAGGGTTATCGAAATCAAGGGGGGGCAACACAGTTTTATCGTGCCGGCCGCCTCGTTCCGTGGATCGGTTCCGATTAAATCGGGATATACCGCTGCAATAGGGAAGGTGCGTGATGTGGATCGAAGGGGCGCCGCCGAGCCTCTGTTGGCGATGGCCAGCGGAACGTGGGCGTTAGGGGAGGACGCGGCCCTCAGTTCGGGAGTTCAGGGCACGGACAACTACCACTCGGTGGGCCTGGCGTTGGACAGCAGCTTTGACCAGCGGTTTTCACTGGGATTGCGCAATAACCTTTCCCATGACCGTAAGCAAAAGGTACGCGGTTCGCGTAGCGGCGTTTCGTTTGGCAGTACGCTGCCGGGCAACGTCCAGATGAACTTGAGCGCCACTCGCCAGACCTCGGGTTACCGGGATGTGCTCGAAGCTGTTGGCGGCGAGCCTGGCGAGGTACAGGGGGCGCGCGCCAGGCACCAGTACACGGCAGGCTTCAGTTGGTCAGACCCTCAATTGGGTGGCTTCGCTGTCGGTTATTCCCGTTCGGCTCATTTCGACAATCGTACTTCCCAGCATATCTACGGCGCGTGGAACAAAAACTTCAGGCACGCCAATGTTGCCGTGAGCATTGACTCCCAGGTAGGTGCGTCAGGCGACTCCAGAGACAAAAATGATGGCTTGGGCATGCGCTTGCAGATCACTGTTCCACTGGGCAGTGACCGCTCCGTGACCTCGACGGTTCGACGCCAAGGGCGTCATGCCGGTATCGGTACAGCCTACAGCGAGCGCGTGAATGACACCCTGAACTACGAGTTAAGGGGCGAGCGCGACCTGAGAGGTACCAGCGATCAGTCGGTGGGTGGAACGCTCAACGCGACGTCTCGTTATACCCAGCTCGGCCTGGGGCTCAATCGAGACTCGTCCAGCACGATCTATAGCGGGCAGCTACAAGGCGCCGTGGTTGCTCACGAGCGAGGCCTCACACTGTCTCCCTACCGTGTCGAGGACACTTTCGGTGTGGCGTCGGTGGGGAATATTCCGGGGGCTCGCATCAGTACCCCTCAGGGGCCCGTCTGGACCGACCGCTGGGGAATGGCCGTGATTCCCGGCTTACCCGCTTATCAGGGCAGCCTTGTCGAGGTGGACGGTAAAAGCTTGCCACGCCAGGTTGATCTCAATAATGGCACGAAGATGCTGGAGGTCGGGCGAGGCTCGTTCAGTACGGTCGAGTTTGAAGTCTCGAAGGTTCGCCGGATGCTGGTGCGTGTCCGCGACCCAAGCGGGCAGCCGTTGCCCAAGGGGACGTCGGTGCTTGCCGCCGATAACACGTTCCTGACCACGGTGGTGGGGGACGGAATGATCTTCCTCAACAATATTGAGCATTCCCAGGTACTGACCTTGTCGTCGCCGAATGCGACTCCCTGCAAACTGCAACTCGATCTGGCGGAGCCCAGCTATGACGGCCAACTGTATGAAACCTCCTCAGCGGTCTGTCGTTAAGGCCGCCCTTGTCTCGGGACGCTTTCCAGGCGGGGTTGGATTACTGGCGGGTCTCTTGATGATTGCTGACGTTTCGGCGTCGGAATGCCACCTGTCATTGAGCCGGCCGCAGATCGACTACGGACCGTTGCGCGTCGACACACAGCCCGGACCCCACGGTATTTCCATCGGTAGACGCACGGTGCACCTCAGCGTGGTTTGCCCTGAGGCGGCGGTGATTGCGCTGCGTTTCCGCGGTGCGCCAGCCGATGCGCAGGGTTTCAGTTTTGGCCCTCACGGGCGCTTTGATCTGAGCCTTCGACAGGCATTGCTGGATGGCCAGGCCGTCGAACTGGTGTCGATGCACAACCGCACTGAACGAGACGGGCAGCTGCGCCCCGGCGGTGTGCTGGTGCCACTGAGGGCCGGGCAGCCAATCGCCGGTCGAGTCTTTTCGGCTCAGGTGCAGGTCGATACCTATCTAGCGGGCACCCACCCCGCCGTGCGCGATAAAACCCTGCTGGAGGGGGGAGGCCGTTTCGAAATGGTGCCCGATGGCTGGGCGGTCAGGCGTGCGCTTCGGTAGTGCCGATGAAGTTCGCCAACTCAGCAGTCTGCGGGTTGGCAAACAGCACCTTCGGATCGCCGACTTCATGCACTTTGCCTTGGTGCATGAACACCAGCTTGTCGCCCACTTCCCGGGCGAAGCGCATTTCGTGCGTCACCATGATCAAGGTCATGCCGTCCTTGGCCAGTTGGCGCACCACGCTGAGTACTTCATTGACCAGCTCCGGGTCCAGGGCCGAGGTGATTTCATCGCACAGCAGCACCTTGGGCGACATGGCCAGGGCGCGGGCGATGGCAACGCGTTGCTGCTGGCCGCCGGACAGGCGATCGGGGAAAGCGTCGAATTTCTCGCCCAGGCCCACGCGTTCCAGCATTTGCCTGGCCAGTTGTGCTGCCTTGGCCTTGGGCACTTTCTGCACCACTTGCGGTGCGAGCATGACGTTTTCGCCCACGGTCAGGTGCGGGAACAGGTTGAACTGCTGGAACACCATGCCGACTTTCTGCCGCAGGCTGCGCAGGTCGGCGCGGGCGGCGTCGAGGTATTCGCCATCCACCTCGATCACGCCGTCGTTGATCGATTCCAGGCCATTGAGGGTGCGCAGCAAGGTGGACTTGCCCGAGCCGCTGCGGCCGATGATTGCCACGACCTGGCCTTCTTCAACGGTCAGGTCGATGCCCTTGAGGACGTGGTGATCGCCGTAATACTTATGCAGGGCGGAAATTCTAAGCAGAGGCATGCAGTCTCCTTTCCAGGTAGCGCGCACTGAGGGACAAGGGGTAGCAGAGCAGGAAGTAACCGAGGGCCACCAGGCCGTAGACCATGAAGGGCTCGAAGGTGGCGTTGGCGAGCATGCCGCCGGTCTTGGTCAGTTCGGTAAAGCCGATAATTGAAGTGACGGCGGTGCCTTTGACCACTTGCACCGAGAACCCAACGGTGGGCGCCACGGCAATGCGCAGGGCTTGTGGCAGGATCACGTAGCGCAGTTGTTCAAGCGGGTTCAGCGCCAGGCTGGCCGATGCTTCCCACTGGCCATGGGCGATGGAGTCGACGCAGCCGCGCCAGATTTCGGCGAGGTAGGCGCTGGTAAACAACGTCAAGGCAATCGCCGCTGCCAGCCAGGGTGAAATATCCACCCCCAGCAGGGCGATGCCGAAGAACACCAGGAACAGCTGCATCAGCAGCGGCGTGCCCTGGAACAGCTCGATATAGGTACGCGCAAGATTGCGCGCGAATGCCTTGCGGCTGATGCGCAGGGTCATCACCAGCAAGCCGATCAGGCCGCCGCCGATAAACGCCACGAGCGACAGCAACAGCGTCCACTGCAGGCCCGTAAGCAGGTTGCGCACGATGTCCCAGAAGGAAAAATCACTCATCGGCTGTTCCTCATCACAAAGCGGCGGCCGATCCAGTTGAGCAACTGGCGAATCATCAACGCCATGCACAGGTACACCAGGGTGGTCAGGGCATAGGTTTCGAACGCGCGGAAATTGCGTGACTGGATAAAGTTGGCGGCAAAGCTCAGCTCCTCGGTGGCGATCTGCGAACACACCGCCGAACCGAGCATCACGATGATGATCTGGCTGCTCAAGGCAGGCCACACCTTGCCCAGCGCCGGCAGCAGCACCACATGGCGAAACGCTTCGAAACGCGTCATCGCCAGCGCGGCGGCGGCTTCCAGTTGCCCGCGCGGTATGGCCTGGATGCCGGCGCGGATGATCTCCGTGGAGTAGGCCCCCAGGTTGATCACCATCGCCAATACGGCTGCTTGCCACTCGGTAATTTTCAATCCCAGGGAGGGCAGGCCGAAGAAGATGAAGAACAGCTGCACCAGGAACGGCGTGTTGCGGATCAACTCGACATACACCCCGAAGAACCAGGCAAAGGGCTGGATCTTCCACGCCCGCACCACGGCGCCGACAGTGCCCAGGGCGACGCCCAGGATTGCGCCGATAGCCGTCAGCTCAAGGGTGAACAGCGCGCCGCGCAACAGCAGATCGGTATTGGCCAGCACCGGCACAAAGTCGAATTGATAGGCCATCAATCAGCTCCGCTTCAGAGATCAGCAGGCAATGGCTCTTTGAGCCACTGCATCGCGTTCTTTTCCAGGCTGCCATCGGCCTTGGCCGCGACCAGGATCTGGTTGACCTTCTCCAGAAGCGCCGGCTCGTTCTTGTTCACGCCCACGTACACCGGCGAGTCCTTGAGCTTCACTTTCAGCGCCGGCACGCGTTTCGGGCTGCGCTCGCTGATCGCCACCATGACCACGTTGCCGCTGGCGATCAGGTCGACCTGGCCGGCCAGGTAGGCCGCGATGGTGGAGTTGTTGTCTTCGAAGCGCTTGATGATGGCTTCCTTCGGTGCTACGGCGGTCAGCTCGATGTCTTCGATGGCGCCACGGGTCACGCTGATGGTCTTGCCCTTGAGGTCGTCGGTGCTGCTGATGGCGGCATCAGGCGGGCCGAACACGGCCAGGTAGAACGGTGCGTAGGCCTTGGAGAAGTCGATGACCTTTTCGCGCTCGGGGTTCTTGCCCAGGCTGGAGATCACCAGGTCGACCTTGCCGGTGGTGAGGAACGGGATGCGGTTGGTGCTGTTGACCGGGGTCAGCTCCAGCTTGACCTTGAGTTGGTCGGCCAGCAGTTTGGCGGTGTCGATGTCCAGGCCGCGGGGTTTCATGTCGGGGCCGACCGAGCCGAACGGTGGGAAGTCCTGGGGCACGGCGACCTTGAGGGTGCCACGGGCGACGATATCGTCCAGACCGTTGGCCTGGGCGGGTGCCTGGCTCAGCATCAGGCTGGCAAACAGGGCAGTGAGCAGGGCGCTGTAGCGCTTGGTCATGGCAACTCTCCGAGAAGGGCGAAGGAATTTTCTGGATTTGCTCAGTGCACAGCCCATGCCAGTACTGCGCGGACCGTCTGCGAGGCGCGAGTTTGTTGAGCTTTGGTGGTCTTACTGGTCTGAACAGCTGTGCGGGTTTTCGCACCCTTTTCGAGCGTCGGTAAAACTGCGCGAGCCCCTTTGGGGCGTGGCTTGCCGTGGCTCCTGAATAGCTTTACAACTAGCCGCTCTGTTGACGCAAATCTTGAGTTTTTTATGAATTCCATCGCCCAAGCCGTACCGGAAGCGGCCCTGCAGGCCATCCGCAAACTGATCAAGGAGCAAGGCTTCGGGCCGGGCGATGCACTGCCGTCCCAGCGCGACCTGGCGGTGCAGTTGGGCGTCAGCCGGGCGTCGCTGCGCGAGGCGCTGTCGTCCTTGAGCGCCTTGGGTGTGGTCAGTGTGCAGCCGGGCAAAGGTGTGTTCGTACAGGCGGTTGAGGATGCGCCGGGCTTTGCCTGGCCTTTTGCAGCCCAGGCCACGCCGCTCGATATCTTCCAGTTGCGCTATGCGCTGGAAGGGTTTGCGGCGGGTTTGGCGGCGGTCACGCTGACGATCGATGAGCTGGACAGCCTGGAAGACAACGTCGAAGCGATGCGCAAGGTGCTCAAGGCCGGTGACTTCGAAGCAGCCGCGCGGCTGGACTTCGAGTTCCACCAGCGCATCCTGTTGGCCAGTGGCAACCAGGCAATGGTGAGCATCCTGAGTGCCAGTGCCGAGGTGTTTCTGGAAAGCCAGAAACTACCGTTCATCCGGCCGGAGCGGGCCATGGAAACCTGGCAGGAACATCGCAAGATCCTGCGCGCCCTGGCCCGGCGGGCCAGTGCGTCGGCGCAGAAAACCATGCAGGAGCACGTACGCAACGCGGCGTTGCGCACGGGGATTGCCTTCGTGACTCCTGTTGCGCCCTGAGTTGGGCTATGCGCAAACTCATGCGCCATCATAGGAAGACTCAATCAGAGGCGACTTCCTGAACGAGGGAAGGGCGGCTATGATGGGCAACGTTTTTTTTGCTTACAATCCGGAGACATCCATGAGCAACGATCTTATCAAGCACGTCACCGACGCGACCTTTGAGGCCGAAGTACTCAAGGCTGCTGGCCCGGTGCTGGTTGACTACTGGGCTGAATGGTGTGGCCCTTGCAAAATGATCGCTCCGGTCCTGGACGACATTGCAACCACCTACGAAGGCAAGCTGACCATTGCCAAGCTGAACATCGACGACAACCAGGAAACCCCGGCCAAGCATGGCGTGCGCGGTATTCCTACGCTGATGCTGTTCAAGAACGGCAACGTCGAAGCCACCAAGGTGGGCGCGCTGTCGAAGTCCCAGCTGCAAGCTTTCCTCGACGCCAACATCTAAGCGTCGTCAAAAAGCCCCGCAAATAGCGGGGCTTTTTCGTGAAACAGGGCTAGACGCTCCGAAACTCAGGTGGTACATTCGGCCCCGCACTGGTTTCTCCACTGCCCCCTGCAAGCCGTCGCCGACGCATTCCTTTTCGATTAGTACGCGATCCTGTCGCCTTCTCCGCGGCGCGGCCTCATTAAGCCAAAAGCTTAATTTCCCCCCCCTCCATAAATGATTACGTCATTCCTATATGAATCTGACTGAACTCAAGCAAAAGCCGATTACCGACCTGCTCCAACTGGCCGAAGAAATGGGCATAGAAAATATGGCCCGTTCGCGCAAGCAGGACGTGATTTTCTCCCTGCTGAAAAAGCACGCGAAAAGCGGCGAGGAAATCTCCGGTGATGGCGTGCTGGAGATTCTCCAGGACGGCTTCGGCTTCCTCCGCTCTGCAGACGCCTCCTATCTCGCCGGCCCAGACGACATCTATGTCTCGCCGAGCCAGATCCGTCGCTTCAACTTGCGCACCGGTGACACCATCGTTGGCAAGATCCGCCCACCCAAGGAAGGCGAGCGTTACTTCGCCCTGCTCAAGGTCGATACGATCAACTTCGATCGTCCCGAGAACGCGAAAAACAAGATTCTCTTCGAGAACCTGACGCCGCTGTTCCCGACCGTGCGCATGAAGATGGAAGCCGGTAACGGTTCCACCGAAGACCTGACCGGTCGCGTGATCGACCTGTGTGCCCCGATCGGCAAAGGCCAGCGTGGCCTGATCGTCGCCCCGCCGAAAGCCGGTAAGACCATCATGCTGCAGAACATTGCAGCGAACATCGCACGTAACAATCCTGAAGTTCACCTGATCGTATTGTTGATCGATGAGCGTCCGGAAGAGGTCACCGAAATGCAGCGCACCGTGCGCGGCGAAGTGGTTGCCTCGACGTTCGATGAGCCGCCGACCCGCCACGTGCAGGTTGCCGAAATGGTGATCGAGAAGGCCAAGCGCCTGGTCGAACACAAGAAGGACGTGGTGATCCTGCTCGACTCCATCACCCGTCTGGCCCGTGCCTACAACACCGTGATCCCGAGCTCCGGCAAGGTCCTCACCGGTGGTGTCGATGCCCACGCCCTGGAGAAACCGAAGCGTTTCTTCGGCGCCGCGCGGAACATCGAAGAAGGCGGCTCGCTGACCATTATCGCCACCGCACTGGTTGAAACCGGTTCGAAGATGGACGAAGTGATCTACGAAGAGTTCAAGGGTACCGGCAACATGGAACTGCCCCTGGACCGTCGCATCGCGGAAAAACGCGTGTTCCCGGCGATCAACATCAACCGCTCCGGCACCCGCCGCGAAGAGTTGCTGACCGCCGACGACGAACTGCAGCGCATGTGGATCCTGCGCAAGCTGCTGCACCCGATGGACGAAGTGGCAGCCATCGAGTTCCTGATCGACAAGTTGAAAACCACCAAGACCAACGACGAGTTCTTCCTGTCGATGAAACGTAAGTAATCACGACGTTTCAGGTCCGAAGAAATGGCGCCCCCAGGGGCGCCATTTTTTTTGTGTCGGTTTTTCGGGCCCTGCAACGGCCAAATGCACCTCGATAAGCTGCCAGCAGCCCTCAGAGCAGGTAGGATGTACGCCTATTTTACGGGTGGCATGGTTAATGAAATTCAAGGATCTTCGGGATTTCGTGCAGCAACTTGAGCAGCGCGGAGAGTTGAAACGTATCCAGATGCCGATTTCACCGGTGCTGGAAATGACTGAGATTTGCGACCGCACCTTGCGTAACAAGGGCCCGGCGCTGCTGTTCGAGAACCCGACCGGTTTTGACATACCGGTGCTCGGCAACCTGTTCGGTACCCCCGAGCGTGTGGCCTTTGGCATGGGCGCCGAGGCGGTCAGCGAATTGCGCGAGATCGGCAAGCTGCTGGCGTTCCTCAAGGAACCCGAGCCGCCCAAGGGCTTGAAGGATGCCTGGTCGAAGCTGCCGATCTTCCGCAAGATCATTGCCATGGCACCCAAGGTGGTCAAGGACGCGGTGTGCCAGGAAGTGGTCATCGAAGGCGATGATGTCGATCTGGCCATGCTGCCGGTGCAAACCTGCTGGCCCGGCGATGTCGGCCCGCTGATCACCTGGGGCCTGACCGTCACCAAGGGCCCGAACAAGGACCGCCAGAACCTGGGTATTTACCGTCAGCAAGTGATTGGCCGCAACAAGGTGATCATGCGTTGGCTGAGCCACCGTGGCGGTGCCTTGGACTTCCGTGAATGGTGCGAGAAGCACCCCGGCAAGCCGTTCCCGGTCTCCGTGGCCCTGGGCGCCGACCCTGCGACCATCCTCGGCGCCGTGACCCCGGTGCCCGACAGCCTGTCCGAATACGCCTTCGCCGGCCTGTTGCGTGGCAACCGCACCGAGCTGGTGAAGTGCCGTGGCAACGACCTGCAAGTGCCGGCCACCGCTGAAATCATCCTCGAAGGCGTGATTCATCCAGGCGAGATGGCCGATGAAGGCCCGTACGGCGACCACACCGGCTATTACAACGAAGTCGACAGCTTCCCGGTGTTCACCGTGGAACGCATCACCCATCGGATCAAACCGATCTACCACAGCACCTACACCGGCCGTCCGCCGGATGAGCCGGCGATTCTGGGGGTGGCGCTGAACGAAGTGTTCGTGCCGATCCTGCAGAAGCAATTCCCGGAAATCACCGACTTCTACCTGCCGCCGGAAGGCTGCTCGTATCGCATGGCCATCGTGACCATGAAGAAGTCGTATCCCGGCCATGCCAAGCGGGTCATGCTGGGTGTGTGGTCGTTTTTGCGACAGTTCATGTACACCAAGTTCGTTATCGTCACCGACGACGACATCAATGCCCGGGACTGGAACGATGTGATCTGGGCCATCACCACGCGCATGGACCCCAAGCGCGACACGGTGATGATCGACAACACGCCGATCGACTACCTCGACTTCGCGTCGCCGGTGTCGGGCCTGGGCTCGAAGATGGGCCTGGACGCTACCCACAAATGGCCGGGTGAAACGACCCGCGAGTGGGGCCGGGTGATCGTCAAGGATGAGGCCGTCACGGCACGTGTCGATGCGATTTGGAAAGAATTGGGAATAGATTGATGCGTGTAACCCTGCAACCTTCCGGCGCCGTGCTGGAGCTGGTCCCCGGCGAGCGAATCCTCGAAGGCGCGCGCCGCCTGGGCTACGAATGCCCCCAGGCGTGTCGCAATGGCGTGTGCCACGTGTGCGCCGCACTGCTGGTGGAGGGCCGGGTGCAGCAAGCCGGTGAGGTTCGCGACCATGGCGAGTTCTACACCTGCATCGCCGAGCCGCTGGAAGATTGCATTGTGTTGTGGGATGGCGTGCTGGCGCCGGGAGAGTTGCCGTTGCGCAAGTTGTCGTGCCAATTGAGTGAGTGCGTGGAAGTGGGCGGAGATGTGTGGCGCGTGCGCCTGCGGGCCCCGGCCGGCAAGGCGGTGCGTTACCACGCCGGGCAATACCTGATGATCGAGCGGGAGAATGGCGAGAAGTCGGCATTTTCCCTGGCGTCGGCGCCCCACGCCGGTCGCGAGCTGGAACTGCATGTACTGGCCCGCGAGGACAGCGCGCGCAACTTGCTGGAACAATTGCAGCGCAACCAGATGGCGCGCATCGAGCTGCCCTTTGGCGACACCCACCTGGCCGAGCTGCCGGACGGGCCATTGGTGCTGATCGCCGCCGGGACCGGCATGGCGCAGATGCACAGCCTGATCGAGCATTGCCGCGCGTCCGGCTTCAAGCACCCGGTGCACCTGTACTGGGGCGTGCGGCGCCCGGAAGATTTCTACGAGATCGAGCACTGGGACCAATGGCGGCAACTGCCCAATCTGTTCCTGCACAAGGTGGTCAGCGACCTGTGTGGCTGGGAAGGGCGCTGCGGCCTGCTGCATGAAGCGGTGTGCGAAGACATTGCCGACCTCAAGGTGGTGCATGTCTACGCCAGCGGTTCACCGGCGATGATCTACGGCACGCTGGATGCACTGGTCGATGCCGGCATGGATGCGCACCAGATGCGCGCCGACGTATTCGCCTACGCCCCGCGGCCCTGACGCAACGGAACGGTGGAACGGGGCATGCGCACGCTCAGAAACGTACTCCGGTCGTCACCATCGCCGCATTGAACCCCAGCAGCACCAGTTCCGCCGCCACCGGCCCGTAATGGGTGCCTACCGACGGGATGATCACCGGCGCCACACCGAAACGGTTGAGGGGGATCTTGTCGCGGTATTTGCCGCGATAGCCCTGGATCGCCCCGCCTGTGACCTTCAGGTACACCGCAGAGTCGGCCATGTCATAGCGCTTGCCTGCATAGGCGTAGTAAGAGCGCTGGCTGAACGAGTTGCGAAACGTCGCCCCGCCATACACAAAGCCTGATGCCTCATTGCGCTCCAGGCCGATCAGGTCCTGGTTGTTGTTGTGGTCTTTGTCCGGCGCGAAGTGCCGGGTATAGACGCTGGTCTGCGCGTACCAGAAGCCTTTGTCGTCCTCGGCAGGCGGTGTTTCGCCAGCCAGTGCGGTGGTGGCCTGGGCCAGGAACAGCAGGCCAGGCAGTCGAAATTTCTTCATGGGTGCGACCTCGATAGACGGTTTGATGGGCGGCTAGGTGGGTCGTGGACGTGCGCGCCAGTTTGACGGCTTGGCGTGCTCCCAGGCTGAACCGGGGCTGAAAGTAGCTGGAATGCCCTGTGCAATCCTGACGAAAGGGGCATCGGGCTTATGCATTCGCTTATGCTTTAAAGGTATTTAATTTGTTACATAAATATCCTTAAGCTATATCGCAACGGACTACCGATTTTCTTCCAATAACCATTAACTGACCGCCACCGCCCGCCAGCCGGATCGATCTTGCGAACTCAGAACACTGACGTTCTGATTCTTGATTCAAAGGGGAGCGGTATGGGGAGCTACACGCAACACGCGCTGTACACAGCGATTTTGTCGGCCAATTTGCTGGCCGCTGTGGGTTTCAATCCTGTCCTGGCGGCCGAAGCGCCCGCCACCGATGCACCCAAACTCGACACCGTGATCGTCACCGGCACCCGCGCCCAGGAGCGTACCGCCAGTGCTTCGCTGTCTCCGATCGATGTGATTTCCGGCGATAGCCTGCGCAGCACGGGCTCTGATGAGTTGGGGGCGGTGCTGGCGCGCCTGATTCCGTCGATCAACTTCCCGCGCCCAAGCCTGGTGGATGGTGCCGAACTGGTGCGCCCTGCGCAGTTGCGCGGCCTGTCACCCGATCAGGTGCTGGTGCTGGTCAACGGCAAGCGCCGCCACACCAGTGCCTTCGTCAACCTGGGCGGCGCGGTGGGCCGTGGGTCGGCACCGGCGGACCTGAATGCGATCCCGCTGTCGGCGGTGGACCATATCGAAGTGCTGCGTGACGGTGCTTCCGCCCGCTACGGCTCGGATGCGATTGCCGGGGTGATCAACGTGATCCTCAAGCACGCCGACCATGGCGGTTCGATCTCCACCAAGTTCGGCGAATACAAGAAGGGCGATGGTATCCAGCGCAATGTCAGCGGCAATACCGGCCTGGCACTGGGCGACAACGGTTTTATCAACCTGTCGGCCGAAGGGGCTGACAATGACTACACCAACCGCGCCGGGGATGACTACCGCACGGGCAGCGTGGGCTCTACCACCTATGGCCAGCGCGTGTTCCGCCAGGGTGAGCCGGCCACCAATGAAGGCAAATTCCAGTTCAATTCCGAATATTCCTTCAACGAGGCGGCCGAGCTCTACACCTTCGGCGGCTACAGCAAGCGGCGCGGCGAGACGGCGGCGTTCTACCGGGCGAGCAATGCGTCCAACAACATCCCGGCGCTCAACCCCAACGGTTACCTGCCGCTGATCAAGGGCAACCTTGAAGACACCTCATTGGTGGTGGGCCTGCGCGGTTTGCTGGCCTACGACTGGCATTACGACCTGTCGGCCAACTATGGCAAGAACCAGTACGCACTCAGCACCGAAACCATCAACACCTCCCTGGGCCTGGCCACGCCGCGCAAGTTCGACAACGGCACCCTGAGCAACGACCAGAAGCAAGTCAGCCTGGACCTGTCCCGTGAATTCGACGTGGGCTGGCTGCCTTACCCGGTGTCCGTGGCGTTTGGCGGTGAATACCTGCACCAGGGTTATGAAATCGAGGCGGGCGAGCCGGCCTCCTACTTTCAGACCGGCAGTTCCGGACTGGGTGGTTTCCGTGATGCCGACGCGGGCACCAGCACGCTCCACAACTGGGCCCAGTACCTGGACCTGGAAACCAACTTCACCGAAAAACTCAGTGCCTCGGCGGCGGTGCGCCACGAGGACTACAGTGACTTCGGCTCGAATGTCAGTGGCTCGCTGTCGGCCCGTTATGACTTCACCCCGCAGGTGGCCGTGCGCGGCAGTGTTTCCAACGGTTTCCGCGCGCCGTCCCTGGCCCAGCAGAACTTTGCCTACACCTCATCGCAGCTGATCGGCAGCACCATCCAGGAAGCCGGCACGTTCCCGGCCAACAGCCAGGTGGCGCGTTTGCTCGGCGCCGAAGACCTCAAGGCCGAGAAGTCGCGCAACTACAGCCTTGGGCTGGTGCTGGAGCCGGCCGATGACCTGACGGTGACGGTGGATGTGTACCGCATCGACATCCGTGACCGTATAAGCCTGTCGTCCAACCTCGGCATAAATGCGGCGACGCGCGCCTATTTGCAGGCCAACGGTGTCGGCAATATCGACTACACCACCGCCCGCTACTTCACCAACGCCACCGACACCAGCACCGACGGCGTCGACCTGGTCGCCAACTATCGTTACCAGTTCGACAGCGGCATCCGCTGGAACAGCACCCTGGGCTACAACTACAACCACACCAAGGTGACGGACGTGAAGGCCAACCCGGCCATCCTCGACAGCCTGGGCGCGAACCTGGTGCGTGTGGACCGCCGCGAGCGCATCGGTTTGCTGGGGGATACCACGCCGCAGCACAAGCTGAGCCTGGGTAACGACTTCACTTACGGCCGTTGGGCCCTGCACAGCAACCTGGTGCGCTATGGTGAATTCACCAGCTACCAGGCGGACAAGGTCAACGACCAGACCTTCAAGGCTGCCTGGGTGCTGGACCTGTCGGCGGACTACAGGCTGAAGAATTGGACCTTCACCCTGGGCGGCGACAACGTCACCGATAAATACCCGGAGAAGGTCAACGCCTTCGCCAGCAGTGGGGGCAACCTGGCCTATAGCACTTTTTCGCCGTACGGTTACAGCGGCGCGTTTTATTACGGTAAAGTTGCTTACAACTGGTAACACACAGGAGGCGCACCGCTTTTCGCCATGACCGCCATTGAATCCGATCTTCTGCAATTGGCTTACCCTCCGCGGCTCGATCTGGGGCCGCAACTCACTCACGAACAGTTAATGAGCTCGATGCAGGCCACCATGGGCCGGCACAAGGGTGGCCCGGTCTGGCTATTTGCGTATGGTTCGCTGATCTGGCGCCCGGAATGTTCGTCGACTGAGCGAGTGCGGGCACGGGTCCACGGTTATCACCGGGGTCTGTACCTGTGGTCCCACGAGCATCGGGGCACGCCGGAGTTGCCGGGCCTGGTCTTTGGCCTGGATCGCGGAGGCTCGTGCAGCGGGTTTGCCTACCGCTTGCCGGACGATCAACTGGAGGCTTCGCTTTACGCCTTGTGGCAGCGCGAGATGCCTTACCCGTCCTACCGGCCGCACTGGCTCAGTTGCCGCCTTGAAGATGGCAGTCAGGTGCAGGCGTTGGGGTTTGTGTTGGAGCGGCACTTGCCCAGCTACGCCGGTAACCTGCCCGATATCGTGCTGAACCACGTGCTGCAAAGCGCTTGTGGGCGTTACGGCACCACTCGCGATTATGTCGAGCAGACCGTCAACGCCCTGCGTAGCCACGCCATGCCAGATAAAAACCTGGAGGCGCGGCTCAAGCGTTGTGCCAAGGATTGCTCAGGCGATTAACGCGCCGAGCTGACGCTGTTGGTGTGCCACAGCGTTGGGATCAGGAATGCGATGGCCAGCACGCACGCGCCGATCAGCAGCACGAAACCACCGTCCCAGCCAAAATGGTCCACGGTGTAGCCCATGGCCGCACTGGCTGCCACCGAACCGCCCAGGTAGCCGAACAGACCGGTGAAGCCCGCAGCCGTACCGGCGGCTTTCTTCGGTGCCAGTTCCAGCGCCTGCAGGCCGATCAGCATCACCGGGCCGTAGATCAAAAAGCCGATCGAGATCAGCGCGATCATATCGACCATCGGGTTGCCCGGCGGGTTGAGCCAGTACACCAGGGTCGCCACGGTCACCAGCGCCATGAACACGATGCCGGTCAGGCCACGGTTGCCACGGAAGATCTTGTCCGACATCCAGCCGCACAGCAGCGTGCCCGGAATACCTGCCCACTCGTAGAAGAAGTACGCCCAGGACGATTTATCCACCGTGAAGTGCTTGGCCTCCTTGAGGTAGGTCGGCGCCCAGTCCAGTACGCCGTAGCGCAGCAGGTAGACGAACACGTTGGCGAATGCGATATACCAGAGCATTTTGTTGCGCAGCACGTACTTGACGAAGATTTCCTTGGCGCTGAATTCGTCTTCGTGGCTGGCGTCGTAGCCTTCCGGGTAATCATTCTTGTACTGCTCGATCGGCGGCAGGCCCACCGATTGCGGGGTGTCGCGCATGGTAATGAAGGCAAATGCCGCCACTGCCAAGGCCACCGTGGCCGGTACATAGAACGCCGCATGCCAGTCGTTGAACCAGGCCATGCCCAGCAGGAACAGCGGGCCGATCAGACCGCCGCCGACGTTGTGCGCCACGTTCCACACCGACACCACGCCGCCGCGTTCTTTCTGCGACCACCAGTGCACCATGGTCCGGCCACTGGGCGGCCAGCCCATGCCCTGGGCCCAGCCGTTGATGAACAGCAAAATGAACATCATGGTCACGCTGGACGTCGCCCAAGGCGCGAAACCGAAAATGAACATCACCCCCGCCGATACCAGCAGGCCGAAGGGCAGGAAGTAACGCGGGTTGGAGCGGTCGGATACCAGGCCCATGAGGAACTTGGACAGGCCATAGGCGATCGCGATGGCCGACATCGCCAGGCCCAGCTCCCCCCGGGTGTAACCCTCGTCGATCAGGTAGGGCATGGCCAGGGAGAAGTTCTTGCGCAGCAGGTAATACCCGGCATAACCGAAGAAAATACCGGCGAAGATCTGCCAGCGCAGCCGTCGGTAGGTACTGTCGATATTTTCTTCAGGCAGAGGCGCCTGGTGTGCGGCAGGACGAAAGAAAGCAAACATTCAAGAGCTCCAAATTTCTTGTTTTGACTGCGGATGCGAATGTTACAGTTTCGTTACCGAAAATAGCATTGCCTCTTATGCGCAAACACAGGAAATTAGAGCAAGCGCGTGTTCTCTTACGAACATGTCGCTAATAGATAAGTGGTGGTCGCTCAGCGTTTCTCAGTCCAATGGAGAACAAATGTGGGAGGGGGCTTGCCCCCGATAGCGGTAGGTCAGCCAGCTTATCTGTAGCTGACCCACTGCCATCGGGGGCAAGCCCCCTCCCACATTTGATTGCATTTCAGATCGGTCAGCGGGTCTGGACGACGACCTTGCCTACCGCCCGGCGCTGCCCGAGGTCATTAATCGCCTGAGCGGCCTGCTCCAGCGGATACACCTGCGACACCAACGGCTTGAGCTTGCCCTCACCGTACCAAGTGAACAGTTGCTGGAAGTTCGCCGCATTGTCCTGGGGCTGGCGCTGGGCAAACGAACCCCAGAACACCCCGACCACCGCCGCACCCTTGAGCAGCGCCAGGTTCACCGGTAGCTCCGGGATGCGCCCGCTGGCAAAACCCACCACCAGCAGGCGGCCGTTCCAGGCAATCGCGCGAATGGCCTGGTCAAACAGGTCGCCGCCCACCGGGTCGTAGATCACATCGGCGCCGTTACCGTCGGTCAGGCGCTTGATTTCGTCCTTTAGGCTGGCTTCGCTGTAGTTGATCAGTTCATCGGCGCCGGCGGCCTTGGCCACGGCGAGTTTGTCGGCACTGCTCGCGGCGGCGATCACCCGCGCGCCCATGGCCTTGCCGATTTCCACGGCGGCCAGGCCCACGCCACCGGAGGCACCGAGCACCAGCAGGGTTTCGCCGGGTTGCAGGTTGGCGCGTTGTTTCAGCGCGTGCATGGAGGTGCCGTAGGTCATGCTGAAGGCGGCGGCGGTGTTGAAGTCCATGGTCGGCGGGATCGGCAGCACGTTGTAGCCTGGCACCGCGACCTGTTCGGCAAAGCTGCCCCAGCCGGTCAGTGCCATGACCCGGTCGCCGACTTTCAGGTGGCTGACCTTTTCCCCGACTTCGCTGACCACCCCCGATGCCTCGCCACCCGGCGAGAACGGGAAGGGCGGCTTGAACTGGTATTTACCCTCGATGATCAGGGTGTCGGGGAAGTTGACCCCGGCGGCATGCACGTCCAGCAGGATTTCGTTCTTCTTGATCGTGGGGCTTGCGACGTCTTCCAGCACCAGGGTTTCGGCGGGGCCGAAGGCTTTGCACAGCACAGCTTTCATCGGGCTATTCCTTTTGGTGTCGTGGCCGATAAGTGTAGGAGGGTAGGCCTGTGGGTCAACGAGCATGCTCGGCCCTGATAAGTCGCCATAAGCTTGTGCTCTGCCTTGCTAGCGTTATGCTACCCGGCAACCGAATGTGAGGAATGAACTGTGAAAGCGTGGATCCTATTGATGCTGGCCCTGACCTTGCCGATGGCAGCCCAGGCCGAAGAAGCCAAAGAAGGCGAGGCGCCGAAGGTCAGCTATATCAGCCTGAGCCCGCCGTTCGTGGGTAACTACGGCCTGGATGGCACAGCCAAGCTCAAAGTGTTCAAGGCCGACATCGCCCTGCGCGTGACCGGCGAAGAAGCCGCCAAAGCGGTCAAGTCCAACGACGCATTGATCCGTAACCAGTTGGTCGCGCTGTTCACCCAGCAGACCAATGAGGCCATGAGCACGGTCGACGGCAAGGAGAAGCTGCGCCAGGAAGCCCTCAAGCAAACCCAGCAAGTGATGAACGACGAGACGGGCAAGCCCATGGTGGAAGACCTGCTGTTCAATAACCTGATCATTCAGTAATCAGCCTGGCTTGCGGTTCAGGAAGCCAGGCTCTTCCTGAACCGCGCCAACGCCACCGCAAAAAACAACAGCCCGATCCCCGCCAGCGCCAGCAAGTCCGGCCACACCACACTCACCCCCGCATCGCGAAACAAAATCGCTGCGCTCAGGCTCACAAAGTGCGTCGACGGCGAGCCCTGCATCACCCACTGCAACCACTCGGGCATGCTGTCCAGCGGCGTGCTGCCGCCTGACAACAGCAGCATCGGGATAATCACCGGGATCGCCAGCAAGCCGAACTGCGGCGTGGAGCGGGCGAGGGTGGCGAGGAAGATCCCCAGTGCCGTACTGGCAAACAGATACAGGGCAGTCACAAACAGGAACAACCCCAGCGACCCGGCCAGCGGCACGCCGAGCAGCCCTTTGACCACCACCTCCAGCGATAGCCAGGTGCACAGCACCACCACCAGCATATTGCTCCAGATTTTCGCCAGCATGATTTCCAGTGCGGTCAGCGGCAGTACCAGCAGGTGGTCGAGGGTGCCGTGCTCGCGCTCACGCAGCAATGCGGTGCCGGTGAGCACGATGGCCAGGATGGTGATGTTGTTGACGATCTGGATCACGGCCAGGAACCAGCCGCCCTCCAGGTTGGTGTTGAACAGTGCTCGGGTCGTGAGCAGCGCGGGCGCCTGGCGGGTGGCGTCGGTTTGCCCACTGTAGCTGAGCAATTCGCGCTGGAAGATCCGCCCGATATAGCCCGCGCCCATGAACGCCTGGCTCATCGCCGTGGCGTCGACGTTCACCTGCACGCCAGGCTGGCGACCGGCCAACAGGTCGGCCTGAAAGTTGGCCGGTACGTTGATCACGAAGGTGTACTGGCCGCTGTCCATCACCTTGTCCAGCTGGTCATAGGCCAACGGTGCCGGTGGTTGGAATTCGGGCGGTTGCAGCGCCTCGGCCATCTGCCGGGAGAGCGCGCTGTGGTCTTCATCGACAAACGCCACGCTGGCGTTGTGCACGCCGATCACCGAGCCGGCGGCGGGCATGTAGATGGCGACGGTGAAGGCGTAGAACAGAAACAGCAGCAAGACGCTGTCGTGACGCAGGCTGGTGAGTTCCTTGATGCCCAGCCGGAAGATGTGTGCGAGCTTGTGCATCAGGCCTCCTGCTTCTTGAGCATGACCAGGCTCAACCCGGTGAACCCGATAAAGAAGCCGAACAGCGCCAGGCATTGCGGCCACAACTGGCGCAGATCCAGGGCCTTGGTGAAGGTGCCCACGGCAATATCCAAAAAGTGCCCGGCCGGAAATAGTGCGCCCATCAAGGCGGCGGCGCCCTCCAGGGACGAGCGCGGCACGATCAGCCCGGAAAACTGGATGGTTGGCAGGCTGGTGATGATCATGGTGCCGAGGATCGCCGCGATCTGGGTGCGGGTGAACGCGGAAATCAGCAGGCCCATGCTGGTGGTGGCCAGCACATACAGCAGCCCGCCAAACGCCAGCGTCAGGCCGCTGCCCTTGAACGGCACGCCGAACAGCCAGCGATTCATCGCCACCAGCAGCGCCAGGTTGACCAGGCTCACGGCCAGGTAAGGCGCCTGTTTACCGAGCAGGAATTCCAGGCGCGTCAGGGGGGTGGCGTAGAAGTTGGTGATCGAACCCAGTTCTTTCTCGCGCACGATGCCCAGGGCGGTGAGCATCGCCGGGATAAACGCCAGGATCAGTGCCATCACGCCGGGGCCGATGGCATTCACGCTGACCACGTCCTGGTTATAGCGAAAACGGGTTTCCAGTTTGGCGGCTGCCTGGGTGCTGCGCGGCAGGCTGCTCAGTTCGGCCAGTTGCTGCAGGTTGCCTTGGTGCACCGCCTCCACATAGTTGCGGCTGGTTTCCGCACGAAACGGCATGCCGCCATCGAGCCACGCGGCCACGGTGGGTTGGCGCCCGGCATAGAGATCGCGACCAAAGCCGGGCGGGATCTCCAGGGCCAGTTTGATTTCCGAGCGTTGCAGGCGTCGGTGCAATTCGGGGGCGTCCTGGATCGGCGCCTGCTCGGCGAAGTAGCGCGAGCTGCGGAAGGCTTCCAGATAGGCGCGGCTTTGTGGCGTCTGGTCCTGGTCGTAGACGGCGAAGGCGAGGTTTTCCACATCCAGGGAAATGCCGTAGCCGAAGATCACCATCATGAACATCGCACCGAGCAGGGCAAAGGCCATGCGTACTTTGTCGCGCAGCAGTTCCTTGCCTTCGCGGCTGGCCACGGCCAGCAGGCGAGACAGGCTGAAACCACGCTTGCTGAGGGGCGGCGCATGGGTTTCGCTGACGGTTTTGGCCGACGTGGCAGGTTCGGCATCGCCCTGGGCTTGCTCAAGGCAGGTGACGAACGCGGCTTCCAGGGTGTCGCCGTTGAATTGCCGTTGCAGTGCGTCCGGTGTATCGCAGGCGAGTACCTTACCGGCATGCATCAAGGAGATGCGGTCGCAGCGCTGGGCTTCATTCATGAAGTGGGTAGACAGGAAGATCGTCACCCCTTGTTCGCGGGACAACTCGATCAACAGTCGCCAGAAATCATCCCGGGCCGCCGGGTCGACGCCCGAGGTGGGCTCATCGAGGATCAATACTTCCGGGCGATGCAGCACCGCCACGGCCAATGACAAGCGTTGGCGCAGGCCGAGGGGCAGTTCCCCGGAGGGCTGCTCGGCCACTTCACCGAGGTCGAAGCGCTGGATCAGCTCATCGATGCGCTGGCCGCTGTCGGCCTTGGGCAAATCGAACAGTTGCGCGTGCAGCCCCAGGTTCTGGCGCACGCTCAGCTCGCCATACAGCGAGAAGCTTTGCGACATGAACCCTACGCGCTTGCGGGTGGCCAGGTCCTTGGCGTTCACCGGGTTGCCCAGCAGCGTGGCGCTGCCTTCGGTGGCCGGCATCAGCCCGGTGAGGACTTTCATCGTGGTGGTCTTGCCACAGCCGTTGGAGCCGAGGAAGCCGAAGATCTCGCCACGGCCGATGGCAAAGCTGACCTTGTTCACCGCCGTGAAGTCGCCGAAGCGCAGGGTCAGGTCGTGGGCTTCGATGGCGATATCGGTGTTGGCGTTTTCCCTTGGCGGGATCACCAGGGGTTGGTTGCCGTGGGCGCTGTCGCCCTGGAAGTGGGTGAAGGCCTCATCCAGTTTGCCCCTGGGGGTCGCTGCCGCCAGTTCGCTGCTGAGCCCGTCGGCGATCAGTTGGCCACGGTCGAGCATCAGGCAATGTTCGAATTGCTCGGCTTCTTCCATGTAGGCGGTGGCTACCAGCAGCGTCAGTTGCGGGCGCTCGCTGCGGACGGTCTCCACCAGTTCCCAGAAGCGCCGCCGCGACAGCGGGTCGACACCGGTGGTGGGTTCGTCGAGGATCAACAGGTCCGGATCGTGGATCAGCGCGCAGCACAGGCCGAGCTTCTGCTTCATGCCACCGGAGAGCTTGCCGGCCGGGCGCTCGGCGAAGCGCGCGAGGTCGGTGGCCAACAGCAGGTTGTGCATGCGCTGGTCGCAGTCGGCGTTGGACAGGCCGAACAGCGTGGCGAAGAAGCGGATGTTTTCGCTGATGGACAGTTCGGGGTACAGGTTGCCGCCCAGGCCCTGGGGCATGAAGGCGATGCGCGGGTACAGGCTGTTGCGGTGGCGGCGGTCGGCGATGGAGCCGCCGAGCACCTCCAGTTGGCCGTCCTGGAGCTTTTTAACCCCGGCGATCAACCCCAACAGGCTCGACTTGCCTGCACCATCCGGGCCGATCAGTCCGCAGCGGGTGCCGGTGGGCAGGCTGAAGGCGATGTCGATCAAGGCCTGCTGCTTGCCGTAACGGTGGTTGATGGCGGTGGCGTGCAGCGCCAGGCCGGTCATTGCAGGTTGGCCGGCCAGTCGATGTCAGCCATGCGCACGTAGCCGGCGCCGGGCATCCCCGGTTTGGCCTGGGGCACGGCGCTGGGCTGGGTCAGGCGCAGCTTGACGCGAAACACCAGCTTCTGGCGTTCGTCGCGGGTTTCGACTTCCTTGGGGGTGAACTGCGACTTGGCGGCAACAAAACTGATTTTCGCCGGCAGCGGTTGCTGGGGCAGGGCATCGAGGAGGATGCGTGCGTCACTGCCCACCGTCAGGCGCCCGGTGACGGAGGCGGGCAGGTAGAGGTTCATGTACTGATCCTCGGGGTCGATCAACAACAGCACGCGCCCGCCGGCGCCGAGGACTTCGCCTGGCTCGGCCAGGCGCAGTTGGATAATGCCGTCGATGGGTGCGCGCAGGCTGCTGTCATCGATTTCGCTGGTCAACTGGGCGACCTGGGCCTGGGCGGCACCGATGGCGGCCTTGACCGAATTGACCTGGGCTTGCGCGGCGATCACGGCAGCGTTGCCGGTGTTCTGGCGGGCCTGCTGCTGGTCGATCAACTGGCTGCTGGCAAAGCCGCGCTTGTACAGTTCCTGGGTACGCTTGAGTTCCTGGTTGGCCAGCAGTTGCTCGCTTTGGCGCAGTTGCACATTGGCCTCGGCGGCGGCGAAGTTTTCCCTGGCGCGCAGCACTTCGGCTTCGGCCTGGGCGCGCTGGGCTTCCAGGGTGCGGGTGTCCATGCGCGCCAGCAACTGGCCCTTGAGCACCTTGTCACCTTCATCCACCCGCACCTCGGCCAGGCGGCCGGGGATCTTGGCGGCGATCTGCACTTCGGTGGATTCCAGGCGGCCGTTGCCCATTCCCAAGCCTTCGGGCAGGCGATCCTGGGTGGACTTCCAGTAACCGAAGCCGCCGGCGGCGAGCAACAAGGCAATCAACAAAGCGGCAAACAGGTGGGAGGAGCGGGGCGTGATCGACATGGGTGCATCCTGCGGCGTTAGCGTCCTAGTTTGACCGAGGCAGCCCGAGGGGCGTTGATGCCGGTCAAATGAAGCGCAAGCCTAACCCGGTTCAGGTGCAGATGCATGCGCCGGGAGCGTGACCGCAGGGTTCTGGTCAGCGCAGTGCCAGCACCGCCGCCCATTGCTCTGCCGTGACCGGCATCACGGACAAGCGACTGCCTTTTTGTACCAGGGGCAATTCGGCGAGGGCGGTTTGCTGTTTCAGGTAGCCCAGGCCCAGCACCTTGGGAAAGGTCTGGACGTGCGCGACATTGATCGCGCTCCACGGGTTTTTCTCCGGGGTGGCCTTGGCGTCGAAGTAATGGCTGTCCGGTTCCAGCGCGGTAGGGTCCGGATAGGCGGCCGCGATGATCTTGCCGATGCCGGCAATGCCGGGCTCGGGGCAACTGGAGTGGTAGAAGAAAAATTGGTCACCCACCGCCATGGCGCGCAGGAAGTTGCGTGCCTGGTAGTTGCGTACCCCGTCCCAGCGCGCTTCGCCCAGCGTTTCCAGGCCGTTGATGGAGAGTTCGTCGGGCTCGGATTTCATCAGCCAGTAGGCCATTTTTGCGCTCCTGAAAAAGCAGTGGGCAAGTTGTCAGGCAATTTGATGACAAACCGACAGTCGGTTGGCGTCAAGGTTTGCGTGTTGGTTCACGTTATCGCAGAATGCCGGGATTTTAAGCTTGACGCAGCTGCAACGGACTACTTTGGAACGTTGTTGTCATCGTGTACGAGATGCCTGAAGGGGGGCAATCGATGCAACGTAAACCGGATTTACTATGGATATTGGTGATTTTGTTTGGTCTGGGCGTCGTGACCACCGGGTATGCGCAAAGCTTGTGGTCGAACAAGACCGATGCGCCAGTTGAACTGACTCAGCAGCAGCCGCAACCCTTCAAGCGCTGACCCTTCTTCAAGGCGCCGTAGCTTCCTGCGGCGTTTCTGCGACATACCACTGCCTGTCGGTAACGGTGCCAGCCAACGGCACATCCCAGCTGGCCTGTGCCAATCGATCGACCTTCTGACATTCATGGGCCAGGCCCAGCAGCGCCGGCTTGCGCCAGCTTTTGCGGCGTGCCAGATAGGCGAGGCTGCGGTCGTAGAAACCGCCGCCCATGCCCAGGCGGCCACCGGTATCATCGAACCCCACCAACGGCAGCAACACCAGATCCAGCGCCCATACCTTGCGCTGGCGCCTGGCATTGACCCGTGGCTCCAGAATGCGAAAGCGATTGGGCAGCAGCGTTTCCCCAGGCTTCACGCGCTGGAACACCATCTTGGTCCGTGGCCAGGCGCTGAGCACCGGCAGGTAAGTGGCCTTGCCCCGGCGCTGTGCCGCACGCAGCAGCAGGCGCGGATCGATTTCACCGTCCGTCGGTAGATACAGGGAAATATGTTTGGCCCGGCGAAACAGCGGGTGCTGTGCCAGTTGCCGATACAGGCCATGGGCGGCCTGGCGCTGCTCGCTGGGCGTGAGGGCGCGGCGGGCTTTGCGCAACATGCGTCGAAGGTGCGGACGGGAAAGCGGCGCAGGCTCGTTCATGGTTTTTCGGCTCATAAAACAATGCCAGTCCGGGGACTGGCATTGAGTTCTGGAATTCAGGCTCCCCGACAGAGCCGCTGTCGACTCAGCCCTTGAACCCGAAAGTTCAAGGTGGAAGAAGCAGTAGGCTTTAAGGCTTTCCGTCTAGCGGACATGCACACCAGCCCAACGTGCAACTTCCAGGGTAGTGCGAATCGGCTCCGGGACATCGCCGACTGGCAAGCACGCCAGGGAGTGGGGCGAGTATACCTTAAACAGTCGCGGCAATCAGCCCTTGGGTTGCTCTGTGTCGCTGGAAAGCACCAGGTCGACGCGTTCGAGCAGGTCGCGCACCTGCTCGCGCGTCGAGCCGCTGGCCTGTACGTCAGGGCGCTCCTGCTTATGCAGCAGGTCGTGGGTAATGTTCAGGGCGGCCATTACGGCGATGCGGTCGGCACCGATGACTTTGCCGCTGCTGCGGATTTCACGCATCTTGCCGTCCAGGTAGCGGGCGGCGCTCACCAGGTTGTTGCGCTCTTCCTGGGGGCAGATGATCGAATATTCTTTGTCGAGGATCTGCACGGTGACGCTATTGCTTGAACTCATGAGTCTTGCTCCAGGGCCTTCAGGCGCGAAATCATCGATTCGACCTTACGCCGGGCGATTTCGTTTTTTTCAATGAGGTGAGCGCGTTCCTCGCGCCAGGTCTTTTCCTGAGCTAATAGGAGTCCGTTTTGACTCTTAAGTTGCTCGACCCGAGTAATTAGCAATTCGAGTCTGGCCATCAGCGCTTGCAGGTCGGTGTCTTCCATTGGGTTCCACTGGATTTGTCTGATGAATGGCAACTGCAGGATAAACGATCTGACGCCCTCGATAGTCTTGGTACGTCTGCCGGTGCTAGGATACAGCGCTCCATTCTAGACATTGCGCCGTCTGGCGCCTAGCTCACCATGCCCATTCAGAACTCCCCGTACGATGCTTTTTCCAAACTGCTGAGCACCAGCGGCCATCCTTGCTCGCCCGCCGAGCTGCATGGCGTGCTGCTCGGCCGCAGTTGCACCGGTGTTGGCTTTGATGCCGACAACTGGCTGGCCGATGTGGCCGAGCTGCTGGAAACCGAACCGACCGACAACGTGCGCAACGCGCTGATCGGCCTGCAAGAGATGGTCAAGGGCGAACTGACCGGTGATGACGTCACCGTGGTCCTGCTGCTGCCGACCGACGATGCACCGCTCCCCGAACGCGCCGCCGCACTGGGCCAATGGTGCCAGGGCTTCCTCCACGGTTTCGGCGTGAACGCCGGCGGCCTGGAACTGAGCACCGACGCCAAGGAAGTGCTGCAGGACCTGGCGGCCATCTCCCAGGTGCAAGATGCCCTGGAAGAGTCCGAAGACGGCGAAGGCGACTACATGGAAGTCATGGAATACCTGCGCGTCGCGCCATTGCTGCTGTTCACCGAGACCAGGAAGTCCGCTGAGCCTGCTGCACCCAAGCCTTCGCTGCACTAAGAAAAGGAAGCCCATCTGCCCATGATCCATATCCCCAAAGCGGAATACACCCGGCGTCGCAAGGCGCTCATGGCGCAGATGGAACCCAACAGCATCGCGATCCTGCCGGCTGCCGCCGTGGCGATCCGCAATCGCGATGTGGAGCACGTCTATCGCCAGGACAGCGACTTCCAGTACCTGAGCGGCTTCCCCGAGCCGGAAGCGGTGATCGTGCTGATGCCCGGTCGCCAGCATGGCGAGTACGTGCTGTTCTGCCGCGAACGCAATGCCGAGCGCGAATTGTGGGACGGCCTGCGTGCCGGTACCGAAGGCGCCATCCGTGACTTTGGCGCCGACGATGCCTTCCCCATCACCGATATCGACGACATCCTGCCCGGCCTGATCGAAGGCCGCGACCGGGTGTATTCGGCCATGGGCAGCAACGCCGAATTCGATCGGCACCTGATGGAGTGGATCAACGTCATCCGCTCCAAAGCGCACCTTGGCGCCCAGCCACCGAACGAGTTTGTTGCCCTGGATCATCTGCTCCACGACATGCGCCTGTATAAATCGGCGGCAGAAGTGAAGGTGATGCGCGAGGCCGCGCGAATTTCCTGCGCGGCCCATGTGAAGGCCATGCAGGCCAGCCGCGCCGGCTTGCATGAGTTCAGCCTGGAAGCCGAACTGGATTACGAATTCCGCAAGGGCGGCGCGAAGATGCCGGCCTATGGCTCCATCGTCGCCACCGGGCGCAACAGCTGCATCCTGCATTACCAGCAGAATGACGCCGTGCTTAAGGACGGCGACCTGGTGCTGATCGATGCCGGTTGCGAAATCGACTGTTACGCCAGCGACATCACGCGCACCTGGCCGGTCAATGGCAAATTTTCGCCGGAACAGAAGGCGATCTATGAAATCGTGCTGGCTTCCCAGGAAGCCGCCTTTGCCGAGATCGCGCCGAACAAACATTGGAACCAGGCCCACGAGGCGACGGTGCAGGTCATCACTGCCGGACTGGTGAAGCTGGGGTTGCTGAAGGGCGACGTCGACGAGCTGATCGCCAGTGAAGCCTACAAACCCTTCTATATGCACCGCGCCGGCCATTGGCTGGGGATGGATGTGCATGATGTGGGCGAGTACAAGGTGGGCGGCGAATGGCGTGTACTGGAAGTTGGCATGGCGCTGACGGTGGAACCGGGCATTTATATCTCGCCGGATAACCAGACCGTCGCGAAAAAATGGCGTGGCATTGGTGTACGTATCGAGGACGACGTGGTGGTGACCAAGCAAGGCTGTGAAATCCTGACCGGCGGCGCCCCCAAGGGCGTCGCCGAAATCGAAGCCCTGATGGCGGCCGCCCGATGAGCCGGGTCAACCTGGCGATTATTGGTGGCGGCCTGGTGGGCGCGAGCCTGGCGCTGGCGTTGCAGGCCGGGGCCAAGGCGCGTGGCTGGAAGATCGTGCTGATCGAACCCTTCGCGCCCGGCGACAGCTACCAGCCGAGCTACGACGCGCGGTCTTCGGCGCTGTCCTACGGCGCCCGGCAGATTTATCAGCGCCTGGGCCTGTGGCAGCAGATCTCGCGCCGCGCCGAGCCGATCAAGCAGATCCATGTGTCGGACCGCGGACGCTTCTCCACCGCGCGACTGTCCGCCATGGAGGAGGGCGTGCCGGCCCTCGGTTACGTGGTGGAAAACGCCTGGCTCGGCCAATGCCTGTGGCAAGGCCTGGACAAGGACGTGGTGAGTTGGCGCTGCCCGGCGGAAGTCACACGCCTGGAGCCGCTGCCCGATGGCTACCGCCTGACCCTCAACGATGAAACCGTGCTGGAATGCGACCTCGCGGTGCTCGCCGACGGCGGCCGCTCCGGCCTGCGCGAGCAATTGGGCATTGGCGTGAGAACCCGCCCGTACAACCAGAGCGCACTGATCGCCAACATCACCCCGAGCGAAGCCCACAACGGCGAAGCGTTCGAGCGTTTCACCGATGAAGGCCCGATGGCCCTGCTGCCGCTGCCGGACAACCGTTGCGCACTGGTATGGACCCGTATCGGCATGGACGCACAGCGCCTGGCAAATCTCGATGAACGCAGCTTCCTGAGCGAGTTGCAGGGCGTGTTCGGCTACCGCCTGGGCACCCTCAAGCAAGTCGGCGCCCGTCATCTGTATCCGTTGACCCTGGTGGAAGCCGAAGAGCAAGTGCGCTCGCACCTGGCGATCCTCGGCAATGCCGCCCACAGCCTGCACCCGATTGCCGGGCAGGGGTTCAACCTGTCCCTGCGTGATGCGCACGCCTTGGCCGAGGCCCTGTTGGCCGGGCCGGCGGTGCCGGGCGACCTGGCGACGTTGCAGGCTTATCGCGAGCGTCAGCGCATGGATCAGAAGTTGACCGTGGGTTTCTCCGACCAGGTCACGCGGCTGTTTGGCAGCGCGCAACCGCTGGTCGCCCTGGGCCGCAATATGGGCCTGCTGGGCCTGGACCTGCTGCCACCGGCCAAGCGTTGGTTCGCCCGTCAGGCCATGGGCCTGGGGACGCGTCCCGATGCGTGAGACTCATCAATCCTTTTACGTGCGGTGCAAGCCGCCAGCGAGACAGGCTTAAAGCATGGACATGCGCGCAGATGTGCTGATTGTCGGGGCCGGAATGGTCGGAAGCGCCCTGGCGCTGGCATTGCAAGGCAGCGGCCTGCAAGTGCTGCTGCTCGACGGCAGCCCGCTGAGCGTCAAGCCGTTCGACCGCGCGGCGGCCTTCGAACCCCGTGTGAGTGCCTTGTCGGCGGCCAGCCAGCGCATCCTCGAGCGCCTCGGTGTGTGGGATGGCATCGTTGAACGACGCGCCAGCCCGTACGGCGAGATGCAGGTGTGGGACGGCAGCGGCACCGGGCAGATCCACTTTTCGGCGGCCAGTGTGCATGCCGAAGTGCTCGGGCATATCGTCGAGAACCGCGTGGTCCAGGATGCCTTGCTCGAGCGTCTGCACGACTGCGACCTGGGCCTGCTGGCGAATGCGCGCCTGGAGCAGATGCGCCGCTCCGGCGATGACTGGCTGCTGACCCTGGCCGATGGCCGAAAATTGCGCGCGCCGCTGGTGGTGGCCGCCGATGGCGCCAACTCCGCCGTGCGCCGCCTGACCGGCACCGCGACCCGTGAATGGGACTACCTGCATAACGCCATCGTTACCAGCGTGCGCAGCAGCCAGCCGCACCAGCGCACGGCCTGGCAACGCTTTACCGACACCGGCCCGCTGGCGTTTTTGCCGCTGGAGCGGGACGGGCAGCAAGATTGGTGCTCGATCGTCTGGTCGACTACGCCGGTTGAATCCGAACGCCTGATGGCGCTGGATGATGAAAGCTTCTGCCGTGAACTGGAGCGCGCCTTTGAAGGGCGCCTCGGTAGCGTGGTCAGCGCCGATCCGCGTGTGTGCGTACCCTTGCGTCAGCGCCACGCCAAACGCTATGTGGCCGAGGGCCTGGCATTGATCGGCGACGCCGCCCATGTCATCCATCCATTGGCCGGGCAGGGCGTCAACCTGGGTTTCCTCGATGCGGCGGTGCTGGCCGAAGTGTTGTTGTCGGCCACCGAGCGCGGTGAACGTCTGGCCGATGTGAAGGTGCTCAGCCGTTACGAGCGCCGACGAATGCCCCATAACCTGGCCCTGATGGCGGCGATGGAAGGCTTTGAGCGCCTGTTCCAGGCCGATCAACTGCCGCTGCGCTGGTTGCGTAATGCCGGGTTGAAGATGGTCGACCAGATGCCCGAGGCCAAGGCCGTGTTTGTGCGCCAGGCCCTCGGGTTGAGCGGGGATCTGCCGGACCTGGCCAAGCCCTGACAGGTTTGTGCAACATTTGGTAACGGCTCCGCCGAGCGTTACCAAATGTGAGTCCCTATCATTTGCGCTTATTTTGCAAATGAGAGACCGCACCCATGTTGGCACCCAAGCGCCTCCTGACTGCCCTGGCATTCACCCTGATCGGCAGCACCTCCGTGCAGGCAGCCGACGAAGTGGTGGTCTACTCCTCGCGTATCGACGAACTGATCAAACCGGTGTTCGACGCCTACACCCAAAAGACCGGTGTCCAGGTGAAGTTCATCACCGACAAGGAAGCGCCGCTGATGCAGCGCATCAAGGCCGAGGGCGAAAACGCCACCGCCGACCTGCTGCTCACCGTGGATGCCGGCAACCTCTGGCAGGCCGAGCAAATGGGCATTCTGCAACCGTTCACCTCCCCGGTAATCGACAAGAACATTCCCCTGCAATACCGCTCTTCGGCGCATGCCTGGACCGGTTTGAGCCTGCGCGCGCGGACCATCGCGTACTCCACCGACCGGGTCAAACCGGGTGACCTGACCACCTACGAAGCCCTGGCCGACAAACAGTGGGAAGGCCGCCTGTGCCTGCGCACGGCGAAAAAGGTCTACAACCAGTCGCTGACGGCCACCCTGATCGAAACCCACGGCGCGGCCAAGACCGAAGAAATCGTCAAGGGCTGGGTGAATAACCTGTCTACCGACGTATTCTCGGATGACATTGCGGTGCTGGAGGCGATCAACGCCGGGCAATGCGACGTGGGTATCGTCAATACCTACTACTACGGCCGTCTGCACAAGCAGAAGCCGGACCTGGCGGTGAAGCTGTTCTGGCCGAACCAGGGCGACCGTGGCGTGCATGTGAACCTGTCGGGCATCGGCTTGACCAAACACGCGCCACACCCGGAAGCCGCCAAGGCATTGGTGGAGTGGATGACCACGCCTGAGGCGCAGAAGATCTTTGCCGACGTGAACCAGGAATTCCCGGCCAACCCGGCGGTACCGCCGTCGGCTGAAGTGGCGACCTGGGGCAAGTTCGTGGCGGATACATTGCCGGTGGAAGTGGCGGGCAAGCGCCAGGCTGAAGCCATTCGCCTGATGGATCGGGCGGGCTGGAACTAAGTACAATTTGTAGGACGCCGCAGATCCAAATGTGGAGGGGGGCTTGCCCTCGATGTCGGAGTGTCAGTCTACTCATCGTTGACTGATCCACCGCCATCGGGGGCAAGCCCCTCCCACATTGGATTGTGGTGATTTGAAGATTTCATTATTGAGAACCCACCCTTGGCCCACCCCGCCCAACGCCGCTGGTACCTGCCGGTCTTCAGCGTCGCCGCCCTGGTGCTGCTGCCGCTGAGCGTGCTGTTGCTGTCCTGGCAAAGCATCGACGCGCAAATCTGGTCCCACCTGTGGGAAACCCAGATGCCCCGCCTGCTGGGTAACACCCTGACCCTGGTGCTGGGCGTCGGCGTCGGTGTAACCCTGTTGGGCGTCAGCCTCGCCTGGCTCACCAGCCTCTGCGAGTTCCCCGGCCGGCGTTGGCTCGACTGGGCGTTGATGCTGCCCTTTGCCATTCCCGCCTATGTGCTGGCCTTCGTGTTTGTGGGCCTGCTGGATTTTTCAGGCCCCGTGCAGACCCTGCTGCGCGAGTGGTTCGGCACCGGCTTGCGCCTGCCGCGGGTGCGCTCCACCAGCGGTGTGATCATCGTGCTGGTGCTGGTGTTCTATCCCTACGTGTACCTGTTGGCGCGCAGCGCATTCCTCGCCCAGGGCAAGGGCCTGATGGAGGCGGCGCGGGTGCTGGGACAGTCGCCCTTGCGGGCATTCTGGCATGTGGCCCTGCCCATGGCGCGGCCGGCGATAGGAGCCGGGGTGGCGTTGGCACTGATGGAGACACTGGCGGATTTCGGTGCGGTGTCGGTGTTCAACTTCGATACGTTCACGACCGCGATCTACAAGACCTGGTACGGCTTTTTCAGCCTGTCCAGCGCGGCCCAACTGGCCAGCCTGTTGCTGTTGGTGGTGATGCTGGTGCTGTATGGCGAACGGCGTGCCCGGGGCGCCAGTCGATCCAGCAATGAACGGCCACGGGGCAAGGCGCTGTACCACTTGCGCGGGTTCAAGGCGGCGGCTGCCAGTGCCTGGTGTGGATTGGTGTTTGCCTGTGCCTTTGTCATCCCGATGCTGCAATTGGTCGCCTGGTTCTGGCAGCGCGGCCGGTTCGACCTGGATGAGCGCTATTCGGGCCTGATCGTCCATACCCTCTACCTGGGTGGCATCGCGGCGCTGATCACGGTCAGCGTGGCGCTGGTACTGGCCTTCGCCAACCGCCTGGCGCCGACCCGGGCGATTCGCTCCGGTATCAGCCTGGCCAATGTCGGCTATGCCTTGCCGGGCTCGGTGCTGGCGGTGTCGATCATGCTGGCGTTCAGTTACCTGGACCGTGAGCTGGTGGTGCCGCTGTCCGGCTGGCTCGGCGGGGCGGGCAAGCCATTGTTGCTGGGCAGTCTGTCGGCGCTGGTGCTGGCGTATCTGGTGCGCTTTCTGGCCGTGGCCTACGGGCCGCTGGAAAACAGCCTGGCGCGCATCCGGCCTTCGTTGCCGGAAGCTGCCCGCAGTTTGGGCGTGAGTGGGCCGCGACTGTTTTGCAAAGTGTATCTGCCGCTGTTGCTGCCCGGCACCCTGAGTGCAGCACTGCTGGTGTTCGTCGACGTGCTCAAGGAAATGCCCGCAACCCTGCTGATGCGCCCGTTCGGCTGGGACACCCTGGCGGTGCGGATCTTTGAAATGACCAGCGAAGGCGAGTGGGCGCGGGCTTCTCTGCCGGCCTTGACGCTGGTGCTGGTGGGGCTGCTGCCGGTCATCGGGCTGATCCGACGCTCCGCCCGACCAATCGGTTAGGTGCCAGTCCTACGGCTTGCGGCTACAATGCGCGGCATTCGGTGCGGTCCGTCCTTCGGATCGAGTCGCTGTACGTGGCTGCAGGCCTTGTCATTCAAGGTGTCCGGCACGGGCAACGGCGCTGCGCACCTTCGCCAAGCCCGGAAGGAGAAACCCATGGGACAGCGTACGCCTCTGTATGACCTGCATCTCGCCCTCGGCGCGAAAATGGTCGATTTTGGCGGTTGGGATATGCCTTTGCACTACGGCTCGCAAGTTGAGGAGCACCATCAGGTGCGGCGCGACTGCGGGGTGTTCGATGTATCTCATATGACCGTGATCGATATCACCGGCCCCCAGGCCAAGGAATGGCTCCAGCACCTGCTGGCCAATGATGTCGAGCGTTTGCATGGCTGTGGCCGTGCGTTGTACAGCGCCATGCTCAATGAGCAGGGTGGCGTGGTGGACGATATGATTGTCTATCGCACCGAGACCGGATATCGGCTGGTGGTCAACGCCGCCACCCGAGACCAGGACATGGCCTGGATCCAGGCGCAACTTGGCAGCTATCAGGTGCACCTGCATGAGCGGCCCGAGTTGGCCATGCTCGCCATTCAAGGTCCCCATGCCCGGCAGAAGATTGCCGAGCTGGTCACCCAGTCTCGCGGTACCCTGATCCACCAGCTCAAGCCCTTTGAAGGGCATGCCGACGGCGATTGGTTTATCGCCCGCACGGGTTACACCGGCGAAGACGGCCTGGAAATTGTCCTGCCTGCCGATCAGGCGCCGGGGTTTTTCAACGATCTGGTCGGTGCGGGTATTTCCCCCATTGGCCTCGGCGCGCGGGACACCCTGCGGCTGGAAGCCGGCATGAACCTGTACGGCCAGGATATTCACCAGGACGTTTCGCCCCTGGCGGCCAACATGGCCTGGAGCATTGCCTGGGAACCTGCCGAGCGCAATTTCATTGGGCGAGCGGCGCTGGAAGCAGAGTTGGCCGCCGGTGTGCAGTTCAAACTGGTCGGGCTGGTACTGGAAGAACGTGGGGTTTTACGCGCTCACCAGGTGGTTCGCATCGCCAATGTTGGCGAAGGGGAGATCACCAGTGGTAGTTTCTCTCCTACGCTGAGCAAATCCATTGCCCTGGCGCGTGTACCGACGGCGACTGCCGATCGGGCCGAAGTGGAAATCCGCGGCAAGTGGTACCCGGTTCGAGTGGTCAAACCGACCTTCGTGCGCCATGGCAAAACCTTGATCTAACTATTTCCGGCAGGCCAATGGCTGCTGACATTTCTTCTTGAGGACACAGACTATGAGCGATATCCCTGCCGACCTGCGTTTTGCCGAAAGTCACGAATGGGCCCGTCTGGAAGCTGACGGTACGGTGACCGTCGGGATCTCCGATCATGCTCAGGAAGCTTTGGGTGATGTGGTGTTTGTTGAGTTGGCCGAAGTCGGCGCTACGTTTGAAGCCGAAGGCCAGGCAGGTGTGGTTGAGTCGGTGAAGGCTGCTTCGGATATCTACGCCCCGGTTGCCGGTGAAGTGATTGCCGTCAACGAAGAGCTGGGTGGCAGCCCTGAGCTGCTGAACTCCGACCCTTACGGCGCGTGGATCTTCAAGCTCAAGCCAAGCAACCCGGCTGATCTGGAAAAGCTGCTGGATGCGGCTGGCTACAAGGCGGTCATCGGCGAGTAAACGCTAGACCCCTGTGGGAGGGGCCTTGCTCCCTCCCACATTCAACCGTGCAGGGCCACGAGTGTTCAGTCCGCCTTCAGGACCGCCTTTACCGCCGCCACCGACCGCTCCACATCTGCCTCTGTCATCGCCGTGAACATCGGCAACGACACGATCAAACGTCCAACCTTTTCCGCTACCGGGAACATACCTTCCTTGAACCCCTGTGCCCGATACAGGCTCAGCAGGTGAATCGGCGGGTAGTGATAGCCAATGCCAACACCCTGTGCCTGCATTTTCTCCATGAAGGTGGCGCGGGCGGGCAGCCCGTCTTGGCGCTCCGGCAGCACCAACTGGAACAGGTGCCAGTTGCTGTTTTCGAAGTCGGCCGGCGGCAGTTGCGCGCCGTACTTTTCCTCGAAATCACTGCCGAAACATTTGAAGTAGTGCCGGGCCAGATGCTGGCGATGGGCGGTGATCTTCTCGATGTGGGCAAACTGCCCCAGGCCGATGGCTGCAGCGATGTCGGTCATGTTGAACTTGCCGCCCAGTACATCCACGTCCAGGCCGTCGAAGCCGGTGCGGGTGACGCCCTGCAGGCGGTATTTTTCCGCCAGGCGGGCTTCTTCGGCATTGTTCAACACCAGGCAACCGCCCTCGGAAGAGGTGATGTTCTTGTTGGCCTGGAAGCTGAACGATACAAAGTCCCCGGTGGAACCGATGCGTTCGCCATCCCAACTGGAGCCCAGGGCCTGGGCGGCGTCTTCGACGATGCGCAGGTTGTACTTGTTGGCCAGTGCGTACAGCATCGGCATGTCCAGGGGCAGGCCGGCCAGGTACACCGGGATGATCGCCTTGGTGCGCGGGGTGATTGCGGCTTCCACCTGGGCCAGGTCGATATTGCGGGTGACCGGGTCGATGTCGGCGAACACCGGCGTGGCGCCTACTTCCAGGATCACGTTGGCTGTTGCGACCCAGGAGATCGGTGTGGTGATGACTTCATCGCCGGGCCCGATACCGGCGATACGCAAGGCGATCTCCATGGTGCAAGTGCCTGAGTTGAAGGTGCGCACTGGCCGGCCGCCAAAGTATTCCGATAGCTGCGCCTCGAAAGCCTGCACTTTCGGTCCGCTGGTGATCCAGCCCGAGCGCAGTACATCGCCGACCGCCGAGATGGTGGCTTCATCGATGGTAGGTTTGGAGAACGGCAGAAAGGGCTGTTGGCTCATGACGACGAAGGCATCCGTTTCAGATTGGCGATGAGTAAGCGAGGGTTCAGTCCCGGCATGGTGGCACGGTTAGACTGAATATAGCCTGTCGCCTGTGAATGAATCGTCATGCCACGGATACGGAAGTGCCGCTTGAACGGCGGCATGTCCTGTTGCCGGTCAGAAGTACACACGGGTTTCAAAGAACACACTCTGCTCCTTGAGCTTGCCCTTGAGCTGTTCATCACGAGCGTTTATCCGGTTGGTGAAGGTGTTGTAGCCGGTCTCGATACGGCCCATGTCCACGTAGCGCCAACCTGTGCCAAAGGCAATGCGGTCGTTGACCTTGGCATCCAGGCCCAAGCCTACGCTGTAGGCAAAATTATATTGGCGGTGGCTGGCAAAGCGACGGGTGTCATTGCTCTGAAAACCCTCGGCATCAATTTGCGCGACGCCCATCCCCGCCATGCCGTAGAACGAGAGCCAATGGGTGAGCGGTATGTTTTTATAGCCGTTGACCATCAAGCGCTGGCTGTCCGCTTCAAGACGGTTGACGTTGGCATTGAAGGGCGACCAGAAGGAGTCGAAGGTCGAGCTGCCGGAGAGGGTGTATTCCCCTTCCGCGCGCCAGCCATTGGCGAAGGCATAACCTACCGCGTAGGATCCGGTGAATGTTTTAGTGCTATCAGGCGCTTCCACTCGTTCGTTGACGCGCGGGCTGGTCAACAGTGCGCTGGATAGATTCTGGCGTGCACTGTTGAATTTTGCCGAGCCGTACCAGGCCTCTGCCTGTGCATAAGGCGTTGCAATAGCAGTGAGGAACAGAAAGGAAGATAGTTTTCGCATGGTTATCGATTCACTGAGGGGAAGGGTGGAATCGATAGCTTGTCGTCGGGCGAGTGCAGTGATCGAGAGGACTTCTCCTGTTCAATCGTCAACTCATCAGTCTTTGCTGTAGGAAGAAAAGCGGCACAAAAAAGCCGCTCCCAGGGAGCGGCTGTTTTAACCGGCGGTTTTACTCGGCGGCGATAGCGTTTTTCGCCAGGATGGCGTTGGCCAGTTCCATATCCGTGGCCTGCAGGCCAGGGTTATCGGCGCGGACTTTCTGCATGGCGGCTTCAAGGTACGGGCCGCGGATACCGCCGTCGCTGGCAACGAAGCTGCCTGCGTCGTCTTGTGCGGCAACCACCAGTTTGTGGTCCTTGAAGGTCAGGTAGGTCGAGCCGGTCGTGGCGCCCGACGAGATGACATTGCGCCAGAAACTGTCGGCCATGGCTGAACCGACAGGAAGGGAAAGCACAGCGAGGGTAGCGACAGCATATTTAAGACGCATGATGGGTGACTCCGGGTGGGTGATCTGTACCGTTTGATTGCAGTTAGCCCAGCCGAGTTCCATCACTGACTAAACAGTTTCTACCTTCAAGATCACGCCATCCAGGCCCACCACACGCACTTGAGCGCCTACAGGGCTGTCAGGGCCGGTTACCATCCAGACGCCGTCACCGACTTTTACCTTGCCCCGACCCTCCACAATCGCCTGATGCACCACGAACACACGGCCGATCAGCTCCGAGCCACGCTCGTTGAGCCCCGGCTGGTCACTGGCTTTGGCACTGCTGCGCTGGCGTTTCCACCAGTACACCGCTGTCAATATCGACAGCACAGCGAACAGCAACAGTTGCCACTCCAGCCCGAGCGGCGGCACCAGAAACTTGATCACGCCCACGGCTGCCGCAGCTATGCCCATCCACAGCAGGTAGCCACCGGCGCCGAATACTTCAAGAATCAATAGCACTGTACCCAGTGCGAGCCAATCCCAGAACGAAAGATGCTGCAGGAAATCCCACATGGCGATCGCCTCAGGCTTTCTTGTTGTCGAAGGTTGCCTTGACGATTTCGCCGATGCCGCCGACAGCGCCGATCACCTGGCTGGCTTCCAGCGGCATCAGGATCACTTTGCTGTTATTGGCCGACGCCAATTTGCCAAGGGCATCGATGTATTTCTGCGCGACGAAGTAGTTGATGGCCTGTACGTTGCCGGTGGCAATCGCTTCGGAAACCACCTGGGTCGCGCGGGCCTCAGCCTCTGCCTGACGCTCACGGGCTTCAGACTCCAGGAACGCGGCCTGGCGCCCACCTTCGGCTTCAAGAATCTGTGCCTGTTTCTTGCCTTCGGCCGTCAGGATCGCCGATGCCCGCAGGCCTTCGGCTTCCAGGATCTGTGCACGCTTGATCCGCTCGGCTTTCATCTGGCCGGACATGGCGGCCATCAGGTCGGCGGGCGGGCTGATGTCCTTGATTTCGATCCGGGTGATCTTGATGCCCCACGGCGCCGTGGCTTCATCGACGGTGCGCAGCAGTTTTTCGTTGATGCCGTCACGCTGGCTGAGCATGGCATCCAGCTCCATGGAGCCGAGCACCGTGCGGATATTGGTTTGCAGCAGGTTGCGGATAGCGTGTTCGAGGTTGTTGACCTCGTAGGCGGCCTGGGCGGTATTGACCACCTGGAAGAAGCACACGGCGTCGATCTGCACGGTGGCGTTGTCGGCGGTGATGACTTCCTGGGGCGGGATATCCAGCACGCTTTCCATCACGTTGATCTTGCGGCCGATGCGGTCCATGACCGGGATGATGATGTTCAGGCCCGGCTTGAGGGTGTTGGTGTACCGGCCGAAGCGCTCGACGGTCCACTGATAGCCCTGGGGTACCACCTTGAAGCCCATGAACAGGATGGCGATGGCCAGGCCCACGAAAAGAAGCAGTACGGTTCCGATCTGCATAGCGATTCCCTATCTGATGGTGTCAGTTAAACGACGTTCGGCGGATTGTAACGGTCTTGTCACCGATAAGAACGGTTTCAGCACGGCGTAATCAACGCATTTGTTACCGAATCCCCAGGCGTCACTCGCAATACCTCGGCCATTGTGGTCAGCCCCGCCTTGACTTTACCCACGCCGGCCATGCGCAGGCCGCACATGCCTTGCGCCACCGCCTCCCTGCGCAGGGACTGCGCGTCGGCGCCTGGCGTGATCAGCGCCTTGAGCGAGTCATTCAGCACCATGATCTCGTAGACCCCGGCGCGCCCGCGAAAGCCGCTGTTTCGACATTCTGCACACCCTACCGCTTCGTGAGCATCGCCCGCCACCCGCTTGCAATGAGGGCACAGCAAGCGCACCAAGCGCTGCGCCATTACGCCCAATAAGGTGGCCTTGATCAAATAATGAGCAATGCCCAGTTCCTGCAAGCGGCTGATGGCGCTGGGCGCATCGTTGGTGTGCAGCGTCGAGAGCACCAAATGCCCGGTCAATGCGGCCTGGATCGCCATCTCGGCGGTTTCCCGATCGCGGATCTCGCCGATCATGATGATGTCGGGGTCCTGGCGAAGCAGGGCTCGGATGCCGCTGGCGAAGGTCAGGTCGATATTGGGCTGTACCTGCATTTGGTTAAACGCCGGCTCGACCATCTCGATCGGGTCTTCCACGGTGCAAAGATTGACCTCCCGGGTCGCCAAGTGTTTGAGCGTGGTGTAGAGGGTGCTGGTCTTGCCTGAACCGGTAGGCCCCGTGACCAGGATGATGCCGTTGGTGTGGCGCGTCATGTCGTGCCATCGCTGCTGGTCTTCGGCCGACAAGCCCAGCTCGTCAAAGTCCTTGAGCAGCACCTGCGGGTCGAAAATCCGCATCACCAGTTTTTCGCCAAAGGCGGTGGGCAGGGTCGACAGCCGCAACTCGACTTCTGCGCCGGCAGGGCTTTTGGTCTTGACCCGGCCGTCCTGGGGTTTGCGTTTTTCCGCGACGTTCATCCGCCCGAGGCTTTTCAGGCGGCTGACCACCGCCATCGTCACCTGGGGTGGAAATTGATAGACGTCGTGCAGCAGCCCATCAATGCGAAAGCGCACGCGGCCTTGTTCACGGCACGGCTCGATATGAATATCACTGGCCCGCTGGGCGAACGCGTATTGCAACAGCCAGTCGACGATATTGACGATATGCGCGTCGTTGGCGTCCGGCTCCTGGTCGCTGGCGCCGAGGTTGAGCAACTCGACGTTGCCAGGCCCCGCGACCTTTTGATCCGCACCGCTGACGGACTTCGCCAGCCGGTAGAATTCGCTGATACAACGCTGAATGTCCTGGGGGTTGGCAACCACGCGCCTGATCGAGCGCTGGAGCACTTGTGCCAGTCCCGATTCCCAACTGGTGACATGGGGCTGGGCGCTGGCAACGGTGACGGTCTGCGCGTCCACGGCCACCGCAAGGATGGCGTGGCGTTGGGCAAATGCGTGGGACATCAGCGGCACCACCGTTGCAACATCGATCTTCAGCGGGTCGATGCGCCAATAAGGTTGCCCCACATGTTGGGCAAGCCACTGGGTCAGGGTTTCCAGGGAAGGCCCATGGGCGGCGATGCACTCCAACGGGTGCTGGGCATTGCCGGCGGGCAGCGCTGATAAGCGCTGCGCGATGTCGGGAGCAATCAGCCCTCCCTCGACCAGCGCCGGGAGCAACTGATGCAGTTCCAATCGGTGATCAGCAGACATGAAGGTGTTCCTGGGTAGCCTCGGACGACATTTCAGGCTAGCCAGCCGCCGAATATCTTCCTCCCAGCGTATGTTGCAGGCCTTTACCGAGCTGCTGCCGCCACGGCCACCGGCCCCACGGAATCAGCGCGCCATACATGCAGCGTGCACACGCTGATCAGGTTTCGAATCTTTTCGGCGATCACTTGGGCGCGATGCCAGCTCAGGCTATCCATCACGATATCGATGTTCAGCAGGTCTTCCTGGCGGCTCACGTTGACCTGGCTCGGTGTCAGGAACTGCAACGCAAAATAGTTGAGTACCCGACACAACACATCGGGCTCCGCCTCGGCGACGATCCGGTAATGCGCCTGGCAATGGGTGCTGCTGGCAGCCCACGCATCGACGCGGGTCAGAGGGTGGGTGGTTTCGACGGCATGCATGCTGACTCTCCAGATTCGACTGGAGAAATTTTTACATTCGCTTCGGGAGATTTCTTATCTAAGATGGGCATGATTTGCGATTAATCGAATCGTTCAATTCAGAAAAGACAGCCTTTAAGGTATTTTTATGCATAGCGAATTGGACGCCTACGACCGCCGCATCCTGGCCCTGCTGCAAGAGGACGCCTCGCTCTCCAGCGCGCAGATCGCCGAACAGGTCGGCCTGTCCCAGTCGCCGTGCTGGCGACGCATCCAGCGGCTCAAGGAAGAAGGAGTGATTCGCGGCCAGGTCACTCTGCTGGATCGCAAGAAGATCGGCCTGAATACGCAGATCTTTGCCGAGGTCAAACTCAACGCCCACGGCCGATCCAACTTCACCGAGTTCACCGACGCGATTCGTGGGTTTCCGGAAGTGCTGGAGTGCTATGTGCTGATGGGGGCGGTGGACTTTCTACTACGCATCGTGACGTCGGACATTGAGGCGTACGAGCGGTTTTTCTTCGAGAAGTTATCGATGGTGCCGGGGATTCAGGAGGTCAACTCGATCGTGGCGCTGTCCGAGATCAAGTCGACCACCAGCCTGCCAGTATTGCGCTGACAGGATCGGCCTCATCGGGGGCTAGGCCCCCGATGGCGATATTACAGGCGCAGCAGGGTCTTCCAGGCACGGTTCTGATACACCGCAATCGCCTGATGCATGCGCGCATCCAGCGACTCGTCGGTGATCGGCTGGTTGGCCAGTTGCGCCAGCTTGTTCAGCTCGCCGTACAAACGATCCAGTTCCGCAATGTCCACCACGTTACGCGCATGGTGCAGCCAGGCCTGGATGCGTTCGATGCGCGGCAGTTGCTCGGCCAGGTCTTCCGGTTGCTGCTGGTAGCGCGGCAGTTGCAGGGCGACGGCATCGTCAGCCAGCAGGCGCGGCAGCCAGTTGGTGATTTGCGCGGCGCCCTGGCGGTTGCCGCGCACGTTGCGGTCGGCAGTCCAGGTGCGGGCCATCAGCCAGCGTGACATGTTCAGCGAGAACAAGCCCCAGCGCACGTCGTCCAATTCTTCGGCAAACTGCTCGGGTGCGGCTTTGCGGATGTCTTCGTCGTCGTCACCGGCCTGGACCAGCGGGCGCCAGTCTTCCAGCAGCGCATCGAGTGCGCTGCGCAGTTCGCTGGTGGATTGACGCGGCGCGGCCTGGCCGAGGCTGCCGATCAGGGCGCGCAGTTCGCCGAGGTTGTCGACCCAGTCCTGCAGCAGACGCCAGTGGCCATTGAAGCGGTATTGCTCTGCCAGGCGCTGGCTGCTGCCGAGCAGGTGCCACATGATTGCGGCGAAGGCGTCGTCCAGCGGCATTTCGGCGTGGATCTGCGGCGCCGGCAGGCTCAGGGAGTAGCTGCTGGCGTCGTACAGGCGGTAGCCGCGCTCGGCCTTGCTGATGTCACACGGCATCAGCGCGAGGGTGGCGGCCAGTTCGGCGGCCAACTCCAGCAGCGCAGCCGGCTCGCCTTCGCGCAGTTCGAGTTCCAGCTCGCAGATTTCTTCTTTCTGCTTACCCACGACCACATGGCCCAGGTCCAGGGCGGCTTCGATCACCACCTTGGCCTTGCCACGGCCCCAGGCGATTTCGGCGCGCTCGCGCACGAAGTCGGTGGTGAAGATCGGCTTGAGGGTCTTTTTGTCCAGCTCGGCCAGTTGCTCGGGCCAGCAGTCGCCGTCGAGTTTCTTTACGTCGAGCTTGGCCTTGGGCAGGTCCCAGTTGTACTCATTGCGTTCCGACAGGCCGGCGACGCTTTGGCCACGGGTCTTGAGGGTCTGGATAATCTCGTCACCGTCCTTGCGCAGGCGCAGGGCGACTTTGGCCTGGGCCAGGTCACGCTCGGGGGTGTCGAAGTACTGGTTCATCAACTCACGGCGTTCCCAGCCACTTTTGTTGCGTTTTTTCAGTAGCGGGTGCTCACGCAGCGCGGCGAGTGTTTCGCGGCTGACGCGGAGCTTGATTTCGGTTTCTTTCTGCATGGCCGGAAAATCCAGGATCGGGAGCGCAGCCGGGGAAAAGAGTGGCTGCCAAGGTCGTGCAGTGTACAGGACTGAGCCCGGCAACGCGCCGCAACGGTTTATTGTCTCGTGCAGATGCCTCTATAGTGGGGCTCATCCGGGAAGTAGGGAGACCGCGTATGCCGTTACCGTCCATGAAAGAGCAGTTCGCCGCGCTGATTGCCGCGCCTTCGGTGAGTTGCACCCAGGCGTCTCTCGACCAGACCAACCGACCGGTGATCGATTTGCTCGCCGGTTGGTTGGGCGACCTGGGGTTCTCCATTGACATCCAACCGGTCAGCCCCGGCAAATTCAACCTGCTGGCCAGCTTTGGCACAGGCCCCGGCGGCCTGGTATTGGCCGGCCATAGCGACACCGTTCCTTATGACGCTGCGTTGTGGAAGACCGATCCGCTCAAGCTGACGGAAGTCGACGGCCGCTGGGTAGGATTGGGCAGTTGCGACATGAAGGGTTTTTTCGCGCTGGCGATTGAAGCGGTGTTGCCGCTGCTGGACCAACCGTTCAAGCAACCGTTGCTGATCCTCGCCACCTGCGATGAAGAAAGCTCCATGTCCGGTGCCCGAGCATTGGCCGAAGCCGGGCGCCCGCTGGGCCGGGCGGCGGTAATCGGTGAACCGACCGGCCTCAAGCCGATCCGCCTGCACAAAGGCGTGATGATGGAGCGCATCGACATTCTCGGCCAAAGCGGCCATTCGTCGGACCCAAGCCTGGGCCACAGCGCCCTGGAAGCCATGCATGACGCCATCGGCGAGCTGCGCGGCCTGCGCCTGGCCTGGCAGCGCGAGTACCGCAACCCGCAATTCAGCGTGCCGCAACCGACCATGAACTTCGGCTGTATCCATGGTGGCGACAACCCCAACCGCATCTGTGGCCAATGCTCCCTGGAATTCGACCTGCGGCCCTTGCCGGGCATGGACCCCGCAGTGCTGCGTGCGGCGATCCGGCAAAAGCTCGAACCCCTGGCCGAGCGCCATAAGGTCAAGATCGACTACGCGCCGTTATTCCCCGCAGTGCCGCCGTTCGAGCAGGTCGAAGACGCCGAGTTGGTGCGGGTCGCGGAACGATTGACCGGGCATCGTGCCGAAGCAGTAGCGTTCGGCACCGAAGCGCCTTATCTTCAGCGCCTTGGTTGTGAAACCCTGGTGCTCGGCCCTGGCGACATCGCCTGTGCCCACCAACCGGGCGAATACCTCGAAATGTCACGCTTGACGCCTACAGTGCGTCTATTGCGGGAACTGATCGAACATTACTGCCTGAAACCTGCGTAAATTAACCCCTGTCCATTCGTACATAAGGAGAGCGAGCGTGTCGCCAAGCCTGTTCCGACGATAACCATCAGCCCGCTGTGCGTTTTCACGACTCATCCTTTTTCGGCTGCTTTTTATTACAGGCCCAGGTTCCATGCCCGACTACGTTAATTGGCTTCGTCACGCTTCGCCCTACATCAACGCCCACCGCGACTGCACCTTTGTGGTCATGTTGCCCGGCGACGGTGTGGATCATCCGAACTTCGGCAATATCGTCCACGACCTGGTGCTGCTCCACAGCCTGGGCGTGCGTCTGGTGCTGGTGCACGGTTCGCGCCCACAGATCGAAGCGCGCCTTGAAGCGCGTGGCCTGGTCCCGACTTACCATGAAGGCATGCGCATCACCGATGCCGCGACGCTGGAGTGTGTGATCGACGCGGTCGGCCACCTGCGTATCGCCATCGAAGCGCGCTTGTCGATGGACATGGCCTCGTCGCCGATGCAGGGCTCGCGCCTGCGGGTGGCCAGCGGCAACCTGGTGACGGCGCGGCCTATCGGCGTGCTTGAAGGCGTGGATTACCACCACACCGGCGAAGTGCGCCGGGTCGACCGCAAGGGCATCAATCGCCTGCTGGATGAGCGCTCCATTGTGCTGCTGTCGCCCCTGGGCTATTCGCCTACGGGGGAGATCTTCAACCTGGCCTGCGAAGACGTCGCCACCCGCGCCGCCATCGACCTGGGGGCGGACAAGCTGCTGCTGTTCGGCGCTGATCTCGGCCTGATCGATGAAAATGGCCGCCTGGTCCGCGAATTGCGCCCGCAACAAGTACCGGCACACCTGCAACGCCTGGGCAGCAGCAACTACCAGTCCGAATTGCTTGATGCAGCGGCCGAGGCTTGCCGGGGCGGGGTAGGGCGCAGCCACATTGTCAGCTACGCCGAAGACGGTGCCTTGCTCACCGAACTGTTCACCCGCGATGGCGGCGGCACGCTGGTGGCCCAGGAGCAATTCGAACGGGTGCGCGAGGCGGCGATTGAAGACGTCGGCGGCTTGCTCGACCTGATCAGCCCCCTGGAAGAACAGGGCATCCTGGTGCGCCGTTCGCGGGAAGTGCTCGAGCGTGAGATCGAGCAGTTCAGCGTGGTGGAGCGCGAAGGCATGATCATCGCCTGTGCGGCGTTGTATCAGATCGCCGATTCGGACGCGGGTGAGCTGGCATGCCTGGCGGTGAACCCGGAGTACCGCCATGGCGGGCGGGGTGACGAGCTGCTGGAGCGTATCGAAACCCGCGCGCGGGCGCAGGGGTTGAAGACGCTGTTCGTACTTACCACGCGGACTGCCCACTGGTTCCGTGAGCGCGGCTTTGTGCCGAGCAGCGTGGATCGCCTGCCCTCGGCACGGGCCTCGCTGTACAACTACCAGCGTAACTCGAAGATTTTCGAGAAGGCCTTGTAGAACCCTACCCCCAAGTCACCGGGCAGGCTCGTGTAAGAGCCTGCCGTCACGCACGACTAAAGTTTAAGCATTCTTGATCTGACGCCGATAACAGGTGGGCGGCTATGGATAGAGTGTGGGCGCTTGCAAACACCTGAATCGTCGAGTGGGCGGCTTGGACAGCAAAAGAAACGATTAGTGACACAAAAACTGTAACAAATTGACGGGAGGATGTGCCTTTGGCCATGATGGCGTCGCCTTTTTGATCGTGGGTGACGTATGCAACAGCGCGGCCACACTAATCGATCTAAAAAAGCTCTAACAAATACCCTTTAGGAATTAGCTTGTGTGGCGAGTGGTCTATGCTGGCCTGTCCACGTCACGGAAAGTCTTATTCCTGAATCGTATGAAAAAGAATGAAATAATTCTTTTTGGGTGTATGAAAAACTCATTACCCTGCAGGGACCAAATCAACGGTGGTTAGACGAAGGTAGTAGACACACAAGGTTACGATTGACTTGTCAGTCACTATCCGGTGCTAATCGCGCATCTGTGGATCGAGGGCGTCAGACCCGAGACCAAAGAAATACAAAAATTAGAAACGAGAGGAGCGGTACATGAAGAAGTCCACCTTGGCACTGTCTGTAGCTTTGGGCGTAATCGCTCAGCAAGCAGGCGCTGCCGGTTTCATCGAAGACAGCCACGCCACACTGAGTGCGCGTAACTTTTACATCAACACCGATAACCGTGATGGCCACCCATCGTCGACCTCGAACACCCGCAGCAAGAACGCTGAATGGGGCCAAGGCTTCGACCTGCGTTTCATCTCGGGTTACACCCAAGGTACCGTTCAGTTCGGCGTTGATGCGATCGGCCTGTACGGCGTGCGCCTGGATTCGAGTCGTGCTGAACACGGTAACTACAACGGCACCGCATCTGGCGGTACTGTGTTCCCGAGCGATGGCAACACGGCTGTTAACGATTTCGCCAGCCTGGGCGTGACCGGCAAGGTCAAGATCTCCCAAACCGAACTGAAGTTGGGCACCCTGCAGCCTAAGTTGCCGGTTATCGTGACCAACGATGGTCGTCTGCTGCCGCAGACCTTCCAAGGTGGCCAGATCACTACCAACGACATCAAGGATTTGACCTTGGTTGCTGGTCAGGTGGAAAAGGCCAAGGGTCGTAACTCCAGCAACAACGAAAACCTGTCGATTGGTGGTGCCAACGGTAGCTCCAACTACAACACAGGCACTTTCGTTAACAAGTTCTACTATGCGGGTGGTGACTACAAACTCACCAAAGACCTGACCGCCCAGTACTACTACGGCAACCTGGAAGACTTCTACAAGCAGCACTTCCTGGGCCTGACTCACAACTGGGCAATCGGCCCGGGCGTTTTGAAGTCTGACCTGCGTTATTTCAACAGCTCCGACGATGGTAAAAACGGCAACACCCCTGCTTACTACAGCAGCGGTAACTACAACGGTTTCAGCGGCGGCAAAGGTAAGGTTGATAACAACCTGTACAGCGGCCTGTTCCTGTACACCGTTGCCGGCCACACTTTCGGTGGTGGTTACCAGGTCAGCAACGGCAGCAGCGACTTCCCTTGGTTGAACCAGGGCGACGGTTCGTCGGCTTACCTGACGACTGACATGCAGATCCAGAAGTTTGCCCGCGCCGGCGAGCGTACCTGGCAAGCTCGCTACGCTTACGACTTCGCTAAAGTCGGCGTACCTGGCCTGACTGCTGGTGTCGTTTACCTCAAGGGTAGCGACATCGACACCGTAGGCACCAACGCTGGTCGTACTGAAATCACCGGTCAATCCGAGTGGGAACGTGACATCACCGTTGCTTACGTGATTCCAGAAGGCCCGCTGAAAAACCTTGGCGTTGCCTGGAAAAACGCTATGTGGCGCACCGACCTGGCGAACACCCGTTCCCAGGACGAAAACCGCCTGATCGTCAGCTACTCGCTGCCACTGTTCTAGTCGCGTGAAGCTGTTGTAAGACCGTAAAACCTTGCCCGGCGCACGCCGGGCAAGGTGTCTTGCTTTTCAAGTCGGGCTAAACCCCCGCAAGCCCTTCCTGAACCCCTCTTTGTACAGCGTCTCAAGGCCTTCTCGAACCTTGGAAACGATGTTGCGCCTTGCCCTTTCCCGCGTCCAATGAACAGATTTTTAATATTCCTTTATCGTCTAGATAAATCGATATTTATTCTTTTTAAATAATCCGCAATCCATGCACAGTGGGCTCCATAAGCACTCACCAGGAGCCACACCATGAGCCTAAGACTGGGCGATATCGCCCCCGACTTCGAACAGGATTCCAGCGCCGGCAAGATTCGTTTCCACGAATGGCTGGGCGACAGCTGGGGTGTGTTGTTTTCCCACCCGGCGGACTTTACCCCGGTGTGCACCACGGAGCTGGGCTTCACCGCCAAGCTCAAGGACGAGTTCGCCAAGCGCGGCGTCAAGGCCATCGCCCTGTCGGTGGACCCGGTGGACTCGCACCACAAGTGGATCGAAGACATCAACGAAACCCAGGCCACCGTCGTCAACTTCCCGATCCTGGCTGACGCCGACCGCAAGGTTTCGGACCTCTACGACCTGATCCACCCGAACGCCAGTGACACCCTCACCGTGCGTTCCTTGTTCGTGATCGACCCGAACAAGAAGATCCGCCTGACCATCACCTACCCGGCCAGCACCGGCCGTAACTTCCACGAAATCCTGCGGGTCATCGACTCGCTGCAACTGACCGACAACTACAAAGTCGCCACCCCCGCCAACTGGCAGGACGGTGATGAGGTGGTGATCGTGCCGTCACTCAAGGATGAGGAAGAGATCAAGAAGCGCTTTCCGAAGGGCTATCGGGCGGTGAAGCCGTATTTGCGGCTTACTCCACAGCCCAATCGTTGAAACTGACTCACAGCAGGGGTTTTCAGGCCGTTTCTACGGCCTTTTTTTTCGCCTGGCGACCTACAAACCTCATATGCATTTAAAGAATAAACAAATGAAAAAATAAGATTTATAGATATATGAATCTGCTGATAAGGTCTGTTCCATCTTGGCGCCATCGCCACACAGCGAACCGCCGGCACTTGCTCAAGGAATTCCTGCATGTTGGTCGTAACACTTGGAGGCAGTCCCAGCCAGCGTTCCCGCTCCGGGGTCTTGCTGGAAAAAACCCGTCAGTGGTTGCAAGACAAAGGCGTTGAAGTGGTGAGTTACCAGATACGGGACTTCCCGGCTGAAGACTTGCTGCATGCACGCTTCGACAGCCCCAAGGTCATCGACCTGCTGCAGCAGGTGGCTAACGCAGATGGCCTGGTGATCGCCACGCCGGTGTACAAGGCTTCGTTCTCCGGTGCGTTGAAAACCGTGCTCGACCTGCTGCCGGAGCGCGCCCTGGCCCACAAGGTTGTGTTGCCGATGGCGACCGGCGGCAGCATCGCTCACATGCTGGCGGTGGATTACGCCTTGAAGCCGGTATTGTCGGCCCTCAAAGCCCAGGAGCTGCTCCACGGCATCTTTGCCGAAGACAGCCAGATCGCCTACGGCGAAGGCAGTGCCCAGGCACAACTGGTACCGGTCCTCGAACACCGTTTGCACGAGGCCCTGGAGACGCTTTACGGCGCCATGGCCCGTCGTCCGAAACCGTTGGACCCGCATGTGTTGAATGAACGTTTGTTGAGTGCTCGCTGGAGCATTTAAGTCAGCCTCACCGCTATATAGATGTACTCACCTTACTCAGCCGCCAACGGCCAAGCAGGTGCAGCCAACCCCCTCATCGCACTATTTGGAGAGAGCGCCATGCGCACTGTCATCTTGCGTCGTGGTCTGGTCGCACTGTTTGCTGCGGCTGTGTCCTTCGGCGCCATTGTTCAGGCTCAAGCCGCCGAGACCCTGCGGATCGGTTACCAGAAATACGGCACCCTGGTGCTGCTCAAGGCCAAGGGCACCCTGGAAAAACGCCTGGCCGCCCAAGGTGTGCAGGTGCAATGGACCGAGTTTCCCGGCGGTCCGCAACTGCTCGAAGGCCTGAACGTGGGTTCCATCGACTTCGGTGTCACCGGCGAAACCCCGCCGGTCTTCGCCCAGGCTGCCGGTGCCGACCTGCTCTACGTGGCCTACGAGCCGCCAGCGCCCACCAGTGAAGCGATCCTGGTGCCGAAAGACTCGACGATCAAATCGGTGGCCGAGCTCAAGGGCAAGAAAGTCGTGCTCAACAAAGGCTCCAACGTGCACTACCTGCTGGTGCGTGCCCTGGAAGACGCCGGCCTGAAATACACCGACGTGCAGACCGTGTTCCTGCCGCCCGCCGATGCCCGTGCCGCCTTCGAGCGTGGCAGCGTGGATGCGTGGGTGATCTGGGACCCGTACCAGGCCGCCGCCGAGAAACAACTGCAAGCGCGCACCCTGCGTGACGGCACCGGCATCGCCGACAACCACCAGTTCTACCTGGCCACCAAGCCGTACGCCGAAAAGCATCCGGAAGTGGTCAAGGCGCTGATCGAAGAAGTGCGCGCGGTGGGCGAGTGGTCCAAGGCCAACCCCCAGGAAGTGACCGAGCAAGTCGCGCCGCTGCTGGGCCTGCCGGCCGACATCACCCTGACCTCGGTGAAACGCCAGGGCTATGGCGCGCTGTTCCTGACCCCGGAAGTGGTGGCGGCCCAGCAGAAAATCGCCGACAGCTTCTACCAACTCAAATTGATCCCCAAGCCCTTGAGCATCAAGGACGTGATCTGGACGCCACCGGCTGCCGTGGCTAAAGCGCCGTAATCCGATTTCTTCAGGAGACAACTCCATGAGCCTCACTATTTTCTGGTTCCTGCCTACCCACGGCGACGGCCATTACCTTGGCACCGCCGAAGGCGCTCGCGCCGTCGACCACGGTTATCTGCAGCAAGTGGCCCAGGCCGCTGACCGCCTGGGATTCGGCGGGGTGCTGATCCCCACCGGTCGCTCCTGCGAAGACTCGTGGCTGGTGGCCGCCTCGCTGATCCCGGTGACCCAGCGTTTGAAATTCCTTGTCGCGCTGCGTCCCGGGATCATTTCCCCGACGGTGGCGGCGCGCCAGGCCGCGACTCTGGATCGCCTGTCCGGCGGCCGTGCGTTGTTCAACCTGGTGACCGGTGGTGACCCGGAAGAGCTGGCCGGCGATGGCTTGTTCCTCAGTCACGAAGAGCGCTACCAGGCTTCGGTGGAGTTCACCCGCATCTGGCGCCGCGTGCTGGAAGGCGAAACCGTGGATTACGACGGCGAGCACATCAGCGTCAAAGGCGCCAAGTTGCTCTACCCGCCGATCCAGCAACCGCGCCCGCCGCTGTACTTCGGCGGTTCCTCCGAAGCGGCCCAGGACCTCGCCGCCGAACAAGTGGAGATGGTGCTGACCTGGGGCGAGCCACCGGCCGCCGTCGCCGAGAAGATCGAGCAGGTGCGGGCCAAGGCGGCGAAACTCGGGCGCACCGTGCGCTTCGGCATTCGTCTGCATGTGATCGTGCGTGAAACCAACGAAGAAGCCTGGAAAGCCGCCGACAAACTGATCTCCCATCTGGACGACGACACCATCGCCCGTGCCCAGGCTTCCCTGGCGCGCTTCGATTCTGTCGGCCAGCAGCGCATGGCGGCCTTGCATGGCGGCAACCGCGACAACCTGGAAGTCAGCCCCAACCTGTGGGCCGGCGTCGGCCTGGTGCGTGGCGGTGCGGGCACCGCGCTGGTGGGCGACGGCCCGACGGTTGCCGAGCGGGTCAAGGAGTACGCAGCGCTGGGCATCGACACCTTTATCTTCTCCGGTTATCCACACCTGGAAGAATCGTATCGGGTCGCCGAGCTGCTGTTCCCGCACCTGGATATCGAACGTCCCGAGCTGCCGAAAAGCGCCGGTTACGTAAGCCCGTTCGGCGAAATGGTCGCCAACGACATCCTTCCCAAAGCTGCGTCACAGAGCTGAGGCGGCGCCATGAACCTGGAAAAATTGAGCCATCGCGTGGCGCCCTGGGTGCTGCCGATTCTATTGCTGGCGGTGTGGCAGTTGTCGGTGTCGGCGGGTTGGTTGTCGACACGCATCCTGCCGGCGCCCAGCGCGGTGATTGAGGCTGGGGTCAACCTGGTGCGCAGCGGCGAAATCTGGACGCACCTGGCTATCAGTGGCTGGCGTGCCGGCCTGGGCTTTGTGATCGGTGGCAGCATCGGCCTGGCGCTGGGGTTTATCACCGGCCTGTCGACGTGGGGCGAACGCCTGCTGGACAGCTCGGTGCAGATGATCCGCAACGTGCCGCACCTGGCGCTGATTCCGCTGGTGATCCTGTGGTTCGGCATCGACGAGACCGCGAAGATTTTCCTCGTGGCCCTCGGCACGCTGTTCCCGATCTACCTCAACACTTACCACGGCATCCGCAACGTCGACCCGGCGCTGGTGGAAATGTCGCGCAGCTACGGCTTGTCCGGTTTCAGCCTGTTCTGGCAAGTGATCCTGCCGGGTGCGCTGCCGTCGATCCTGGTGGGTGTGCGCTTTGCCCTGGGCTTTATGTGGCTGACGCTGATCGTGGCGGAAACCATCTCTGCCAGCTCCGGCATTGGTTACCTGGCGATGAACGCCCGCGAATTCCTGCAAACCGACGTGGTGGTATTGGCCATCGTGATGTACGCCATCCTCGGCAAGCTGGCCGACCTGGCCGCGCGCGGTCTGGAACGTGTTTGGCTGCGCTGGCACCCGGCGTATCAAGTCAATAAAGGAGGTGCGGCATGACGGCTCAACAACCTCCGCGCCTGCTGAAGGGGATTCCCCTGGCGGTGCGCAAATTGCGCAAGGCCTTCGGCGCGCGGGAAGTGCTCAAGGAAATCGATCTGCACATTCCGGCGGGCCAGTTCGTGGCCGTGGTCGGTCGCAGTGGCTGCGGTAAAAGTACGTTGCTGCGCCTGTTGGCCGGCCTGGACAAAGCCAGTGGCGGCGAGCTGCTGGCCGGTTCGGCGCCGCTGAGCGAGGCGATTGAAGACACGCGGTTGATGTTCCAGGAAGCGCGCCTGCTGCCGTGGAAAAAGATCATCGACAACGTCGGCCTGGGCCTCAAAGGCAACTGGCGCCCTAAAGCCTTGGAAGCCCTGGAAGCGGTAGGCCTGGCCGAGCGTGCCAATGAGTGGCCGGCGGCCTTGTCCGGTGGCCAGAAGCAGCGTGTGGCCCTGGCTCGTGCCTTGATCCACCAGCCGCGCCTGCTGCTGCTCGACGAACCGCTGGGCGCCCTGGACGCCCTGACCCGTATCGAGATGCAGCAGCTGATCGAAAACCTCTGGCAAAAACACGGCTTCACCGTGTTGCTGGTAACCCATGACGTCAGCGAAGCCGTGGCCATCGCCGACCGGGTGATCCTGATCGAAGACGGCGAAATCGGCCTCGACCTGATCGTCGATCTGCCGCGCCCACGGGCCCGAGGCTCACATCGCCTGGCCGCACTGGAAGCGCAAGTACTTAACCGTGTGCTGTCGTTGCCCGGCACGCCGCCGGAACCCGAACCTGTTTCACCGCTGCCCACGCAATTGCGTTGGGCTCAATAACTCACTTGTCCTACGAAGGAAGTACACCATGACTATTAAAGCCATCAACGTGCGTAACCAGTTCAAAGGCACCATCAAGGAAATCGTCGTCGGCGACGTGCTGTCGGAAATCGACGTGCAGACTGCATCCGGTATCGTCACGTCCGTGATCACCACCCGCTCGGTCAAAGAGCTGGAGCTGGTGATTGGCAGCGAAGTGATTGCCTTTGTGAAATCCACCGAGGTGTCGATTGCCAAGTTGTGATTTGCGTCGCTCTTGAGGCTCTCATCGGGGTGTAGCCCCCTCCCACATATTGATCTGTGAGCACATTCAAAATGTGGGAGGGGGCTTGCCCCCGATGAGGCCGGCCCAGCCAACCCAGGATTCAGCGCTTAGGCAGATACGCCGGCAAATACAGCCCCACATACGCATCAAACACCCGCATCCCTTCCTCCGCCATACGCGGCGTAATCAGCCCATGCTGATGCACCGAACGCGCATACACGCGATCACTCAATTCCAACGCCAGCGCAAACACATCCACATCGGTTGGCAAGCTCGGCACTTCAAAGTGGCGGTCGAACACTTCCAGCATCAAATCCCCCAGCTCCAGATCATGCTGGCGGTCCGCCTGGGTCACTTCGGTCAGCCCGTGCTGGGCCAGGATCAACTGGCGCGCGGCGGCGTCGTTGCTGTAGATGGTCAGCATGCGCTGTTCGACGATGTAGGACAGGTCGCGCCAATGCTTGAGTGAATCATGCTCGATGGGGGCCTGGATGGCGCAGCGGAAGGCTGCATGTATATCGGCGGTCAGTGCCTCCAGCAGCGCCGGCACACTGGCGAAAAAGTGATACACCGACGACGGCGGAATCTGCGCGCGCTCGGCCACGCTGTAGATCGACAAACTCGCCACGCCTTCGGCGGCCAGCAAGGTGCGGGCGGCATCGAGAATCGCGTCGATCCGTGCCTGGCTGCGGGCGCGGGGTTTGCGAGGGGCGGCGGGGCGGGTGGGCATGGAAGTCTCCTACAAGGCAGCGGGCATTGTACGCAGAGCCTGGGGATGATCCATACCGCTTGTTGGGGTGAGCGGGCTTGCCCCGCGCTGGGCTGCGAAGCGGCCCCCATAAAAAACGCCGAGTTCCTTCAGAAAGAACTCGGCGTCTGTGTTTGGGGCTGCTACGCAGCCCAGCGCGGGGCAAGCCCGCACCACAGTCAATGCAGCCGTCGTTTAGACGGTATGCAGGTACCAGTTGTACTCAAGGTCGGAGATGGAGTGTTCGAACTCTTCCAGCTCACTTTCCTTACAGGCGACGAAGATATCGATGTATTTAGGATCGATGTACTTGGCCATCACCTCGCTGTCGTCCAACTCGCGCAGGGCATCGCGCAGGTTGTTCGGCAGGCTCTGTTCGTTCTGCTCGTAGCTGTTGCCTTCCACGGGTGCGCCCGGCTCGATCTTGTTGGTCAGGCCGTGGTGCACGCCTGCAAGGACCGAAGCCATCAGCAGGTAAGGGTTGGCGTCGGCACCGGCCACACGGTGTTCGATACGTACGGCGTCGGACGAGCCGGTCGGTACGCGAATCGCCACGGTGCGGTTGTCCAGGCCCCAGCACGGCGAGTTCGGCACGTAGAACTGTGCGCCGAAACGACGGTAGGAGTTGACGTTAGGGCACAGGAACGCCATTTGGGCGGGTAGGGTCTCGAGCACACCGCCGATCGCGTGACGCAATGCGGCGTTCTGCTCGGGATCCTCGCTGGCAAAGATGTTCTTGCCGTCCTTGTCCAGGATCGAGATGTGTACGTGCAAACCGTTGCCTGCCTGGCCTGGGTAAGGCTTGGCCATGAAGGTGGTATCCATCTCATGGTCGTAGGCGATGTTCTTGATCAGGCGCTTGAGCAGCACTGCGTAGTCGCAGGCCTTGATCGGGTCGGCCACGTGGTGCAGGTTCACTTCGAACTGCGCCGGGGCACTTTCCTTGACGATGGCGTCGGCCGGGATGCCTTGCTCTTTGGCACCTTCCAGGATGTCCTGGAGGCAGTCGACGTATTCGTCGAGGTCGTCGATCAGGTAGACCTGTGTCGAGTGCGGGCGTTTGCCGGAGATCGGCGAGCGGGGCGGTTGTGGGCGGCCGTTCACGTTCTCCTGGTCGATCAGGTAGAACTCAAGCTCGAAGGCGGCGCAGATGGTCAGACCGAGGTCGTCAAACTTGCTTACAACTTGGCGGAGCACTTCGCGCGGATCGGCGAAGAAAGGTTCACCTTCAAGTTCGTGCATGGTCATCAGCAGTTGCGCGGTAGGGCGCTTTTGCCAGGGTTCATTGCACAGGGTGTCAGGGATCGGATAACAGATTCGGTCAGCATCACCGATGTCCAGGCCCAGGCCGGTGCTTTCCACCGTCGAGCCATTGATATCCAGGGCAAATAAAGAGGCAGGCAGGTTAATGCCCTTCTCGTAAACCTTGTGGAGGCTGGTGCGTTCGATGCGCTTACCGCGCACCACACCATTCATATCCGCAATTAGAAGGTCTACGTACAGAACCTCAGGATGATCCTTAAGGAACGCGTTCGCTTCGTTAAGCTGAACGGCACGCGGGGGTACCGACATGATGCAACACCTTTGTTGTTAAAAATATCAATCATTGATCTTTTCTGGTTTCAGTCAACCCGAACGGCATGCCGAAGTCAAGCGAGGCCTTTTTTGCCCTAAAAAAGCGCCGTGACCGCACTTTTGGGGCTTTTTGGGGCGGTTTTTTCGGTTTGACCGGCTTGGGACTCGCAGGCTTGAGCGGGCCGTGTTGTATTTTTTACGGGGGTGTTGTGTAAAAAAATGAACAAGGCTAAGCTCGATTCAAACCCATAACAGCAATAATACCGGGGTGCTTCATGTCTCGCCTGCCGCCAATCGGCGTCTCAGCCTGCTTCAGCCAGGCTTTGTCCGCAGTCCGTTCGTCCCGCGTGAATGCCCACGCACCGGCCAATATTCTTGACGGCCCATCCGCTCTCTTTTTTGCCTCCTCGACTGCCACTGACCGGCTGCCATCCGCGCGACCGCTCATGATTCTGCACGACTTTGGCTTGAGGAATGCAACGCTGCAGCAAATGGCAGGTAAGCTCCTACCCTGAACGAAAAAACGACGCGGATGCTGCGTCAACCAACGCCTGGCCTTTAATGGATGCCAGGAAACCCAGCCCAGAGGCATTTATGAGTAACAACCTCGACCAGCTCACCGATTGGTTGAAAGACCACAAGATCACAGAAGTCGAATGCATGATTGGCGACCTGACCGGTATCACCCGGGGCAAGATCTCGCCGACCAACAAGTTCATCGCCGAAAAAGGCATGCGCCTGCCCGAGAGCGTTCTGTTGCAGACCGTGACCGGCGACTATGTCGAAGACGACATCTATTACGAATTGCTCGACCCGGCAGACATCGACATGATCTGCCGCCCCGACCAGAACGCGGTGTTCCTGGTGCCCTGGGCCATCGAGCCGACCGCCCAGGTGATCCACGACACCTACGACAAGCAAGGCAACCCGATCGAGCTGTCGCCGCGCAACGTGCTCAAGAAAGTCCTCAAGCTCTACGCCGACAAAGGCTGGCAGCCCATCGTGGCGCCGGAGATGGAGTTCTACCTGACCAAACGCTGCGAAGACCCGGACTTCCCGCTGCAACCGCCGATCGGTCGGTCCGGGCGCCCGGAGACCGGCCGCCAGTCCTTCTCTATAGAAGCCGCCAACGAATTCGACCCGCTGTTCGAAGACGTCTACGACTGGTGCGAGCTGCAGGAGCTGGACCTCGACACCCTGATCCATGAAGACGGCACGGCGCAGATGGAAATCAACTTCCGTCACGGCGATGCCCTGTCCCTGGCGGACCAGATCCTGGTGTTCAAGCGCACCATGCGTGAAGCCGCGCTCAAGCACGACGTGGCGGCCACCTTCATGGCCAAGCCGATGACCGGCGAGCCGGGCAGCGCCATGCACCTGCACCAGAGCATCATCGACATCGCCACCGGCAAGAACGTCTTCTCCAATGAAGACGGGACCATGAGCCAGCTGTTCCTCAACCACATTGGCGGCCTGCAGAAGTTCATCCCTGAGTTGCTGCCGCTGTTTGCCCCCAACGTGAACTCGTTCCGCCGCTTCCTGCCCGACACCTCGGCGCCGGTGAACGTGGAGTGGGGCGAAGAAAACCGCACCGTCGGCCTGCGCGTACCGGATGCCGGCCCGCAGAACCGTCGCGTGGAAAACCGCCTGCCGGGCGCCGACGCCAACCCGTACCTGGCGATTGCCGCCAGCCTGCTGTGTGGCTACATCGGCATGGTCGAAGGCCATAACCCCAGCGCCCCGGTGGTGGGGCGTGGTTACGAGCGCCGCAACCTGCGCCTGCCGTTGACCATCGAAGACGCCCTGGAACGCATGGAAAACAGCAAGACCATCGAGAAATACCTGGGTCAGAAATTCATCACAGGCTACGTCGCGGTCAAGCGGGCCGAGCATGAAAACTTCAAGCGCGTGATCAGTTCGTGGGAGCGGGAATTCCTGCTCTTCGCCGTCTGATGCGCCGGGCGCACGGGGCAACCCGTGCGCCCTTCACTGAAAAGTCTAGGAGATTGGTATGTCCAGCAACAACCCGCAAACCCGTGAATGGCAAGCCTTGAGCAGTGATCACCACCTGGCGCCGTTCAGCGACTTCAAGCAATTGAAAGAGAAAGGCCCACGGATCATCACCAAAGCCCACGGCGTTTACCTGTGGGACAGCGAAGGCAACAAGATCCTCGACGGCATGGCCGGCCTTTGGTGCGTGGCGATCGGTTACGGTCGCGATGAACTGGCCAACGCCGCCGCCAGGCAGATGAAAGAACTGCCGTACTACAACCTGTTCTTCCAGACCGCTCACCCACCTGTACTGGAGCTGGCCAAGGCGATTGCCGACATCGCGCCTGCCGGCATGAACCATGTGTTCTTCACCGGTTCCGGCTCCGAAGGCAACGACACCATGTTGCGCATGGTCCGCCACTATTGGGCGATCAAGGGCCAGCCGAACAAGAAAACCATCATCAGCCGCAAGAATGGCTACCACGGCTCCACCGTGGCTGGCGCCAGCCTGGGCGGCATGACCTATATGCATGAACAGGGCGACTTGCCGATCCCGGGCATCGTCCATATCGCCCAGCCGTACTGGTTCGGCGAAGGCGGCGACATGAGTCCTGAAGAGTTCGGGATCTGGGCCGCCAACCAACTGGAAGAGAAGATCCTCGAGCTGGGCGTGGACAATGTCGGTGCTTTTATTGCCGAGCCGATCCAGGGCGCCGGTGGCGTGATCGTGCCGCCGGACAGCTACTGGCCGCGCATCAAGGAAATCCTTGCCAAGTACGACATCCTGTTTGTGGCCGACGAAGTGATTTGCGGTTTCGGCCGTACCGGTGAGTGGTTCGGTAGCGATTTCTACGACCTCAAGCCCCATATGATGACCATCGCCAAGGGCCTGACCTCGGGCTACATCCCCATGGGCGGCCTGATCGTGCGCGACGACGTGGTGGCCGTGCTCAACGAAGGCGGTGATTTCAACCACGGTTTCACCTACTCCGGTCACCCGGTGGCTGCGGCCGTGGCCCTGGAAAACATCCGCATCATGCGCGATGAAAAAATCGTTAACCGCGTCCACGACGAAACGGCACCGTATTTGCAGAAACGTCTGCGGGAGCTGGCGGATCACCCGTTGGTGGGTGAAGTGCGCGGTGTCGGCATGCTCGGTGCAATTGAGCTGGTTCAGGACAAGGCGACGCGCAAGCGTTACGAGGGCCGGGGCGTAGGCATGATCTGCCGAACCTTCTGCTTCGAGAATGGCCTGATCATGCGCGCCGTGGGCGACACCATGATCATTTCGCCGCCTCTGGTGATCAGCAAGGCTGAAATCGACGAACTGGTGACCAAGGCTCGTCAGTGCCTGGACCTGACTTTGGCGGCATTGCAGGGCTAAGTGCTAGGCTCAGTGCGCAGCGCACCGGGCAGTTATAAATGCAGGGGCTTTGGTTGAAAGCCGGCCCCTGAACTTGCCAGACTGTCGCCCTGTTTTGCTGCCCTCTGGAAGGGTCGCTGAACATAAAAGAACGTGGCCCAAAAAAGAAAAATTGGAGCATCACCAAATGAAGGCATTAGGTTTGAAGAACGCTGGCAAGACCCTCCTCGCCTTGTCCCTGATGGGCGCAATGGCGGGCGCGGTCCAGGCCGACGATAAAGTGCTGCACGTCTACAACTGGTCCGACTACATTGCACCGGACACCATCGCCAACTTTGAAAAAGAGTCGGGCATTAAAGTGGTGTACGACGTTTTTGACAGCAACGAGACACTCGAAGCCAAGTTGCTGGCAGGCAAGTCCGGCTACGACATCGTCGTACCGTCGAACAACTTCCTCGCCAAGCAGATCAAGGCCGGTGTCTACCAGGAGCTGGACAAGTCCAAGCTGTCCAACTATGGCAATCTGAACACCTCCCTGCTTAAAGCCGTGTCGGTCAGCGACCCGGACAACAAGCACGCTTTCCCGTACATGTGGGGTTCGATCGGCATCGGCTACAACCCGGACAAGGTCAAGGCCGCGCTGGGCGTGGACAAGATCGATTCGTGGGACGTGCTGCTCAAGCCTGAAAACATCGCCAAGCTCAAAAGCTGCGGCGTGAGCTTCCTCGACTCGCCGACCGAAATGCTGCCGATCGCGCTGCATTACCTGGGCCTGCCAACCGACAGCCAGAAGAAGGCCGACCTCAAGCAAGCCGAAGACCTGTTCCTGAAAATCCGTCCTTCGATCGGCTACTTCCACTCGTCCAAGTACATCTCCGACCTGGCCAACGGCAACATCTGCGTAGCCGTGGGTTACTCGGGTGACATCCAGCAGGCCAAGTCCCGCGCGGCTGAAGCCGGTGGCAAGGTCAAGGTGGCCTACGACATTCCGAAAGAAGGTGCCGGTAGCTTCTTCGACATGGTCGCCATCCCTAAAGATGCCGAAAACGTCGATGCCGCTTATAAGTTCATGAACTACCTGCTCAGGCCGGAAGTCATGGCTTCGATCACCAACAGCGTGCGTTTCCCGAACGGTAACGAGAAGGCCACCGCACTGGTCGACAAAGACATCACCAATGACCCGGGCATCTACCCGCCAGCGGATGTGCAAGCCAAGCTCTACGCCATTGCGGACTTGCCGGCTGCGACCCAGCGTGAAATGACACGCAGCTGGACCAAGATCAAATCCGGTAAATAAACCGGCCTTCGTTAACCACCGCGCAGCCCGCGGTGGTTAATGAAACAAATAAATGACAGAAAGTTTTGCCGGATCGGTTTATCGAGGGTAAGTTGCGCGCCGGTTTTGTTGCCGGGCAACAACTTTGGGCCCAACTATTTAAGAGGACCTCCACTTGCCAATTTCTTTGTTTCGCCAAGCCTTGCTGGTAGGTGCAGGTCTCACGCTGGCTGTCAGCGTGCAGGCCGCACCGACCGTGCATATTTATAACTGGTCGGATTACATCGGTCCCGACACCCTGGCCAACTTCGAAAAGGCCACCGGCATCAAACCCGTGTATGACGTGTTTGATTCCAACGAAACCCTGGAAGGCAAGTTACTGGCCGGGCGTACCGGCTATGACGTGGTAGTGCCGTCCAACCACTTCCTTGGCAAGCAGATCAAGGCCGGGGCGTTCCAGAAACTCGATAAGTCGCTGCTGACTCATTACGCCAACCTGGACCCTGTGCTGCTCAAGCGCCTGGAGAAGAACGACCCGGGCAACCAGTACGCCGTGCCGTACCTGTGGGGTACCAACGGCATCGGTTACAACGTCGACAAAGTGAAGGAAGTGCTGGGTGTCGACAAGATCGACTCCTGGGCCGTGCTGTTCGAACCGGAAAACATGAAGAAACTGGCCACCTGCGGTGTGTCGTTCATGGACTCGGCGGATGAAATGCTGCCGGCGGTGCTCAACTACATGGGTCTGGACCCTAACAGCACCAACCCTGAAGACTACAAGAAGGCCGAGGAAAAGCTGCTCAAAGTGCGGCCCTACGTGACCTACTTCCATTCTTCCAAATACATCTCCGACCTGGCCAACGGCAACATCTGCGTGGCCGCCGGGTTCTCCGGCGATGTATTCCAGGCCAAGGCTCGTGCAAGCGAAGCGGGCAAAGGCGTGAACATCGCCTACGCAATTCCGAAGGAAGGCGGCAACCTGTGGTTTGACGTGCTGGCGATCCCCAAGGACGCCACCAACATCAAGGAAGCCCACGCCTTCATCAACTATTTACTGCAATCTGAGGTGATCGCCCAGGTCAGTGACACCGTCGGTTACGCCAACCCTAACCCAGGGGCGGACAAACTGATGGAGCAATCGATACGCACCGACGAAGCGGTTTACCCACCGCAGGCGGTTCTCGACCGGACATTCGTCAACTTCGAGCTACCCCCGAAAGTGCAACGTCTAATGACCCGTAGCTGGACCAAGGTCAAGACGGGCAAGTAAGGCTCAAACTATCCAAGGTTCGCCCGCTTCGGGCGAACTGCACTCTTTTTTTTGGGAGTTTCGTAAATGGCAGTTGCCTCCGGCGCCTATAAGAAAGCCCTCGAGGGCGACCAGACACCGAAAAAGGTGCTGGTCAAAATCGACCGGGTCACGAAGAAGTTCGACGAGACGATTGCCGTGGACGATGTGTCCCTGGAAATCAAGAAAGGCGAGATCTTCGCCTTGCTCGGCGGTTCGGGTTCGGGCAAGTCCACCCTGCTGCGCATGCTCGCAGGCTTCGAGCGCCCGACAGAAGGTCGGATTTACCTCGACGGCGTGGACATCACCGACATGCCGCCCTACGAGCGGCCGATCAACATGATGTTCCAGTCCTACGCCTTGTTCCCCCACATGACCGTGGCGCAGAACATTGCGTTCGGCCTGCAACAGGACAAGATCCCCAAGGCCGAGGTCGATGCCCGCGTGGCCGAAATGCTCAAGCTGGTCCAGATGAGCCAGTACGCCAAGCGCAAGCCGCACCAGTTGTCCGGTGGCCAGCGTCAGCGGGTGGCGCTGGCCCGCTCCCTGGCCAAGCGCCCGAAACTGCTGCTGCTCGATGAGCCCATGGGCGCCCTCGACAAGAAGCTGCGCTCGCAGATGCAACTGGAACTGGTGGAGATCATCGAGCGCGTCGGCGTGACCTGCGTGATGGTGACGCACGATCAGGAAGAGGCCATGACCATGGCCGAGCGCATCGCGATCATGCACCTGGGCTGGATCGCCCAGATCGGCAGCCCGATCGACATCTACGAGACGCCGACCAGCCGCCTGGTGTGCGAATTCATCGGTAACGTCAACATCTTCGACACCCAGGTGGTGGATGACGCCGAAGGTCACGCGGTGCTCAAGTGCCCGGACCTGGACCGCGACATCTACGTGGGCTACGGCATCGCGACCTCGGTGGAAGACAAGTCGGTGACCTATGCCATCCGCCCGGAAAAACTGTTGGTCACCACCGAAATGCCGACCTGCGAGCACAACTGGTCCAGCGGCAAGGTGCACGACATCGCCTACCTGGGCGGCCACTCGGTGTTCTACGTCGAGCTGCCAAGCGGCAAGCTGGTGCAGTCCTTCGTCGCCAACGCCGAACGCCGTGGCCAGCGCCCAACCTGGGGTGACCAGGTCTACGTGTGGTGGGAAGACGATAGCGGCGTGGTACTGCGCACATGAACATGAAGAAGCTCAAGCGGCGCTTGCACCGCATCGTCCCCAGCGGCAAGCAGGTGGTCATCGGGATTCCGTTCCTGTGGCTGTTCCTGTTTTTCGCCTTGCCATTTTTCATCGTCCTGAAAATCAGCTTCGCCGAAGCCGACGTGGCGATCCCGCCGTACACCGAGATCTACACCTACGTCGAGCAGAAGCTGCAGGTGGTGCTGAACCTGGCCAACTACAGTTTGCTGGCAGGTGATGAGCTGTACATCGCGGCGTACCTGGGCTCGCTGAAGATGGCGTTCTTCAGCACGCTGCTGTGCCTGCTGATCGGCTACCCGATGGCCTATGCCATTGCCACCGCGCGCAAAGAGATGCAGACCGTGCTGGTGCTGCTGATCATGATGCCGACCTGGACCGCGATCCTGATCCGCGTGTATGCGTGGATGGGCATCCTCAGCAACAACGGCCTGCTCAATGGCTTCCTGATGTCCATGGGGTTGATCAACGAACCGCTGCAGATCCTCAACACCAACATCGCGGTGTATATCGGCGTGGTGTATTCGTACCTGCCGTTCATGATCCTGCCGCTGTACGCCAACCTGGTGAAGCATGACCAGAGCCTGCTGGAAGCCGCATCGGACCTGGGTTCGAGCACCTTCAACAGCTTCTGGAAAATCACCGTGCCGCTGTCCAAGAACGGCATCATCGCCGGCTGCATGCTGGTGTTTATCCCGGTGGTGGGCGAGTTCGTGATCCCGGAACTGCTCGGCGGCCCGGAAACCCTGATGATCGGTAAAGTGTTGTGGCAAGAATTCTTCAACAACCGTGACTGGCCGGTGGCGTCTGCCCTGGCGGTAGTGATGCTGGCGATCCTGATCGTGCCCATCATTCTGTTTAACCGCAGCCAAGCCAAAGAGATGGAGGGCAAGATATGAAGCGCGTCAGTTTCTCAAGCTTCATGCTGGTGGCGGGGTTGTTGTTCATCTACCTGCCGATGCTGATCCTGGTGATCTACTCGTTCAACGAATCCAAGCTGGTGACGGTGTGGGGCGGTTGGTCGATCAAGTGGTACGTGGGCCTGTTGGACAATACCCAGTTGATGGGCTCGGTGGCACGTTCCCTGGAAATCGCCTGCTACACGGCGGTGGCCGCCGTGGCCCTGGGTACGTTGGCGGCGTTTGTGCTGACGCGCATCAGCCAGTTCAAGGGCCGCACGCTGTTCGGCGGCCTGGTGACCGCGCCGTTGGTGATGCCGGAAGTGATCACCGGTCTGTCGCTGCTGCTGCTGTTCGTGGCCATGGCGCAGATGATCGGCTGGCCTCAGGAGCGTGGCATCGTCACCATCTGGATCGCCCACACCACGTTCTGTGCCGCTTATGTGGCGGTGGTGGTATCGGCGCGCCTGCGTGAGCTGGACCTGTCGATCGAAGAGGCGGCGATGGACCTGGGTGCACGGCCGTGGAAGGTGTTCTTCCTGATCACCATCCCGATGATCGCGCCGTCGCTGGCGGCGGGCGGCATGATGTCGTTCGCACTGTCCCTGGATGACCTGGTACTGGCCAGCTTCGTGTCGGGGCCGGGTTCGACGACGTTGCCGATGGAAGTGTTCTCGGCGGTACGCCTGGGGGTTAAACCCGAAATCAACGCCGTGGCCAGCCTGATTCTGCTGGCAGTGTCGCTGGTGACCTTCCTGGTGTGGTTCTTCAGCCGGCGTGCCGAAGAAATGCGCAAGAAAGCGATCCAGCAGGCGATTGAAGAAGCTGCTGCCGATGGCTGGCAGCAGCCGGACAAGCGTCGGGCTCCAGCGCCGGTCTAAAGGTCTGTGCGGTCCAAATGTGGGAGGGGGCTTGCTCCCGATGGCGGTGGGTCAGTCAATAGATGCAGTGACTGACACTCAGCAATCGGGGGCAAGCCCCCTCCCACAGTTTTGACCGCATTCCAGATTGGCTATGCAGCCCACGGCGACTTGCGAATCACCTCGACAAAATTCATCGGCTTGAACCCCGGTTCCTGATCCACCAGCACATCGGTCTTCACGTTGCCGAACGTGGTCTGCGGGCGATGGCGCAAGCCGTCGGCAAACGCGCAGATGATGCACTCCTTGAACCCTTCACCGCGTGGATGCGCATGCACCACGGCTTCGCGCTGCACGCTGCTGAACGCGGCGTAGTCCATGCCCAGCACGTCCATTTCCACACCGGCGGTCACCAATGCCACGGTCGGGCGCAGGTGCTGCGGCACGCCCGGCGTGGTGTGCAGGGCGATAGACAGCCACACCTGTTCGATATCGTCGTCGCTCAGCCCGTAAGGCTTGAGGAAGGCCGCGGCGGCGTTGGCGCCGTCCACTTCGAAACGCTGGTCATCACTGCGATGGCCTGCCACCAGGCCCAGGTCATGGAACATGGCGCCGACGTAGAGCAGTTCCGGGTTGTAGGCCAGTTGCTTGCGCTCACCGCTCAATGCGCCGAACAGAAACACCCGGCGGGAGTGGTGGTAGAGCAGGTCGGACTCAATGTCGCGGATGTATTCGGTGGTGGCCCTGGCCAGGGCGCTGTCCGGGATCTTGATACCGGCGATGGTGGTGGTCATGGTGGTTCTCCTCTGGAAAGCAGTCAGTTTGGTCGCTGGTCGGTGCAGCGACCATCGCGGTGAGAGCGCGATCCCGGCCAATGTGCCGACACATCGTGCCAAGCAGAAATCGACTAGGGTGTAGCGGGCGATATCACTCTGGAAGCCTGCGAAAATCCCAGTGTGGGAGGGGGCTTGCTCCCGATTGCTGAGTACCAGGCACTGCATCTGCTGACTGATACAGCGCCATCGGGAGCAAGCCCCCTCCCACAGGGTTTGCATTTTATTCCGCTAGAAAAAGGTGTCTGTGAGCATGCACAAGACCGTCGCGATCCTGATCTTCCCCGGCGTCCAGTCACTGGATGTGACCGGTCCCATGGACGTGTTCTACGAGGCCAACCGCTTTCTGGTGCCTGAAGATCATTACCAGTTGGAAGTGATAGGTTTAGGCCACGGCACGATGGCGGCTTCCAATGGCCTGTCACTCCAGGCCCATAATCATTACAGCGAAGCCCTGCAGGCCTATGACCTGCTGCTGGTCGCGGGCGGCCCGCAGTTACCCTTCGAGGACTTCGGCGCTCCGTTCGATGATTGGCTGCGTGGCGCCACCGCCCGGGCGCGACGGTTTGGCTCAATCTGCAACGGGGCCTTCATGCTGGCGCGCGCCGGATTGCTGGACGGAAAAACCGTCACCACTCATTGGAACGACGCCGCCGACCTGGCGCGTCTGTGCCCCTCGGCCCAGATCGAAGCCGACCGCCTCTACGTACAGGATGGCAATCTCTACACCTCGGCGGGCGTCACCGCAGGCATCGACCTGTCGCTGTACCTGCTGGCCCAGGACCACGGCCCTGAAGTGGCGTTGAGCGTGGCCAAGCGCCTGGTGGTGTTCACCCAGCGTTCCGGCGGGCAGTCGCAGTTCAGCCCGTTCCTCACGCCCCACGCCGAAACCACCTCGGCGGTGGCGCTGGTGCAGTTATACGTATTGGCGAACCTGACCGGCGACCTGACCATCGCCGACCTGGCCAAGGCCGCCAACATGAGCGCGCGCAACTTCTCCCGGGTGTTTGCCCGTGAGGCGCGGATTACGCCAGCGGAGTTTGTCGAACGGGCGCGGGTGGATGCTGCGCGGGTGATGCTCGAAAGCACGCATGCGCCGCTGAAAACCGTGGCCTATCAATGCGGGTTTCGCGATGCCCAGCACATGCGCAGCGTGTTCAACCGCCGGCTGGGTGTGACGCCGCAACAGTTCCGGCTCAATTTTGCGGCACCGGTCTAAGCCCCTTCCACAGGTTGACCGATTTCCAAGGGGCTATCGCGCCGGCAGCAGTTTCAGCGTGCCGCGGGTATTGGCCGTGACTTCCTCATCACTGAAATGCGCCTGCTCGTAACCCCCTTCGATATAGGTCTCGGCCTGGTCGCCATAGTGCTTGTCGAACGGCACGCCGCTTTGCCCCACCGGGTTGATGGTGAGGGCGTGGGCCACGTCGGCAAAGTCGATCAGGCGGCGGGTGGACGGGCCGTAGGTCACCGGCCAGGGCGCGGGGCCGATGACGGCCGACTGGTTGTTCGGCACTTCATGGGTGCCGGGGGCCGGGAACGGCCCGACGTTGACGATCAGGTCCAAGGGTTTCTGCGAGCCCAGCGGATGGCCGTGGGTCAGGGTATGGGCCTTGCCCCAATGCCATTGTGTCGGGTCATCGCCGAAGGTGGCCTTGAGGTGCGCGAGGCTATTGTCCCAGGCCCGTTTGACGGTGTCGGCGCGCTTGCCGTCCCACCAGGGCGAGGCCGGGTCGGCAGCCAGGCGGGGCAGGGCGGCGTCGATCACGCGGGTGGTGAGCAGGGTCTTGAACATCCCGTCACCCAGCTTCGGGTGGAAGGCCGCGTCGGCGAGGTTGAACAGGAACTGGTTGAACAGCGTGGCGCTGGTGGAATCCAGCGGGTAGTCACCCTTCCAGCCGGCCAGCTGTTCCACCAGCTTCAACTGCGCCGGGTCCGTGACCACCTCGCGCAGCACCGGCAACAGCGGCGCCAGCAGGCGCGGGCCGAAGGCGGTGGTGGTGCCCAGTTGCAGGGCCTGGCTGTTGGTCACATCCCACTTCACTCTCTTGTCGCTCAACTGCGCGTTCAACTGCTGGCCCCGGTCGGCGAGGTTGTAATAGCCGGGGATTTCCATGCCGGTGGGCGACACCGGCTGGGCATTGGCCGACACCACATAGCCCCGCGCCGGGTTTTCTTCCTGGGGGTTGGCGCTGAAGGGGTAGAAGCCCAGCTTGTCGGCCTCGGCGGTGCTGCCGTCGAGGATAAACCCTGGGTGGGTACCTGCCGGGCGAATCGGCAACTGTGCCGCTGCCCACCAGCCGATATCGCCCCTGGCATTGGCCCACACGATATTCAGCCCCGGTGCGGACACCTTTGCCGCCGCCGTACGGGCCTTGGCCAACGTGTCGGCGCGGTTGAGCTGGTAGAAACCTTCGAGGATCGGGTTCTGGGTGTCGAGGAACGCCCACCACATGGCAATCGGCGTCTTGCCGCCGCTGTCGCCGAGCACGTCATTGACGATCGGGCCGTGGGGTGACTGGCGCAGGGTGAGGCTGACCGGTGCCTGGCCTTTGACGGCGATCTGTTGCTCGCTGCGGGTCATGTCGACCCACTGGCCGTGGTACCAGACCTGGTTGGGGTTGTCCGGGTTGACCTTTTCGGCGATCAGGTCGAGGTCGTCGTTCTGGAACATGGTCAGGCTCCAGCCGAAATCCAGGTTGTGCCCCAGGAACGCTACGGGTACCAGCGCGTTGTGATAGCCATACAGCTCGAAGCCCGGCGCCGACAGCTGCGCCTCGTACCACACCGACGGCACCGAGAAGCGAATATGCGGGTCACCCGCCAGCAGCGGTTTGCCGCTCTTGGTGCGACTGCCACTGATGGCCCAGGCGTTGCTGCCCTCGAACTGCGGCAAGCCGTTGTCGGCCAGGGCCTGCTCACTCAGCGCGGCGAGGGCGCCGAGGGTTTTCCAGTCACTGTCGGCCAGGTTGAGGGCGCCCTTGGGTTGCCAGTCGAGGTCGAAGACGTTCAGGTAGTCGCTGCCCAGTTGGTCGCGGACGTAAGTCAGTAAGGGCTCGGTACGAAACGCAGCGGCAAAACTGTAGGCCATGTACCCGGCGACGCTGATGGTGTCCTCGGCGGTAAACGCGCGCCTGGGGATGCCCAGCACGTCGAACTCCATCGGGCGGGCGTGGCTGTCCTGATACTGGTTGATCCCGTCCAGATAGGCCTGCAGGGCCTTCCAGTGCGCCGATTCATGGTCCTGCTGGGCCACGTAGGTGGCGGCGCGGTCGCGAATGCGCAGGCTGCGGAACAGCTTGTCGGTCTCCAGCAGCTTCGGCCCGAGCACCTCGGCCAGTTCGCCACGGGCCAGGCGGCGCATGATCTCCATCTGGAACAGGCGGTCCTGGGCATGCACGTAGCCCAGGGCGCGGTACAGGTCGGTCTCGTTCTCGGCGCGAATATGCGGCACGCCACGGTCGTCGTAGCGCACGGTGACCGAGCCTTGCAGGTTGGCCAGTTCAACCGTGCCCTGGCGGGTGGGTTGCTTGCTGTAGACGTACCAGCCCGCTCCGAGGCCGATCAGCACCAGCAGAACCGCAAGAACCTGCAGGACGCGCTTCATGAACATTCCTTACCAAGAGTGGGGTGGCGGGCTACTCATCTTTTGACCACGAACAATAGCAGCCCACCGCCAGGGTGTGCGTGGCGTTCACGTCTCGGCCGGCTTCAAGGGCTTTCAGGATCGGCTCGATAAAACTGTTACTGGCGTTACACGTCAGCCCTTCGCTGTAGGGCCCGAAATACGCGAGCTTGCCGGTGCGGTCCCAGATGCCCACGGCGGGGCTGGCCGGCACCTGGTCGGCGCCGGGCAGGGCGGTGAGGGTTTTCATCTTGCGCAGGTTATCGGGCAACTGGCCGTGGCTGCCGGCTTTTTGCAGGGCATAGAACTCGACGCCCTGGGGCGCGTATTGCTCTATCAACTCGCCCAGGTGCTGCTGGTTGCCGACATTGCACGGGCACGCCGGATCCCAGAAATGCACCAGGCGGATCGGCCCGGGGCCGCTGAGTTCGGCGGGCAGGCGCAGGGCGTCGCCGGAGAATACCGCGGTGTGTTCGCTGAAGGCGCGCAGGTAGCGGCCCTGGAACCAGTCATACGCTGTCCACAGCACACCGGCGCAGATGATCAGGATCAGGCTGGCGAACAGGGCGTTACGGTAAGGCTGTCGCATTCGGATCTATCCTCGCAGGTCGCGTAGCTTGCCATGCTTGTCCTGACAGATGAATATCGCAGCTCGATATTCATCTTCGCCGCAAGTCTGGAAGCCTTTATGCCTGTGACCTTTGACCCTGATCACCTTCGCGAAAGCCTGCGGCCCCTGGTGGATGCGCAACCGCTTTCAGCCGAAGCACGGGTCTACCAGCGTTTCTACGGACTGGACCTGAGTGCACGCAAAGTGCCGACAGTGAGTCGGCTGGGGCGTTTCGAGGTGGCTGGGTTCGAGGTGGTCGCCCAGGTGTGGTGGCCGCCCGTGCCGGTGGCGACGATGTTTATGTTCCACGGCTTCTACGACCATATGGGCCTGTATCGCCACGTGGTGGACTGGGCCTTGGACCAGGGCTTTGTGGTAATCGCCTGCGATTTGCCGGGCCATGGCTTGTCCAGCGGCGTGCGCGCCAGCATCGATGATTTTGCCGTGTACCAGGATGTGGTGCAGGCACTGTTCGCCCAGGCCCAAGCGCTGCAATTGCCGCAGCCCTGGCACTTGTTCGGGCAAAGCACCGGCGGCGCGGTGGTGGTGGACCACTTGCTCAACCATGGCGCTACCAGTCCGGCGCAAGGCAAGACCTTCCTGCTCTCACCGCTGGTGCGGCCGCGTGCGTGGGGATGGTCGCAGGTCAGCTATTACCTGCTGCGCCCGTTCGTCAAAGGCATCGCCCGGCGCTTCAGCGAGAACACTCACGACCCGGCGTTCAAGCCGTTCCTGGAAGCCGACCCGCTGCAACCCCGGCAACTGCCCACCGCCTGGGTAGGCGCCCTGGCGCGCTGGATCAAACGCATCGAAGCCGCGCCACGCAGCCCTCGGCGGCCGGTGATTGTGCAGGGTGAGGAAGACATGACGGTGGATTGGCAGCACAACTTGCAGGTGCTGCGGGGCAAGTTCGACCAGCCCGAGGTGTTGATGCTGTCGCGCGGCCGGCATCACTTGGCGAATGAGACTCCTGAGATTCGTGAAGAGTACTTCCGGTATTTGACAGACCATTTGAAATAACACAATCCAAATGTGGGAGGGGGCTTGCCCCCGATAGCGGTGCATCAGTCAGCTTATCTGTAGCTGACCCACTGCCATCGGGGGCAAGCCCCCTCCCACATTTTATTACTGTGTCAGGCTTGAAGTGCTCTGGCCGACTGCCAGACCTGCGCGAATCGCCGCCAGCGCCGCCTGGTAATACGCCTTACCTTCCGGTGACTCTGCAAACGTCGCGAACTCCTCCAGCTCCGGGTCGGACAAATCCCGATAGACGTACAGCAGAGTGTTGTTCAGGTCATTGCCAATCTGTTGCATCAGTCGCTCGCGCTGGCCATTCAGCATGCCTTGGGCCTGGCCGCCACCCAGCAGGCCGGGGATCATCTGGCTCAAGCTGTCGGCGGCCACGCCGGCGATCGCCAGGCTCACCTCCGCCCCGGCTTCGCGGGCGGGCAGGGCCTGGGCCAGGTGGCCGATGATCAGGCTGCGGGTGGCGTCAGCCTCGATGTGCGGCAGGCCTTGGGCGTTTTTTGCCAACTGGTCACGGCGCGTGGCCAGTAACTCGGCCGCAACGACCTTGCGGCCCAGGGGCGATTGGAAAAACGCCAGGGCCGGCGCAGGGTCTGCCAGGTGCTTGCGTAGCTGGGCTTCGGCGCGCTGGTCCATGGCCTGGGCGGCAAAGCGCTTGTTGCTGTTGTCCACCAGCGCCTGGTACACCGCCGGCGGCAGGCTGTTACGGTAGCGTTGCTGGGCAGCACTGAGGGCGTCATTGAAATGCGCACGTTGTTCGGCCCAGCCGGCGACCTTGTACAACTGGTCATGGCCGTCTGCCCAGGCGGGCAAAACGCAGAACATCAGCAAGGAAAAAAACAAACGACGCATATGGACTCCTGTCAGTCGGCCACTATTGTCCGTGTCGGGCGTAGGATTTGTCGAGAAGTCCTATCAGTCAGCTGACTAAAGTGTATTCAGACGCTCGGCGGCTCTGTCGGATTCACAGGCGTATGGATACTATGCGCGCCATGCAAATACCCCTCGATCACCCCCTGCTGCAACGCATCGTCGATGACCTGGCCGAAAAAGGCTGGTCGCAGCAGAACGGCTTCCTGCCCCAGGCTCTGACCCTGGAACTGGCGGCTGAGTGCCGTAAACGTGCGGCCGAGGGTGAACTGGCCCCGGCGGCCGTGGGACGTGGGCCGGCCCAGGAGATTCGCGAGGGCATTCGTGGTGACCATATCCAGTGGCTGGAGGAGGGCGACGCGGCGGTCTGCGACAGCTATATGGCGTTGATGGACACGCTGCGCCTGGCGATGAACCGTGGTTTGTTCCTCGGCCTTGAGGATTTCGAAAGCCACTTCGCCATGTATCCCCCCGGCGCGTTTTACCTCAGGCACCTGGACCGGTTCCGCGACGATGATCGGCGCATGGTTTCGGCGGTGATCTACTTGAACGACGCCTGGTTGCCCGAGCACGGTGGCCAGCTGCGCATGTACCTCAAGGACGGCGTCGAATACGACGTGGTGCCCAGCGGTGGATGCCTGGTGGTGTTCCTGTCGGGCGAGGTGCCCCACGAAGTCTTGCCGGCTACGCGCGAGCGCCTGTCCCTCACCGGGTGGTTCCGTCGGCGCGGTAACGAGCCGTTCTAACCATGCAAAAGATTCTGATCAGCCGCTGCCTGCTTGGCCACAAGGTGCGCTACGACGGTGGGGCCAGCGGGCCGTTCGATCAACTGGCGGCGTGGCAGGCTGAAGGGCGCGTGGTTGCGATCTGCCCGGAAGTGTCGGGCGGTCTGCCGACGCCCAGGCCCTCCGCCGAGATTCCAGGTGGGCAGGGCATCGATGTCTGGGAAGGCCGCGCCCAGGTGCTGACGGCCGAGGGCGAAGACTTCAGCGCCGCCTTCCTCGACGGCGCCCGGCAAGCCTTGGCGTTGGTGCAGCGCCATCACATCCGCATCGCCATTCTCAAGGCCAATAGTCCGTCCTGCGGCAACCTGCTGACCTATGACGGCACTTTCACCGGTGTCAAGGTCAGTGGCGAAGGCGTAACGGCGGCGCTGCTCAAGCGCCATGGCGTGCAGGTGTTCAGTGAGCTGGAGTTGCCTGCGGCGGCACTGGCGTTGGCGCGCCTGTAGGGGCCTGGTCCTCGAACCACTTCTGGGAGAGCGCCTTTAAACGGCCATCGTCCTTCACCCGCTTCAGCGCACCGTCCAGGCTGGTCTTGAAGGCCGGGTTGCCCTTCTGGAACGGGATCGCCAGCTCAGGCTTGTCGTGATAAGCCTCGCTGAAATCGAACTGATCCTTAAGCTCGGCAGTCATAGCGACATGGTTGATGGCCACATCGTATTTGCCGGTTGAGACCCCCGGCAGCATGTCGGCGTCATCGGTGGTGATAAACGAGGGGCGCACGTCCATTTCCTTTGCCAGCAATTCACCCAGCTCGACTTCAAAGCCGGTGAGTTTGTCGCCTTCCTTGAAATTGTACGGTGGTGTGTTGGCTTCAAGGGCGATGCGGAGTTCGCCGCGATCGTTTACATCGTCGATCAGTTCGGCATGAGCCAGAGGGCTCAGAAGGGGCAGCAACAGTAACAGGCCAGGCGAAAAGCGCATGGTCACTCCTAAAGAATTCGAATGTGCGAGGCGCCGTTCAGCATCGCTTTGCTATGGTGGTGAGTGCCTTGGACAGCAATTTGTCGCGAAGTTGTCAGAACCCTACAGATTTCATGGAAAAACTGGAGAAGCGAATGAAAGCCCTATTGTCCCGTGCAACCATTGCCAGCCTGTTGCTGGGTGCCTCGATGTTGGCGAATGCCGCCGATGTTCCGCGTACCCCCGCGCCCAAGGGAGCTGAGGTGTTTATCGTCTCGCCCAAGGATGGCGCGACCGTCGACAAAACCTTCACCGTCAAATTCGGCGTCAAGGGCCTGGACCTTGAGCCGATCGACAAGCAAGTACCAAACGCCGGCCACCATCATCTGCTGGTAGACCAGGATGTACAGTCGCTGAAGGCTGATGAGGCCATCCCAGCCACCGCCACGTCGATTCACTTCGGTAAGGCGCAGACTGAAACCGAACTGACCCTGGCTCCAGGCAAGCACACCCTGCAACTGGTCGCAGGCGACAACGTGCATCGCCAATTCGAGCCCACTGTAGCCTCGAAAGTGATCACGGTTAACGTCAAGTAAGATTTGTTCAGACAAAAAAATGGGAGGCCCCTGCGGGTCTCCCATTTTTTATGCAGCGTTTGCAGCGTTAGAACAACACGCGGCTACGGATAGTGCCGTTGATGTGTTGCAGCTTCTCTTGCGCCAGGTCCGAGTACTCGGCGTCGACGTCGATCACCACGTAGCCGACCTTCTCGTTGGTCTGCAGGAACTGACCGGAGATGTTGATGCCGTTTTCCGCGAAGACCTTGTTGATTTCCATCATCACCCCAGGGATGTTCTGGTGGATGTGCAGCAGGCGGTGCTTGCCAGGGTGAGCCGGCAGGGCCACTTCCGGGAAGTTGACGGACGAGACCGAGGTACCGTTGTCGCTGTACTTGACCAGCTTCTCCGACACTTCCAGGCCAATGTTGGCTTGGGCTTCGGCAGTGGAACCACCGATGTGCGGGGTCAGGATCACGTTGTCCAGGCCACGCAGCGGGCTTTCGAAGATGTCGTCGTTGGAGCGTGGCTCCACCGGGAACACGTCGATTGCGGCGCCGATCAGGTGCTTGTCCTTGATCGCGTCGGCCAGGGCGTCCAGCTCGACCACGGTGCCCCGTGCAGCGTTGATCAGGATGCCGCCTTTCTTGATGGCGCGGATTTCCTTCTCGCCGATCATCCACTGGGTCTCGGCGGTTTCCGGAACGTGCAGGGTGACGATGTCGGACATGCCCAGCAGCTCGGTCAGGCTCGACACCTGGGTGGCGTTGCCCAATGGCAGCTTGGTCAGGGTGTCGTAGAAGAACACCTGCATGCCGAGGCCTTCGGCCAGTACCGACAGTTGCGTGCCGATCGAGCCGTAACCGACGATACCCAGCTTCTTGCCCCGGATTTCGAAGGAGTTGGCCGCGCTCTTGATCCAGCCGCCACGGTGGCAGGAAGCGTTCTTCTCAGGGATACCGCGCAGCAGCAGGATGGCCTCGGCCAGCACCAGCTCCGCCACGGAACGGGTGTTGGAGTACGGGGCGTTGAACACTGCAATGCCGCGCTCGCGCGCTGCGTCGAGGTCGACCTGGTTGGTGCCGATGCAGAAACAGCCGACCGCCACGAGTTTCTTGGCGTGATCGAAGATCTCTTCGGTCAGCTGAGTACGGGAGCGAATGCCGATAAAGTGCGCGTCGGCGATCTTTTCCTTGAGCTGGGCTTCCGGCAGAGAACTGGTGATGTACTCAATGCTGGAGTACCCGGCGGCCTTCAGTACGTCGACGGCCGATGGGTGGACGCCTTCCAGAAGAAGGAACTTGATCTTGCTCTTATCGAGAGAAGTCTTGCTCATCTGCGTAAACCTGTATCCCGGAGAAAAATGGCAGGGAATCGGATCGCTTAAGCTGACCCGGACGGCAGGAAAGCCGTCACCGCAGAAACGCCCTTGGGCTCTGTCCTGCGGGGGCGGTATGCTAGCATACGCGCCCCGCTAAACACCTATTCCTGCGACGTGAAGCGTTCTCAGGATGACCATGAATTGTTCGAGAGTTCTGTCGATGACCCATCCTGCCCTGATTGATGAGCTAAAGACCCTGGTTGAGCCCGGCAAAGTGCTGACCGACGCCGACTCCCTGGAGGCTTACGGCAAGGATTGGACCAAGCACTTCGCGCCCGCGCCGACCGCCATCGTGTTCCCCAAGACCACCGAGCAGGTGCAGGCCATTGTCCGTTGGGCCAATGCGCACAAGGTGGCGCTGGTGCCATCCGGTGGTCGTACCGGCCTGTCGGCTGCTGCCGTGGCGGCCAATGGCGAAGTGGTCGTCTCGTTCGACTATATGAACCAGATCCTCGACGTGAACCTCACCGACCGCACCGCCGTGTGCCAGCCGGGCGTGGTCACCAAGCAATTGCAGAACGTCGCCGAAGAAAATGGCCTGTACTACCCGGTGGACTTCGCGTCGTCCGGTTCCAGCCAGATTGGCGGCAATATCGGCACCAATGCCGGCGGGATCAAGGTCATTCGCTACGGTATGACTCGCAACTGGGTGGCCGGCATGAAAGTCGTCACCGGCAAGGGCGATGTGCTGGAGCTGAACCGCGACCTGATCAAGAACGCCACCGGCTATGACATGCGCCAACTGTTTATCGGCGCCGAAGGCACCCTGGGCTTTGTGGTCGAAGCCACCATGCGCCTGGACCGTGCGCCGAAAAACCTCACCGCGATGGTGCTCGGCACCACCGATTTCGACTCGATCATGCCGGTGCTGCACGCCTTCCAGGGCAAGCTGGACCTGACCGCCTTCGAATTCTTCTCCGACAAGGCCTTGGCCAAAGTCCTCGGCCGTGGCGATGTGCCGGCGCCGTTCGAGACCGAGTGCCCGTTCTACGCGCTGCTGGAATTCGAAGCCTCCACCGAAGAAGTCGCCAACCACGCCCTGGAAACCTTCGAGCACTGCGTCGAGCAGGGCTGGGTGCTGGACGGCGTGATGAGCCAGAGCGAAACCCAGTTGCACAACCTGTGGAAACTGCGCGAGTACATCTCCGAGACCATTTCCCACTGGACGCCTTACAAGAACGATATTTCGGTCACCGTCTCCAAAGTACCAGGGTTCTTGAAGGAAATTGATGCGATCGTCGGCGAACACTACCCGGACTTCGAAATCGTCTGGTTCGGCCATATCGGCGACGGCAACCTGCACCTGAACATCCTCAAGCCGGAAAACCTGAGCAAGGATGAGTTCTTCGCCAAGTGCGCCACCGTGAACAAGTGGGTGTTCGAAACCGTTCAGAAGTACAACGGTTCGATTTCCGCCGAACACGGCGTGGGCATGACCAAGCGTGATTACCTGACCTACAGCCGCTCGCCGGTTGAGATCGAATACATGAAAGCAGTGAAGGCAGTGTTCGACCCGAACGGGATCATGAACCCTGGCAAGATCTTCGCTGTTTAACCGCCCCCGAAGGAGTCGTTTCATGAGCTACCAGCACAAGTATGTCGACGGCACCAATATCCACTTTCCTGTCGGTAAAGTGGTGTGTATTGGGCGTAACTACGCCGAACATGCCAAGGAACTGGATAACCCGGTGCCGACCGAGCCGTTGCTGTTCATCAAGCCGGGCAGTTGCGTCGTCCCGCTGGAAGGCGGTTTCAGCATTCCGACCGAGCGCGGTTCGGTGCACTACGAGGCGGAAATCGCGGTGCTGATCGGCAAGCCGCTGTCGAACAAGCCCAGCCGTGAAGAAGTGCTGGACGCCATCTCCGGCTTCGCCCCGGCCCTGGATCTGACCCTGCGCGACAAACAATCCGAGCTGAAAGCCAAGGGCCTGCCGTGGGAAATCGCCAAGTCCTTCGACGGCGCGGCGGTGATTGCACCGTTCGTGGTCGGCAGCACCTTCGCGGACGTGACCGATATTGGCATTCGCCTGACCATCAATGGCGAAGTGCGCCAGGACGGCAACAGCGCGAGCATGCTCAACCCGATCGTGCCGATGATCCAGTACATGGCCGGCTGCTTCTCGCTGCAGGCCGGCGACGTGATCCTCACCGGCACCCCGGCCGGCGTGGGCCCGTTGAATGTGGGTGATGACCTGGTGTTGGAATTGACCGGCGTAAACCGCTTCGAAAGCAGCGTTCGATAAGCACCTGATGTGGGAGGGGGCTTGCCCCTTCCACATTGGGTCCGAATCCATCTCGTGCATCGGCTTTTGCATTTTTTTCACACCCCATCCGGATAATCCTCAGCCTCCTGCGCGCGGGTCCATTGATCCTGTGCTATCACCTACCGCTGACTTTCCGGGAAAGCACCCCATGGCCGTGTCCCTGCCTTCCGCCACACCCAAGCCGCGCTCTCGCTTTGCCTTGCGCTGGTATTCCTGGCTATTTCTGGCGGGTGCCATCGTGTACGGCATTTCCTGGGCCATGCATTGGGACGATCGCGGCGTGCTGTGGCTGTTGGAGGGCTTTGAAACGCCCGCCGAGCGCAGCGAAAGTGTGTGGTTGCCTGACTATCACGTTGTCATCGACGCCAAGGTTTTGCCGGGCATGGAGAAAGACGAAGCCTCGGACGTCTCCTATAACCCGCAGACCAAAACCCTGTTTTCCGTCATGGGTAAAAACCCGTTCCTGGTCGAGCTGAGCCTGCAAGGCGACGTATTGCGCAAGATGCCGCTCAATGGCTGGGACAACCCGGAAGGCTTGACCGTGATGGAAAATGGCCTGATGGCCGTGGTCGACGAACGCCAGCACAACCTGACCATCGTCAAGATCGACGCTGCCACCCAGCAATTGAACAAGGCCGACTTCCCGAGCTATGACCTGGGCCCGTCCAAGGATCAGAACAAAGCGTTCGAGGGGCTTACCTGGGACAAGCGCAATCAGCAATTTGTGCTGGGTGAAGAGCGGCCGCCGGCGTTGTTCACCTGGAAAAGCGACGGCAGCCAGACCCTGGTCGGCGATAAACAGAAACTGGCCAGCAAAGAGCTGGACATGCGCAACCTTTCGGCCCTGGCCATCGACCCGCGCACCGGCCATCTGCTGGTGTTATCGGCCGACTCCCACTTGTTGCTGGAGTTGGACGAGAAGGGTGAACAAGTCAGCTTCATGACCCTGCTCGGTGGCTTCAACGGCCTCAAGAACACCATCCCCCGTGCGGAGGGGGTCACCATGGATGAGGACGGCACGCTCTATATGGTCAGTGAGCCAAACCTGTTCTATCGTTTCGAAAAGCAGAAATAACAGACGAATCACGTCGGATATTTCTCTATTAGCGGCATTCGCCAGACACCAGGGTGCGTTTAAGTTTAAATTCAGACAGGCGTGATATTCATTCGCCACTTTTGACTTTGAGCACCGCCCGATGCGTCGATTTGCCCGCCCCAAACCCATTCTTTTTATGCTGGTGTTGATCGCCCTGGTCAGCGCCGGGGCGGTTGCGCAGCATTTTCGCCTGTTCGAGCGCGCCTGGTTCAACTGGCAGGCCTGGCGTCAGCCGGCGGACGAGCGCTCCATCGGCCTGGCGGATTACCGAGTGACCCTTGAGGCCCAGGTTATCGAAGGGCTCGACGACGATGTCTCGGCCCTCACCTACGACCCGGTACGCAAGAGCCTGTTTACCGTCACCAATAAAAATGCCGAGCTGATCGAGCTGTCCCTTGAGGGCAAGATCCTGCGACGCATCCCGTTGGTGGGGTTTGGTGATGCCGAGGCGGTGGAATTTATCAGCGACAACATCTATGTCATCACCGACGAACGCCAGCAGCGGCTGATCAAGGTGCATGTGGACGACGATACCCAATTCCTCGACGCCGCCGATGCGGAACAGATGACCCTGGGCCTGCATGTCGGGGGCAACAAGGGGTTTGAGGGGTTGGCCTATGACTCGGTGGGCAAGCGCCTGTTCGTGGCCAAGGAACGCGACCCGATGCTGATCTACGAGGTCCACGGCTTTCCCCATTTCAAACCGGAAAAAACCTACTCGGTGCACGTGATCAACAACCCCAAGCGCGATGCCGGGCTGTTTGTGCGCGACCTGTCGAGCCTGCAATACGACGAGCGCAGCGGTCATTTGCTGGCGCTGTCGGATGAGTCGTTCCTGGTGCTGGAGCTGGATATCGACGGTCGCCCATTGAGCAGCCTGTCTCTGCTCAATGGGCGCCATGGCCTGAAAAAACGGGTGCCCCAGGCCGAAGGGATCGCCATGGATGACGAGGGCACGTTGTATCTGGTCAGCGAGCCGAACCTGTTCTACGTGTTCAAGAAACCCAATCCCTGAGACACATTGGGTTTTGCATCAGGCTTTAAGGGTTTTCACGCCTTCGGAAGTGCCCAGCAGCAGCACATCCGCCGGACGCGCCGCGAACAGGCCGTTGGTGACCACGCCGACGATGGCGTTGATCTGGGTCTCAAGCTCCACCGGGTTGGTGATCTGCATATTGAACACGTCGAGGATGATGTTGCCGTTGTCGGTCAACACGCCTTCGCGGTACACCGGATCGCCACCCAGCTTCACCAGCTCGCGAGCCACGTGGCTGCGGGCCATCGGGATGACTTCCACCGGCAGCGGGAACGCGCCGAGCACCGGTACCAGCTTGCTGGCGTCGGCGATGCAGATAAAGGTCTTGGCCACCGCCGCGACGATTTTCTCGCGGGTCAGGGCTGCACCGCCGCCCTTGATCAGGTTCAGGTGTTCGTCGCTTTCATCGGCGCCGTCGACGTAGAACTCCAGGTCGCTCACGGTGTTGAGCTCGTACACCGGAATGCCATGGCCCTTGAGGCGCGCGGCGGTGGCTTCGGAACTGGCAACGGCGCCGTCGAACGCGCCTTTGTGCCGGGCCAGCGCATCGATAAAGCAGTTGGCGGTGGAGCCGGTGCCGACACCGACGATGCTCTTGTCGTCGAGTTTGGGAAGGATTAAATCGACGGCGGCCTGGGCCACTGCCTGTTTGAGTTGATCCTGGGTCATGCGGGCTCCGGAACGGGCGGGGAGTAAAGAGGGGCGCGAGTATAACCCAACAAAACCTCCGGATTCGTGTGGTCGCCCGGCCAAACGCTGGGTTAGACTCCTTGGCCCTGCCCAACCCGCCCAGTGATTTCCGCCGATGCTTGAACAGTACGTCAAAAAGATCCTCACCTCGCGCGTCTATGACGTTGCCGTAGAAACCCCGCTGCAGACCGCCCGCCAGCTCTCCGAGCGGCTGGGCAACAAGGTCTGGCTCAAGCGTGAAGACTTGCAGCCGGTGTTCTCGTTCAAGATTCGCGGCGCGTACAACAAGCTGACTCAATTGACGGCTGAAGAGCGCGCGCGCGGCGTGGTCACGGCCTCGGCGGGCAACCATGCCCAGGGCCTGGCCCTGGCGGCCAAGGTGCTGGGGGTCAAGGCCACGATCGTGATGCCCAAGACGACTCCGGAGATCAAGGTCGAAGGCGTGCGCTCCCGTGGCGGCAAAGTGGTGCTGCACGGCGATTCCTTCCCGGAAGCCCTGGCCTACTCGCTGAAGCTGGTCGACGAAAAAGGCTACGTCTACATTCACCCCTACGATGATCCGCACACCATTGCCGGGCAGGGCACCGTGGCGATGGAGATCCTGCGCCAGCACCCGGGGCCCCTGGACGCGATTTTCGTACCGGTGGGCGGCGGCGGGCTGATCGCGGGCATTGCGGCGTACGTGAAATACCTGCGCCCGGAGATCAGGATCATCGGCGTCGAGCCGGACGACTCCAACTGCCTGCAAGCTGCCATGGCTGCCGGCGAGCGTGTGGTGCTGCCCACCGTGGGCATTTTTGCCGATGGCGTGGCGGTGGCGCAGATCGGCCAGCACACCTTCGACATCTGCAAACACTATGTGGATGAAGTGATCACCGTCAGCACCGATGAAATCTGCGCGGCGATCAAGGACATCTACGACGACACCCGCTCCATCACCGAGCCGGCCGGCGCGCTTGGCGTAGCAGGCATCAAGAAATACGTGGAGACCCGTGGCATCAGCGGACAAACCCTGGTGGCCATCGACTCCGGCGCCAACGTCAACTTCGACCGCCTGCGCCATGTGGCCGAGCGCGCCGAGCTGGGTGAAGGTCGCGAAGCCATTATTGCCGTGACCATCCCTGAGAAACCGGGCAGCTTCAAGGCGTTCTGCGAGGCGGTGGGCAAGCGCCAGATCACCGAGTTCAACTACCGCTACCACTCCGGCAGCGAAGCGCACATCTTTGTCGGCGTGCAGACCCACCCGGAAAACGACCCGCGCAGTGCGCTGATCGCCAGCCTCACCAGCCAGGGTTTCCCGGTGCTGGACCTGACCGAGAACGAACTGGCCAAGTTGCACATCCGCCATATGGTGGGTGGGCATGCGGCCCAGGTCAGTGATGAAGTGGTGTTTCGCTTCGAATTCCCGGAGCGTCCGGGGGCCTTGTTCAACTTTCTTAATAAATTGGGCGGGCGCTGGAACATCTCGATGTTCCACTATCGCAACCACGGTGCCGCTGACGGCCGTGTGGTCGCCGGCCTGCAAGTGCCGGCGAACGAGCGTCACCTGGTCCCGGCGGCCCTGGAAGCCATTGGCTACCCGTATTGGGATGAAAGCGATAACCCGGCCTACAAACTGTTTCTCGGTTGAGCGACTACGCTGATTGGGGCGGCCTTTAAGGAAAACGACAGATGGAAACCCTTACCACCCTCAAAGTTATCCACGTAGCCGCCACGGTGTTGCTGCTGCTCAGCGGCCTAGGCCTGGCGCTGCTGGCCTGGCGCAAGCGCAGCGCCGGCCCGGCCGTGACCGTGCAGCGCCCGTGGGCGTTCGTGTGGTTACTGATGGGCGTTTGCATGGTCAGCATGCCGTTTACCGGCTGGTGGCTGGTGCACCTGGTCGGCTGGCCGCTGGGGCAGGCCTGGATCCTGGGTTCCAGCATCCTCTACACCGTGGCCGCGCTGGCCTGGTTCTGGCTGGTGGCACGGCTTAACCGGCTGCGCAAAGGCGAGGGTGGCAGCCTGAATTTCACCCTGGTGCTGGCCGTGGTAAGCCTGGTGGGGTTTGTGGCGATTGCCGGGCTCATGGGCGCCAAGCCGGTTTAATGCGGTGAGGGCTTCTGTGGTGAGCGGGCTTGCCCCGCGCTGGGCTGCGAAGCAGCCCCGACAAAGGCCCGCATTTTTCCTGATGAGACCGGTTGGCAGGTTTTGGGGCTGCTTCGCAGCCCAGCGCGGGGCAAGCCCGCTCACCACGGTTACTCGCTACGCAGGGTAATCACCGGCCAACCCCGTTTCTCGGCTTCAGCGCGCAGATTCGGATCCGGATCCACCGCCACCGGATGCGTCACCTGCTCCAACAGCGGCAGGTCATTCATCGAGTCGCTGTAGAAGTAACTGTCTTCCAGGCTGTGCCCGGTTTCTTCCAACCACCGATTCAAGCGCGTCACCTTGCCTTCACGAAAGCACGGCACATCAGTGCTGCGCCCGGTGTAGCGGCCATTTTCCATCTCGCACTCGGTGGCGATCAGCGTCTCGACGCCCAGGCGTGCGGCAATTGGCGCGGTGACGAAACGGTTGGTGGCGGTGATGATCACCAGCTTGTCGCCAGCGGCGCGGTGCTTGGCCAGCAGTTCAGCGGCCAGGGGCAGCATGATCGGCTCGATGCAGTCGCGCATATAGTCGTTATGCCATTCGTCCAGCTGGGCCATCTCGGTGCGGCCGAGGATTTCCAGGCAGAAGTTCAGGTAGGCGGCGTTGTCCAGCTTGCCGGCCAGGTAGTCCTGGTAGAACTCGTCGTTGCGGGCTTTGTAGGCGACCGCGTCGAGAATCCCCCGCTCGCAGAGGTAATCGCCCCAGGCGTGGTCGCTGTCACCGCCGAGAAGGGTGTTGTCCAAGTCGAATAAAGCCAGGCGCATTGCAGTTACTCGCTGAAAAGTCTGTAAAAAGGCGTCCAGAATACGGTCTTTTCACAAGAGTGCACATAAGGTAAGAAGCCTCGTTGCCGCTGGAACAACCTTTGTGGAACAATGCGGCGACATGCGTTTGCGAGGTTGTTGCCGTGATCGACCCCGATGGTTTCCGTCCTAATGTCGGGATTATTCTTACGAATGATGCCGGACAGGTGCTATGGGCTCGCCGAATCAACCAAGATGCCTGGCAGTTTCCTCAAGGCGGAATCAACCCCGACGAAACCCCTGAAGACGCCTTGTACCGTGAGTTGAACGAAGAAGTCGGCCTTGAGCGTGAAGATGTGCAGATTTTGGCCTGTACCCGGGGCTGGTTGCGCTATCGTTTGCCGCAACGCCTGGTGCGTACCCACAGCCAACCGCTGTGCATCGGCCAGAAGCAGAAATGGTTTCTCCTGCGCCTGATCTCCAACGAGCAGCGGGTGCGGATGGATTTGACCGGTAAGCCGGAGTTCGATGGCTGGCGTTGGGTCAGTTATTGGTACCCGCTGGGCCAGGTGGTGACATTCAAGCGCGAGGTTTATCGTCGCGCTCTCAAAGAGCTTGCCCCGCGCCTTTTAGCGCGCGACTGACGACGGAGTTCGACCCCGAGCCATGCTCAATACGCTGCGCAAGATCGTCCAGGAAGTTAACTCCGCCAAGGATCTCAAGGCGGCGTTGGGGATTATTGTGTTGCGCGTCAAGGAAGCCATGGGCAGCCAGGTCTGCTCGGTTTACCTGCTGGACCCAGAGACCAACCGTTTTGTGCTGATGGCCACCGAGGGCTTGAACAAGCGCTCCATCGGCAAGGTCAGCATGGCGCCCAATGAAGGTCTGGTGGGCTTGGTGGGGACGCGTGAAGAACCCCTGAACCTTGAAAACGCGGCCGATCACCCGCGTTATCGCTACTTTGCCGAAACCGGCGAAGAGCGCTACGCCTCGTTCCTCGGCGCACCGATCATTCACCACCGCCGCGTCGTCGGCGTATTGGTCATCCAGCAAAAAGAACGTCGCCAGTTCGACGAGGGCGAAGAAGCCTTCCTCGTGACCATGAGCGCGCAGCTCGCCGGGGTTATCGCCCACGCCGAAGCCACCGGCTCGATTCGCGGCCTGGGCGGCCAGGGCAAGGGGATCCAGGAAGCCAAGTTCGTCGGTGTACCGGGTTCACCGGGGGCGGCGGTCGGTACTGCCGTGGTCATGTTGCCGCCGGCCGACCTCGATGTGGTGCCGGACAAGCACGTCGACGACATCGACGCTGAAATCAAACTGTTCAAGACGGCCCTGGAAGGCGTGCGCGCCGACATGCGCAACCTGTCGACCAAGCTGGCCACCCAGCTGCGCCCCGAAGAGCGCGCGTTGTTCGACGTGTACCAGATGATGCTCGACGACGCGTCCCTCGGGAACGAAGTCAAGACCGTGATCAAGACCGGCCAGTGGGCCCAGGGCGCGCTGCGCCAGGTGGTCACCGATCACGTCAACCGTTTCGAATTGATGGACGACGCCTACCTGCGCGAGCGGGCCTCGGATGTGCGTGACCTCGGCCGCCGCCTGCTGGCCTACCTGCAGGAAGACCGCAGCACCAACCTGGTCTACCCCGACAACACCATCCTGATCAGTGAAGAACTGACCGCCACCATGCTCGGCGAAGTGCCTGAAGGCAAGTTGGTGGGCCTGGTCTCGGTCCTGGGTTCGGGTAACTCCCACGTCGCGATCCTGGCCCGGGCCATGGGCATTCCGACGGTGATGGGCCTGGTGGACCTGCCGTACTCCAAGGTCGACGGTATCGACATGATCGTCGATGGCCATCGCGGCGAGGTGTTTACCAACCCCAGCGAAGTCCTGCGCAAGCAATACGCCGAGGTGGTGGAAGAAGAGAAGCAACTGGCGCTCGGGCTCGATTCCTTGCGCGAACTGCCGTGCGTGACCCTCGACGGTCACCGTGTACCGCTGCTGGTCAACACCGGCCTGCTGGCCGATGTGGCACGCGCGCAACAGCGCGGTGCCGAAGGGGTGGGGCTGTACCGCACTGAAGTGCCGTTCATGATCAACCAGCGGTTCCCGAGTGAGAAGGAGCAACTGGCGATTTATCGCGAGCAACTGTCCGCCTTCCACCCGTTGCCGGTGACCATGCGCAGCCTGGACATTGGCGGCGACAAGTCACTGTCGTATTTCCCGATCAAGGAAGACAACCCCTTCCTCGGCTGGCGCGGTATTCGCGTTACCCTCGACCACCCTGAAATCTTCCTGGTGCAGACCCGTGCCATGCTCAAGGCCAGCGAAGGCCTGAACAACCTGCGCATCCTGCTGCCGATGATCTCCGGCACCCATGAGCTGGAAGAAGCCTTGCACCTGATCCACCGTGCCTGGGGCGAAGTGCGCGACGAAGGCGCCGACGTACCGATGCCGCCGATTGGCGTGATGATCGAAATCCCGGCGGCGGTGTACCAGGCCAAGGAACTGGCGCGGCAGGTGGACTTCCTGTCCGTGGGCTCCAACGACCTGACCCAGTACCTGCTGGCCGTGGACCGTAACAACCCACGGGTGGCCGATCTTTACGACTACCTGCACCCGGCGGTGCTGCAAGCCCTGCAACACGTGGTGCGCGACGCCCATGCCGAGGGCAAGCCGGTGAGCATCTGCGGTGAAATGGCCGGTGACCCGGCGGCGGCGGTGCTGTTGATGGCGATGGGCTTTGACAGCCTGTCGATGAACGCCACCAACCTGCCGAAGGTGAAGTGGATGCTGCGCCAGGTTGAACTGAGCATGGCCAAGGATCTGCTGGCGGAGTTGATGACCATCGACAACCCGCAGGTTATCCACAGCTCGCTGCAATTGGCGCTGAAAAACCTGGGGCTGACGCGGATGATCAACCCGGCGTCTGCCAAGACCCTTTAATGGCGATACGCAGCCCCGCCCGTAGCAGCTGTCGAGCGCGCGAGGCTGCGTAGGGCGCGCTGCTGGGTAAGACGGCATCAGCGTCAGAACTTGAGTTCTACCTCTCCGAGCCGTCCACCATGCGGTCCAAAGCTGCGCTCCACCATCCGCCGCGTGCCATCGGCATTCACAATCAACGCCGTGCTCGCCCGTGTCCCATAACTGGGGCTGGCGATAAACACACTCGACAGCAAACTCTCCGTCGCCAACCCCACGCCGGTATCCGGCAGCTCGGCAAACGGTGCAATCTGCGGATCGCTCAGAATCTCCAGTAGCGCTTCGGGCCGGGGATCGTTCAGCAACTCACTCAGCGCGGCTTTGGCCTTAAGCAGTTTTGGCCAAGGTGTATCCAGCCCTGCATTGGATAACCCATACACGCCCGCTTTCAACTGCGTCGGCTCGGTGTGATTGGCGTTGTAATGCCACAACTCTTCCCGCGTCCCCACCAGCAGGTTAAACCCGGCATATTCAATCGAACGGCCATTAACGTCGGCCAAATACTGGTCAACCGGCAGCGAACCACTGAGAAACCGTGCCACCAGTTCCCCGCGGGACTTGCGTGCCGGCGGCTGGTGCGGATCACGGATATTGGTCAGGGCCGCAAACCGCCCATCGGTATTCACGCCCAGCCAGGTGCCGCCCGCTTCCTGGTCGCGGCCGGCGTAGACCTCGGGCGCATCCGGCCACTGCGCCAGCGGCAGGCTGGGGCGGGCGTAGAACTCGTCACGGTTGGCCGCGACGATCAGCGGCTGGGCATGGCCCGGCCGCCAGGCAAAAACAATCAGGCACATCAGGCGATTCCCGTTTGTGTTTTTTGCCACTCTACCCACACCGGCAGCGGCGTTCCATCGTATCCAGTTGGGTCGCATGCCTTCCATCCGTTAACATGCCGGACCTGGTTTGGGGGCTCCCATGGAATTTCTGCTGTATTTGCTGCTGGGCGCGTGCGCGGGCGTGCTCGCCGGGCTGTTTGGCGTGGGCGGCGGGATCATCATCGTGCCGGTGCTGGTGTTCAGCTTCACCTTGCAGGGCTTCGACCCGCAGGTGCTGACCCACCTGGCCGTGGGCACCTCCCTGGCGACGATCATCTTTACCTCGGTCAATGCCGTGCGTGAGCACCACCGACGTGGCGCGGTGCGTTGGCCGATCTTTGTCTGGATGACCGTGGGCATCCTGCTCGGCGCCGGCTTTGGTGCGCTGACCGCCGAGGCGATTTCCGGCCCCCACTTGCAGAAGGTCATCGGCGTATTCGCCCTGATCATCGCCGTGCAACTGGCCCTGGAGGTCAAGCCCAAGGCCAGCCGCACGGTACCGGGCAAGCTCGGCCTGACGGTGGCCGGTACCATGATCGGCTGGGCTTCGGCGATTTTCGGCATCGGCGGCGGCTCGCTGACCGTGCCGTTTTTGACCTGGCGCAGCGTGCCGATGCAACAGGCGGTGGCCACCTCGTCCGCCTGTGGCCTGCCGATTGCCCTGGCCAGTGCGTTAAGTTTCATGATTCTGGGCTGGCATGACCCGCTGTTGCCCGCTCATAGTCTAGGGTTCGTGTATTTGCCGGCGCTGCTGGGCATTGCCCTGACCAGCATGGTGTTTGCCCGTTTCGGTGCACGCCTGGCGCACCGGTTGTCGCCGCGCTTGCTCAAGCGGTTGTTCGCCGGCTTGCTGTTTTGTGTCGGTTTGAATTTTTTGCTGTAACGCAGGCTTAATCGCGCCCGGGAATGGTCCGGTCGCCATAACGAATGATTTAACGAGGAGTCGCAATGCTGCCTTACCCGCAGATCGACCCGGTGGCCCTGGCCATCGGTCCGCTGAAAATCCACTGGTACGGGTTGATGTACCTGATCGGCATCGGCGGTGCATGGCTGCTGGCCTCCCGGCGCCTGAACCGTTTCGACCCGACCTGGACCAAGGAGAAGCTCTCCGACATGGTGTTCTGGTTGTCGATGGGGGTGATCGTCGGCGGGCGCCTGGGGTATGTGCTGTTTTACGATCTCTCGGCCTACATCGCCAACCCGACGCTGATCTTCGAAGTGTGGAAAGGCGGCATGGCATTCCACGGTGGCTTTATCGGCGTGATGATCGCGGCCTGGTGGTTTGGCCGGCGCAACGGCAAGTCGTTCTTCCAACTGATGGACTTCGTCGCGCCGCTGGTGCCGATCGGCCTGGGCGCCGGGCGCATCGGCAACTTCATCAACGCCGAGTTGTGGGGCAAGCCGACCGACGTGCCGTGGGCCATGGTGTTCCCGCCGTTCAGCGACCCGGCGCAACTGCCGCGCCATCCGTCGCAGCTGTACCAGTTCGCGTTGGAAGGCGTGGCACTGTTCCTTATCCTGTACCTCTTTTCGCGCAAACCGCGCCCGACCATGGCCGTTTCCGGCATGTTCGCGCTGTTCTACGGGATCTTCCGTTTCATCGTCGAGTTCGTGCGCGTGCCGGATGCCCAGCTGGGTTACCTGGCATGGGGCTGGCTGACCATGGGACAAGTGCTCAGCATTCCGATGATCCTGGTCGGCCTGGGCCTGCTGTGGTGGGCGTACAATCGCCCGCAACCGCTGAAGCACACCGCGCTTTAAATTCGAATGCCGAGGCCCGCGAGGTCTCGGCTTCAACGATACGGGTAATGACATGAAGCAATATCTCGAACTACTGAACGATGTCGTGACCAATGGCCTGACCAAAGGCGACCGTACCGGCACCGGCACCAAGGCCGTGTTCGCCCGTCAGTATCGGCATAATTTGGCCGACGGCTTCCCGCTGCTGACCACCAAGAAGCTTCACTTCAAAAGCATCGCCAATGAGCTGATCTGGATGTTGAGCGGCAACACCAACATCAAGTGGCTGAACGAAAACGGTGTGAAAATCTGGGACGAGTGGGCCACCGAAGACGGTGACCTGGGCCCGGTGTATGGCGAGCAGTGGACCGCCTGGCCGACCAAGGATGGCGGCACGATCAACCAGATCGACTACATGGTGCACACGCTCAAGACCAACCCTAACAGCCGTCGCATCCTGTTCCACGGCTGGAACGTCGAATACCTGCCGGACGAAACCAAAAGCCCCCAGGAAAACGCGCGCAACGGCAAGCAAGCCCTGCCACCGTGCCACCTGCTGTACCAGGCGTTCGTGCATGACGGCCATCTGTCGATGCAGTTGTACATCCGCAGCTCCGACGTATTCCTCGGCCTGCCGTACAACACCGCCGCCCTGGCGCTGCTGACCCATATGCTGGCCCAGCAATGCGACCTGATCCCCCACGAGATCATCGTCACCACCGGCGACACCCACGCCTACAGCAACCATATGGAGCAGATTCGCACCCAGCTGGCGCGCACGCCGAAGAAGCTGCCGGAACTGGTGATCAAGCGTAAGCCCGAATCGATCTACGACTATAAATTCGAAGACTTCGAAATCGTAGGCTACGAGGCCGATCCAAGCATTAAAGCCGACGTCGCCATTTAAAAGGACTGTCTCGGTCAAAATGTGGGAGGGGGCTTGCCCCCGATAGCGGTGGATCAGTTAAGTGAAAAATGACTGACACACCGCCATCGGGGGCAAGCCCCCTCCCACATTTAAACCGTGTTCGCTTGAGTTAATGCCCGTGGCTTCTCCCTACATGTGAGGGCTCGGCCTCGCTGGCGGCCACACCGCCGTTGACCTCCAGTCGCTGCAAAATCCCACAGTGGTCCCCACCGCCACAGCGTTGGCGCAGGTCCAGCAACTGCTCCTGCAACGCCAGCAGCCCGTCAATCCGCGCTTTCACATGGTGGATATGCTCGTCGATCAACGCATTCACGTTTTCACACTGGTCCTGGGGGCTGTCCCGTAGCCCGAGCAGGCTGCGGATCTCTTCCAGGGTCATGTCGAGGCTGCGGCAGTTGCGGATGAAGATCAGCCGCTCGGTGTGCGCCTGGGTGTACACGCGGTAGTTGGCTTCGGTGCGTGCCGGGGGTGGCAGCAGGCCTTCCTTCTCGTAATAACGGATGGTTTCCACCGGACAGTCGGTCAGTTTGGCCAGTTCGCCGATCTTCATTACAGCAATCTCCAAATGGGTGCTTGACCCTATAGTGGCTACAGGGTCTTTACTTGGCAACAGGCACCTTACGGACGCGACCTGATGAGCGACTCCCTTCACACCCCGCACAAACACGACCATGACCACGATCATGGGCCGAAGAAACTCACCCCCGTGCACGATCACGGCCATGGCGGTTCCTGCTGTTCCGGCACGCCCGCGCCTGCGTTGGTGCAGTTGAGCGAGGCGCCCACCGCCGGCTCGCGCCTGAGTACCTTCCGCATCGAAGCCATGGACTGCCCCACCGAGCAGACGCTGATCCAGAACAAACTGGGCAAGCTGGCCGGTGTGCAGCAGCTGGAATTCAACCTGATCAACCGCATCCTCGGCGTTACCCATGACCTGCCGAGTACCGCGCCGATCATCGAAGCGATCAAATCCCTGGGTATGCAGGCCGATCCGATCGTGGAGGGCACCCCGGCCGCCGAGCCGCCCGCCAAGAAGCATTGGTGGCCGCTGGCGTTGTCCGGTGTGGGCGCGTTGGGCGCCGAAGTACTGCACTTCAGCAATGCCGCGCCCACTTGGGTGATTGCGCTGGTAGCGCTGGTGTCGATCCTCAGCGGCGGCCTCACCACTTACAAGAAGGGCTGGATCGCCCTGAAAAACCTCAACCTGAACATCAACGCCCTGATGAGCATCGCGGTCACTGGCGCGGTCCTGATCGGCCAGTGGCCGGAAGCGGCCATGGTGATGTTCCTGTTTACCGTGGCCGAGCTGATCGAGGCCAAGTCCCTGGACCGTGCGCGCAATGCCATCAGTGGCTTGATGCAGATGACACCGGAACAGGCCACGGTTCGGCAGGCTGATGGAAGCTGGGTTGAAATGGAGGTCAAGAGCATTGAGCTGGACGCAATCGTGCGGGTAAAACCCGGCGAGCGTATCGGCCTTGACGGTGAGGTCACCGCCGGCCAGTCCACCATCGACCAGGCGCCGATCACCGGTGAAAGCCTGCCGATTGAAAAGACCGTCGGCGATAAGGTCTTCGCCGGCACCATCAACCAGGCCGGTTCCCTGGAGTACAAGGTCACGGCGGCTGCCAACAACTCCACCCTGGCCCGCATCATCCATGCGGTGGAGCAGGCCCAGGGCGCGCGGGCACCGACCCAGCGGTTCGTCGACAGCTTCTCGAAAATCTACACCCCGGCCGTGTTCCTGTTCGCCTTGGGCGTGGCCGTAATCCCGCCGCTGTTCATGGCCGGCGCCTGGTTCGACTGGATCTACCGCGCCCTGGTGCTGCTGGTAGTGGCGTGCCCGTGCGCGCTGGTGATCTCCACCCCGGTGACCATTGTCAGCGGCCTGGCGGCTGCGGCGCGCAAAGGCATCCTGATCAAGGGCGGTGTGTACCTGGAGGGCGGTTACAAGCTTGACTACCTGGCCCTCGACAAGACCGGCACCATCACCCACGGCAAGCCGGTGCAAACCGATTACCTGGCACTGTTCACCACTGTCGAAGACAGCGCCCCGGCCCTGGCCGCCAGTTTGGCCGCGCGCTCCGATCACCCGGTGTCCCTGGCGATTGCCAACGCGGCTGTGGATAAAAACCTGCCGGTGCACGTTGTGGATAACTTCGAAGCCCTGGCCGGGCGCGGTGTGCGCGGCGATATCAATGGCCAGACCTACCACTTGGGCAACCACCGCCTGGTGGAAGACCTTGGCCTGTGTTCGCCGGAGCTGGAAGAAAAGCTGTTCGCCCTGGAAAAACAGGGCAAGTCCGTGGTGCTGTTGCTCGACAAGTCCGGCCCGCTGGCGCTGTTCGCCGTGGCCGATACGGTCAAGGACAGCAGCCGCGAAGCCATCCAGCAACTGCATGAGCTGGGCATCAAGACCTTGATGCTCACCGGCGACAACACCCACACCGCCCAGGCGATTGCGGCCCAGGTCGGCATCGATCAGGCCCAGGGCGACCTGTTGCCCACCGACAAGCTGCACGCCATCGAAACCCTCTACGGCCAAGGCCACCGGGTGGGCATGGTCGGCGATGGCATCAACGACGCCCCGGCCCTGGCCCGCGCCGAGATTGGCTTTGCGATGGCTGCGGCAGGTACCGACACCGCTATCGAGACGGCCGACGTGGCCTTGATGGACGATGATTTGCGCAAGATTCCGGCATTCATTCGTTTGTCGCGGCAAACGTCGAGTATCCTCAAGCAGAACATCACCCTGGCCCTGGTGATCAAGGCGATCTTCCTGGTGGTCACGTTCCTGGGCATGGCGACCATGTGGATGGCGGTGTTCGCCGACATGGGCGTGGCCCTGCTGGTGGTGTTCAATGGCCTGCGCCTGTTGCGCAAATAGAGGATGAGAGGGTGGTGTGCTGAGTGCCGAGTTGAAGGCGTTTTTTATGGTCGCCCGCCTGGGCAGTATTACCCAGGCGGCGAAAAAACTCGGCCTGAGCCAGCCCACTGTTACCACCCAGATTCGCAACCTGGAAAGCCAGTACGGCGTCGAGCTGTTCTACCGTGGCGGGCGCCGCCTGACTGTCAGCGACGAGGGCGCGCGCCTGCTGCCGATGGTCAAGACGCTGTTGCAGCAGGAGGCGGATATCGAGTTTTTCCTGCGCAACAGCGGCCAGGTCCAGGGCGCACTGAGGATTGCCGCCACGGCGCCGTACTACATCCTCGACCTGGTCAAAGCCTTTCGCGAACGCCTGCCGCAGGTGGAGGTGTCGGTGGAAATCGGCAACTCCCAGCAGGTGCTTGAAGCCTTGGATGACTACCGCGTCGATGTCGCTGCGTCCTCACAGTTGCTCGAAGACCCGCGTCTGATCCGTCGTGTACTGGGCACCGACCCGTTGGTGCTGGCGGTACACCGCAACCATCCACTGGCCAAGCTCGACCATGTGCCCCTCAGTGCCTTGGCCGGGCATACGTTGTTGATGCGTGAAGCGGGCTCCACCACGCGACGGCTGACGGAAGAGATGCTGCAGGGTGCGGGCGTCAGTTACGGGCCGCTGCTGGAAATCGGCAGCCGTGAATCGATCCGTGAAGCGGTGCTGCGCAATATCGGCATCAGCATCATCGCCCGCCAGGAAGTGCCCCATGACCCGCAACTGAAGGTGCTGACCCTCGAGCATGCGCCGCAGATTCCCGAGTACCTGTACTGCCTCAAGGAAAGAAAAGGCGCTCGTCTGCCGGCGGCGTTTCTGGGGTTGGCGCAGGAAATGTCGCCGATCTAAAGCCTTGTAGTGGCTTTGGGGACCAATCGGGAGCAAGCCCCCTCCCACAGGTGACTGCATTTCCATGTTGGAACTCGGTCAAGTGTGGGAGGGGGCTTGCTCCCGACTGCGGTAGACCAGGCAGCCCACCGCTAAGCGTCCTACACAAATCTGCGAATACCACTATCGCCGCCTTTTGCCTTCCTGCCATAAGAGCGACGCATTGCCTGCCTAGCATGGCCTTCATCAGTTTGATGAGGTGCCACCATGAACACAGCCCTGACCCAACCCGGCGCGCCGATGAACGTGCGCGGTATCCAGAAACGCTTCGGCGCCTTTACGGCGTTGGACAATGTGTCCCTGGACGTGGCTGCCGGCGAGCTGGTGTGCCTGCTCGGCCCTTCCGGTTGCGGCAAGACCACGTTGCTGCGCTGCATTGCCGGCCTGGAACGCCAGGACAGCGGCGAACTTTACCTGGGTGACCGCGATGTTTCCCTGCTGCCGCCCCAGGCTCGCGACTACGGCATTCTGTTCCAGTCCTACGCGCTGTTTCCCAATCTCACCGTCGAAGCGAACATCGGCTACGGCCTCACCGGCAGCGGTCGCGATGAAGTGCGCCAGCGCGTCGGCCAGATGCTTGAGCTGGTGGGGCTGCTTGGCAGTGAAAAGAAATACCCCGGCCAACTCTCCGGCGGCCAACAGCAGCGGGTCGCCCTGGCCCGTGCCCTGGCACCGGCGCCGTCATTGCTGTTGCTGGATGAGCCGATGTCGGCCCTCGACGCCCGCGTGCGCGAGCATCTGTGCACCGAGCTGCGCCAGCTGCAGCGGCGCCTCGGTATCACCACCCTGATGGTCACCCACAACCAGGACGAAGCCATGTTGATGGCCGACCGCATTGCCGTGATGAACAACGGCAAGGTCGAGCAATACGCTACGCCCCAGGAAATCTACGACCGCCCGGCCACGCCGTTTGTGGCGGAGTTTGTCGGCCAGGGCAACTGGCTGCCGTTCAGTCGCAACAGTGCCAGCCATGCCCAGGTCGGCGGGATGAACATGCGCCTGGCCGAGGACGCCGGCGTGGCCAGGTCCGGCCGGCTGTTCTGCCGCCCGGAAGCGATCAGCGTCAACCCGTCGGTGCATGAGGAGAACCTGTTCCCGGCCAAGGTCCGCGAGATCACTTTCCTCGGCAACCGCTGCCGCATGAGCTTTGAGCTGGAGCAGCTGCCCGGCCATCCGCTGCTTGCCGAGCTGGCACCGGAGGCCATGCCGTGCCTGGGCGCCCAGGATATCTGGGTTGCCTTGCCGCCGCGCAGCCTGCAGGTGTTTGCCTGAGATGGCCGCTGTCTTGACTCTGGCGCGTCAAGCGTCACGCGCCGAAACCGGCGACCGTATTTTCGTGGTCGGCGGCAAACTGCTCTGGCTGGTGCTGCTGGGCATCGCCGTATTACTGCCACTGCTGGCGATCTTCTGGCGCGGTTTCAGCAGCGAGGCCGGGCAGGGCGGTGGCCTGGTCGCCGCACGGGAGTTGCTCACCAGCGCCAACTTCCACTGGCTGCTGGGCAATAGCCTGAAAGTCTCCCTCAGCGTGGCGGCCATTGTCGTACCGCTGGCCTACCTGTTTGCCTACGCCCTGCAACGCACGTTGATTCCCGGCAAGGCCATCTGGCGCGGTATGTCGCTGCTGCCGCTGATGGCGCCGTCGATGCTGCCGGGGATTGCACTGGTCTACCTGTTCGGTAACCAGGGCCTGTTGCGCGGGCTGCTCTCGGACAACATCTACGGCTTCTGGGGCATTGTCCTCGGTGAAGTGATCTACACCTTCCCACATGCCCTGATGATTTTGCTGTCGGCGCTGTCGTTGGCCGATGCGCGCTTGTTCGATGCGGCCTCGAGCATGGGCGCCAGTCCTGCCCGGGCGTTTCGCAGCATCACCTGGCCGGCCACGCGCCAGGCGGTATTTGCCGCGTTTTGCCTGGTGTTCACCTTGACCATCACGGATTTCGGCGTGCCCGTGGTGGTGGGCGGGGATTACCAGGTGCTGGCGCTGGAAGCCTACAAGGCGGTGGTCGGCCAGCAACAGTTCGGTCGCGGTGCGTTGATCGGCATGGTGTTGCTGCTGCCGGCGCTGTTCAGCTTTGGCGTCGACGCCTGGTTGCGCCGTCGCCATGGCGAGGCCATGAGTGGCCGCGCCCAGGTCTTCCAGCCGGCGCCGTCGCGTTTACGGGATGGCTGCTACCTGCTCATCGTGCTGCTCATCAGTGCCGTGTTGCTGCTGGTGTTCGGCATGGCGGTGTACTCCTCGCTGGTGAAGTTCTGGCCGTACAACCTGTCGCTGTCGCTCAGCCACTACCAGTTCGAAGACACGGCCGGCGGCGGTTGGCTGGCCTATCGCAACAGCTTGACCCTGGCGTTGTGCACGGCATTGATCGGCAGCGTATTGATCTTTACCGGCGCCTACCTGATGGAAAAGACCAAGGGCCAGCAGGGCCTGAACCTGGCGCTGCGCATGCTCAGCTTTGTGCCGATGGCCGTGCCGGGGTTGGTGCTGGGCCTGGGCTACGTGTTCTTTTTCAACCTGAGCGGCAACCCGCTGCATGTGTTCTACGGCACCATGACCCTGCTGGTGGTGTGCACCATTGCTCACTACCTGACCACCGCGCAGATGACCGCCACCACCGCGCTGCGCCAGCTGGACGCCGAGTTCGAAGCGGCGGCGCTGTCGCTCAAGGCGCCGCTGTATCGCCATTACTTGAAAGTCACGGTGCCGATCTGCCTGCCGGCGCTGCTGGACATCGTGCGCTACCTGTTTGTGTCGGCGATGACCACCGTGTCCGCCGCGATCTTCCTCTACAGCCCCGACACCATCCTCGCCGCCGTCGCCGTGTTGAACATGGACGACGCCGGCAATGTGGGCGGCGCGGCGGCCATGTCCACCCTGATCCTGTTCACCTCAGGCAGCGTTTCGCTGCTGCTGGCGTGGGCTTCACGTGGCGCCTTGCGCCGCTCCCAAGCCTGGCGCCAGATCGCGCCCGGCCAATAAACATCCCTGAAGGAGGTGCTCCATGTTCAAACCCCTGGCGCTGGTCGCTGCCGTACTCACTGCATTCAGCCTGAATGCCTTCGCCAAGACCGAGTTGACCGTGTACACGGCCCTTGAAGCCGAGCAGTTGAAGACCTACAAAAAAGCCTTCGAGCTGGCCAACCCCGACGTCGAGATCAAATGGGTCCGCGACTCCACCGGCATCATTACCGCCAAGTTGCTGGCCGAAAAAGACCGCCCGCAGGCCGATGTGGTCTGGGGCCTGGCCGCGTCGAGCCTGGCGATCCTCGATCAGCAGGGCATGCTGGACAATTACGCCCCCAAGGACCTGGACAAGATCGGCAAGAATTACCGTGACGCCGCCAACCCACCGGCCTGGGTTGGCATGGATGTGTGGGCCGCGACCATTTGCTTCAACACGGTCGAAGCCGAGAAACAGGGCCTGACCAAGCCGGTGAGCTGGCAAGACCTGACCAAGCCCGAGTACAAGGGCAAGATCGTGATGCCCAACCCGGCCTCGTCCGGCACCGGCTTCCTGGATGTGAGCGCGTGGCTGCAAACCTTCGGCGAGAAGCAGGGCTGGCAGTACATGGACGACTTGCACCAGAACATCGGCCAGTACGTTCACTCCGGTTCCAAGCCGTGCAAGCTGGCGGCTTCCGGTGAGTTCCCGATTGGTATTTCCTTTGAGTATCCGGCCGTGCAGCTGAAGCGCCAGGGTGCGCCGCTGGACATCATCCTGCCGAAGGAAGGCCTGGGCTGGGATATCGAAGCCACTGCCGTGATCAAGGGCACGGCCCATGCGGACGCCGCCAGAAAGCTCGCCGACTTCTCCGCCAGTACAGCGGCGATGGACCTGTACAAGGACAACTTCGCCGTGCTCGCCCAGCCGGGGATCGCCAAGCCGCAGACCGAATTGCCGGCCGACTACGAGCAGCGGTTGATCAAGAACGACTTCGGCTGGGCCTCGAAAAACCGCGACAGCATCCTGGCTGAGTGGCGCAAGCGCTATGACGGGAAGTCGGAGAAGGTGGCGGGGCAGTAAGGTTTTCGTCAGGGCTACTGGCCTCATCGGGAGCAAGCCCCTTCCCACACTTGACTGCATTCACAAATCGAAATGTGGGAGGGGGCTTGCCCCCGATAGCGGTCTTGAAAACAGGACATCACTAAATGACACACCACAGCGACCTGCTCATCATCGGCGCCGGCATCCTCGGCCTGTCCCACGCCTACGCCGCCGCCAGGCGCGGGCTCAAGGTCAAGGTGTTCGAGCGTAGCGCCACACCCCTGGGGGCCTCGGTACGCAACTTCGGCCAGGCCCTGGTCACCGGGCAGCCGCCGGGGCCGATGCTCGACCTGGCACGGAAAAGCCGTGAAATCTGGGGGCATTGGGCGCAGGAGGCGGGCCTTCAATTGAAGCGCAACGGCTCGTACCTGTTCGCCCGCACCGAAGCCGAAGAGCATCTGCTGGAAGCCTTCTGCGCCGGCCGCGCGCGTGAACACGGCTATAACGTCGACCTGTTGCAAGGCGCGGCGCTGAAGGATCTGTATGGCGGCCAGTTCCGCCATCACCGCGCCGCGCTGCATGGCCTGGACGACCAGCAACTGTATTCGCGCGAGGCGATACCGGCGCTGATCCACTACCTGAGCCAGCAACTGGGTGTGGAGTTTTACTTCTCCACCCTGGTGCGCGATGTCGAACCGGGCCAGGTGCACAGCACGGCGGGCAGCTTTCGTGGCGAGCAGGTCATCGTCTGTTCCGGCCACGATTATCAAACCCTGTTGGCCGAGGCCATCGCCGAACTCAACCCGCAGATCTGCCGCCTGCAAATGCTGCGCGCCCGGCCTGCACTCAACCTCAACCTGCAACACGCCTTGCTCACCGGCCTCAGTTGCGTGCACTACGGCGCTTTTGCCGACCTGCCTGAAGCCGCGCCGGTACAGGCACAAATCCTGCGCGAGGCGCCGCACCTGCATGCACACGGGATTCACCTGCTGATCAGCCCGACGCCCCATGGCGAACTGATCATCGGCGACTCCCACGACTACGGCAGCGATGCCTCGCCGTTCAATGCCGAGCAGGTGGATGACTGGATGATCGAGTTGGCCGAACAGACCTTGGGTTGCAAGATCCAGGTAATGGAACGCTGGCAGGGCGTCTACGGCGCCCGGGGCCCGGCGCCGTTTTCATTTGTGCAGGCCGCACCTGGCGTGAGCGCCGCCTTGATGCACACCGGTGTGGGCATGAGCGTGGGGCCGGCGATGGCCGAGCGCAATATCACAACCCTGTGGGGGCCGGCGTGATGAGCCCGGAACAGGCGATTGCCACAATCTTCGCTTTGTACGAGCAGCACGGCGCGGCGGATTACATCGGCGAGCCGGTGTCGCAGATCGAGCACATGTCCCAGGCCGCGCAGTTGGCCATGGCCGAAGGCTTCGATGATGAAGTGGTTCTGGCGGCGTTTTTCCACGATATCGGCCATCTGTGCGGCCAGGGTGGCGAGAACATGGGCGGTTATGGCGTGGTCAGCCATGAGCGGTTGGGCGCGGATTATTTGCGTCGTGCAGGCTTCAGTGAGCGCCTGGCCAGGCTGGTGGAGTACCACGTCCAGGCCAAGCGCTATCTGACGTTCAGCCAGCCGGACTACTACGCACGCTTGAGCGAAGCCAGCCGCCGCACCCTCGGTTACCAAGGCGGCGTGATGACGGCCGAGGAGGCCCGCGCCTTTGAACAACACCCGCTGTACCAGGTCAGCCTGCGCCTGCGCCACTGGGACGAACAGGCCAAGCAAATGCACGTGCCGGTGCTCGACCTGCAAGTGCTCAAGGCCAAGGCCCGGCAGCTGCTGGCGGCTTAAGTCTCGTCGAGGCGCTGGGCCAGGGCTTCGACCTGTTCCTGGCGTTCGGCCTGGCTCAGTCTGGCCTGGGGGTTGAGGGACGACCATTGCGGGTGGGCGCGGGCCTTGTGCAACGCGTCCGGCAATTTGCCTTCGCGCCAGGTCTTGTCCTGGGGCGTATCGACCTTGATGCTGTGCATCGCCGCATGGCCGCGCAGGTTCAGGGCCTTGAGCAACTGGCGCTGGCGCAGGGCGAGCAGGCGCAGCACGCTGTCGTCCACGGTCAGCTCGCGTTGGCCCTTGATCTTGCCCAGCAGGCGGCTGCCGTAGCTGCGTGCAGTCTGCAACGCGCCACCGGCGATGGCGCCCGCCAGGGCGGCGGCGCCGAGGGTCAGCCCGCCGACCAGCAGGTCCACACCGGCTCCGGCCGCTGCGCCTGCAGCGATGCCACCACCGACGCGCACGCCGAGTTGCTTGAGGGTTTCCGGGTTGAACAGGTCATCCCCCCAACGGCCGTCGAGCAACGGCAAGTCGCTGGCGGCGGCGTCCTGCGGGCGGAAGCCGAACAGCTTGAGCAGGGCCTCCACGCATTTTTGTTCGCGCTGACGCACCGCCTTGCGCAAATCGCTGATGGCTTGTTGCTCATCTTCAGTCACCACGCTGCGTCGGCACGCGGCGCAGTCGATCAGCAATTCGGCAATCAACCGCGCGGCACTCTGTTGACGGGCCTGGCGTTGGGCTTCCTGGTCGAGGATCAGGCGCTGCAACTGCGGTCGGGCGTTTTCCAGCAGCAGGGCGAGACTTTCATACAGGCGACGTTCGCCGTCTTCCGGCGGCGCGACGCTGTCGAAACGCACCAGCGCATGCAGGCCCAGGCGTGCCAGGGCTTCACGCCAGTCCGGCTCGCGGTGGTCGCTGCTGCTGACGAAGTTGAGCACCGGCAGCAACGGTTTGCCACAACTGGCCAGCACTTGCAGCTCATCACGGTACTTGGCCAGCACCGGTTCGCGAGCGTCGATCACATACAGGCCGGCGTCCGAGGCCAGCAGTTGGCGCAGCACCTTGGCTTCCTGTTCAAAGCGCTGGCGGGCTTCGCTGCCTTCCAGGAACCGCGCCAGACGGGCCGGGCCGTCCAAGCGTTCACCGGGGCGATCCAGGCGTTCCAGGTAGTCGAGCAGGGCGATGGCATCTTCCAGGCCGGGGGTGTCATAGAGATCGAGCAAGGCTTCGCCGTCGACCGACAAGCGCGCGCCTTCGACATGCCGCGTGGTGCTGGGGCGATGGGAGACTTCACCGAACCCGACGTCACGGGTGAGGGTGCGCAGCAACGAGGTCTTGCCGACGTTGGTGTGGCCGACCACCGCGAGTTTCAGTGGCTTAGTCATGACCGGTCTCCAGCCAGTTCAACGGCGCGCAGTCGGCGAACGGCAGCTCCAGTTGTTGCAGCGCGCTGTGCCAGTCGCCCAGGCGCTCGGCATCCAGCGCCTGGCCGGGCGGGGCTTGCAGCAGCCAGACACGGGTGTCGGCGGCGCTGCGTGCAAGTTCGGCGATCAGTGCCAGGCTGCCACGGTCCGGCGAGCGGCGCGGGTCGCAGACGATGGCCAGGCGCGCGGGCGGGAAGCGGCTGAGTTGCTCCAGGAGCTTGTTGCGCGATTCGCGGCTGTCGAGGATGCCGGCGTTCTTAACCTTCGCCGGCAACTTGGGCGGCCAGGGATGTTGATCGTCCAGTTCGATGGCGACGAGCAAGGCGCCGTCGCTGTCCAGCTCACTGACGCCTCCGGTGACGTGGTGCAGTTGTTCCGGCGCGGCGTCGTTGACGCCAAGGCGCTCGCTGCTGGGCATCAGGCGTTCGCGCAGTGGGCTGTAGCCGGGCAGGTTGAGGTCGAGATGCAAGGCGGCGCGCCCGCGTTTCCAGCGCCAGAGGCACAGCAGGGCGAGGATCAAGCGGGGCAGCAGGCCGTAGACCAGCAAGACGCCGACCAGCCAGGCGGCCCAGGCCTGGCGGGCGCTTTCGATGTTCAGGGCGGAATCGCCGCTGGCGCGGATCATCTCGACGGTCGGTACGTTGAAGCCCAGCAGGGCGGGCAGGGTGCCGAGGGCCTGGGTCACGGCGACGAAGGTGTCGGCGCCGAGGATGGTGGTTTCCCACACAAAGCCGTAACGGCGGGTGGCGAGCAGCGTCAGCAGAATCACCAGCGCGCTGAGCAGCGCCAGCAACCACAGGCTGTTGACCAGCACACCGACCGCCCAGCGATTGAGTTTCTGCCGTTGCAGCAACAGCAGCAACGCCGGGGCCAGTTGGGCAGCCTTGGCATCGCGCGCCAGTTTTTCACTGAGCCACAACCACAAGCGCCCGAGGCTGGCGCCGTGCTCGCCGGCAAACAACAGCCCCAACGCCCAGCTCAACAGCAGGATCAGGTTCAGGCCGAGCAGGCTGCCCAGGGCCCAGAACACATTCACCGGGGTCAAGCCGTTGCCCAGCGCAGCAAAGGCCAGGCCCGCGCCGCTGATGACGGCCACCACCGCCAGCAGCACCAGCGCCAGGCGTGCGCCTTGCAGCCAGCGCGTGAGGGCGGCGGTCAGGCCATCGCGCTCGGCCAGGTGCAGGGCGCGCTGCTGGATGCGCGTCGGCAGGTCGCCGCCCGCGGTGCGGGCGAGGCGATTGGCTTCCTGGTCTTCCAGGGGGCCGGCGTGTTCTTCACGCAGGCGCACGGTTTCCGTCAGCCAGAGTTTGTGCAGGGGGGTCAGTGCGGTCACGCGTCTTCCTGTCGTGCAAGTGAGCTTGGAGCATAACCGCTGGTTCGTGGCTCTGGTATTCTCGTCGCCATGAAAAAAACTCTCCCTTTAAGCCTGATCGCAGCCCTCGGTGAAAACCGCGTGATCGGCGTCGACAACAGCATGCCCTGGCATTTGCCGGGGGATTTCAAATACTTCAAGGCCACCACGCTCGGCAAGCCGATCATCATGGGGCGCAAGACCTGGGACTCCCTGGGCCGACCGCTGCCGGGGCGCTTGAACATTGTGGTCAGCCGTCAGACCGACCTGGCGCTGGAAGGTGCGGAAGTTTTTCCGTCACTCGATGCCGCCGTGGCGCGGGCTGAAGCCTGGGCGCTGGAGCAGGGCGCGGATGAGCTGATGCTGATCGGCGGTGCGCAGTTGTATGCGCAGGGGCTGGAACAGGCGGATCGCCTGTACCTGACACGCGTGGCGCTGAGCCCGGAAGGGGATGCGTGGTTTCCGGCGTTTGATGCGAGCCAGTGGAAGTTGGTTTCCAATCTGCCGAACCCAGCCGAAGGTGATAAGCCGGCTTACAACTTCGAAGTCTGGGAAAAAGCCTAAAAGCATCGGGGGCAAGCCCCCTCCCACATTGAAGTGCATTCCAACTGTGGGAGGGGGCTTGCCCCCGATGGCGGCCTATCAGGCCTGCGCTAACTCCGCATGCTCATCCGCATCCAACAACGCTTTATCCGTCTGCCCCATGATCTGGCTGGTAATTGCCCCCGCCGTCATCGAACCATTCACGTTCAGCGCCGTACGGCCCATGTCGATCAGCGGCTCCACGGAAATCAGCAGCGCCACCAGTGACACCGGCAAGCCCATGGCCGGGAGCACGATCAACGCGGCAAAGGTCGCGCCGCCGCCCACGCCCGCCACACCGGCCGAACTCAGGGTCACAATCGCCACCAGGGTCGCGATCCACAGCGGGTCCAGCGGGTTTATGCCCACGGTCGGCGCTACCATCACCGCCAACATGGCAGGGTAGAGGCCGGCGCAGCCGTTCTGGCCGATGGTCGCGCCAAACGAGGCGGCGAAGCCGGCGATGGAGTGCGGGATACCCAGGCGGCGGGTCTGCGCCTCAATGCTCAGCGGGATGGCCGCCGCGCTGGAGCGGCTGGTGAAGGCAAAGGTCAGTACCGGCCAGACCTTGCGGAAGAAGCGCAGCGGGTTGATCCCGGCCAACGACAGCAGCAGGCCGTGCACCACGAACATCAGGCCCAGGGCCAGGTACGACACCACCACAAAACTGCCGAGCTTGATGATGTCCTGCAGGTTGGAACCGGCGACGACCTTGGTCATCAGCGCCAGCACACCGTACGGGGTCAGCTTCATCACCAGGCGCACTAGGCGCATCACCCAGGCTTGCAGGGTGTCGATGGCGTTGAGCACCTTCTGGCCTTTTTCCACGTCATCCTTGAGCAGTTGCAGCGCGGCAACCCCAAGGAAGGCGGCGAAAATCACCACGCTGATGATCGACGTCGGCTTGGCCCGGGCCAGGTCGGCGAACGGGTTGGCCGGCACGAACGAGAGCAGCAACTGCGGGATATTCAGGTCGGCGACCTTGCCGGCGTAATCGCTCTGGATCACTTGCAGGCGTGCCATTTCCTGGGTGCCGGCCACCAGGCCTTCGGCGGTGAGGCCGAACAGGTTGGTCAGGCCGATACCGATCAGCGCGGCAATTGCGGTGGTGAATAGCAGCGTACCAATGGTCAGGAAGCTGATCTTGCCCAGGGACGAGGCGTTATGCAGGCGCGCCACGGCACTGAGGATCGAGGCGAATACCAGCGGGATCACGATCATTTGCAACAGTTGCACGTAGCCGTTGCCGACCAGGTCGAACCAGCCAATGGAGGCTTTGAGCACGGGGTTGCCGTCGCCGTAAATGGCGTGCAAGGCCGTACCGAACGCTACACCGAGGACCAGGGCGAACAGAACCTTCTTGGCGAGGCTCCAGTGGGTGCGACGGGTTTGTGCCAGGCCCAGCAACAGGGCCACGAACACCAGCAAGTTGAGAATCAGGGGCAGATTCATTGAAGCTCCGTTGAGAAGGCAGCCAATCGCGTGAGCCTGCGATTGCGAACCGGAAATCCTAACAGCTTGAAATATATTGATTTAATACCGATATGGAATGGCGACTGTCGTTTTTGGAATAAGCTGCTGACGCTCCGGCGTATGCCCGTGACGGAATCAGGACGCATACCGTCGTGCTCGCGTTGGGAACTGTCACAGGGATTTGTTAGCGTCCATGTCTTTCACTCAGGGAGACAACGCCTATGAAGCTCGCGCCGAAATTACTAGCCGCCGCATTCTGCCTCGGACTCGCCAGCCAGGCGTTCGCCGCCACCGAGTTGAAACACTGGCCGGCACCCGCCGCCAAACAACTGAACGAGATGATCGCCGCCAACGCCAACAAGGGTAACTTCGCGGTGTTCGACATGGACAACACCAGCTACCGCTACGACCTCGAAGAATCCCTGCTGCCCTACATGGAAAACAAGGGCCTGATCACCCGCGACAGCCTCGACCCGTCGCTCAAGCTGATGCCGTTCAAAGACACCGCCGACCATAAGGAAAGTCTGTTCAGTTACTACTACCGCCTTTGCGAAGTCGACGACATGGTCTGCTACCCGTGGGTTGCGCAGGTGTTTTCCGGCTTCACCCTCAAGGAACTCAAGGTCCAGGTGGATGAACTGATGGCCTCCGGCAAACCGGTGCCGGTCAGCTATTTCGAAGGCGACGTGGTCAAGCAGTCCGAGGTACAGCCGCCGAAGGTCTTCACCGGCCAGGCCGAGCTGTACAACAAGCTGATGGAAAACGGCATCGAAGTGTACGTGATGACCGCCGCGTCGGAAGAGCTGGTGCGCATGGTCGCCGCCGATCCGAAGTACGGCTACAACGTCAAACCCGAGAATGTCATTGGCGTAACGACCTTGCTCAAGGACCGCAACACGGGCGAACTGACCACCGCACGTAAACAGATCGCCGCCGGTAAATACGACGAAAAAGCCAACCTCGGCCTGGAGCTGACCCCCTACCTGTGGACCCCTGCCACCTGGATGGCCGGCAAGCACGCGGCGATCCTGACCTACATCGATGAATGGAAAAAACCGGTGATCGTCGGCGGCGATACGCCGACCAGCGACGGTTACATGCTGTTCCACGATGTGGACGTGGCCAAGGGCGGTATCCACCTGTGGATCAACCGCAAGGACAAATACATGACCCAACTCAACGGCATGATCGCCAAGCATGCCGCGGCGCAAGCCAAGGAAGGGTTGCCGGTGACGGCTGACAAGAACTGGGTGATCGTCAAGCCTGACGAGATTCAGTAACACCGAGTCGCCTGCATCCCAGGCAAGCCAGCTCCCACATTTTTAAGGTGTTCACACATCAAAAGGTGGGAGGGGGCTTGCCCCCGATGGCGGACTCAAGGGCACTACAAAATCCAGCCTAAAATAGATATCAATTGCGAACCAATCTCATCCTCTGCTAGCGTGCGCACTTCCTGAACCCTCCGTTCTTCTCAAGGTAGTGCTGTGCCCTCCTGGAATTCGCAGATCGCGCGCCTGTTCGCGGAGCAGAAGAAAGCCCTCGAAGCCTTCGTCACTCGCCGCACCGGCAGCGCCCAGGTGGCCGCCGACCTGACTCAGGAGTCGTTCCTGCGCCTGGCTCGCATGGACTGCGGCGAAAAGATCGACAACCTTCCAGCCTTCCTCTTCACCATCGCCAGCAACCTGGTGCGCGATCACCAGCGCCAGGCCATCCGCCGTGAGCGCCTGGACGCGGGCGAGCCCAGCGAAGAGCTGCCGTGCAGCAATCCGGGTGCCGACGAGCAATTAGCCGCCTACCAACAGGAACAACTGATGCAGGATGCGATCCTGGCGTTGCCCCCAGCGACTCGGCAGATCTTCCTGCTTTATCATGTCGACGAACTTTCCTACCGCGAGATTGGCGAACGCCTGTCGATCACGGCACGCAGTGTGGAATACCAACTGCGTCGCGCCTTGATTGAATGCCGCGCGTACATCAAGACGCGGCTTGCCTGCGATGAACAAGGACGTCGCTCATGACCGCCACCTCCACTGCCGACGTGTTGTTTGACGAAGCGTCCGGCTGGTATTTCCGCCTGCAGGCCGAGGACGTGACGCCGGCCGATATGGACGCCTTTGCCGCCTGGCTGGGGCAAGGCCCGGCCCAGGATGACGCCTGGCAGGAAGTGCAGGCGATGCTCGGTGGACTGCGCGAACCTGCGCGGGTGATTCGCCGCGCCGAACAGGCCGCCTGGCGCAAACCGGCGCGAGCCTGGCAGCGTTGCGCGTGTGCTGCGGCGGTGTTGCTGGCCGTGGGGCTTACCGTGCAGAACACGCCATGGCTCGATCGCCTGCGCGCGGACTACACCACCGGCACCGGCGAGTCGCGCAGCATCGAACTGGCCGACGGCTCGCACCTGCAACTCAACACCGACAGCGCGGTGCAGATCCGCTTGAGCGGGGGCGAACGGCAAATCCGTTTGCTGCGTGGCGAAGGCTTTTTCGACGTCACCAAGGATTCGACACGGCCGTTCGTGGTGCAGTCCGGCGACGGCTGGGTGAAGGTGGTCGGGACGCAGTTCAGCGTTGCGCGGCGCGATGCGCAGACGCGGGTGCAGGTGGCGCAGGGCAAGGTGCAGGTCAGTGCCGGCAGCGGTGAACCGGTGTACCTGGAGCCAGGGCGGGCCGTGGAATATCAAGGCCAGCGCCTGGCCGAGGTGCATGCTTTCGACCCGGCCAGCGGCTTTGCCTGGCGCCAACGGCAACTGGTGTTCCGCCAGCAGCCGCTGTCGGAAGTGGTGAGCGAGTTGAATCGCTATTGGCCCGGCAAGACTCTGGTGCTCGGTGATGCGCTGCGCAACCGCGTGGTGTCGGGTGTGTTTGAAATCGACAAACCCGAAGCCGTGATCAAAGCGCTGGAGTACACCCTTAACCTGCGTGCCGAGCACTACACCCCATATTTACTGGTGTTGCGCGAAGGCAAGGCATCGTAATCGCAACTTTTTGAAAAAACTTTCAGGGTTTCTCCCCAGGCACTCGTCCTTGATCACTGAGGCGTAAATAGTAAGCACTCTCAAGTAGTGCGGCGCCGATCACAGACTTTTTGCACCGGGGAGCACCATCCATGGCACATCGATTCGCCGCACGGTCCTTGTTGGCACTGGCCATTTCCATGGCCTGTGGCACTGCGCCGCTGTATTTGCAGGCCGCCGACACCACCCAGGCCCAGACCTACCGTTTCGATATTGCAGGGCAAAGCCTGGACGGTGCGCTGGCGGCGTTTTCGGCGGTGACGCGAGTTCAGGTGCTGGTGTCGGGTGAGTTGACCCAGGGCGTGCTGTCGCCGGGTGTCAAAGGCAGCCTCGGCCAGCGCGAAGCCTTGGGGCAACTGCTCGGCGGTACCGGGCTGAGTGCGGCGTTTATCAACGCGGACACCGTGACCCTGGAAAAGCGCATGGACACAGGCTCCGCCATCGAAGTCGGCGCCACCACCATCAGCGCCGAACACTTGGGCGCCACCACCGAAGGCAGCGGCTCCTACACCACCGGCGCAGTGACCCTGGGCAAGGGCGAACAGAAACTCAAGGACATCCCGCAATCGGTCAGCGTCATGACCCGCAAGCAGATGGACGACCAGAACACCACCAAGCTCTCCGAAGTGGTCAAGCGCACGCCCGGCCTGACCGCGACCAAATCCCCGGGCCCCGGCATGTTCATCTTCTCCCGTGGCTTCGAGATCGGCACCCTGCAATACGACGGCGTCGGCATCCCGCGTAACACCTACGCGCTGGGCAGCTACCTTACCGAAAACATGGCGATCTACGACCGCGTCGAAACCTTGCGCGGTCCGGCCGCTTTGCTGCAAGGCGCCAACAGCCCAGGCGGCACCATGAACCTGGTGCGCAAGCGCGGCCAGCAGGCGCCTACGGTGACCGTCACCGCCAAGGCCGGTTCGTGGGATCACTATGGCACCCAGGTGGATGCGGGTGGTCCGCTGAACGCCGAAGGCACGTTGCGCGGCCGCTTTGTGGCGGATTACGACACCACCGATTCCTTTGTCGACTATGCCGGCGGCTGGAATCAGACGGTCTACGGGGCGGTGGACTACGACTTCACGCCTGACACCACCGTGGGTGTTGGTATCAGCAACCAGAAAGGCCATTCACGCCCCAACTTCATGTCGCTGCCCCGTTACGCCAACGGCAACGATATTGGCCTGTCACGCTCCACCTTCGTCGGTGCCAGCTGGAACCGCGCCGTCAACAACCAGACCCAGGTGTTCGCCGACATCGAGCATCGCTTCAACGACGACTGGAAAGTGAAAGCCGCCCTCGTGGCGATGGACGAACATAACGACGCGACATACCAAGCGACGTGGGACGCCATCCCCAACCCCGGCGACACCGGTAACGTGCGCTATGTGGACTGGGTTACCGACTTCAATACCAAAAGTCGTGGTGCGGATGTGTATGTCAACGGCGAGTTTGAAGGCCTGGGTTTCCAACAGGAGATGGTGTTGGGCGCCAACTATTCCAAGCTCACCACAGACGACCAATGGGCCCGTGCGGCGACGGCTGGCGCCGATATTTTCAACATCGACCACAACCGTCCGCAGCGCGATAAGTACCAGCTGTTTCAGGCAGGAAATGCGTCGAGGAGCTGGTACGACATTCGTCAGAAAGGTATCTACGGCACCTGGCGCGTGAAAGTGCTCGATCCGCTGACCTTGATCGTTGGTGCACGTACCAGTTGGTATGACTATTCCTACATCGACCAGAGTGGTTCCAGGGGGGTGTACGGCAGTCCGTCCGGAAGCGCCACTCAGACGAATGGCAAGGTCACGCCGTATGCGGGCCTGGTATATGCCCTCAATGACCAATGGTCTGCCTATGCCAGTTACGCCGATGCGTTCGAACCACAAACCAACCGGACAACTTCCGGCTCCTTGCTCAAGCCTATCGAGGGCAAGAACTACGAGCTGGGTCTCAAGGGTGAGTTGGCGGATGGTCGTCTCAATACCTCGTTCGCGATCTTCCGTTATGATCAGGAAAATCGCGGCGTCCAAGACCTTCAAGGGCCGATGAACTGCGATGGCTGGTACTGCTCGGTCGCCTCGGGCAAAGTCCGCAGCCAGGGTTTTGAAGCCACGTTAGGCGGCGAAGTGCTGCCGGGTTTGCAACTGGTCTCCAGTTACACCTACAACACGACCAAATTCCTCAAGGACGACACCTACGAAGGCAAGGTCTTCAGTACCTGGACGCCCAAGCACTTGCTCAAGGTCTGGGGCGATTACCAATTGCCGGGGGACTGGAATAAAGTCAGCGTCGGCGCCGGGGTGACCGCGCAAAGCAGTACCGTGGCCTACGACCGCACCTTCAGTGTGCCGGGCAATGCACTGTGGGATTCGCGGGTGGCCTATAAGATCAACCAGGAGTTCACCGTCGCGGCGAACCTGTACAACATGTTCGACAAGAAGTATTACATCCCTGCCTACAACGCGAACTGGGGCAGCAACTACTACGGCGATCCGCGTAATGTGATGTTTACGATGACCTACACGCCGCAGTTCTGATTACATCCGGATATAAAAATGCCCCGCATTTGGCGGGGCATTTTCATGTGTGGCGGTTAGCCCTTACAGCCCATCCAGCATTGCCTTGTTACGTACCGCACCCTTGTCGGCACTGGTCGCCAACAAGGCATAGGCCTTCAACGCGGTCGTGACTTTGCGCGGACGCTTCTCCACCGGCTTCCAACCTTTCTTGTCCTGCTCGACCCGGCGCGCTGCCAGCTCTTCATCGCTGATCAACAGGTTGATCGAGCGGTTCGGAATGTCGATCAGGACCTTGTCGCCGTCCTGCACCAGGCCAATCGCACCGCCGGCAGCGGCTTCAGGTGACGCGTGGCCGATGGACAGGCCCGAGGTGCCGCCGGAGAAACGGCCGTCGGTGAGCAGGGCGCAGGCTTTGCCCAGGCCCTTGGACTTCAGGTACGACGTCGGGTAGAGCATCTCTTGCATACCCGGGCCGCCTTTCGGGCCTTCGTAGCGGATGATCACGATGTCGCCTTCCTTGACTTCGTCGGCGAGGATGCCGCGTACCGAGCTGTCCTGGCTTTCGTAGATCTTGGCGCGGCCTTCGAAGACGTGGATGGATTCATCCACGCCGGCGGTTTTCACCACGCACCCGTCAAGCGCAATGTTGCCGTACAGCACGGCCAGGCCGCCTTCCTTGGAGTAGGCGTGCTCGACACTGCGGATGCAGCCGTTTTCACGGTCGGCGTCCAGGGTGTCCCAACGGGTCGACTGGCTGAACGCGGTCTGGGTCGGGATACCGGCCGGGCCAGCCTTGAAGAAGGTGTGCACGGCTTCGTCGTCAGTCAGGGTGATGTCCCACTTGGCGATGCCTTCGGCCAGGGATTTGCTGTGCACGGTCGGCAGGTCGGTGTGCAGCAGGCCGCCACGGGCCAGGGAGCCTAAGATCGAGAAGATCCCGCCGGCGCGGTGCACGTCTTCCATATGGTACTTCTGGATGTTCGGCGCGACCTTGCACAGTTGCGGCACATGGCGGGACAGGCGGTCGATGTCGCGCAGGTCGAAATCGATCTCGGCTTCCTGGGCCGCAGCCAGCAAGTGCAGGATGGTGTTGGTGGAGCCGCCCATGGCGATGTCCAGGGTCATGGCGTTTTCGAACGCCTTGAAGTTGGCGATATTGCGCGGCAACACCGACTCATCGTTCTCGCCGTAGTAGCGCTTGCACAGCTCGACGATGGTGCGGCCGGCCTGCAGGAACAGTTGCTCGCGGTCGCTGTGGGTGGCCAGGGTCGAACCGTTGCCCGGTAATGCCAAGCCGAGGGCTTCGACCAGGCAGTTCATCGAGTTGGCGGTGAACATGCCGGAGCACGACCCGCAGGTCGGGCAGGCGCTGCGCTCGTATTCCGCGACCTTCTCGTCAGAAGCGCTGGAATCGGCGGCGATGACCATGGCGTCGACCAGGTCCAGGCCATGGGAGGCGAGTTTGGTCTTGCCGGCTTCCATCGGGCCGCCGGAGACGAAGATCACCGGGATGTTCAGGCGCAGGGCGGCCATCAGCATGCCGGGGGTGATCTTGTCGCAGTTCGAGATGCACACGATGGCGTCGGCGCAGTGGGCGTTGACCATGTACTCCACGGAGTCGGCGATGATCTCGCGGCTCGGCAGGGAATACAGCATGCCGTCATGGCCCATGGCGATGCCGTCGTCCACGGCGATGGTGTTGAATTCCTTGGCTACACCGCCGGCGCGCTCGATCTCGCGGGCGACCAGTTGGCCCAGGTCCTTGAGGTGCACGTGGCCGGGTACGAACTGGGTAAAGGAGTTGGCAATGGCGATGATCGGCTTCTTGAAGTCGTCATCTTTCATCCCCGTGGCACGCCACAGTGCGCGGGCGCCGGCCATGTTGCGGCCGTGGGTGGATGTTTTCGAGCGGTAATCTGGCATGGAGCACTCCGGGCGGCTAATCAGGTACTAAACAGGGGAGTGAGCTTCTATTGACGTCTGGAGCACTCAGAAATAGCCGTGTGTCCGGAGGTTGCCTCAAACGCTGCGGGATCGCCGCGCGCAGTGGCCTTGAGCTCATAAACCCGCCGGGGGATGACTGGCGATGAATAGGGCCGATTCTACACCGCTGGCGGCTGGAGGGAACGGGATACTCAGGGCCGCTGGCTTTGTTTAGACTGGCGGCCCTTTGCCCCTACCCCTCTCCAAAGGAATTGGAATGCCCGGTATCCATCGTTTTCTTGGGTTCTACCTGCTGATCGGTCTGATCCAGGGAATCGTCTTCTATTACTCCGATCAGCTCTATCGCTTGAGCGAAACCGTGTTTTTTGTCACCTACACCGTGGTGTTGGTGGGCGGTACCACCTTGCAACTGCTGGGGGAAAAAGCCCGACAGTGGCGGTCGTTGCTGCCTACGCTGGCATTCACCCTGTTGATGGGTGGCATGACGCTGTGGGTCTGCTACGGCCTCGACCATGTCGGCAATAACCGCTGGGCGATCAATTCCTGGTTTATCAGCGTGGTGGTGTTGAGCTATGTCTGTGCCACGTTTCTGTTCGCCTGGCCCGCCGAAAAAGGGCAACGCTGGCGTTATGAAGACCTGTTCCAGCAGGCCTGGAACAGCGTATTCATCGTGCTGTATGCCCTGATCCTGGTGGGGGTGTTCATGTTGCTGCTCAAGCTATGGGGCCGACTGTTCCTGATGCTGGGCATCGAATTTTTTGAGCGCCACTTCTGGAGCCAGCTATTCCTGTGCATCAGCTTGCCGTTGGTGTTCGCCTTGGGCATGTACCTGGCGGCGCGCAGCGAGAAAGTCATCGGCCAGATGCGCGGCATGCTGTTCAGCGCCTGTGGCTTGTTGTTGCCGTTGATCGCCCTGATCAGCCTGCTGTTTACCCTGACCTTGCCGTTCACCGGGCTCGGTCGGATTTGGGCGACGGGTTATTCCACGCCGATTCTGCTGGTGCTGGCGGGGGCGCAGCTGTTCTTGCTCAATGGTGTTTTTCAGGAGGGCGTTCAACCTCCACCGTACCCCAAATGGTTAACGCGGTTTATCGAATTGAGCCTGCTGTGCCTGCCGATTCTCGCCGCCCTGGCGTTTTATTCGAGCTGGTTGCGGGTCGAGCAATATGCCTTATCGCCACAGCGCTTCATTGCACTGGCGGCGGCGTTACTCTGTGGTTTGTATGGCCTGGCGGCCGCGTGGGCGGTGGTGTTGCGTTCGCCGGTCTGGCTGGCCAACCTGCGTGTTACCAACCCGGCCTTGGCGCTGCTGTTTTGTGGGCTGGTGGTGTTGGTCAACACGCCGATCCTCGATCCGGTGCGCCTGAGCGTCGACGATCAGGTCCGGCGTTTGCTCGACGGGCGTACCAAGGCTGAAGCGTTTGACGCGCACTACCTGCGTTTTGGCCTGGAGAAGGCTGGGGAGGCGGCGTATGCCAAGTTGCAGGTCGACCTGGACCAGGAGCGCATTCTGGACCCGGAATCGCGCCGTGCCTTGCGTGAGCGGATGGAAGACACCTCGCTGAGTTTCAGTGAACAGTATGAAAAAGAGCGTGCCCGCCGGCCCAAGCCCGAGCTGGAATGGATCGGCCCTGAGCCCAAGGGCAGCGAGCAGTTTGCCGAGCTCAGCCTGAACACTGACTCTGGGTGCGAGCCTGGCTGTGTGTTGTGGGCGGTGGACTTCGATCAGGACGGGCAGCCTGAAGTGCTTGCGATACCCCGCACCAGTTATCGCCATGACTTCAAGCCGCCGCGCATTTTTGTCCTGGACGATAAGGGCGAATGGGACGATCGCGGCCCTCTCGTATGGACGCAACTGCCCGACGGCTATGTGGATACCGAGACCCTGATCCACGATATCCGTGAGGGCAAGATCTCGTTGGTCAAGCCTCGTTACCGGCAGTTGCAGTCCAGTGACATGTTGCTCACGCCGGTGGTTCGTGAGCCGTAGTCCGCCGATTGGTCACCAGCCCCCAGAGGCTGAATCCGATAAAACTGAGGGCGATGCTCATCAATAGATGATCGCCGGCCTGGGCCAGTGCCGCGCTGCCGACAGCGGCAGTGAGAAACATGATGCTATTGCCCGCCGACGCCGCCGTGCCCGCGCTGCTGGAGAACAACAGCATTGCTGCGGAAATCGCGGCGGGCCTGACCAGGGTGACGGCCAGGGCGCTGATCAGCATCGGGATCAACAAGGTCACAGTGGTCATGGCTTCAATGCTGACGATCAGCGTTAACAGCGCGCCTGCGACGAGCAGCAAGCCAAGACCGATATTGATTTGCCGGGACAGCGCCATGCGTTTTTGCAGGTACGAGGCAACAACGCCGCCGAGCAGGTAGGCCAGGCCGTACACCATCAGCACCAGCGCATATTGGTATTCGGACAGCTTCAGCGCATCCATGAAAATCAGCGGCGTCACGCTGATCAGGGCGAAGTAGCAGGCAAACACCAGGGCGGCGATCCACCAATAGCGCAGAAAGTCCCGATTGCGCGCCACGGCCTTGAGTGTGCCGATGATGGATACCGGTTCGCGGTGCGGGCTGGAGGACTTCGACGGCAGGATACAGAACGCATGGATCAACATGCCCGATGCCATCAGCGCAAACCCATAGAAGCTCCCTTGCCAGTCGAAGGTGGTTTGCAGCCAGGAGCCGATCAGCGGCGACAGCGCGACAAACGAACCGCTCAGGGTCATGTAATAGAGGCGCACCCGGGCTCGGTCCTGCTCGTCGAACAGGTCTTCCACCAGTGCATGGCCCAGTACGAAGAAGCCGCAGCCCATGGCCTGGACCGTGCGGAACAGCAGGAAGGTCAGGTAATCCGGCGCCATGGCGCAGCCTATCGCCCCGAGGATCGACAGCGTGATACAGCCGAGCAGGACTTCCTTGCGCCCCCATTTATCCGAAAGCGGGCCGGCGAGCAGTTGGGAGATGGAAAAGACCAGGGTGAACAGGCTGATGGACAGCGCGATGTCTGCGCTGGGCGTGTCGAACCGGGCGGACAGGGCGGGGAACGACGGGAGCAGGATATTGATCGGGAAAAAGCTGATCAGTGAAGTGCAGGTGATGAGGATGAAGCGGGAGAGGGTGGGCCCAGACATTGTTTTTGTTTTCCGGAGTAAAACCAGAAACCGATACTAGTCTGCGAAAAGTGGAATTCAATCAAAAGCGTTGAGAGAAACTTCCTGAATGGACGTGGCTTGCTTGGGCAGGAAAAGTTTTCACGGCAACCACAAAACAAATGTGGGAGGGGGCAAGCCCCCTCCCACATTTTATCTGTGCTTGGCTTTAGCTGTTTGGCAACAACCGGCACGTAATGCTCTTGATATAGCGCGTCTCGACAATCGCCGGATGCACCGGATGATCCGGGCCCTGGCCGCCACGTTCCAGCATCTGGATATTGCGGTCCAGATGGCGGGCGCTGGTCAGCAGGATGTTCTGCAGGTCATCTTCCGGCAGGTGCATGGAGCACGAGGCGCTGACCAGGATGCCGTCCTTGCTGAGCAGGCGCATGGCTTGCTCGTTCAGGCGGCGATAGGCGCCTTCGCCGTTCTTCATGTCTTTCTTGCGTTTGATGAAGGCCGGTGGGTCGGCGACGATCACGTCGAAGCGTTCTTCGCTGGCTTTCAATTCCTTGAGGGCTTCGAAGACGTCGCCTTCGATGCAGGTCATCTTCTCGGCGACGCCATTCAGCGCGGCGTTGCGCTCCACGCCATCGAGGGCGAAGGCCGAGGCATCGACGCAGAACACTTCACTGGCGCCGAAGGCCGCGGCCTGCACGCCCCAGCCGCCGATGTAGCTGTACAGGTCGAGTACGCGTTTGCCTTTGGCATACGGGGCCAGGCGCGCGCGGTTCATGCGGTGGTCGTAGAACCAGCCGGTTTTCTGGCCCTGGATCACCGGGGCTTCGAATTTCACGCCGTTTTCTTCCAGCGCCACCCACTCCGGCACCAGGCCGAACACGGTTTCGACGTAGCGGTTGAGGCCTTCGGCGTCGCGCGCGGCGGAGTCGTTCTTGAACAGGATGCCGCTCGGCTTGAGCACTTGGGTCAGGGCGGCGATCACGTCGTCTTTATGGGCTTCCATGGTCGCCGAGGCGATCTGCACCACCAGGATATCGCCGAAACGGTCGACCACCAGGCCCGGCAGCAGGTCGGAATCGCCGTAGACCAGGCGGTAGAACGGCTTGTCGAACAGGCGATCACGCAGGGACAGGGCGACGTTCAGGCGGTGCACCAGCAGCGACTTGTCCAGTGGCAACTTGATGTCGCGCGACAGCAGGCGTGCGCAGATCAGGTTGTTCGGGCTCATGGCCACGATGCCCAGGGTCTTGCCGCCGGCCGCTTCCAGGATGGCCTGGTCGCCCGCCTGGAAGCCGTGCAGAGGGGTGGCGGCCACGTCGATTTCGTTGCTGTAGACCCACAGGTGGCCGTTGCGCAAACGACGATCGGCGTTGGCTTTGAGACGCAGGCTTGGCAGGGACATGACGTCGCTCCGGAAAAAAGAGCGGGAGTATACCTTGTTATGTAGGAAATGGCCGGGCTGCCGGATGTGCGGGGAGGTGTCAGCCGAGGGTTGATAAGGGTTAGAATCCCCACCTAGCCCAGAGTGTGTACTTATGTCCCAAGAGCTTTCCGCCGAACAGATCCAGCAGGCCCTCCAAGGCATCAGCGTGCCGCCTCAGCCGCAAATCATGGTGGATTTGCAGATGGAGCAGTACATGCCCGACCCGGACCTGGAAGTGATCGCGCGGTTGATCTCCCAGGACCCGGGCCTGTCCGGCGCGCTGCTGAAGATCGTCAACTCGTCCTATTACGGCCTGAGCAACAAGATCGCCTCGATCCAGCGCGCGGTGAACCTGCTGGGCAGCCGTTCGATCATCAACCTGATCAACGCCCTGTCGATCAGGGGCGAGATGAGCGACGACACCATCGTCACCCTCAACCGCTTCTGGGACACCGCCCAGGACGTGGCCATGACCTGCCTCACCCTGGCCAAGCGCACCGGCGCCCAGGCGGTGGACGAGGCCTATGCCCTGGGGCTGTTCCACGACTGCGGCGTGCCGCTGATGCTCAAGCGTTTCCCCAACTACATGACGGTGCTCGAAGAGGCCTACGCCAACGCCGGCCCCGACTGCCGCGTGGTCGACACCGAAAACAATGCGTTCAACACCAACCATGCGGTGGTCGGCTACTACACCGCCAAGTCCTGGCGCCTGCCGGAGCATGTGACCGACGCCATCGCCAACCACCACAATGCCCTGGCGATCTTCAGCGATGAGACGTCGCGCAATCCGCAGCTGAAAAACCTGCTGGCGATCCTGAAGATGGCCGAGCACATCTGCTCGTCCTGCCGCGTGCTGGGCAACCAGTCGGTGGACCATGAGTGGAATGCCATCGGCCACCTGGTGCTGGACTATGTGGGCCTGTCGGACTACGACTTCGAAAGCCTGAAGTTGTCGATCCGCGAACTGGGCGCGCACTGATCCCCCCCTCACGAGGTACACATGCCCGAGTTACCAGAAGTCGAAACCACCCGGCGTGGGATTGCGCCGCACCTGGAAGGCCAGCGGGTCAGCCGCGTGGTGGTGCGTGAGCGGCGCCTGCGCTGGCCGATCCCGGAAGACCTGGATGTGCGCCTGTCCGGCCAGCGCATCGTGCTGGTGGAGCGGCGCGCCAAGTATCTGTTGATCAATGCCGAAGTGGGCACTTTGATCAGCCACCTGGGCATGTCGGGCAACTTGCGCCTGGTCGAGGTCGGCATGCCGGCGGCCAAGCATGAACATGTGGATATCGAGTTGGAATCCGGCCTGGCCCTGCGCTACACCGACCCTCGGCGTTTCGGCGCGATGCTCTGGAGCCAGGACCCGCACAACCATGAACTGCTGATTCGCCTGGGGCCGGAGCCGTTGACCGAGCTGTTTGACGGTGAGCGTTTGTTCCAGCTGTCCCGCAGCAAGTCGATGGCGGTGAAACCGTTCATCATGGACAACGCGGTGGTGGTGGGCGTGGGCAATATCTATGCGACTGAGGCGTTGTTTGCGGCAGGGATTGATCCGCGTCGCGCGGCCGGCGGCATTTCACGCGGGCGTTATTTGAAGCTGGCGATCGAGATCAAGCGCATTCTGGCGGCGGCAATCGAGCGTGGCGGCACCACGTTGCGGGACTTTATCGGTGGCGATGGGCAGCCGGGGTATTTCCAGCAGGAATTGTTCGTCTACGGCCGCGGTGGCGAGGCGTGCAAGGTCTGCGGGACTGAGCTGCGCAATATGGTGCTGGGGCAGCGGGCGAGTGTGTTTTGCCCCAGGTGCCAGAGCTGATTGCTGTGTAGTGGTTGATATCGCTATCGGGGGCAAGCCCCCTCCCACTTTTTGACTTGCGAATGAATTCAAATGTGGGAGGGGGCTTGCCCCCGATGAGGCCCTGATAGGCGCTGAAGAAGCTCAAGCCTTACCGGTAATCTTCCGGTACTTCTCCATCAACTGCTCTTCCGTCTCCGGATGGGCTTCATCCAGCGGAATGCAATCCACCGGACACACCTGCTGGCACTGCGGCTCGTCGTAGTGACCGACGCACTGGGTGCACAGGTTAGGGTCGATCACGTAGATCTCTTCGCCCTGGGAGATGGCGGCGTTCGGGCACTCGGGTTCGCAGACGTCGCAATTGATGCAATCGTCGGTGATGATCAGGGACATGGAAACTCCTGCCAGGGCTGTCAGCCAAGGCATCTGAAAACTAATGCGCGCAATTGTGCCGCATTGGCGCCCGCAGTGCGAGCTGTGGTGAGCGGGGCAAGCCCGCTCACCACATTACTTCTTGAAGCGCAGCGTCAGCGCATCAGCCACGGCCGGATGCACGAACTTGGTGATATCCCCGCCCAAAGCGGCAATTTCACGGACCAACGTCGAGGAAATGAACGAATAACGTTCCGACGGCGTGAGGAACAGGCTTTCCACGTCCGGCGCCAGTTGGCGGTTCATGTTGGCCAGCTGGAATTCGTATTCGAAGTCCGACACCGCGCGCAGGCCACGCAGGAACACATTGGCGTTCTGCTCCTTGGCGAAATGCGCGAGCAACGTGGAAAAGCCCACCACTTCCACGTTGGGCAGGTGCTTGGTGACCTCACGCGCCAGCTCCACGCGCTGTTCCAGGGGAAACAGCGGGTTTTTCTTGGGGCTGGCCGCGACTGCGATGATCACATGGTCGAACAAACGAGAGGCGCGTTCGACCAGATCGCCATGGCCTTTGGTAATCGGGTCGAAGGTACCTGGGTACAACACTCGGTTCATCGCGTCGTCCTGGCGGAGTCCGTTGGGGAACCGGATGGTATCGCAGCCATCCCGGTCGGCCAAGTCAACTTATGCATAAGAAAGCCGTATAGACACCGTGAATAGCGTGTTTTTTCACGCTGTTTTCAGACGTTCGGCCAAGGCTGTCGCCAGTTGAGCGGTTAATCCGTACACCGATAATTGCGGGTTGGCCCCAATACTGGTGGGGAATAACGAACCGTCGTGGATCGACAGGTTGCGCAATTGGTGATGCCGGCCAAGGCTGTCAGCCACCGCATTTTTGGGATCTTCGCCCATGGCACAGCCGCCCATCACATGGGCGCTGCCCAGGGTTGTCCGGTGCAATTCCAGATTCAAACCCTCAATGACGCTGCGTGCCTCGGCCAAGGTGTTCACGAACCGTGCGTCATGGTGCATGGGCTTGACCGACTTGGCGCCCGCCGCGAACTGGATTTCGGCCATGCTGTGGAAGGCCCGGCGCAGGCCGTCCCAGGCATAGGGTGAGACCTGATAGTCGAGCACCGGCGTACCGTCACCGCGTAAATCCACGCTGCCGCCCTGGCTGTCGGGGTGAAAGCCGTCACGCAACAGCGCGAGCATGGCGTGGGTATGGGGCAATTGGCCCATGTCCAGGGCGTTCTGCGTGCCATAGCCGCCGAACAAGGTGCTGGCCAATGCTGGATGCAAGGGCGGCGCCTCAAGCTTGTAGGACATTTTGCCGGTGGTGCCGTCCTGCCACTGGAAATGGTCGGAGTAGATCGACTGCGGCGCGCCGTAGAACGGGTTGATCACCTCGTCGAACAATGCGGCGGAGAAGTTCACCAAGTGCAAAAAGGTCCGCTTGCCCAGCCGCGAGTGCGGGTCGGGGGCACCCGAGCGCATCAGCAGCGCCGGGCTATTGATGCCGCCGCCCGACAGCACGTAATGCTTGGCCTTCACTGTGATCCTGCGCCCGGTAGGCGCCACGCAGCGCGCGTCCATCGCTACGCATTCCAGGCTGCTGATGGTGTCGCCGCTGTATTTGAGCTGCTCGGCGCGGGCCAGGTACAGCAGCTCGCCGCCTTTTTCCAGGGTGGACGGGATGGTGGTCACCAGCATCGACTGCTTGGCGTTGACCGGGCAGCCCATGCCGCAATAACCCAGGTTGAAGCAGCCACGTACGTTGCGCGGGATCACATGCCAGCTGTAGCCGAGCTTTTCGCAGCCTTTGCGGATCACATCATTGTTGGCATTCGGGGGGATGGCCCATGGTGCGATGCCCAGGCGCTGCTCCATCTTTTCGAACCACGGTGCCATCTCTGCACTGCTGTGGCCTTTTACCGCGTACTCGCTGGCCCAATGGCTGAGGGTGGCGTCCGGGGTACGGAAGCTGGAGGTCCAGTTGATCAGCGTGGTACCGCCCACCGCGCGGCCTTGCAGGATGGTGATGGCGCCGTCCTTGCTCATGCGGCCGATGCCTTCCTGATACAGGCTGGCGTAGGCCTCGTCCTCCAGCAGCTTGAAGTCGCTGCTGGTCTTGAGCGGGCCTTCTTCGATCAACAGCACTTTGTAGCCGGCGGCGCTGAGGATCTCGGCAGTGGTGCCGCCACCGGCGCCGCTGCCGATGATGGCCACGTCGGCCTCCAGGGTCAGGTCGCGGTCGAGGGCGGCGCCATCGTGGGTTTTCCAGCCGCGGGCCAGGCCGTCGCGGAACAGATCGGGTACGGGCATCAGGGGCGTCTCTTGTTTTTATTGTGAGGGAGGCAAATCAGATCTTCGGCGGGCCGGGGTAGCCGCAATGCGCCCAGGCGGCGGGCCGGAAGTACCAGGCCATGATCACCAGCTTGAGCAGCGAGCCCTGGCCCATGCGCAGCAGGTTCAGGTAGCTGTTTTCCCAGCGGTGCAGGAAGTTGCGGATCTGCTCCGCGCTGGCGTTTTCCCAACTGCCCCAGATGCCGGTCAACGGGCCACGCGTAATGCCGATGCCGAGCACATCGAACAGCTGCTGGGTGAGCTTGAACATCTCCGGCGACAGGTGTTGCAGGCTGTAGTCGAGTTTTTTCAACGTGTCTTCAATCCCGGCGACCACATCCTGGGCGCTGGCCACGCCTTCGAGCAGCACCGGGATCACCGCGCGCAGGAACGGCAGGTCACTGCTGCGCAACATGGCAAAGCCGCTGGCCGGGGTGCTGCTGGAGCAGCCGCTGAGGCTGGCGCCCAGCCCGGCCGTGGCCAGGAAAGCGCTGGCACACAGACCGATTTTCAAGACGCCGCGCCGCGACAGCGCGGGTGAATCAATGAGGCTAGGGTTCATTGTTATTGTTATCCCGTGGGTGGCGGTGTCAGCGGACAAACAGCTTCTGGATCAGTTTCTGGATCGATTTGCCGTAGGGCGGGTAGATCAATTTCGCCGCGTTCAGGCGCTGTTTCACCAGCACACCCTTGGCCTTGCTGAACGTCAGGAACCCTTCATGGCCGTGGTAGTGGCCCATGCCCGAGGGGCCGATGCCGCCAAAGGGCATGTCGTCCTGGGCCACGTGCAGGAGAGTGTCGTTCAGGCAGACACCGCCGGAATGGGTCTCGTGGAGGACCCGGTCCTGCTCGCGCTTGTTGTAGCCGAAGTAATACAGGGCCAGCGGGCGAGGGCGCTGGTTGATGTAGGCAAAGGCTTGGTCGATGCCGCGATAAGGCACGATCGGCAGCACCGGGCCGAAGATTTCGTCCTGCATCACGGTCATGTCATCGCTGACATTCAGCAGCAGGCTATGGGCCATGCGCCGTGCCTGGCCCTGGTCGTACAGCGGGATCAGGGTGGCGCCCTTGTCGGTGGCGTCCTTGACGTAGGCATTGAGCCGGGCCAATTGACGCTCATTGATGATGGCGGTGTAGTCCGGGTTGTCGGCCAGCGTCGGATAAAACCCGCGAACCGCCTTGCTGTAGGCCTCGACGAAACCCTCCACGCGGTCCTCCGGCACCAGCACGTAGTCCGGGGCCACGCAGGTTTGCCCGGCGTTCAAGGCTTTACCGAAGGCGATGCGTTCGGCGGCGTCCTTGAGCGGTACGTCGGCGGAGACAATGGCCGGCGACTTGCCGCCCAGTTCCAGGGTGACCGGCGTGAGGTGTTCGGCAGCGGCGCGCATCACGTGCTTGCCAATACTGGTCGCGCCGGTAAACAGCAGGTGATCGAAGCGCAGCTTGGAAAACGCCATGCCCACCTCGGCCTCGCCGAGCACCACGCACACCAGGTCCTCGGGGAAAATCCTCGCCAGTAACGCCTTGAGCAGTTCGCCGGTAGCGGGCGTGGATTCGCTGAGCTTGAGCATCACCCGGTTGCCTGCGGCCAACGCACCGACCAGTGGGCCGATGGCCAGGTACAGCGGGTAGTTCCACGGCACGATCACGCCGACCACGCCCAGGGGTTGGTAAATGACTTTGGCTGACGCAGGTTGGAAGGCCAGGCCTACAGCGCGGCGGGAAGGTTTCATCCAGCCTTTTAGGTGTTTGCTGGCGTAGTGAATGCCATGCAGGCTGGGCATCAGTTCGGCGAACAGGGTTTCGTCGGCGCTGCGCTGGCTGAAATCCTGGCTGATCGCATGGATCAGTGCCTGGCGCTCGTCACTGAGCACATCCCGCAAGGCCTTCAGCCACTGTTGGCGCTGTGCAGCTGGCGGCATCGGGTTGGCGGCGTAGGCGCGGCGTTGGGCGTCGAACAGGTCCTGGAGTTGATCCAGCGCCTGGGCATCTTGCAGGTAGGCAACGTTGGCAGACATGGCGCAGCACCGATTGTTATTGGTCTGCGTGGATTTTTAGAGTCATTGCTCTAAATTGTCAAATGACATTGCAGCAACATGCAGATTTATCCTGGCAAGGATAGGCCGTAAGATGCCCTATCACGTGTACAGAAGCTGATTCCCCTATGGCACCACGAGTAAAGACCAGCGAGCGTATTGTGCAAACCAGCCTGGAGCTTTTTAACCAGCAGGGCGAGCGCAGTATCAGCACCAACCATATCGCCGCCCATATGGAAATTTCGCCGGGCAACCTGTACTACCACTTCCCCAACAAGCAAGCGATCATCTCCGTGCTGTTTCGCGAATATGAAGCGTTGGTGGACAGTTTCCTGCGTCCGCCCCAGGGGCGTGCAATGGTCGTGGAGGACAAGCGCTTTTATCTCCAGGCCGTACTGGCCGGCATGTGGCGCTACCGTTTTCTGCACCGCGACCTTGAACACCTGCTGGAGAGCGACCCGGAGCTGGCCACCGGCTATCGGCGTTTTTCCCAGCGTTGCCTGATCCAGGGCGGCGCCATCTACCAGGGGTTTGTCGATGCAGGCATCCTGAACATGGACCCGGTGCAAACCGAAGCCCTGACCCTCAATGCCTGGATCATCCTCACCTCCTGGGTGCGTTTCCTGTGCACCACCAATGAAAACTCCGCCCACCTGAGTGCCGAAGCCATCAAGCGCGGTGTGTATCAGGTGCTGGTGCTGGAGGCGGGTTTCGTTACGCCCCAGGCGAAAGAAGCGGTGGATGCACTGTTCAAAGAGTTTTACGTGCCGTTGAACCAGGCACTGGAAGACGTGAAGTAGGACCTTTCCCGAATCTGTTCACAGGAGTCCATCATGCCGCTTGCCCAACTGATCAGCCCCCAGCAATTGGCCGAGCGCCAGACGTCGGCGGGGCTGGTGATCCTGGATTGCCGTTTTGCCCTGGAAGACCCGGATTACGGGCGTTGCAGCTACGCCGAAGGGCATATCGAGGGTGCGCAATATGCCGACCTGGAGCGCCATCTCAGCGGGTCGGTGATCAAAGGTGTGACCGGTCGTCACCCGTTACCGGCGGCCGACACCTTCGCCGAGCAACTGAGGGCCTGGGGCATCCATGCTGACACCGATATCGTGCTGTATGACGACGGCCCTGGCGCTTATGCGGCTCGTGCCTGGTGGCTGCTGGCCTGGCTGGGCAAGCGTGACGGTGTGTTTATCCTGGACGGCGGCCTCAAGGCCTGGCATGCCGCGGGTTTCCCGCTGAGCCTGGATGCGCCGGTAGTCGAGCGTGGGACTTTCGATGGCGCGCCGGACAATCACCTGCTGCTGGATGCCGAACACCTGCAAAAACGCCTGGGCCAACCCGGCCTGACCTTGATCGATGCCCGCGCCCAGGCGCGTTTTCGCGGTGAAGTTGAGCCCATTGATCCGATCGCCGGGCATATCCCCGGTGCGCAATGTGCGGCGTTCAACGAAAACCTGGGCAGTGACGGGCGTTTCCTCCCGGCCGAGCAACTCAAGCAGCGCTTCGCCGCGCAGTTGCAGGGGCGCTCGCCGGAGGAACTGGTGGCGTATTGCGGTTCGGGCGTGACGGCCTGCCACAACCTGTTCGCCCTGAGCCTGGCGGGTTACCCGTTGGGCAAGTTGTATGCGGGGTCGTGGAGCGAGTGGATTACCGATCCGACGCGGAAAATCGCTACGGGTGACTGAGTTCCGGCCGTGTAAACCCAATCCTAATATGGGAGGGGCTTATCCCTCCCACATGTTTAACCGTGTCGTGCCAATAACCATTGTGGGATGCGCCGCTCCAGGTAGTAGCCTGGGCGTTTCAGCGAGCCATCGACGAAGCCCACGTGCCCACCCTTGGTCGTCAGCTCAAACTCGGTGCACGCCGACAGCTCGCTGGCCTCGGGCAAGCTGTGGGCGAATACGAACGGGTCGTCGGCCGCCTGGATAATCAGCGTCGGCGTGCGGATCGCGCCCAGGTAGTAGCGACTCGACGCGCGACGGTAATAGTCCTCGGCACTCAAGAACCCATGCAGCGGCGCGGTAACCCGGCCGTCGAAGTCCCAGAAGGTGCGCATCTTCTCCAGCGAGCCAAGCGCTTCCAGGGTTTTCAGCCCGTCCGCACGGCCATCCTGTAAAAAACGGCGTTGTTTGACGCGGATATACGCGAGCATTTCACCCATGAAGTGCTTTTGATAAACCCGCGAGAAACCTATCCCGATGCGGTCCGCACACTGATCCAGGCGAAACGGCACCGACACCGCCGCTGCGCCTTGCAGCCCGGACGCCTCGCCGGTTTCCCCCAGGTGCTTAAGCAGCACATTGCCCCCCAGCGAATAACCCACCGCATACAGCGGCGCCAACGGCCGCTTGGCGCGCAGGTGCGCAATCGCGGCGGCGAGGTCTTCGCTGGCGCCTGAGTGATAGCTGCGCGCCAGCAGGTTGGGCTCGCCCGAGCAGCCGCGCCAGTTCAAGGCCGCACTGGCCCAGCCTTGGGCGCCGAGGACTTTTTGCAGGCCGGCCACATAGGGGGAATTGGATGAGCCGGTCAGCCCGTGCAGCACCAGCACCAACGGCGCCTGCGCGTCATGGGGGCCATGCCAGTCGAGGTCGAGAAAGTCGCCGTCTTCCAGCCACAGGCGTTCGCGTTGGCGTTCGATATGGGTAGTCGGCCGCCACAGCGGCCCCCACAGGGTTTGCAGGTGAGGGTTGCCGAGGCCGAAGGCGGGGATGAACTGGTCGGAGGACGGTGTCATGACACTCTCAGTTTTGAGCTGACTCACTGTCTGTGGTGAGCAGGCTTGCTCACCACAGATTTTAAGCGACGCTTTCGACCAATCGATGCCACAGCGCGTAATACACACGACCGGATTTCTGCTCCCGGTGCAGGCGCCAGGCGCCCGGCAAGCCCAGGGTAGACGGCGCGGTCTCGCTTTCAGTGTAGATCCACGCATCCGGTGCCAGCCATTGGCGCTCTTCGAGCAAGGCGCACACGGTCGGCAACAGGTTCTGGTTGAACGGTGGGTCGAGGAACACCACGTCGTAGGCACTGGGCGCCTGGGTTTCCAGGTAGCGCAGGGCGTCGGCGGTCTGCACCTGGCCATTGGTGCAGCGCAGGGTGCCCAGGTGTTCCTTGAGGCTGGACACCGCGACATTGCTGGCATCCAGCGCCTGGGCCTGGGCTGCGCCACGGGACAGCGCCTCCAGGAACAGCGCGCCACTGCCGGCGAATGGGTCCAGCACCTTGGCGCCGGCAATGTACGGCGCCAGCCAGTTGAACAGGGTTTCACGTACGCGATCCGGCGTCGGGCGCAGGCCCACGACGTCGGGGAAGCTCAGCTTGCGGCTGCCCCATTCGCCGCCAATGATGCGCAGTTGGCCCACACCGTTATGCACGTTGTGGACAGGTTTTTTCGGGCGAGATGAACTGGCCATTAATGCTCCGGAACCCCGAGCGGCTGCTCGGCAGGTTTATCAGTGGGGGGCGGTAGTGGCTTTTGCGCAGTCGTTGGGCCGGCGGTCACGATGACCATCTTGTCGGCGCTCAAGTGTTTGTTCAAGGCAGCCTTGACCTGCTCTACGGTCAGGGCCTGGGATTGTTTCATGAAATCTTCCAGATAGCTCAGCGGCAGGTTGTAGAAACCCATGGCGCCCAGCTGTCCGACGATATCGGCGTTGCTTGCGGTGGACAGCGGGAAGCTGCCGGCCAGCTCGCGCTTGGCGTCATCCAGTTCCTTTTGCGTCGGGCCGGTCTTGAGGTAGTCGGCGAGCACGTCTTCGACCAGGCGCAGGGTGCCGCCGCTCATTTCGGCGCGGGTCTGCAGGTTGATCATGAACGGGCCACGCACTTGCATCGGCGAGAAACCGGAATACACCCCATAGGTCAGGCCACGTTTCTCGCGCACTTCGCTCATCAAGCGGGTTCCGAAGCCGCCGCCGCCGAGAATCTGGTTGCCCAGGGACAGGGCTGCGTAGTCCGGGTCGGCGCGGTCGATGCCCAATTGGGCGAACAGCAGGTGAGTCTGTTTGGACGGGAACTCGATATGGCTCAGGCCGGCCTTGGGCTCGGTCGGCTGGGCGATCTTCGCCATGGCCGGGCCCTTGGGCAGCGCGGCCGACACTTTGGCGGTCATCGCTTCGGCTTCGGCGCGGGTCAAGTCGCCGACCACGGCAATCACCGCATTACCCGCCGCATAAGCCTTGGCGTGGAACGCCTGCAACTGCGCGAGGGTAATCTTCGGAACGCTTTGCGGCGTGCCTTCACTCGGGTGAGCATAGGGGTGATCGCCGTACAGGCGCTTGAACAGCTCCAGGCTCGCCAGCTTACCGGGATTCTGCTTCTGGTATTCAAAGCCGGCGAGGATCTGGTTCTTGATCCGCGCCAGGGAGTCGGCGGGGAAGGTCGGCTTGCCGATCACCTCGTCAAACAGCGCCAGGGCGGCGTCGCGTTTAGCGCTGTCGCTGAGGCTGCGCAGGGACACCAGCGCCATATCGCGATAAGCGCCATTGCCAAAGTCGGCGCCCAGGCCTTCAAAACCACTGGCAATCTGGCTCACATCCTTGCCCGGTACGCCTTCGTTGAGCATGGCGTTGGTCATCAGCGCCAGGCCCGGCACGTTGCCGTCCTGGCTGCTGCCGGCGGCGAACAGGATGCGCATGTCGAACATCGGCAACTCATGGGCTTCGACGAACAGCACCTTGGCGCCTTCGGCGGTGGTCCAGGTTTGCACGTCGAGCTTGCGGTTGGTCGGCGCCTTGCCGTCCAGTTCCGCCAGGGATTGCAGTTTGTTGGTCGATTGAGCCTTGTCCAATGCCTGGCTGGCGACGGAGTCACTCGGGCGCAGGAAGTACACGGCGCTCGCCGCGATCAACGTGACGACGATCAGGCCCGGCAGGATCAGGCGGCTGCTTTTGCGATCACTCATGAGCGGTCTCCTCAGGCAAAACATGGGCGACGCTCAGACGTTCGCGGGTGAAATAGGTGCGCGCGGCCTTCTGGATATCTTCCGGGGTCACGCTTTGCAGGTCGGCCAGTTCGGTGTCCATGAGTTTCCAGGACAGGCCCACGGTTTCCAGGGAGCCGATGGCCGTGGCCTGGCTGGTGATGGAATCGCGTTGGTACACCAGGCCGGCAATGACCTGGGCACGGATGCGTTCCAGTTCTTCGGCGGTCGGTGGCTTGGCCTTCAACTCTTCCAGCAGGCGCCACAGGCCGGCTTCGGCTTGGGCAACGGTCTTTTTCTTCTGCTGGTTCGGGGTGGCCGAGAGGGTGAACAGGCTGTCGCCCCGGGTGTAGGCGTCGTAGTTGGTGGACGCGGCGGATACCAGCTCTTCGCCACGCTCCAGTTGCTCGGAGATCCGTGCACTGTAGCCGCCGTCCAGCAGGGCCGAGATCAGGCGCAGGGCCTGGACCGAACGCTTGTCTTCGGCGGTGGCCAGGCCAGGTACGTTGAAGCCCAGGATCACGCTCGGCAATTGGGTCTGCACATGCATGGTCAGCAGGCGCTCGCCGGGCTCGGCCAGCTCCATCGGAACCTTGGCGGGCGGTACGTCACGCTTGGGGATCGGGCCGAAGTAGCGCTGGGCCAGGTTTTTTACCTCGTCCGGGGTGACGTCGCCGACCACCACCAACGTGGCGTTGTTCGGTACATACCAGGACTGGTACCAGTGGCGCAGCTCCTCGACCTTCATGCGGTCGAGGTCGGCCATCCAGCCGATGGTCGGGGTGTGATAGCCGCTGGCCGGGAAGGCCATCGCCTTGAAGCGCTCGAAGGCCTTGGACATCGGGTTGTCGTCGGTGCGCAGGCGGCGTTCTTCCTTGATTACCTCGATTTCGCGGCTGAACTCGTCGGCCGGCAGGCGCAGGCTGGCCATGCGGTCGGCTTCCAGCTCAAAGGCAACGCCCAGGCGGTCACGGGCCAGCACCTGGTAGTAGGCGGTGTAGTCATCGCTGGTGAAGGCGTTTTCTTCGGCGCCCAGGTCACGCAGGATCAGCGAGGCTTCGCCGGGGCCGACCTTGGCGCTGCCCTTGAACATCATGTGCTCCAGAGCGTGGGACAAACCGGTCTGGCCCGGGGTTTCGTAGCTCGAACCGACCTTGTACCAGACCTGGGAAACCACCACCGGCGCGCGATGGTCTTCGCGCACGACCACCTTGAGGCCGTTATCCAGGGTGAATTCATGGGTGGGTTGTGGGTCGGCAGCCAAGGCTGAAAGGGGCAGACAAACTGTGCTGAACAGCAGGCCTGCGGCGTGGCGGGCTAGAGCATTCATTCGTTTTTAAACCTGTTGGGCTGCCCGCTTGGTCTTAGCGTCGGCGGGCGAGGAGGTGCTAGGATACTGATCCGACCTAGGGACGGCCACTATGGCTGTCTTGTTAAGGCCCTATTTAGGCCTTACAAAATGTTGCGCATGAACGAGCTGGCTAAAAAACAGTCTGTTACGCATCGAATTTTATTTACCGATGTGCCCCTTGGCGCGTCGCTACCTTGAGATAGCCGTCTCCATGTTTGGTTCCAACGACGACAAGAAGACCCCAGCTGCGGCTGGCGAGAAGAAAGGCCTGTTCGGATGGCTGCGCAAAAAGCCGCAGGAAACCGTCGCTGAACAGCCACAGGTTCAAGCTGAGCCGATCCCCGAGCCTATAGTAGAAGCCGAGCCCGTTGCCGAAGCGCCGGCGCCGGTGGTGTTGCCGATGGCTGAGCCGGTGTTGCAGCCGGTGGCCGAGGTGGAGCCTGAGCCCGAACACAAGCCGTGGCCTGAGCTGCCGGTGCCCGAAGAGCCTGTGGCGCTGGTTGAAGATGTGCAGGCCGAGCATGTGGTGCCGCCGATTCCGGTGACCGTTGAGCCACAGCCGGTCGTTGTCGAAGCTCCCGCCCCCGTGCCCGCGCTCGTCGAGCCAGTGGTTGCCGCTCCCGCCGTCGTCGAAGCGCCCGTCGCCTCCACCGAAACCAGCAAGACCGGCTTCTTCGCCCGCCTCAAGCAAGGCCTGAGCAAGACCAGCGCCAGCATCGGCGAAGGCATGGCCAGCCTGTTCCTCGGCAAGAAAGTCATCGACGATGAGCTGCTGGAAGACATCGAAACCCGCCTGCTGACCGCCGACGTGGGCGTCGAAGCCACCGCCGTGATCATCCAGAGCTTGACCCAGAAGGTCGCGCGCAAGCAGTTGACCGATGCCGACGCCCTCTACAAATCCTTGCAGGCCGAACTGGCTGCGATGCTCAAGCCCGTTGAGGCGCCGCTGGTGATCACCCCGAACAAGCCGTTCGTGATCCTGGTCGTGGGTGTCAACGGCGCCGGCAAGACCACCACCATCGGCAAACTGGCCAAGAAGCTGCAGTCGGAAGGCAAGAAAGTCATGCTCGCCGCCGGCGACACCTTCCGCGCCGCTGCCGTCGAGCAATTGCAGGTCTGGGGGGAGCGCAACAAGATCCCGGTCATCGCCCAGCACACCGGTGCCGATTCCGCCTCGGTGATCTTCGACGCCGTGCAAGCCGCCAAGGCTCGTAACATCGACGTGCTGATCGCGGATACCGCCGGTCGCCTGCACACCAAAGACAACCTGATGGAAGAGCTGAAGAAAGTCCGCCGCGTGATCGGCAAGCTCGATGCAGACGCCCCGCACGAAGTGCTGCTGGTGCTCGACGCCGGTACCGGGCAGAACGCCATCAGCCAGGCCAAGCAATTCAACCAGACGGTCCAGCTGACCGGCCTGGCCTTGACTAAGCTCGACGGCACGGCCAAAGGTGGCGTGATCTTCGCCCTGGCCAAGCAGTTCGGGTTGCCGATTCGTTATATCGGCGTCGGTGAAGGCATCGACGACCTGCGCACCTTTGAAGCCGAACCCTTTGTCCAGGCACTGTTTGCCGAGCGGGAGCGTTCATGATTCGATTCGAACAGGTCGGTAAACGCTATGCCAACGGGCATGTGGGCTTGCATGAGCTGAGCTTTCGAGTGCGCCGCGGCGAGTTCTTGTTTGTCACCGGTCACTCGGGGGCCGGCAAAAGTACGCTGTTGCGCCTGCTGCTGGCCATGGAACGCCCGACCACGGGCAAGTTGCTGCTGGCGGGCCAGGACCTGGCTACCATCAGCAATGCGCAGATCCCGTTCCTGCGCCGCCAGATCGGCGTGGTGTTCCAGAACCACCAGTTGCTGTTCGATCGCACGGTGTTCAACAACATTGCCCTGCCGTTGCAGATTCTTGGGCTGTCCAAGGCCGAAATCGTCAAGCGCGTGGATTCGGCCCTGGAGCGCGTGGCGCTGTCGGACAAGACCGACCTCTACCCCGGCGACCTGTCCACCGGCCAGCAACAGCGCGTCGGCATTGCCCGCGCCATCGTCCACCGCCCGGCCTTGCTGCTGGCGGACGAACCCACCGGTAACCTCGACCCGCGCCTGGCGGCCGAGATCATGGGCGTATTCGAGGATATCAACCGTCTGGGCACCAGCGTACTGATCGCCAGCCATGACCTGGCGCTGATCGCCCGCATGCGCCATCGCATGCTGACCCTGCAACGCGGTCGCCTGATCGGTGACGGGGAGGCTGGCGTATGAGTGCAACACGTAGCCCCAAGGTTTCCGAGCGCGTGGCGCCGAAACCGGCCGATCCGCAACCGAAAAAGAAAAAACACGACGATGACGATGGCCCCGACTTCAGCACCCTGCTGCGCGCCTGGATCGAAAGCCATCGCGCCAGCCTGCTGGACAGCCTGCGTCGCCTGGGCAAGCAGCCGATCGGCAGCTTTTTTACCTGCCTGGTGATGGCCGTGGCCCTGAGCCTGCCGATGGGCTTGTCGTTGCTGCTTAGTAATGTCGAGCGCCTGGGCGGTTCCTGGCAGCGTGCGGCACAGATTTCCCTGTACCTGAACCTGGATGCCAGCACCAAGGAAGGCGAAGCACTACGGGACGATATCAAGAACATGCCGGGCGTCGCGGACGCCGAGTACGTCAGCCGCGACCAGGCCCTTGAGGAGTTCCAGCAGCAGTCCGGCCTGGGCGAGGCGTTGAAAGAGCTGCCGCAGAACCCGTTGCCGGGCGTGGTGCTGGTGACGCCGAATGAAGTCGACAAGACGGGCCTTGAAGCCCTGCGACAAAAACTCGCAGAGATGCCGAAGGTGCAACAGGCGCAACTTGATCTAGTCTGGGTGGAGCGCCTGGCGGCGATCCTCAAGCTGGGCGACCGCTTTGTGTTCGGCCTGACGGTGTTGTTGGTGTCTGCATTACTTTTGGTGATAGGTAATACCATTCGTCTTCATATTGAAAACCGTCGCACCGAGATAGAAGTGATTAAACTGGTCGGCGGCACGGACAGCTATGTGCGTCGGCCTTTTCTGTACATGGGCGCGCTTTATGGCCTGGGTGCGGGGATTTTGTCCTGGGGCGTGCTGGCGTTCGGCCTGAACTGGCTGAACGACGCGGTTGTCGGGCTTGCCGGCTTGTACGGCAGCGATTTTGCCCTGGCCGGGGTGCCGGTTGCCGATGGTCTGTCGCTCTTGCTTGGCGCGGTATTGTTGGGTTATATCGGTGCCTGGATTGCGGTCGCACGGCATTTACGCGAGCTGGCACCGAAGTAGTTAATGTCAGGGTAATGTGGTTTCGTTTGTATTGACCGTATCAGTGGTTTAGGGAACTTGTCCTACGGTTCCCGGTCAATTTTCGCAGTGCTGAACTGCACGAGTTATGTGAGTCGGAGGTTTTTTCGTATGACCACTTCTTTGCAACCTGCTTATGCCTTGGTCCCGGGTGCGAACCTGGAAGCCTATGTGCACACGGTCAACAGCATTCCATTGCTGACGCCCGAGCAGGAGCGTGAACTGGCCGAGAGTCTCTACTATGAGCAGGATTTGGGGGCGGCTCGGCAGATGGTGCTCGCCCACCTGCGTTTTGTCGTACATATCGCCCGTAGCTATAGCGGCTACGGCCTGGCCCAGGCTGACCTGATCCAGGAAGGCAACGTCGGCCTGATGAAGGCTGTAAAGCGCTTCAACCCTGAGATGGGCGTGCGCCTGGTGTCGTTTGCCGTGCACTGGATCAAGGCGGAAATCCACGAGTTCATCCTGCGCAACTGGCGCATCGTGAAAGTCGCGACCACCAAGGCCCAGCGCAAGCTGTTCTTCAACCTGCGCAGCCAGAAAAAACGCCTGGCGTGGCTGAACAACGAGGAAGTCCACCGCGTGGCCGAAAGCCTCGGCGTGGAGCCCCGTGAAGTGCGCGAGATGGAAAGCCGCCTGACCGGCCATGACATGGCCTTCGACCCGGCCGCCGAAGCGGACGACGACAGTGCTTTCCAATCGCCGGCCAACTACCTGGAAGACCACCGGTATGACCCGGCGCGTCAACTGGAAGACGCCGACTGGAGCGACAACTCCAACCACAACCTGCACGAAGCGCTGGAAGTGCTGGACGACCGTAGCCGTGACATCCTCTACCAGCGCTGGCTGGCGGAAGAAAAAGCCACGCTGCACGACCTGGCGCAGAAGTACAACGTGTCGGCCGAGCGCATTCGTCAGCTTGAGAAAAGCGCGATGAACAAGCTGAAGTTGTCGATCGCCGCCTGAACATGTGGGAGGGGATAAGCCCCTCCCACATTTGTTTGTATCAGTCGGACCAAGGTGCTTTGCGGGAATTGTTCAGTTCCACCAGGTAACCCTCTCCGCCCAGCTGGCTCATCTGCTGGCGAATCCAGGCTGCCCGCCGCGCCACATACGCGGTCGGATGGCTGGCACTCCACACCCGTGGATTAGGCAACACCGCCGCCAGGTAGCTGGCCTGCTGCCGGGACAACCCCTTGGCACTCACCCCAAAGTGATGTCGCGCCGCCGCTTCTGCGCCAAACACGCCTTCATCCCATTCCACGCTGTTGAGGTACACCTCAAGAATCCGCTGCTTGGGCCAGAACACCTCGATCAGCCCGGTAAACCAGGCCTCCAGGCCTTTGCGCAAATAACTGCGACCCGCCCACAGGAACAGGTTTTTCGACACCTGCTGGCTCAGCGTGCTCGCGCCCCGGATCGAACCGCCGCGCTCGTTGTGCAGGAGTGCCGCCTGGATCGCGCCGAAATCAAAGCCCCAGTGCTGCGGGAAGCGCTGGTCTTCACCGGCCATCACCGCCACTTTCAGGTCGTCGGAGATCTCGTCCCACGGCACCCAGGTGCGTTGCAGGTCAATGGGTTCGCCGTCGAACCAGGATTCGACCTTGCGTTCCACCATCAGCGCGGTGAAGGGCGGCGGGACGACACGGAACAGCAGCACCAGCAGAACACTGCCAATGGCAAACCATTTCACGATGGTGAGAAAGCGTTTGAAGAGGACACGCAGCATAGAGATGGCTTGGCCGAACCCGTTGAGCGGGCCATTATACAGACCCTGTCCAATGAGTCTGACTGGAGTTCCTCATGCTGCGTAGCTTTCTGATGCTGGCTGCCTTTTTCGGCTTCACCGGTGTCGCCCTCGGTGCGTTCGCCGCCCATGGCCTGAAAAGCCGCCTCAGCGCCGAGTACCTGGCGATCTTTCACACCGGCGTGACTTATCAGTTGGTGCACACCCTGGCGCTGTTCGGCGTGGCGCTGCTGCTGGCGCATATTCCGGGGCGCCTGGTGACGTGGGCGGGCGTGTCCTTTGTCGTCGGTATCCTGCTGTTCTCCGGCAGCCTGTACGTGCTGACCACCACGGGGATCAGCAAACTCGGCATCATCACGCCCTTCGGCGGGTTGGCGTTCCTGCTGGGTTGGTTCTTCCTGGGCCTGGCGGCCTGGCGCATGCAACTGACCGCTTGACGCTTGGAGCTGACCTTCAGGTGCCAATCGAGCTAGAATGCTGGCCCCTAAAAACGATGGCGGCCCGTGGCATGCGCATTCAGTTGAACGGCGAATCCCTTGAACTGCCCGACGGTGAAACCGTTGCGGCCCTGCTGACCCGCCTGGACCTGACCGGGCGTCGCGTCGCAGTGGAACTCAACCTGGATATCGTCCCGCGTAGCCAGCACGCCGAGACCACGCTCACCGAGGGTGACCAGGTCGAGGTGGTCCACGCCATCGGCGGCGGCTAGTCCCGCGCTTTTATGTAGCCCCGGATTCTGCAGAACCTCACCCCATTTCGAGGATTTCCCATGAGCATCGTTCGTAGCGACAAGCCCTTCGTCCTGGCCGGTCGTACCTACCAGTCCCGTCTGCTGGTCGGCACCGGCAAGTACCGCGACATGGAAGAAACCCGCCAGGCCATCGAAGCCTCGGGCGCCGAGATCGTGACCTTCGCCGTGCGCCGCACCAACCTCGGCCAGATCGAAGGCGAGCCGAACCTGCTCGACGTGCTGTCGCCGGATCGCTACACCTTCCTGCCGAACACCGCCGGGTGCTACGACGCCATCGAAGCCGTGCGTACCTGCCGCCTGGCCCGTGAACTGCTCGACGGCCACAACCTGGTCAAGCTGGAAGTGCTGGCCGACCAGAAAACCCTGTTCCCCAACGTGATCGAAACCCTCAAGGCCGCAGAAACCCTGGTCAAGGAAGGTTTTGACGTGATGGTCTACACCAGCGATGACCCGATCATCGCCCGCCAACTGGCCGAAATCGGCTGTATCGCCGTGATGCCGCTGGCCGGCCTGATCGGTTCCGGGCTGGGTATCTGCAATCCGTACAACCTGCAGATCATCCTCGAAGAAGCCAAGATCCCGGTCTTGGTGGACGCCGGTGTCGGTACCGCCTCCGACGCCACCATCGCCATGGAACTGGGCTGTGAAGCGGTGCTGATGAACTCGGCCATCGCCCACGCCCAGCAACCGGTGCTGATGGCCGAAGCCATGAAACACGCCATCGTCGCCGGCCGCCTGGCCTACCTCGCCGGGCGCATGCCAAAAAAACTCTACGCCAGCGCCTCTTCGCCGCTGGATGGTCTGATCAAGTAAGAGCCATTGATGACTGAATCAAACGAAACGCCGAACACCGTGGAAGAAGGCGACGAGTCCAAGCACCGCCGCATCAAGAGTTTTGTGATGCGCGCCGGCCGCATGACCGAGGGCCAGCAAAAGGGCCTGGAGCAAGGTACGCCGCTGTTCGTCCTGCCCCTGGCCGATGCGCCGGTGGACTATGACCAGGTGTTCGGCCGTTCGGCCCCGCGTTCCCTGGAAATCGGTTTCGGCATGGGCCACTCCCTGCTGGAAATGGCCGCAGCCTCGCCGGAACAGGATTTCATCGGCGTGGAGGTCCACCGCCCAGGTGTCGGTGCGCTGCTGAATGGCGTGCTGACTCAAGGCCTGACCAACCTGCGGGTCTATGACTGCGACGCGATCGAAGTGCTCAACCGCTGCATCGCCGACAACAGCCTCGACCGCCTGATGCTGTTTTTCCCGGACCCTTGGCACAAGAGCCGTCACCACAAGCGCCGCATCGTCCAGGCTTCCTTCGCGGAACTGGTGCGCAGCAAGCTGAAAGTCGGCGGTATCCTGCATATGGCTACCGACTGGGAACCCTATGCCGAATACATGCTGGAAGTGATGGACGTTGCCCCTGGCTACCGCAACCTGGCGCAAGACGGCAAATGCGTACCACGCCCGGCCGAACGCCCGATCACCAAGTTCGAGCGGCGTGGTGAGCGCTTGGGGCATGGGGTGTGGGATTTGAAGTTCGAGAAGCTGGCGTAACTCGCCACTGACTTGAAATGCAATTCAATGTGGGAGGGGGCTTGCCCCCGATAGCGGTGGATCAGTCACTTTGATGTCGACTGACCCTCAGCTATCGGGGCAAGCCCCCTCCCACAGTTGTTTTGTGTTGGATTTGAGGTCAGCGGCGATCGGCGACGACGCCAATCAACACCAGCACCACCACCAGCACCGGCGCCAGGCTGTAGTTATTGAACTGGCTCAATCCCCGCACAATCCACGGCGTCGCATAGATCAGCGCCGCACCACTGCCGATCATGCACAGCAGGGCCATCAACGGTACGCGCAACGCGCCGGCAACGCTGCCCAGGCGTGCTTCGACCCAGCCCTTGATGTCGGCGCCAAACAGCACCAGCAAACAGCCCACAAGGGCCAGGGAGATTTCCGATAGGTTGCTGCGGCTCCAGCGGGATACGGTGGCGAGCAGGTCGAGTACCAGATCCATTCGATTTCCTTAGAGCGATCAGCTCAAAAACTTCTGCAACAGGTCATTGAGAAAGAGTTGCCCGCGATCGGTGGCCGCCAGGCGTGACGGTTCGACCTGCATTAAGCCACTTTGTTCTGCCTCGCGCCGCGCCTCGTCGAGGCTCGCCAGGTCGAGGCCGGTGCGTTCGGCGTAGAACGTGGCGTCGACGCCCTCGGTGAGGCGCAGGGCGTTCATCAGGAACTCGAACGGCAACTCTTCGTTGGTCAGCTCCTTCGCCCCGGCCTGGAAGCTTTTGGCCGGGTTGAGGTAGTCCTTCGGCGCGCGGGTCTTCCAGGTGCGCACAATGCGCCCGTCCGGATGGCTGAGCTTGCCGTGGGCGCCGGCGCCGATGCCGATAAAGTCGCCGAAACTCCAGTAGTTGAGGTTATGCCGCGCCGGGCGCCCGGGCTGGGCGTAGGCCGACACTTCGTATTGTGCGTAACCGTGCTCGGCCAGCAGCGCCTGGCCCGCTTCCTGGATGTCCCACAGGGTATCGTCTTCCGGCAGCGCGGGCGGCTGGTTCCAGAACACGGTGTTGGGTTCCAGGGTCAACTGGTACCAGGACAGGTGTGTGGGTTTGAGCGCGATGGCCTGGCGCAGGTCACTCAACGCATCGTCCAGGGACTGATCGGGCAAGCCGTGCATCAGGTCCAGGTTGAAGTTGTCGAATCCGGCCTGGCGCGCCATCCCGGCGGCGCGTACGGCTTCGTCGCCGTTGTGGATGCGGCCCAGAGCCTCAAGCTTTGCCTGCTGGAAGCTCTGGATGCCGATGGACAGCCGGTTGATCCCCAGCGCGCGGTAGGCGATGAACTTCTCTTGCTCGAACGTGCCGGGGTTGGCTTCCAGGGTGATCTCGATGTCACCGGCAAACGGGATGCGTGCTTCCACGCCTTTGAGCAATCGGCCCAGCGCCGCAGCGCTGAACAGGCTTGGCGTGCCGCCGCCGAAGAAGATAGAACTCAGTTCGCGCCCATACACCGCGTGCAGGTCCTGATCGAGGTCGGCCAGCAAGGCGTCCACATACTCTTCTTCCGGCAGCACCTTGCTGGCGGTGTGGGAGTTGAAGTCGCAATAAGGGCATTTGCGCACGCACCACGGGATGTGGATGTACAGCGCCAGGGGCGGCAGCACCGGTAGCGCCGCCCGAGGTGTTTGCGGGCCACCGTGGATCAGTGGCTGCGCGGAGGTGTTCCGGGTCATTTCAAGCCCAGGCGCTGGCGCAGCAAATCCATTGCGCGGGCGCGGTGGCTGATCTGGTTCTTGTCGGCCGGGCTCAATTCGGCGCTGGAGACATTGCGCTCCGGCACCCAGAACAACGGGTCATAGCCAAAACCGTGCTCACCGCTGGCAGCGTGCAGGATGCGCCCGTGCCACAGGCCTTCGCAGAGGATCGGCAGCGGGTCATCGGCATGCCGCACCAAGGCCAGCACACAGACGAACTGCGCGCCGCGCATCGCGTCCGGCACGTCCTTGAGCGCGTCCAGCAGCTTGGCGTTGTTGGCCGCGTCGCCCTTGCCATCGGCATAACGCGCCGAGTAGATACCCGGCGCGCCGCCGAGGAAGTCCACCGCCAGGCCAGAGTCGTCCGCCAGCGCCGGGAGGCCCGAGATCCGTGCGGCATTGCGCGCCTTGAGGATGGCGTTCTCGACGAACGACAGGCCGGTCTCTTCCGGCTCCACCTGGCTGAACTCGCCGATCGAGCGCAGCTGCACGGATTCGCCGAGCATGGCCTGGAGTTCTTTGAGCTTGCCGGCGTTATGGCTGGCCAATACGAGTTGAGTAAGGTTCATCATTCCGCCGGAAACAGTTCCTGGTTGAATTGGAAGCTATGGGCTTTGCCGCCGGTTTCCACATTGATGGTAAACGTCTTGTATTCCCGCTGCGTCACGGAGTACGGCGCGAGGTAATTGATCCCGCCTTTCTCGTCGATTTGCTTGAACGTCAGGATCTCGCTCTTGCCGCCCAGGTCCTTGATGGTGCCTGTCACCTGCGCTGCCACCGGGGTTACGCCCTTGATCACGGTCACATTGATCAAGCCCTTCTCCTTGCTGCGCACCACGCCGACTTTCTGGGCGGTTTCCGGCTGCAGGAAGCTGGAGGTGAAGGTGTTGTAATGAACGGTGATATCACCGAAGTCTTTCTTGCGATTAGCGTCGATAGTGTCCGCCGCCATGGCGCTGGCGCCCAGGCATGCAGTCAGTAGAAAAATAGCCAAGCGACTCATGATCGTCCCTCTTGAAAATGATTAGACGGCAATCTTGTGATCCGTCAGGCCAGGGCTGCTGACCCGGTAGATACCAATTTCGCCCAACAGATTGGGCCATAGCTTGCTTGCCCAGCCGTGACGATGCTGTTGATCGACGGCCAGGCGGTTGATCACCTTGGCTTCACGCTCGCCACACAGGGCTTCGAAGTCTTCGAAGGTGCAGAAGTGGATGTTCGGCGTGTTGTACCAGGTGTACGGCAGGAAATCCGAGACTGGCATGCGGCCCTTGGTCGCCAGGTACCAGCGGCAGCGCCAGTGCCCGAAGTTGGGGAAGGTGATGATGCACTGGCGGCCCACGCGCAGCATTTCGTCGAGGATGCGGTCCGGGTAGTGCACTGCTTGCAGGGCCTGGGTCATCACCACGATATCGAAGCTGTTGCTGGCGAAGTTGCCCAGGCCCTTGTCCAGGTCCTGCTCGATCACGTTGATGCCCTTGGCCACGCACTGGGCGATGTTGTCCGGGTCGTTTTCCAGGCCGTAGCCGGTGACTTGCTTGTTGTCGCGCAGCCAGCTCAGCAGTTCGCCATCGCCGCAGCCCAGGTCGAGCACGCGGCTGCCGGCGGGGATCCAGTCTTGGATGATGTCCAGGTCGGCTCTCATGGCGTTCTCACAAAGTAATGCGGTTCATGTAGTTGCTGAAAGCCTGGAGGTAGCGCGGGATCGGAATCAGGAAGGCGTCATGGCCTTGCGGTGCATCGATCTCCAGGTAGCAGACGTCTTTCTTGGCCGCCATCAGCGCATCCACCAGCTCTCGGGAGCGGGCCGGCGAGAAGCGCCAGTCGGTGGTGAACGACATGACGCAGAACTTCGCCGTGGCGCCCTCGAAGGTTTTCGCCAGGTCATCGTCGTGGTTGGCTGCCGGGTCGAAGTAGTCCAGGGCCTTGGTCATCAGCAGGTAGGTGTTGGCGTCGAAACGCCCGGAGAACTCCTCGCCCTGATAACGCAGGTAGCTTTCCACCTGGAACTCGACGCTGTGGAAGTCATAGTTGAGCTTCTCGCTCTTGAGGCCACGGCCGAATTTCTCGCCCATGGAGTCATCGGACAGGTAGGTGATGTGCCCGACCATTCGCGCCAGCATCAAGCCGCGCTTGGGGATCACACCGGCTTCCTGGAACGAACCGCCGTGGAATTCGGGGTCGGTGAGGATGGCCTGGCGTGCTACTTCGTTGAAGGCGATGTTCTGTGCCGACAATTTGGGCGCCGAGGCGATGGCCAGGCAATGACGCACCCGATCCGGATACGTGATGGTCCATTGCAGGGCCTGCATGCCGCCCAGGCTGCCGCCGATCACCGCGGCCCATTGCCGGATGCCCAACAGGTCGGCGAGGCGAGCCTGGCTGTGCACCCAGTCTTCCACGGTGAGCACCGGGAAGTCGGCGCCGAACGGCCTGCCGGTTTCCGGGTTGAGGCTGCTGGGGCCGGTGGAACCGTTGCAGCCGCCGAGGTTGTTCAGGCTGACGACAAAGAACTTGTTGGTGTCGATGGGCTTGCCGGGGCCGATGCAACTGTCCCACCAGCCAGGCTTGCGCTCGTCAACGCTGTGGAAGCCAGCGGCGTGATGATGGCCGGAGAGGGCGTGGCAGATCAGCACGGCGTTGCTCGCCGTGGCGTTCAGTTGGCCGTAGGTTTCATAAATCAGGTCATAGGCAGGCAGCGAACGACCACAGGCCAGGGCCAGTGGTTCGCTGAAGTGCGCCACTTGGGGCACGACCAGTCCAACAGAATCGGGGGGGAAGGCAGTTGGCATCGACCCTGCTCTCGTTTAAATGAGGCGTAAGTCTAAAGACCGATGCACCCAGCGGCAAGCAAAGGCCAAATGTGGGAGGGGCAAGTCGAATCGTCGCCCCGCCCCTCCTGCATTTGCTCTGCCTGTCAGATCAGTCCGAACAGTTCCTTCGGCATGTTCGCGAAGTCAGCCAGGTACGGGATGCCCCAGCCTTGTATCAGCTGGATCGCGATAAACGCGAAGATCGGCGAAATATCCAGGCCGCCCAGGTTGGGCACCCAGCGGCGGAACGGCGCGAGCACCGGCTCGGTGATCTGAGACACCAGCTCGGCACCTGGGCTGCGGCTACCCGGCGCGACCCAGGACAGGATCACGCTGATGATCATCGACCAGAAGATGATCTTCAAAAACAACGAGAAGATCCCGATCAGTGCCCACGGCAACAGCAGCACGGTGTAAGGCAGGTAGCCCTTGAGCATCAGGACCAGCGCGAACAGCAGGATCTGCAGCAGCAATGCCAGCACCAGCGACGACATGTCCAGGCCGAACATGCTCGGGACCACTCGGCGCAGGGGCTTGAGCAGCGGTTGGGTGGCCTTCACCACGAATTGGCACAGCGGGTTGTAGAAGTTCGCCCGCACCAGTTGCAGGATAAAACGCATCAGCACGATCAGCAGGTACAGGCTGCCCAAGGTCTGGATGATGAAGATGACGGCGTCATTGAGTCCAAGCATCATTTATTCCTTCGTAGGGGGACGACTATTTGCCCAGCTGCTCGGCCATTTCAGCCGAACGATGTGCTGCGGCACCCAGTGCTTTTTCCACCAGGGCTTCAAAGCCCCCGGCCTGGAACGATTCGATGGCAGCCTGCGTGGTGCCGCCGGGGGAAGTGACGCGGCGGCGCAACTCGGCAGCGTCCACCTCACTGGAGACAGCCATTTTCGCGGCGCCCAGGGCGGTTTGCTCGGCCAGTTGCTCGGCGACTTGCTGCGGCAGGCCCAGTTTCACGCCGGCGGCGGTCATGGCCTCGATCAGCAGGAAGAAGTAAGCCGGGCCGCTGCCCGAGACGGCGGTGACCGCGTCCAGTTGCTGCTCCTGTTCCAGCCACAGGGCGATGCCCACGGCAGACAGCAGTTCCTGGGCCTGGTCACGTTGCTCGGCGGTCACCTCGTGGGTGGCGTACAAACCGCTCACACCCTGGCGCAGCAGCGCCGGGGTGTTGGGCATGCAACGTACGATCGGCTGGGCACCGAGCCAGTTGTTCATGCTGGCGCAGGTGATGCCGGCGGCGATCGACACCACCAGTTGGTGCGGCTGCAGGCTTGGGCGCAGGCTTTCGCACACGGCCTTCATGGCCTGTGGCTTGACCGCCAGCACGATCACATCGACACCTTGGATGGCTTCGGCGTTATCGGCGAAGGTTTCGATACCGTGCTCGGCGCTGACGCGGGCACGGGTCTCGGCGCCCGGATCGCTGGCGCGGATCTGCGCCGCTTCCAGGCCCTTGGCCCGCAGGCCGCCGATCAGGCTGGCCGCCATGTTGCCGGCGCCGATAAAGGCAATACGCGTGTTGCTCATGACAGGTCCTTACTTAGATGGATGTCAGCCATTTCATGGCTGGCCGTAGTCGCGGGCGCCAAACAGGGCGGTACCGATCCGCACCCAGGTGGCGCCCTGGGCGATGGCCGACTCAAGGTCGTGGCTCATGCCCATGGAAAGTGTGTCGAGCGGCAGGTTCAGGCTGTTTTGCAGGTCGCGCACGCTGGAAAACGCGGCGTCTTGTTCGGCCCGATCGTCCGTCGGCTCGGGAATCGCCATCAGGCCCCGCAGCTTCAAGCGCGGCAGGGCGCTGATGGCGTTGGCCAGCGCCGGCAGGTCGGCGGAGGTGCAGCCGGACTTGCTGGCCTCGCCACTGACATTGACCTGGATGCAGATATTCAGCGGTGGCAGGTCGGCCGGGCGTTGCTCGGACAGGCGTTGTGCAATTTTGAGACGGTCCACGGAATGCACCCAGGCGAAATTCTCGGCGATGGCGCGAGTCTTGTTCGATTGAATGGGGCCGATGAAGTGCCAACTCAAGGGCAGGTCGGTTAATTCGGCCTGCTTGCCCAGGGCTTCCTGCAGGTAGTTTTCGCCAAAATCACGCACCCCGGCGGCATAGGCTTCACGCACGGCTTGGGCAGGTTTGGTCTTGCTCACGGCCAGCAGGTGGATGCTGTTTGCGTCACGTTGCACGGCGTCGGCTGCGGCGCGGATGCGCTGGCTAACCTGGCCGATGTTGTCTGCTATCGTCGACATTCAAGATGCGCCCGTGGATATGGAGTCCGCGGCATTCTACTGGAAATGGAAAGCCCTATGGATATCACTGAATTACTGGAGGCCGGCGTGCGTCGCGGCGCTTCCGACCTGCATCTGTCGGCCGGTATGGCGCCCATGCTGCGTATTGATGGTGAGGTCTGGCCGTTGGATTGGCCGGTGCTTTCACCCCCGCAAGTAGCGGATTTATTGAGCCCGTTGCTCAACCGCTACCAACAAAAGGATTTCGAAACATCTCTTGAAACGGATTTTGCCTTCGAGTTGCCGGGCGTGGCGCGGTTCCGGGCGAACGTATTCCAGCAGGATCGCGGCATGGGCGCGGTGTTTCGCACCATCCCGGCCGAGGTCCAGAGCCTGGAAAACCTCGGCCTGGGGGAAGTGTTCCAGCGTATCGCCCAGCTTGCGCGCGGCCTGGTGCTGGTGACGGGCCCCACCGGCTCCGGCAAGTCCACTACCCTGGCGGCGATGATCGATTACCTCAACCAGCATCGGCGCCAGCACATCCTCACGCTGGAAGACCCCATCGAGTTTATCCACACGCCGAAAACCGCCCTGATCAACCAGCGCCAGGTGCATCGCGACACCCACAGTTTCTCGCTGGCCTTGCGTTCGGCGCTGCGCGAAGACCCTGATGTGATCCTGGTGGGCGAACTGCGCGACCTGGAAACCATCCGCCTGGCCCTGACGGCGGCTGAGACCGGGCATCTGGTATTTGGCACCCTGCACACCACCTCGGCGGCAAAGACCGTGGACAGGCTGGTGGACGTGTTCCCGGCGGGGGAAAAGGCCATGGTCCGCTCGATGCTGTCGGAATCGTTGCAGGCGGTAGTGTCCCAGGTGCTGGTCAAGAAGGTTGGCGGCGGGCGGGTGGCGGCCCATGAAATCATGCTGGGCACGCCGGCTATTCGTAACTTGATCCGCGAGGACAAGGTGGCGCAGATCGTCTCGGCGATTCAGACCGGCGGTGCGCTGGGTATGAAAACGCTGGATATGAGCTTGAAGGCGTTGGTCACGGAAGGCGTGATCAGCCGGGAAGAGGCGCGGGAGAAGGCGAGGGTGCCTGGGGATATCTGAGGGGTTGTGAACGACACACATCAAATGTGGGAGGGGGCTTGCCCCGATAGCGGTGGATCAGTCAGCTTATCTGTACCTGGCCCACTGCTATCGGGAGCAAGCCCCCTCCCACATGTACTACTGCATTCCAGCTTCAGATCAGCGTTGTACTACCCGCAAGGTGTTCTGCTCTTTCGGCAGAACCCGCTTGGCAATCACGTAGTTCTTGTCCCAGAACGGCTTTTTCAGCGTGTCGATGCTGACCGACTTGCCACGACGCGGTGCGTGGATGAAGCGGTCGTTGCCCAGGTAGATGGCTACGTGGTTCACCTGGCGGCTCTTCAGTTTGAAGAACAACAGGTCACCCGGTTTCAGGTCCTTGCGCTCAACCTTCTGCCCATGACCGGCGGCCATGGCGTTGGAGGTGCGCGGCAGATCCACGGCCGCTACGTCGTTAAACGCATATTTCACCAGGCCGCTGCAGTCAAACCCTTTACTTGGGCTGCTGCCGCCCCAACGATAAGGCGTACCGAGCACGTTTACGGCGCGGCTGAGGACGGTGCTGCTTTGCCTGGTGTTGACTGCCATCAGGCCTGGAACTGCTTTACCGTGGGCCTTGCTCAGTTGAGTCGGGCGGCTGACGGTTGGCTTTGCCGATTTGGCAGTGCTGGGCGCGCTGTGGACTTTAGGGGTGAAACCGTTGACGTTCGGAAGTCGTTGCTCACGATTGGTGGCGTGGGCGGCCAGTGGCATTAATAGGCAAATGGTTAGCCATGTCTTTAAAAATGGTCGCATCAGGCGTGGCTCTTATGGGTTTGCGCGCAACTTTATAACAGCTTTTTGTGTCGTTCTCAGGCCGTTTGTCGACTGAACCTTGGGGTCAAACTCAGGAAAAACGCGACGATTCGCCGCGATTGTCCTACACAAGTCAGGTGGCATAAGGCTTTCAGGGGAGGGAAGATACCATTTGCCGTACGTCGGGCGCCTGTAAAAAAGTCACAAAGAAAGTGAAAAAATTTATCTATCGAAGCAAAAGAGGTACGCCATGAACACCTATCAACAGGTTGGTCCGCAGCAAGACACCCACAGCAAGGTGATCGGTTACCTGCTCTGGATTTTCGGGTTTACCGGGGCCCATCGTTTCTATTACGGCAAACCGGTCACTGGAACGATCTGGTTTTTCACCCTCGGCTTGCTGGGGATCGGCTGGCTGATCGACCTGTTCCTGATTCCGGCCATGGACCGTGAAGCGGACCTGCGTTTTACCGCTGGGCCAATCGAATACAACGTGGCGTGGATTCTGTTGGCGTTCCTGGGGGTGTTCGGCGTGCACCGCATGTACCAGGGCAAATGGATCACCGGCCTGATCTACCTGCTGACCGGCGGCTTATTCCTGGTGGGGGTGCTGTATGACTTCTGGACCTTGAATACCCAGGTTTCGATCCGCAATGCCGAGCGCAACGGCGGCCGGTAGATCATAAATAACCTGTAGAAGCGAGCAAGCTCGCTCCTACAGTTTTTAATGGCTCAAGCCTGGTAGCTGATGCGCCCATCCACCAAGGTGTAGCGCACGCTCGCCGGCAGGCTATGGCCGATGAACGGGCAGTTCTCACCCTTGGACAGCCAGTGCTCGCCCGCAACCGTGGAGCCGGCCGGGTCAAACAGCACCAGATCCGCCGCCGACCCCACCGCCAGCTTGCCCGCCGGCAGGCGCAAGGCCTCGGCCGGGCCTGCGCTCAGGCGCGCCAGCAGTGTCGGCAGGTCCAGCAAACCGTCTTCCACCAACGTCATCGCCAGCGGCAGCAACAGCTCCACGCTGCTGATGCCCGGCTCCGTCGCGCCGAACGGCGCCAGCTTGGCATCGCGCTCATGGGGCTGGTGGTGGCTGGAAATCGCCGAGATCACACCGGATTTGACTGCCGCACGCAAACCGTCACGATCGGCCAGTGTGCGCAGCGGCGGTTGCACGTGGTAAAGGCTGGAGAAGTCGATCAGCGCCTCATCCGTCAGCAGCAACTGATACAACGCCACGTCTGCCGTCACCGGCAGGCCACGGGCCTGGGCCTGGGCGATCAGGGCCACGCCCCGGGCACTGGTCAACTGGCTGAAGTGCGCACGCACGCCGCTTTGTTCCACCAGCAGCAGGTCACGGGCCAGGGCTACGGTTTCAGCGGTTTCCGGAATGCCCGGCAAGCCGAGGAAGCTGGCGACCGCACCTTCATGGGCCAGGCCGCCTTCGGCCAGGTCGCGGTCCTGGGAGTGGAAGATCACCGTCAAGTCGAAGGTGGCCGCGTATTCCAGGGCGCGGCACAGGGTGCGGGTGCTGCGGAAACTCTCCAGGCCGTTGCCGAACGCCACGCAACCGGCATCGCGCAGGGCGATCAGTTCGGCGAGTTGTTCGCCTTCCAGGCCTTTGCTCAGGGCGCCGATGGGGAACACTTTGCAATTGCCGGCTTCACGGGCACGGTCGAGGATCAGCTCGGTCACGGCCGACGTGTCGAGCACCGGCTTGGTGTGCGGTGGGCAGCACAGGCTGGTGACGCCACCGGCTGCGGCCGCGCGGGTCTCGCTGGTGATATTGCCTTTGCGGCTGAAGCCCGGCTCGCGCAGGGCGACGTTCAGGTCCACCAGGCCGGGCGCGGCCACCAGGCCTTTGGCGTCGATGGTCTCGCTGGGGCTGAAAGCACCGGGCGCGGCACCGATGGCGATGATCCGGCCGGCCTCCAGGTGCAGATCGGTAACGTGATCCAGGCCACTGGCCGGATCGATGACTCGGGCGCCGAGAATGCTGAGCTTCACTGGGCCTTCTCCTGCTCGAATTGACGTTGCGCGGTTTGTCCGCTCATGGCCATGGACAACACCGCCATGCGCACGGCGATGCCATACGTGACCTGGTTGAGAATCACCGACTGGCTGCCGTCGGCCACCGCCGACTCAATCTCCACGCCTCGGTTGATCGGCCCCGGGTGCATCACGATGGCGTCCGGCTTGGCGCCGGCCAGGCGTGCGGTGGTCAGGCCGAACAGACGGTAGAACTCGCCTTCGCTCGGCAGCAGGCCACCCGACATGCGTTCGCGTTGCAGGCGCAGCATGATCACCACGTCCACATCCTTGAGGCCTTCGGTCATGTCGGTGTAGACCTTCACGCCGTATTGCTCGATGCCGATGGGCAGCAGGGTTTTCGGTGCGATCACGCGGATGTCCGGGCAACCCAGGGTTTTCAGGGCCAGCATGTTCGAGCGTGCCACCCGCGAGTGCAGGATGTCGCCGACGATGGCCACCGAGAGGTTTTCAAAGCTGCCCTTGTGCCGGCGTATGGTGAGCATGTCGAGCATGCCCTGGGTCGGGTGGGCGTGACGGCCGTCGCCGCCGTTGATGATCGCCACCTGCGGGCACACGTGCTCGGCAATGAAGTGGGCGGCACCGGAGTCGCCGTGGCGCACCACGAACATGTCGGCGGCCATCGCTTCCAGGTTGCGCAGGGTGTCGAGCAGGGTCTCGCCCTTGCTCGCCGACGAGGTGGACACGTTCAGCGTGATCACGTCGGCCGACAGCCGTTGGGCCGCCAGTTCAAAGGTGGTCCGTGTACGGGTGGAGTTCTCGAAGAACACGTTGCAGATGGTCTTGCCGCGCAGCAGCGGGACTTTCTTCACCGCCCGGCCGCCAACCTCGAGGAACGAGTCGGCGGTGTCGAGGATTTCGGTGAGCAGTTCGCGGGGCAAACCGTCGAGGGACAAGAAGTGTTGCAACTGGCCCTGAGCATTGAGCTGCAGCGGGCGCTTGGCATCTAGAGGCGTCATCGCGGGGACTCTTTACAAGGCGGTTTAAAGGGCAAGGTCTTGCAGTTCGAGTTCGAGCGGCGTGGGACCGGACAATTTTACTCGCTGGCTGGCCTCAAGGGACAGCGTGGCGCCAACCACGTCCGGGCTGATGGGCAGTTCGCCTGCCTCCAGGTCCAGCAGGCAGACCAGGGTGATGCTGGCCGGGCGCCCGTAATCGAACAATTCATTCATGGCGGCGCGGATGGTACGGCCGCTCATCAGTACATCGTCGATCAGCACCAGGTGCTGGCCTTCAATCTCGAACGGCAGGGCGGACGGGCGCACTTGCGGGTGCAGGCCGTTCTGGCTGAAGTCGTCGCGGTAGAAGGACACGTCCAGGGTACCCAAGGGTGAGTCGCTGCCCAGTTCGTCCAGCAACGCCTGGGCGACCCACACACCACCGGTGCGAATGCCGATAAAGCGCGGTTCGCTGATGCCACGGTGTTCCAGGTGCGTCTTGAGGCTAACCGCCATCTGGCGGATCAGTTCGGCGGGGTTTGGCAGGCTCATGGTGGCTCCTTCAAGGCCTTGCGCGGCGGGGGCGACGACAAGGTCCGGGCTCAAACGTAAGAAGACGCGGCAAGCCGCGTCAGTCAGGATTCAAATAAAGCAGTGTTTTCGTCCAGCCAGCCCTGTAACAGCAAGGCGGCGGCGATGGCGTCCACCGGGTTGTCGCGGTAGCTGCCTTTCTGGCCGCCACGGTCACGGCGCTCGCCCTTGGCTTCAAAGGTGGTCAGGCGTTCATCGTGGGTATAGAAGGGCAGGTTGTAGCGGCCATTAAGACGGCGGGCGAACTTTTCGGCGCGCAGGCACATGTCGCTGGGGGTGCCGTCCATGTTCAGGGGCAGGCCGACCACTACGGCATCGGGCTTCCACTCTTTGATCAGGGCTTCGACCTGGTTCCAGTCCGGTATGCCGTTCTGGGCCTTGAGGGTGCACAGCTCGCGGGCCTGGCCGGTGATGACCTGGCCGACCGCTACGCCGATCTGCTTGGTGCCGTAGTCAAAGCCGAGGATCAGACGCAAGGCCATCAGGCGTGCCCCGCCTGGCTGGTCAGCAGGCTGAGGTTGACCCGCAGCTTGGCCGCGGCGGCTTCCAGGCGCAATTCGCTTGCGGTGTTGAACAGGATGTCGGCATCGAACGGGCAGGTCAGCCAGGCATTGCTGGCCAGTTCGGCTTCCAGCTGCCCGGCTTCCCAGCCGGCGTAACCCAGGGTGATCACACTTTGCTCAGGGCCCACGCCGTCGGCGATGGCGAACAACACGTCCTGGGAGGTGGACAGCGAGACTCCGTCCAGGTCAACCGTGGCCTGGAACTTCGGCCCGGTGGGGTGCAGCACAAAGCCGCGATCGGTCTGCACCGGCCCGCCGATGTAGATCGGCACGCCCTGGCAACGGGCCGGCGGGTCGACCTCCGGACGCAGTTGTTCAAGGATATCGGCCAGGTTCAGCGCCTGCGGGCGGTTCACCACCAACCCCATGGCACCATTGGCCGTGTGCTCGACGATGTAGGTCAAGGTCTGCGCAAAGTTCGGGTCGGCCATATGGGGCATGGCGATCAGGAATTGGTGCTTGAGGTAGGTCGGGCTGACATTTTTCATGTCCGCTAGTGTGGCGTTGGAGGGGCGAACTGACAAGCTGGACGTGACCCGAATACCGTGCTGTCGGCTTTTCTGTAGGACGGCGCGTTCAGTTGCTGGAAAGGCGATCACCCTTGGCAAACTTCCAGGTGCGGATGATTTCCAGGCGGTCCACATCGTTCAAGTCCCCGGTAAACGGGGCAAAGGGCGCGGCCAGGCGCACGATGCGTTGGGCCGCCTGGTCCAGCAGCGGCTGACCGGACGATTCCAGCACCTGCACTTCATATAAGGTGCCGTCGCGGTTGATCGACACCAAAAGACGCAAATTGCCGTAGATCTGCTGGCGCCGTGCCTCTTCCGGGTAGTTGAGGTTACCGATGCGCTCGACCTTCTTACGCCACTCGTCCTTATACCAGGCGCCCTTGTCGCGCATGGTCGAGGCGGCGTTCAGGCGGTAAATGCGTGGGCGCTTGGCGTACAGCTGTTGTTCATGGGCCAGTTCGGCTTCCAGGCTGGAGATTTCGTCGGACAGTGTCGAGCTGTCGAACGTCGGTGCCGGCTTCACGGGCTCGGGTTGCGGCTCGGTCTTGGTTTTCTCGCGCTGGACTGGGGCTTTTTGCGGCTTGGGTGCGACGGTGGTCACCGTGGGCTTGGGCGTGGCCTGTTTGACTTCAGGCTTGGGCGCCGGCGGCGGTGTGACCTTATTGACCTTGTTGTCCTGGAAGGGCGCCACTTCGGTGGTCTTGGGGATCGCCTTCTTGTCCAGGGTGCCACTGCCCTGCTGGTTGTCCTGGGCGAGAAAGTCGGCCTTCTCGGGCTTCTTTTCGCTCTTGAACGTGGCGAGGGTGATTTCCAGGGTCTTGGTGATCTGCTTGGGCTCGACCATAGTGAAACCCACGCCGAGGATCAAGGCCAGGTGAATCAATGCCGCGAGAAACAGGGTAAATCCGAGCCGATCAGCCGGGCGCACGCCGCTGTGGGAGAGTTCGGAGGGCAGATCGGACGGGAGTGTCATGACAAGAAAACCAACATCGCGCGTTTCACAGGTCGGGCATGATAGCGCAATGTTGGTATGTGTCCGGCTGTTCTATATCAGTTGGCCTGCAGCTTGCGTTCGATGGCGGCCATCAACATTTCGCCGATGTTCGTGCCAAATGCGTTATCGATCTCGCGAATGCAGGTCGGGCTGGTGACATTGATTTCGGTGAGGTTTTCCCCAATTACGTCAAGGCCTACAAACAGCAAACCCTTTTCCCGCAGGGTCGGGCCAACCTGGCTGGCGATCCAGCGGTCCTTGTCGGACAACGGCCGCGCTTCGCCTCGACCGCCTGCTGCCAGGTTGCCACGGGTCTCGCCCGCCGCCGGAATACGCGCCAGGCAGTAATCCACCGGCTCGCCGTCGATCATCAGGATGCGTTTGTCGCCGTCCTTGATCGCCGGCAGGTAGGCCTGGCCCATGATCTGCTGGGTGCCCAGGGCGGTCAGGGTTTCGAGGATCACCGACAGGTTCGGGTCGCCGGCGCGGTGACGGAAGATCGAGGTGCCTCCCATGCCGTCCAGCGGCTTGAGGATCACATCACCGTGTTTGGCGGCAAATTCACGCAGCACGTCGGCACGACGGCTGACCACGGTGGGCGGCGTGCACTGCGGGAACAACGTGGCGAACAGCTTTTCATTGCAGTCGCGCAGGCTTTGCGGCTTGTTGACGATCAGCACGCCGGCACGCTCGGCCTGCTCCAGCAGGTAGGTGGAGTAGACGAACTCCATGTCGAACGGCGGGTCCTTGCGCATCAGGATCACGTCGAGGTCGCTCAGGGGGCTGTCGATTTCGTCCTGCAGTTCGAACCACTTCTCGGGGTTGGCAAACACCTGCAGCGGGCGCATGCGTGCACGGGCCTCGCCGTCGCCCTGGTAAAGGTCGCGCTGCTCCATATAGAACAGGCTCCAGCCGCGGGCCTGGGCGGCCAGGAGCATGGCCAGCGAGCTGTCCTTTTTATAGGAAATGCTGGCGATAGGGTCCATGACAATGCCGACGCGAACGCTCATGGGGGATTTCCTCTAGCAAAATTGGGGCGCATAAAAGTGGCGTCAGAGTGGCGCTGCGGCTGTTGTGGGTCAAGGAAAAACCACCGGGCGGGTGCCTCGATAGATTGCTCCCCGAGACTGTGCTAAAAAGACTGCCACGGCGCAGCAGCCCTTGAATTCCAAGGCCTGCGGCGCTCATCCTGTGCAACATCAGGCAGTACACACCGAAAACCGATTCGCTGTGGCGATGGTAGAGCAGATATGGAACAGCATTCCAACGCCTTGAGAGTGATGGTGATCGACGATTCGAAGACGATCCGCCGCACCGCCGAGACGCTGTTGAAGAACGTGGGCTGCGATGTCATCACGGCCATCGACGGTTTCGATGCCCTGGCCCGGATTGTGGATCATCACCCGCACATTATCTTTGTCGACATCATGATGCCGCGCCTGGATGGCTATCAGACCTGCGCCCTGGTGAAGAACAACCCGGTGTTCAAGTCGATCCCGGTGATCATGCTGTCCTCCAAGGACGGTCTGTTCGACAAGGCCAAGGGGCGCATCGTGGGTGTCGATCAGTTTTTGACCAAGCCTTTCAGCAAGGAAGAACTGCTGAGTGCGATCAAGGCCTATGTGCCCGGGTTCGCCGCAGTGGAACAAGCACACTGACGCCGCCTCACAAGGGCCGGCGCCGACCAATGTAGTGGGGAAAACCATGGCACGTGTTCTGATCGTCGACGATTCGCCGACCGAAATGTACAAACTGACCGGCATGCTGGAAAAGCACGGCCACCAGGTCCTCAAGGCCGAGAACGGCGCCGACGGCGTGGCCCTGGCCCGCCAGGAAAAGCCTGACGCCGTGCTGATGGACATCGTGATGCCGGGCCTCAATGGCTTCCAGGCCACCCGCCAGCTGTCCAAGGAGCCGGAAACCAACGGCATCCCGATCATCATCATCACCACCAAGGATCAGGAGACCGACAAGATCTGGGGCGCACGCCAGGGTGCCAAGGATTACCTGACCAAGCCTGTGGACGAGGAAACCCTGATCGCCACCCTGAACAAGGTGCTGGCCGGCTGACGGCACGCCATCATGACCGAGTCGCAAACCGCCTTCGAGTTGCTGCTGGACATCGACCGCCGCTGCCGCCTGCTGGCCGCCGACCTGCCATCCCAGGAAACCCGCCTGCAACGCTGGAGCGGGATTGGCTTTCGCCTGGGGCAGCATTGGTATGTCGCGCCCATGGGCGAAGTCGCCGAAGTCCTGCATGAGCCGCGTTGCACTTTAATGCCCGGGGTCAAGGCCTGGGTCAAGGGTGTTGCTAACCTGCGCGGGCGTTTGCTGCCGGTGATGGACCTCGGCGGCTTCCTTGGGCTTGAGCTGTCCAAGGCGCGCAAGCAACGGCGGGTGCTGGTGGTGGAATACAACGATCTGTTTGTCGGGCTGCTGGTAGACGAGGTGGTGGGGATGCAGCATTTTGCACAAGACGCCTTGCTGGTGAGCCCCAGCCCCGGCGCGCCATTTATCCAGGGCCAATTCGACGGCGAGCCGCTGTGGCAGGTCTTCAGCCCCTTCGCCCTGGCCCAGGCCCCTGGCTTCATGGATGTCGCCGCATGACCACCGCTACTACGCCCAAACCCCAGGCCGGCTCACGCAGCCGTTCACAGATCATCGTGCTGTTTATCGCGCTGATCGTATTCATCATGCTGCTGTTCGCCAACTTCGCTTACCTCAACACCCAGTCCACCTATGACAAGCAGTACATCGGCCACGCCGGTGAACTGCGCGTGCTGTCCCAACGCATTGCCAAGAACGCTACCGAAGCCGCCGCCGGCAAGGCCGCCGCATTCAAGCTGTTGGGCGATGCGCGCAACGACTTTGCCCGACGCTGGGGCTACCTGAAAAAAGGCGACCCGGAAACCGGCCTGCCCGCTGCGCCCAGTGCGGTCCGTGCCGAAATGCGCGCGGTGCAGACCGATTGGGAGGCGCTGCTGAAAAACACCGACGCGATCCTCGCCAGCGAACAGACCGTGCTGTCCCTGCACCAAGTGGCCGCGACCCTCGCCGAAACCGTACCGCAATTGCAGATGGAGTCGGAAAAGGTCGTCGACATCCTGCTGCAACGCGGCGCGCCGGCCAGCCAGGTGGCCTTGGCCCAGCGCCAGTCGCTGCTGGCCGAGCGTATCCTGGGCGCGGTCAACACGGTGCTGGCCGGTGACGAAACCGCCGTCCAGGCCGCCGACACCTTTGGCCGCGATGCCAATCGCTTCGGGCAGGTGCTCAATGGCATGCTCAACGGCAACCCCGGGCTGCGCATCACTCAGGTAGAAGACCGCGATGCCCGCGCGCGGCTGGCGGAAATCGCCGAGTTGTTCGAGTTTGTCTCCGGCTCCGTGGATGAAATTCTCGAAACCTCGCCGCAGCTGTTCCAGGTCCGCGCCTCGGCGAGCAATATTTTCAACCTGTCGCAAACCCTGCTCGATGAAGCCTCGCACCTGGCCACCGGTTTTGAAAACCTCGCCAGCGGACGCAGCTTCGACACCATCGGCGGCTATGTGCTGGGCCTGTTGGCGCTGGCCTCGATCATCCTGATCGGCCTGGTGATGGTGCGCGAAACCAACCGCCAACTGCACGAGACCGCCGAGAAGAACGAGCGCAACCAGAACGCGATCATGCGCCTGCTCGATGAAATCGAAGACCTGGCCGACGGCGACCTCACCGTGACCGCCTCGGTGACCGAAGACTTCACCGGCACCATCGCCGACTCCATCAACTATTCCGTGGACCAACTGCGCGACCTGGTGGCCACCATCAACCTCACCGCCGGGCAAGTGGCGGGTGCCGTGCAAGAGACCCAGGCCACCGCCATGCACCTGGCCCAGGCCTCCGAGCATCAGGCCCAGCAGATCGCCGAAGCCTCCACCGCGATCAACCAGATGGCCCAGTCCATCGACCAGGTGTCGGCCAACGCGGCCGAATCATCGGCGGTGGCGGAACGTTCGGTGGAAATCGCCAACAAAGGCAACGAGGTGGTGCACAACACCATCCACGGCATGGACAACATCCGCGAACAGATCCAGGACACCGCCAAGCGCATCAAGCGCCTGGGCGAGTCGTCCCAGGAGATTGGCGACATCGTCAGCCTGATCGACGACATTGCCGACCAGACCAACATCCTCGCCCTCAACGCCGCGATCCAGGCGAGCATGGCCGGGGATGCCGGGCGCGGCTTTGCGGTGGTGGCCGATGAAGTGCAGCGGCTGGCCGAACGTTCGTCGGCGGCCACCCGGCAGATTGAAACCCTGGTGCGCGCGATCCAGGCCGACACCAACGAAGCCGTCATTTCCATGGAGCAGACCACCACCGAAGTGGTGCGCGGTGCACGGCTGGCCCAGGACGCCGGGGTGGCGCTGGAAGAGATCGAAGGCGTATCGAAAACCCTGGCCGCGCTGATCCAGAGCATCTCCAACGCGGCGCAGCAACAGACCTCATCGGCGGGGCAGATCTCCCTGACCATGAACGTGATCCAGCAGATCACCACGCAGACGTCATCGGGCTCCACCGCTACCGCCGAAAGCATCGGCAACTTGGCGAAGATGGCCAGCCAGTTGCGCAGGTCGGTGTCGGGTTTCACCTTGCCTGCGGCCAAACAGGTTGATGATTGAAATGCGATCCAAATGTGGGAGGGGCTTGCCCCCTCCCACACTAGATCTCTATTGGCTTTGAGATCCAGGCAACCCACGAATTCTAAGCGGAGCAGTTATGGTTGATCGGCACGACTACGTGGCCCTTGAATGGGTCAAGGGCGACATTGCCGAAACCCTGAAGCAGGCCCGTTCGGCGCTGGATGCATTTGTCGAGACCCACGACGATGGCGTGATCAGCCAGTGCCTGGACGCTATCCACCAGGTGCATGGTGCGCTGCAAATGGTCGAGTTCTACGGCGCGGCGCTGCTGGCCGAAGAGATCGAGGAACTGGCCCTGGCGCTCCAGGCCGGGCATGTCGGCCAGCGCGAGGAAAGTATCCGCCTGCTGCAACAGGCCTTGGGCCAACTGCCGTTGTACCTTGACCGGGTGCACAGCGCTCGCCGTGATTTACCGCTGGTGGTGCTGCCGCTGCTCAACGACCTGCGCAGTGCCCACGGCGAAAGCCTGCTGTCGGAAACCAGCTTGTTCAGCCCGCAACTGCTGTCGATTGCGCCGCTTGCCGAGGACGCCCTGGCCCAACGCGCGCCGGCCGACCTCCAGGCGCAACTGCGCCAGTGGCATCAACTGTTGCAGCAAGCCCTCGCCGGGCTGCTGCGTGAAGACCACGGGCCGAGCAACCTGGAAGACATGGCGCGGGTGTTCGCGCGCCTTGAGGCGCTGTGCCAGGGCGCGCCGCTGTTGCCGCTGTGGCAAGTGGCGTCGGCGCTGGTCGAGGGCATGCTCACCGGCGTGGTCGCCAACAGCCCGGCGCTGCGCAGCCTGCTCAAGGCCAGCGACAAGCAGCTCAAGCGCCTGCTGGCGCAGGGCATCGGCGGGATCAACCAGCCCGCACCGGATGAACTGCTCAAGAGCCTGTTGTTTTACGTCGCCAAAGTCACCCGGCCGACCCCGCGCATGCAGAGTCTGAAAGAGCGCTACAGCCTGGATGAGGCCTTGCCCGACAGCACGGTGGTGGACGCCGAACGCGCGCGCCTTGCCGGGCCGGATCGCAACGCCATGGGCTCGGTGCTCGGTGCGTTGTGTGAAGAGTTGGTGCGGGTCAAAGAGCGCCTCGACCTGTTCGTGCGCAGCGACCGCCAGCACACGAGCGACCTCGACGCGCTGCTGGCGCCCCTGCGACAGATTGCCGATACCCTCGCGGTGCTGGGGTTTGGCCAGCCGCGCAAAGTCATCATCGACCAGCTGGCCGTGGTATTGAGCCTGGCCCAGGGGCATCGCGAGCCCAACGATGCGGTGTTGATGGACGTCGCCGGTGCGTTGCTCTATGTGGAAGCCACGCTGGCGGGAATGGTCGGCACCGTCGAGCCGGAAGGCCACGAAGAAAGCCGCCTGCCCACCACCGACCTGACCCAGATCCACCAGTTGGTCATCCGCGAATCCTGCCAGTGCCTGCAGCAAGCCAAGGAGCTGGTGATCGACTGTATCGAAGCCGATTGGGACCGCCAGCGCCTGGAATCCCTGCCGGAACTGCTGAGCCAGGTGCGCGGCGCGCTGGCGATGATCCCCTTGCCCCGCGCGGCCAGCCTGATGCGCGGTTGCACCGATTACGTCGACGAACAGTTGATGGTCAACGACAGCCCGCCGTCGGAGCTGCAACTGGGGCATTTCGCCGATGTGATCAGCAGCCTGGAGTATTACCTCGAACGCATGCTCCAGGACCCGGACGCCGCCGGTGAGCGGGTGTTGGAACTGGCCACCCAAAGCCTGGCTGCGCTGGGTTACCTGCCCGCCGAAAAACCCTGGCGCCAGGCGCTGGCAGCACCCGATGGCGCGCTGTCGAGCGAGGTTGCGCCCAGCCAGTCCCAGTTCGACGCATTGGCCAACCCCACTTCGGGCCTCAATCCGCCGGCCTTGCAACGCCCCGGTAGCCTGCTGCCGCCGCCGGCCGATGAAGCGCCCATCGACGATGAACTGCGCGACGTCTTCCTCGAAGAAACCGAGGAAGTCCTTGAGGTGCTGCACCGTCACCTGCCCAACAGCGCGGACAAAACCGCCCAGGGCGAAATGCGCCGCGCCTTCCACACCCTGAAAGGCAGCGGCCGCATGGTGCGCGCCCTGGTGCTGGCAGAATTGGCCTGGGCCGTGGAAAACCTGCTGAACCGTGTGCTCGAGCGCAGCGTGGCCCTCGGCCCCGAGATCCAACAGGTGCTGGATGACGCCGTGGCCCTGCTGCCGGCATTGATCGCCGACTTCGCGACGGGCGAGCAACACCAGCGCGATGAGGTCGACGCCCTGGCCGCCCGCGCCCACGCCTGGGCCAACGGCGCCCCAGCGTCGGTCGGCGAACCCCACGATCCGATGCTGCTGGAGATCTTCCGCAACGAAGCCCAGAGCCATCTGGACAGCCTCAACCACTTCCTGCAGCAGGCCGCCGAGCATGTGCCGCTGCAAGTCAGCGATGAACTGCAACGCGCCCTGCACACCCTCAAGGGCAGCGCCTACATGGCCGGCGTGTTGCCGATCGCCGAGCTGGTGCGCCCACTGGATCACCTGACCCGCGAATACAAAGCCCATCGCCTGCCGCTGGACCTGGACGAAGTCGAGTTGCTGCTGGAAGCCGAAGGCCTGTTCCAGCGTGGGTTGCGTCAACTGGACCGCGATCCCCTGGTGCCGATCAAGGGCGCGGATGACTTGATCCGCCGGACCCAGGCCCTGCTCGACCATCAACTGGCCGCGCTGCTCGACGCCCCCAACACGGGGTTGCGGATCAAGCGCGACCCGCAACTGATCGCCAACTTCCTGGCCCAGGGCATGGACATTCTGCTCGACGCCGAAAGCCTGCTGCGCCGCTGGCAGCAGCACCCCGGCGAACGCCAGGAACTCACCGCGCTGCTGGATGAATTGACCACGCTGGGGGAGGGCGCCCATGTCGCTGACCTGCACGCCATCGATGAACTCTGCGAAGCCTTGCTCGACCTCTACGGCGCCGTGGAAGAAAGCAGCCTGGCGGTCAGCGAGCGATTTTTCCATGAGGCCGAGCAGGCCCATGAAGCGCTGATCAACATGCTCGATCAATTGGCCGCCGGCCAGGAAATCATCCCGGCACCGGCACGTGTACACGCCCTGCGCGAACTGTTGGACGATGCACTGGACCCTTCTGCCACCGGCCTGATCAAAAGCGACGGCAGCCGCGCCTTGAGCATCTCCGAACTGGGCGCCGCCACCGCGCAACTGCAGGATGACACGTGGATCGACGATGAACTCGTGGAAATCTTCCTCGAAGAAGCCGTGGATATTCTCGACAGTGCGGGGCAGTCCCTGAAACGCTGGCTGCTGGAGCCGGACAGTGCCGCGCCGTTGTCGTCCCTGCAGCGCGATCTGCACACCCTCAAGGGCGGCGCGCGCATGGCCGACATCGGACCGGTGGCCGACCTGGCCCATGAACTGGAATGCCTGTACGAAGGCCTGGTGGATCGGCGCTACAGCTACTCCAGCGAGTTGTCGCAGGTGCTGATGGCCAGCCATGAGCGACTGGCCTTGCAACTGGAGGAACTGCAGCACCATCAACCCTTGAGCGACAGCGCCGAACTGGTCGCCCGGTTGCGCGCGCTACGCCAGGGCGGCATGCCGGCTGTACAGGCCGCCCCACCTGCGGAAACGCCGGGCACCGACCCCGAGTTGCTGGACATCTTCCTCGAAGAAGCCGCCGACATTCTCGACAGCTCCGGCAGCGCCTTGCTGCGCTGGCAGGCCGAGCCGAACAATCGCCAGGAAGTCGAAACCCTGCTGCGCGACCTGCACACCCTCAAGGGCGGCGCGCGCATGGTCGAGATCGGGCCGATCGGTGACCTGGCCCATGAGCTGGAATTTCTCTACGAAGGGCTGTCGGCCGGTTTGCTCGCGCCGTCCGCCGAACTGTTCGCGTTGCTGCAGGGCTGCCACGACCGCCTGGCGCAGATGATCGACGCCGTGGCGGATGGGCTGCCGGTGGGTTCGGTGGACAAGCTTATCGAACGTATCAAGAGCCTGGTGCACCCCAGCGATGAGCCCGTGACGCCCGTGGCGCTGCCCGCAGGCAAGGCCGAAGCGGTGGTTGATCCCGGCGCCGACATGGTGAAGATTTCCGCTGACCTGCTGGACGACCTGGTCAACCTGGCCGGCGAGACCTCGATCTTCCGTGGTCGTATCGAGCAGCAAGTCAACGACGCGCGCATTGCCCTGCATGAGGTGGAAACCACTATCGAACGCATGCGCGACCAACTGCGCCGCCTCGACACCGAAACCCAGGGGCGAATCCTCAGTCGTCAACAGGCCGAGGCCGAGCGCCTGGGCTATGAAGAATTCGATCCGCTGGAAATGGACCGTCATTCGCAGTTGCAGCAGCTGTCCCGGGCGCTGTCGGAATCGGCCTCCGACCTGCTCGACCTCAAGGACACCCTCGACCGCCGCAACGAGGACGCCCATGGCCTGTTGCAGCAACAGGCGCGCATCAACACCGAGTTGCAGGAAGGCCTGATGCGCACGCGCATGGTGCCCTTCGAGCGCATGCTGCCGCGCCTCAAACGCATCGTGCGCCAGGTGGCGGGCGAGTTGGGCAAGGACGTGGAGTTCATCGTCGGCAATGCCGAGGGTGAAATGGACCGCAATGTGCTGGAGCGCATGGCGGCACCGCTGGAACACATGCTGCGCAACGCCGTCGACCATGGCCTGGAGCCCCGCGATGCGCGGCTGTTGGCCGGCAAGCCGGAGAAGGGCCGCATCACCCTGGACCTGACCCACGAAGGCGGCGATATCGTTTTCGACATGCGCGACGACGGTGCCGGTGTGCCTCTGGACGCGGTGCGGCGCAAGGCGATCAAGCGCGGTTTGCTCTCCCCTCATCAAGAGATGAGCGACCGTGATGTGTTGCAGTTCATCCTGCAGCCGGGGTTCTCCACGGCGGAAAAGATCACGCAGATTTCCGGGCGCGGCGTGGGCATGGACGTGGTGCACGAAGAAGTGCGCCAGCTCGGCGGCTCGATGTTCATTGACTCGACACCGGGGGAGGGCGTGCACTTTCGCATCCGCCTGCCGTTTACCGTGTCGGTCAATCGGGCGTTGATGGTGCACTGCGCGGACGATCAATATGCGATCCCGCTCAACACCATCGAAGGTCTGGTGCGGGTGCTGCCCCATGAGCTGGCGGGGCACTACCAGCAGGATCCGCCGTGTTATGAATATGCCGGCCAACGCTACGAGCTGTTTTACCTGGGTGACCTGCTGCACACCGTCGGTCGCCCGAAATTACTGGGCCAGTATCAACCCGTGCCGGTGTTGCTGGTGCAGTGCAACGAGCGCCGTGTGGCGGTGCATGTGGACGCCATGGCCGGCACCCGGGAGATTGTGGTCAAGGGCCTGGGCCCGCAGTTTTCCGGGGTGCAGGGGTTATCCGGCGCGACCATCCTGGGGGATGGGCGCGTGGTGTTGATCATCGACCTGCTCGCGCACATCCGCGCCCGGCAACCGGCCTTGCCGGCCCAGGCGGTGGATGCTCCGTTGATCCTCAACGACCCGCTGAAAAAGCGCCCGCTGCTGGTGCTGGTGGTGGACGACTCGGTCACCGTGCGCAAAGTCACCAGCCGCCTGTTGGAGCGCAACGGCATGAACGTACTCACCGCCAAGGACGGCATCGACGCCCTTGCCGTGCTCGAGGAACATACCCCCGACCTGATGCTGCTCGACATCGAAATGCCGCGCATGGACGGCTTCGAAGTGGCCATCCAGGTGCGCAATGACCCCCGGCTGATGCGCCTGCCGATCATCATGATCACCTCCCGCACCGGCCAGAAACACCGCGACCGCGCCATGGCCATCGGCGTCAACGACTACCTGGGCAAGCCGTACCAGGAATCGGTGCTGCTCGAAAGCATCGCCTACTGGAGCAAATCCCGTGCTTGACCACCGCACCAGCCAACTCACCGGCCTGCTCCTGCCCCTGGCCGACCGCCACCTGATACTGCCCAACGTCGCCATCGCCGAGTTGATCGACTTCCAGCGCGGCGAACCGGCCAGCGATGCGCCGCCGTGGTATTTGCGGCAAGTGACGTGGCGAGATCGACAAATCCCGTTGATCAGCTTTGAAGCGGCGTGCGGCGAGGCCGGCGTGACCGGCGAACGCTCGCGGATCGTGGTGTTGAATGCACTGGGCGGCCGACCGACGTTGAAGTTCATTGCGCTGGTGATCCAGGGGATTCCACGGTCGTACAAGCTCGATAGCGAATTGAGCTACGTGGACGTGCCGCTGTGCCCGCTGGAACTGGCGGCGGTGCAGGTGGGGGAACATGTGGCTAAGGTGCCGGATTTGATGGGGCTTGAAGCCTTATTGGTCGAGTCCGGACTGGCCTGAATCTAAGTCATGTGAGGATCCCCTGTGGGAGGGGGCTTGCCCCCGATGGCGGTGTGTCAGTCACTGCATCTGGTGGCTGACCCACTGCCATCGGGGGCAAGCCCCCTCCCACATTAAAGTGCCGGTGTTTGACGGATTGCGGGTGGTCTTAGGATTTTTCCTGCAAGATTTTGGGCTGTGCATGAACTTGTCGCGTGCAGCCCGCGCGCCTAGTCTTCGTCCCGTCATCGCAAAAAACGGTGACACGGACGTGCAAGTCCGACGAAACTGTTTAGGCGTACAAACGCCCTGCCAACCAACGGGCGTTTTTTGTGCTCGCTGCTTTATGGCGGCTGCGCGCAGGAGGTCTTCGGACCTGCTGGGTGTCCTAAACAGGCCCGGTCTTGCACACCTGCACACGGTCGCCACCCTCATTCGCGTGCAAGCGAACGGTGGCGCTCCTTACTGACTGTTTAGGAGTTTCATCATGATCAAACCTACCCCTAATCTGCCTCTCTTCGCCGTAAACCCCCACCAAACCACCGAAACGCTGCTGGTCAACGCCAGCGAAACCCTGTCCTCCCTCAACGCACTCACCTGCAACCTGGCCTTCGACCTGGACACTTCCCAGCGCGCCATCATGCTCGGGATCCAGCAAATGGCCGAGTTGGGGCAGTTGTTGGTGGATCGGGCGCTGGAGCAGGTCAGCCCTTCGCTGGAAAAGGTCCCAAACAGGGACTGATCAGCCCCTGTTTGGGACCGCTATCTAACAGGCATCACTGAACAAATGTGGGAGGGGGCTTGCCCCCGATGGCTGAGTGTCAGTTGATACATCACTTAGCTGACCCTCCGCTATCGGGGGCAAGCCCCTCCCACATTTAGATCATCTTTTGGCTCGGATCAGTGTTTGCTGATTCTCCATTACTCCAACCGTAACGATCCACCGCTAAGCTTGATTGATGGCCCCCCGAATCACTCCTAAGGTACAGCCCACGACAGCAAACCCGTGGAGCGACCATGACAACAATAACTACCCCCGACTCGCGCTGGACGCGGCGGCGTGACGAGAAGCAGCGGCGGCTCGGGCGGGTTTTGCAGTATGCAGACGGGGCGGTTTTGCCCAGTGACAGGATTGTCGAAGCGCTTGAGGCCCTGATCCTCCCCGGCGACCGCGTGGTGCTGGAAGGCAACAACCAGAAGCAGGCCGACTTCCTCTCGCGCTCCCTGGCCAAGGCCGACCCGGCCAAGCTCCACGATTTGCACATGATCATGCCCAGCGTCGGGCGGTCCGAGCACCTGGACCTGTTTGAAAAGGGCATCGCGCGCAAGCTGGACTTTTCCTTCGCCGGCACCCAATCCCTGCGCATCAGCCAACTGCTCGAAGACGGCCTGCTGGAAATCGGTGCGATCCACACTTACATCGAACTCTATGCACGGCTGGTGGTGGACCTGATCCCCAACGTCGTACTGTCCGCCGGTTTCATGGCCGACCGTGCCGGCAATATCTACACCGGCGCCAGCACCGAAGATACTCCCGCGCTGATCGAACCCGCCGCGTTCAGCGATGGCATCGTGATCGTGCAGGTCAACCAGTTGGTGGATGACGTCAGCGACTTGCCCCGCGTCGACATCCCTGCCAGTTGGGTGGATTTCGTGGTGGTGGCCGACAAGCCGTTCTACATCGAGCCGCTGTTCACCCGCGACCCGCGCCATATCAAGCCGGTGCATGTGCTGATGGCGATGATGGCGATCCGCGGCATCTACGAAAAACACAATGTTCAGTCCCTCAACCATGGGATCGGCTTCAACACCGCCGCCATTGAATTGATCCTGCCCACCTACGGTGAATCCCTGGGCCTGAAGGGCAAGATCTGCCGTAACTGGACCCTCAACCCGCACCCCACGCTGATCCCTGCCATCGAAAGCGGCTGGGTGGAAAGCGTGCACTGCTTCGGCACCGAACTGGGCATGGAGAACTACATCGCCGCGCGCCCGGATGTGTTTTTCACCGGCCGCGACGGTTCGATGCGTTCCAACCGAATGTTCTGCCAGCTGGCCGGCCAATACGCGGTGGACCTGTTTATCGGTGCGACCCTGCAAGTCGACGGCGACGGTCATTCCAGCACCGTGACCCGTGGCCGCCTCGCCGGTTTCGGTGGGGCGCCGAACATGGGCCACGACCCGCGCGGTCGTCGTCACGGCACGCCGGCATGGCTGGACATGCGCCACGGCGACGCGCCGGAAGCGCTGCTGGAACGCGGCAAAAAGCTCGTGGTGCAGATGGTCGAGACCTTCCAGGAAGGCGGCAAGCCCACCTTCGTCGACACCCTCGACGCCGTGGAAGTGGCGCGCAAAAGCGGTATGCCCCTGGCGCCGATCATGATCTACGGTGACGACGTCACCCACCTGCTCACCGAAGAAGGCATCGCCTACCTGTACAAGGCGCGGTCCCTGGAAGAGCGCCAGGCGATGATCGCCGCCGTCGCCGGGGTGACCGCCATCGGCATGCGCCACAACCCCAAGGACACCGCGCGCATGCGCCGCGAGGGCCTGATCGCCTTGCCCGAAGATTTGGGCATCCGCCGTACCGACGCCACCCGCGAGTTGTTGGCCGCCAAGAGCGTGGCCGACCTGGTGGAGTGGTCCGGTGGCCTGTACAACCCGCCCGCCAAATTCAGGAGCTGGTAAATGCGCGCCCTTAAACTGCACGAACTCAGCCTCGCGGATCGCCTGGCGGATATGGCCGTCGATGCGCTGATCGATGAAGCCGACCTGTCACCCAAGCCCGCCTTGGTGGATCGCCGCGGCAACGGCGCCCACAGTGATCTGCACCTGGGGCTGATGCACGCTTCGGCGCTGTCGCTGTGGCCGATGTTCAAGGCGATGGCCGAGGCGGCGCTTGAATTCGGCGAGGTCGGCTTGCCGCTGCGCGAAGCGCTCGGCCGTATCGGGCGCGAAGGCGAACAGGCGATGCTCGTCACCACCCACGGCGTGAACACCCATCGCGGTGCGATCTGGGCCCTCGGCCTGCTGACCGCAGCGGCTGCCCTGGAACCGCGTGCCATAACGCTGAACGCCGCCAGACTGGCCCTGCTCAACGACCGTTACGCGCCGCAAACCCCGAGCCACGGCGCCCAGGTCGCCCAGCGTTATGGCGCACGCGGTGCCCGTGAAGAAGCGCAACTGGGCTTCCCCGCCGTGACCCAACGTGGTCTGCCGCAACTGCACAAAAGCCGCCAGCAAAATGCTGGTGAACAGAACGCGCGCCTGGACGCCTTGCTCGCGATCATGACCGAGCTGGCCGACACCTGCGTGCTCTATCGCGCCGGCGTGGAAGGCCTGCATGCCATGCAGCGCGGCGCCCAGGCCGTGCTGGACGCCGGCGGCAGCGCAAGCCTCGCCGGGCGCCGCCAATTGCATGAACTGGACCACCAACTGCTGGCCCTGAATGCCTCCCCCGGCGGCGCCGCCGACCTGTTGGCCGCCTGCCTGTTTATCGACCGCCTCGACGGAGCGTTGTGATGGAAACCTTATCCTTTGAATTCCCCGCCGGGCAGCCGCCAAAAGGCCGTGCGCTGGTGGGCTGCGTCGGCTCGGGCGACCTGGAAGTGCTGCTGGAGCCGGGCACGGCCGGCACGCTGACCATCCAGGTCCAGACCTCGGTAAATGGCGCCGAACAACGCTGGCAGCACCTGTTTGAACGCATCTTCCAGGAGCAGACGCCCCCGGCCCTGAACATTGATATTCACGATTTCGGCGCCACCCCCGGCGTGGTGCGCCTGCGCCTGGAGCAGGGTTTCGAGGAGATCGACCATGACTGACTTGCTGGCTAAACACAGCTTCGTGGAACTGGGGGCGCGGCAGCGGGCCAAGGCCTTGTTGGATGCCGGCACCTTTCGCGAACTGATCGACCCGTTCCAGCGGGTCATGTCGCCCTGGCTCAGCCGCCAAGGTGTTGTGCCCCAGGCCGATGACGGGGTGGTGATCGCCAAGGGCAGCCTCGGCGACTTGCCTGTGGTGATTGCAGCCATTGAAGGCAACTTCCAGGGCGGCAGCCTCGGTGAAGTGGGCGGCGCGAAAATCGCCGGCGCCCTGGAACTGGCGGCCGAAGACAACCGCAAGGGCATCCCGACCCGCGCCGTGCTGCTGCTGGAAACCGGCGGCGTGCGCTTGCAGGAAGCCAACCTCGGCCTGGCCGCGATTGCCGATATACACGCGGCGATTGTCGACCTGCGCCAGTACCAGCCGGTGATCGGCGTAGTGGCGGGCAGCGTTGGCTGTTTCGGCGGCATGTCCATTGCGGCCGGGTTGTGCAGCTACCTCGTCGTCACCCGTGAAGCGCGCCTGGGGCTGAACGGTCCGCAGGTGATCGAGCAGGAGGCCGGGCTGGAAGAGTACGACTCCCGCGACCGTCCTTTTATCTGGAGCCTCACGGGCGGCGAACAGCGTTTTAACAGTGGCCTGGCCGACCGTTACGTGGCCGATGATGTGGCGCAGATCCAGCAGACGGTCAGCGCGTTGCTGCAGCAGGGTGTGCCCGCACAACAGCGCAGTCGCCAGGCTGATGATTACCTCGCACGCTTGGCCGAGTTGGACGCCGTAGCGCAAATCGACCCGGCGACGGTGCGCGAGCTGTATCAGGGAGAACGCTCATGAGAGGCTTGCAGTGGTTCAACGCATTGAGCGCCGGCGCTCCAGTTGTAGACGATTTGCCGGCGTCGCTGAGGGTGGCCGACGGTGTATTGGGTGAGCAACAGGTGCGCTTTGTCGCCGTAGTGACCGACGCGCAAAACCGCTTCCCTCGGGCACGCAATGGCGAAGTCGGTTTGTTGGAGGGCTGGGGGTTGGCCAAGGCCGTCGATGAAGCCATCGCCCGGGGTGACAAGCGCCCGATCATCGCCATCGTCGACGTGCCCAGCCAGGCCTACGGCCGTCGTGAAGAAGCCCTCGGCATCCATCAGGCCCTGGCCGCTGCCGCCGACAGTTATGCCCGCGCGCGCCTGGCCGGGCACCCGGTGATTGCGCTGCTGGTGGGCAAGGCCATGTCCGGTGCGTTCCTCGCCCATGGCTACCAGGCCAACCGCCTGATTGCCCTGCGCGACCCCGGCGTGATGGTGCATGCCATGGGCAAGGCCTCGGCCGCGCGGGTGACCCTGCGCAGCGTCGAAGAGCTGGAAGCCCTGGCCGCCAGTGTGCCGCCCATGGCCTATGACATCGACAGCTATGCCAGCCTCGGCTTGCTGTGGGAGACCTTGTCGGTCTGCCAGATTGAACAGCCCACGGCGGACGATGTAGCGCGGGTCAGCGATTGCCTGGTGAATGCGATCAAGGACGTCGGCAGCGCCGATCTGCGCGGACGCCTCGGCGCGACCAATCGCGCAGCGTCCAGCCAGGTTCGCCAACTGCTGCGGGAACAATGGTGAACGCCCACGACTTGCTCTGGGGCATGACCCCGGCGCATGCGCCCGCCGATGCACCGGCCTGGGTGCTGGAGGCGCTTGGCGCCGGCCACCCGGTGGTGGTGCGCCGCGCCATTGCCGCGCCGGGGCATGTGGCGGTCGGCGTGCGCGGGCGTTTGCGTGAGCAGCGGTTCGCCGCCGAGATGCCGCTGGCGGCGGTGCAGCGGCGCGTTGCACCGGAAGCCCTGCGCGACGTGGTTTCGCTACGGGACATACCCGCACTGCAAGCGCTTGCTCAATTGCGTTCGGTGCTGGTGCACAAGGCATGGGGCGTCAGCGGTAGCGCAGGCTTTGAATTGGCCACCGGCATCGAAGCACTGCATGCCCAGAGTGATCTGGATTTGATCCTGCGCACGCCCAAGCGCCTTGAACGCGCCGATGCCGAGGACCTGTTGGCGAGCCTGGACACGGCGGTGTGCCCTGTGGACCTGCAACTGCAAACCCCGTTTGGCGCCGTGGCCTTGCGCGAATGGGCTGGCGGATCACGTCGCGTGCTGTTGAAAACCATCAGCGGCGCGCGCCTGGTCGACGATCCCTGGCAGGCCGTGGCATGAGCAGCCTCCTGGTGTTTCCGGGGCAGGGTGCCCAGCGACTCGGCATGCTCCAGTCGCTGCCCGAACCTGTGCTGGAAGAAGCCAGCGATGCCCTGGGCGAAGACGTGCGCCGGCTCGATTCAGCGCAAGCCCTGGCCAGTACCCGCGCCGTGCAACTGTGCCTGTTGATCGCCGGCGTCGCCCACGCCCGCCTGTTGGAGCGCACCCCGGATTACGTGGCGGGCCTGTCCATCGGCGCCTACCCGGCTGCGGTCATCGCCGGGGCCCTGGATTTTGCCGATGCGGTAAAGCTGGTCAGCCTGCGCGGCCAACTGATGCAAAACGCTTATCCACACGGCTACGGCATGACCGCGATCATCGGCGTGGAGTTATCCACCGTCGAAACACTCCTCGCCGACATCCACAGCCCTGAAACCCCGGTGTACCTGGCCAATATCAACGCCGATAACCAGAGCGTGATCGCCGGCAGCGACGAGGCCATGAAGCGTGTCGCCGCGCGCATCAAGGGCAACGGCATCGCCAAACGCCTGGCCGTCAGTGTGCCGTCCCATTGCGCGCTGCTGGCGCAGCCGGCCGAGGCCCTGGCCCAGGTATTTGTCCCGCTCAAGGCGCCGCGCATCACCTACCTGAGCAGCACCCGCGCGCGGCCGATCCACAACCCCGAACACCTTTGCGACGACCTGGCCTTCAACATGTGCCGCGTCGTTGACTGGCGCGGCACCGTACAAAGCGCCTACGAGCGCGGTGTGCGCCTGCAAATCGAACTGCCCCCGGGCGCCGTGCTCACCGGCCTGTCACGCCGCGTGTTCGAACAAGGCACAGTGATCGCCTGCGAAGGCGCACGCCTGGATACCTTGCAGGCCCTGCTGGAAGAGGAGGAGCGCCGCCACCGATAAAGCACCACCCAAGGCTGTCGAAGCACAAAAACAACAATTTCGATCGAGCACTTCGAGGACAACAACAATGATTATTTACGGTGTGGCATTGCTGGCGATCTGCACGCTGGCAGGTGTGATCATGGGCGACATGCTCGGCGTGTTGCTGGGCGTCAAATCCAACGTGGGCGGGGTGGGCATCGCCATGATCCTGCTGATCTGCGCCCGCCTATGGATGCAAAAACGCGGCGGCATGACCAAGGAGTGCGAGATGGGCGTGGGCTTTTGGGGCGCCATGTACATTCCCGTGGTGGTGGCGATGGCCGCGCAGCAGAACGTCGTGACCGCCCTGCACGGCGGCCCGGTCGCGGTACTGGCGGCGATTGGTTCGGTAGTGGTCTGCGGTTGCACCATTGCGTTGATCAGCCGTACCCACAAGGGCGAGCCTCTGCCCGCCGAAGAGCCGTTGATCGTGCCTGCGGGAGGTCGCTGATATGTGGGATCTCATCGAAAAAGGCCTGGAACATAACGGCCTGATCACCGCGTTTGCGTTTGTTGGCGTGGTGATGTGGATTTCCGTGGTGCTGTCCAAGCGCCTGACGTTCGGGCGCATCCACGGCTCGGCGATTGCCATCGTCATCGGCCTGGTCCTGGCCTGGGTCGGCGGCACCCTTACCGGCGGGCAAAAAGGCCTGGCCGACCTGGCGCTGTTCTCCGGCATCGGCCTGATGGGCGGTGCGATGCTGCGCGACTTCGCCATCGTTGCCACGGCGTTCGAGGTGCAGGCCACCGAGGCGCGCAAGGCCGGGATGATCGGTGTGATTGCGCTGCTGCTGGGCACGATCCTGCCGTTTATCGTCGGCGCCAGCATGGCCTGGGTGTTTGGCTATCGCGACGCTATCAGCATGACCACCATCGGCGCGGGTGCCGTGACCTACATCGTCGGCCCGGTGACCGGTGCGGCGATTGGCGCGACTTCGGATGTGATGGCGCTGTCGATTGCGACCGGGTTGATCAAGGCGATCCTGGTGATGGTCGGCACACCGGTGGCGGCGCGTTGGATGGGCTTGGACAACCCGCGTTCGGCGATGGTGTTCGGTGGCCTGGCCGGCACCGTGAGCGGCGTGACGGCAGGGCTGGCGGCGACGGATCGGCGCTTGGTGCCGTATGGCGCGTTGACGGCGACGTTCCATACCGGGCTTGGGTGTTTGCTGGGGCCTTCGTTGCTGTACTTCATTGTGCGTGGGTTGGTGGGCTGACCTTGGGGATTGCGGAGTGTCAGGCTGTTCCCTGCCGATTGGCATACATCCGACACTCCGCCAACAACGCCAGTAAATTCGGATCACGCTCCTTGGCCTTCAGGAACACCACGCCGATATGCTGCTGCAACCGATACCTGGGTTGCAGCGGTATCAGCTTCACGCGGTTCTCGTACACCGCCGCGATCCTTCCCGGCAGCAACGCATAACCCACCCCTGAACTGACCATGCTCAGCAGTGTGAAGATGTCATTGACCTGCATCGCCACCTTCGGCTCGAACCCCGCCTGCTTGAACACCCGGTTGCCATCCTGATGAGTGGCGAAGCCTTGGGTGAGGGTGATGAAGGTGGCGTCGCGCACGTCGGCCAGGTCGATTTCCTGGGCGCGGTCGAAGGGCGAGTCGGCCGGGGTGGCGAGGAAGATGTCGTCGCAGAACAGCTCGATCTGTTCGCAGTCGGGGTCGTTGGCGTGTTCGTCGAGGGAGATGAGGATTGCGTCGACTTCCATGTTCTTGAGCTTGTACAGCAGGTCGAAATTGGAGCCGAGGATCAGGTCGATATTGAGTTCGCTGCGCCTGATCTTCAGGCCCATGATCAATTGCGGCACGGTCCTGACGGTCAGTGAATACAGCGAGCCGAGCTTGAAGCGTTCGGCGGAGAAACCGGCGGCTTCGCGGGTCAGGCGTACGCTGTCGACCACATCGGCGATCAGTTTCTGTGCGCGTTCTTCCAGCACGTAGGCGCTTTCCAGCGGCGTGAGGTTGCGGCCCTCGTGTTTGAACAGCGGGCAGCGCAAGGCATTTTCCAGCGAGTGGATGGCGCGGTGCACGCTGACATTGCTGGTTTGCAGCTCGGCGGCGGCGCGGGCCAGGTTGCCGGTGCGCATGAATGCCAGGAAGATTTCCAGCTTCTTGAGGGTGAATTCTTCGTCGATCAGCATGGCCGTGGGCTCTTGTTCGAATGCGTCCGATTGTGCCCGCAAAACCCGGCGGCGTCCTCGGAACGTCACAAGTCGCTTGCACTCTTATGCGCAAGGCTGGACGCTTGCCAGCCAGTTCCAGCGGCTACAGGAGGTCAGTGACAGATGTATCACGGGGAACGATTCAACGCCTGGAGCCATTTGCTCGGTGCAGTCGCGGCGTGTATTGGCGCCGTGTGGATGTTGGTGGTGGCGAGCCTGGATGGCAGCCCCTGGAAGATCGTCAGCGTGGCGATTTATGGCTTTACGCTGATGGTGCTGTACAGCGCGTCGACCGTGTACCACAGCGTACAGGGGCGGCGAAAAGAGATCATGCAGAAGGTCGATCACTTTTCGATCTACCTGCTGATCGCCGGCAGCTACACGCCGTTTTGCCTGGTGACGTTGAGAGGCCCTTGGGGCTGGACGCTGTTCGGCATCGTGTGGGGGCTGGCGGTGATCGGCATCCTGCAGGAGATCAAGCCGCGCTCCGAGGCGCGCATCCTGTCCATCGTGATCTACGCGGTGATGGGCTGGATCGTGCTGGTGGCGGTCAAGCCACTGATCGCCGCGCTGGGCACCGCCGGGTTTATCTGGCTGGCGGCGGGCGGGGTGCTGTACACCGTCGGCATCATCTTCTTTGCCCTGGAGGATCGCCTGCGGCATTCCCATGGGATCTGGCATTTGTTTGTGATCGGCGGCAGCCTGCTGCATTTCGTGGCGATCATGCACTACGTGTTATAGGCGCTCCAGCAGCTCCCGAGCCCGGTTGCCGAAGATCTGTAGCAGATTGGCCAGCATATGCGGCGGCGGTTCATCGGCACGGGTCAGGGCGTAGAGGGTGATCGGCAGCGGCGGTGTAAGCGTGCGGATGCAGGTGGTCGCCGTCGATGCGCCGAGGGCGGTAAAGGGGTCGATGACCGTCAATCCGGCGCCGGACTCCACCATCGCCCGTGCCAGGGAATAGGTTTGCACCGATATCGTCACCCGAGGCGGCGGGTCGACGCTCTCCAGGTAGTTGTCGAGCCTCGCCGCCAGTGGGTCGGCGCTGGACAGGCCAATCAACGGTGCCCCCGCCAGGTCTGCCAGGGGCAGGGCTTGATGCAGCTCAGCGTCCGGCCAGTAGTTTTTCGACGCCAGGGCCACCAACACACCGTTGGCCAACACTTGTGTGGTCAACCCGGGATGGCCGGAGAAGCTGAGGGTCAGTGCCAGGTCGATCTCGCGCATCAACAGTTTTTGCACCAGCTCGCGGCTATGGTCGCTGGACAGTTCGCAGGCGATGTCCGGGTAGTCGCGCTTCCATTCCAGGATCGCCGGGGGCAGCAACGACAGTGCCAATGCCGGGATTGCACCAATCCGTACACTTTGCCCCGGGGCGCGGCGCAGGCTCTTGGCCAGGCGCCGCACGCCTTGCAGGCTCGCGGTGACTTTTTCGACTTCACTTTCCAGCGCCAGGGCTTCGGGCGTGGGCTGCAATTTGCCGCGTACCCGCAAAAACAGCGGGAAACCCAATTGTAACTCGGCATGTTGCAACACCTTGGTCACCGCTGGTTGGGAGACATGCAGCAACTGCGCGGCGGCGCTGATGGAGCCGGTCTGGCGGATGGCCTGGAAGATTTCGATATGACGCAAGCGCATGGCAGGTCCATAACCTTTGTTTATAGGTGCCCCATCTTTATTCATTGTCGGCGGCCTGTCACCTGCACCTACCCTGGGGCTTTCTTGGATCAAGGGCTGGGGGTGTTGAATGGCCAGGCAGGTTTGCATCATTGGTGGAGGCGTTATCGGCTTGGCGAGTGCCTACGCGTTGGTACGTGCAGGTCATGAAGTGACGGTGATCGACGCGCGTGACACCGTGGGCAGCGAAACCAGCTTCGCCAATGGCGGGCAATTGTCCTACCGCTACGTCGCACCGCTGGCGGATGCGGGAGTGCCGCTACAGGCGATTGGCTGGTTGCTGCGCGGTGACTCGCCACTGAAGCTGCGCCCACGCCTGGATCCCCGACAATGGCGCTGGATGGCCGCGTTCATCGGCGCCTGCCGTGGCTCGGTGAACAAGCGCAACGCCGCGCACTTGCTGCGCCTGGCGAGCCTGAGCCAAAACACCTTGCAGCAATGGCGCGTCGACGATCGCGTGGACACGTTCAATTGGCGGCGTAACGGCAAGCTGGTGACCTTTCGCAATGCCGATACCTTTGAGCGTGCGCGCAGCAAGGTCACCGACATCCTGCAACAACAGGTGCTGTCGGCGCTGGATTGTGCGCGGCTGGAGCCGGCGCTGGCGCAGGTGGCGGGTGAGTTTGTCGGTGGTATCTATACGCCCAATGAAGAAGTGGCGGACTGTCATGCCTTCTGCCAACAACTGGCGGCACGCCTTGAAGCGTCGGGGCGCTGCACCTTTCTGCTGGGGCGCAAGGTCACCAGGATTCGCCATGCCGACGGCGCGGTGCAAGCCATCGAGCTGGGCGACGAAGTGATGCCGGTGGAACACCTGGTGCTGGCGGCCGGCCATCGCAGCGCCGAGTTGGCATTGCCCGGCGTGTCACTGCCACTGTATCCACTCAAGGGCTATAGCCTCAGCGTGCCGATTGGCGCACAGCATCAGGCGCCGAATGTGAGCATCACCGACTACGACCGCAAGATGGTCTACGCGCGTATCGGCGAACAGCTGCGGGTGGCGGCCATGGTGGATATCGTCGGCTTTGACGCCAGCCTTGAGCCCAAGCGCCTGGCGCTGATGAAACGCCAGGCGGTCGAGACATTTCCTACGGCTGGCGACTATGCCAATGCTGTGGAATGGGCCGGTATGCGTCCCGCCACCCCGACCGGTGTGCCGCTGATTGGCCCCAGCGTCTATCGCAACCTGTGGCTGAACCTGGGCCACGGTGCGCTTGGCTTTACCCTGGCGTGCGGCAGCGGCCAACTGCTGGCCGAGCTGATCGGCCATCACCTACCTTCCATTGACATGCAGGGCCTGGCGCCCCGCGCCGCGTGAGGATTGACCCATGACCATCAACCGAATCAGCAGCAACGACCGGCTGTCCGGCGCCGTCACGTTCAAGGATCTGGTATTCCTTTCGGGCCAGGTGCCCGGCGAAGGCCAGGATGTGGCGACGCAGACCCGCGAAGTGCTGGCCAGGATCGATGCGCTGTTGGCCCAGGCCGGCAGTGACAAGGATCATTTGCTCAATGCGACCATTTACTTGAAAGACATCGGCAGCGGTTTTGCGCCGATGAATGAGGTATGGGCCGCCTGGCTATCGCCCGGGATGGCGCCGACGCGCACCACCCTGCAAGCGGAACTGGCGCGGCCGAGCGTGCTGGTGGAAATCAGCGTGATTGCGGTACGAAAATAACGTCAAAAACCAACGGAGAATAACAATGAAAAAAATCCTGTTGACCGGCTGCATCGGCCTTTTGCTGGGAGTACACGCCCATGCCAGCCAGGCGCCGCTGGACGGTACGCTGGGCAAGATCGCCAGCACCCAGTCCATCACCCTGGGTTATCGCGATGCGTCGGTGCCGTTTTCCTACGTGGGGGATCACAGCGGTAAGCCGATGGGCTATTCGGTGGACCTGGCCGGCAAGATCGTCGAGCGTATCCAGCAGAAAACCGGGGTGGCTGACCTGAAGGTGAAGTACAACCTGGTGACCTCTCAAACGCGGATTCCGCTGGTGCAGAACGGCACCGTCGACCTGGAGTGCGGCTCCACCGGAGTCACGGCCGAGCGGCAGAAACAGGTGGCATTTTCCTACGGGTTTATCTACGTGAAGGGCCAATTGTTGACCGCCAAGGATAGCGGCATCAAAGGGTTTGACGACCTCAAGGGCAAGAACGTGGTGACCACCGCCGGCACCACCAACGAGCGTTTTCTAAAGAGCTATAACGCCGAGCACAAGAGCAATATGTTCGTGATCAGCGCCAAGGACCACGGCGAGGCGTTCAAGATGCTCGAGACGGGCCGCGCGGCCGCGTTCTATATGGACGATGCATTGCTCTACGGCGAACGCGCCAAAGCCAAGGACCCACACAACTGGGTGGTGGTGGGCGAGGAGCAGTCGCGGGAGATCTACAGCTGCATGGTGCGCAAGGATGACCCGCAGTTTCTTGCGGTGGTCAACGAGACCCTCGGCGACCTTTACCGTTCGGGGGAGATCAACGGGATTTACCAGCGCTGGTTTGAACAGCCGATTCCGCCCAAGGGCTTGAACCTGGAATTCCCGATGACCAGTGAGTTGAAGGCGATCATTGCCAAGCCGATCAGCGATCCGGTGGACTGATCACCCCTCCCACATTTAGAAGTCGCCCCAGAGTTGTTGGGCAACCGCCAACGCGACGACGGGCGCAGTCTCGGTGCGCAACACGCGCGGGCCGAGGCGGGCGGCGTGGAAGCCAGCGCCTTGGGCGGTGTCGACTTCGTTGTCGGTCAGCCCGCCCTCCGGGCCGATCAGAAACGCCAGGCTCGCAGGTTTGGCATGGCTGACCAGCGGCTCGGCCACCGGGTGCAGCACCAGTTTCAGGTCCGCCTCGACCTGCTTCAACCAGTCCGCCAGCAGCAACGGCGGGTGAATCACCGGTACCGTCGAACGCCCGCACTGCTCGCACGCGCTGATCGCCACCTGGCGCCAGTGCAGCAGGCGTTTGTCGGCGCGTTCGTCCTTGAGGCGCACTTCGCAGCGGTCGCTGAAGATCGGCGTGATGGCATTGACGCCCAGCTCGGTGGCTTTCTGGATCGCCCAGTCCATGCGTTCGCCCCGGGACAGGCCCTGGCCGAGGTGGATGTGCAGCGGCGATTCGGCCTGGCCGGCGAAGCTTTCCGTCAGTTGCACGGTGACGCGTTTCTTCCCGACTTCCAGCAGGCTGCCCAGGAATTCCTGGCCGGAGCCGTCGAACAATTGCACGGCGTCACCTTCGCCCATGCGCAGCACGCGGCTGATGTAGTGCGCCTGGGCTTCGGGCAGTTCGTGATCGCCGAGGCTCAGCGGGGTGTCGGTGAAAAAGCGGGACAGTCTCATGTCGGTTCTCTGGAAAAAGGTGTAGGTGTGCCAGCAATCAACCCGGATCGCGGAAACCAGGGTGGAAATCCTTCGGCACCGCTACGCTGACTTTGCTGTTGGTGGCGATATCGATGCCTTCGCTGGCGACTTCGGCGAGGAAGTCGATCTGCTCCGGTGTAATCACATAGGGCGGGAGGAAATACACCACGCTGCCCAACGGCCGCAACAACGCACCGCGTTCCAGGGCGTGTTCGAACACCTTGAGACCACGGCGCTCCTGCCACGGGTAAGCGGTCTTGGTGGCCTTGTCCTGGACCATCTCGATGGCCAGCACCATGCCGGTCTGGCGTACTTCCGAGACATGCGGATGGTCGACCAGATGAGCCGTTGCCGTGGCCATGCGCCGGGCCAGGGCCTTGTTGTTTTCGATGACGTTGTCTTCTTCGAAAATATCCAGGGTCGCCAGGGCCGCCGCACACGCCAGCGGGTTGCCGGTGTAGCTGTGGGAGTGCAGGAAGGCGCGCAGGGTCGGGTAGTCGTCGTAGAACGCGTCGTAGACGTCATCGGTGGTGACCACGGCGGCCAACGGCAGGTAGCCGCCGGTCAGGGCCTTGGACAAACACAGGAAGTCCGGGCGGATGCCGGCCTGTTCACAGGCGAACAGGGTCCCGGTGCGGCCGAAGCCCACGGCGATTTCATCGTGGATCAGGTGCACGCCATAGCGGTCGCAGGCCTCGCGCAGCAGCTTGAGGTACACCGGGTGGTACATGCGCATGCCGCCGGCGCCCTGGATCAGCGGCTCGACGATCACGGCGGCGACGCTGTCGTGGTGCTCGGCCAGGGTCTGTTCCATGGCCAGGAACATCGTGCGCGAGTGTTCTTCCCAGCTCATGCCCTCGGGGCGCAGGTAGCAATCCGGGCTCGGCACCTTGAGGGTGTCCAGCAGCAGCGCCTTGTAGGTCTCGGTAAACAGCGGCACGTCGCCCACCGACATCGCGGCGATGGTTTCGCCGTGGTAGCTGTTGGTCAGGGTGACGAAGCGTTTTTTGTTTGGCAGGCCACGGTTGAGCCAATAGTGAAAGCTCATCTTCAGCGCGACTTCAATGCACGACGAACCGTTATCGGCATAGAAGCAGCGGGTCAGGCCCTCGGGGGTCATCTTGATCAGGCGCTCGGACAGCTCGATCACCGGCTGGTGGCTGAAACCGGCGAGGATCACGTGTTCCAGCTGGTCGACCTGGTCCTTGATGCGCTGGTTGATGCGCGGGTTGGCGTGGCCGAAGACGTTGACCCACCAGGAGCTGACGGCGTCGAGGTAGCGCTTGCCTTCGAAGTCTTCCAGCCAGACGCCTTCACCGCGCTTGATCGGGATCAGCGGCAGTTGCTGGTGGTCTTTCATCTGGGTGCAGGGATGCCACAGCACCGCGAGGTCGCGTTGCATCCACTGGTTGTTCAAGCCCATCGGTGATCTCCTCGAAGCGGTCCTGCGAGCGGCGCAGGTAAAACAATCGCGCAAGCCTATGCAATGGGCGGCGGTGTCACAACCCATAACGCATGAATTGGCAGTAAACACAGGACGGACTGTCACGTTTCTTCTGGATAGTCCTTAATCCTTGGTTAATTTACTGTTCATACCCTCAAGATCATATTTCTCGATATTTCAAAGCGAAATTTTCCGCTTTAATTCGATAGGTAAATCGCTAGTCTTGGGCGCAGCTCTTACGGGATTAAGTACATGCAGCTACGTAACTCACCGGCCCGTTACGGCTGGGTCAGTATGGTTTTGCACTGGGGCGTGGCCCTGGTGGTGTTCGGCCTGTTCGCCCTGGGCTTGTGGATGGTGGGTCTGGACTACTACAGCGCCTGGCGCAAGGACGCACCGGACCTGCACAAGAGCATCGGCATCACGCTGTTCGCCATCATGCTGGTGCGTATTGTCTGGCGCCTGATCAGCCCGCCGCCTCCGCCGCTGGCCAGTTACAGCCGCTTGACCCGTATCGGTGCCGCGTTTGGCCACGCGTTCCTTTATCTCGGGCTGTTTGCCGTGATGATCGCCGGTTACCTGATTTCCACCGCAGACGGTGTCGGTATCCCGGTGTTTGGCCTGTTCGAAATTCCTGCCGTGGTTTCCGGTCTACCGGACCAGGCAGACACAGCCGGCGTGGTGCACCTGTACCTCGCCTGGGTGTTGGTAGTCTTCGCCGGCCTGCACGGCGTGGCTGCGTTGAAACACCACTTTATCGATCGTGATGCGACCCTCACGCGAATGCTGGGGCGCAAAGCCTGATGTTCAACCTCGACTCACAAGGAATAGAAAGCATGTTGAAAAAGACCCTCGCCGCTCTGGCAATCGGTACAGCGCTGCTGTCTGCAGGTCAGGTGATGGCTGCCGACTACAAGATCGACAAGGAAGGCCAGCACGCCTTCATCGACTGGAAAATCAGCCACCTGGGCTACAGCTACATCCACGGTACCTTCAAGGACTGGGATGGTACGTTCAGCTGGGATGCCGCCAAGCCTGAAGCCAGCAAAATCGCGGTCGACGTGAAAACCGCCAGCCTGTGGTCCAACCACGCCGAACGTGACAAGCACATCGCCAGCAAGGACTTCCTGGATGTCGGCAAGTTCGCCGATGCCAAGTTCGTCTCCACTGCGGTTAAATCCACCGGCGAGAAAACCGCTGATGTGACCGGCGACCTGACCTTCCACGGCGTGACCAAGCCTGTGACCTTCAAGGCCACGTTCAACGGTGAAGGCAAGGATCCATGGGGCGGCGAACGTGCCGGCTTCAACGCCAAGACCACGCTGAACCTGAACGACTTCGGCATCAAGGGCCCTGGCCCGACTTCCCAGACTGTCGACCTGGACATCTCGCTGGAAGGCGTCAAGCAGAAGTAATTTCTGTCCGCACACAAAAAACCGGATCTCAGGATCCGGTTTTTTTTGGCCTGTATTTCCTGTAGTGAGCGAGCTTGCTCGCGCTGGGGCGCGAAGCGGCCCTAATCAGATACACCATGATTCTTCTGGCAGAACACGGTGACAGGTGTTGGGGCTGCTGCGCAGCCCAGCGCGAGCAAGCTCGCTCACCACAACCAGTTCGCTCATCCCAGGGAACGTGTGGGGAGGAGATAAAAAATGCCCCGCATCTTTCGATGCGAGGCATTTTTCATGGCGCTTTGAAACTCAGCGGTTGCGGGTCAGCAATGCTGGTTTTTCACCACGCGGACGGCCTGGCAGTTGATCCAACTGCTCGGGTGTCGGGAAGCGGTCGGCTTTCGACTCCTTGTGGATGATCTTCGGCGCCGGGCCACCGCGCGGGTTCTGCACGGCTGGCTCGGACAAACGTGGCTGGTCGTCACGGGCCGGGCGGCGGTTGTTGCTGCGCGAATCTTCGCGACGCGCCTGGCCGTCACGCGGTGCACCGTTACGCGGGCCGCTGCGCTTGGCCGGTGGAGTGCCGGTCGTGCCGCCGCTGCTGTTGCGCGGGCCGTTCTGACGACCGCCCTGGGGCTGGCCGCCACGTGGAGCGCCGGCGCCTGCGCCCTGTGCCGGAGCACCTGGACGACGGCCGCGGCCCTGGGCCGGTTTGGCCTGGGGCACGTAGTCCACGCGGTTACCGAAGTTATCCACGTCGTCGTCGAGGAATTCGTCCGGGGCGCGGTCGGCTGCGGCGCGTGGGGGCTGGCTCGGCTGGCGCTGTTCGCGGGCCGGGGTGCCTTCACGGGGCTTCTGCTCACGGGCCGGGCGTTCGCCACGGCCGTTGGTTGGCGCTTTTTCCTTGCCGCCCTTGTCCTTGCCCTTGTCGCGACGACCACCGCCACCACCGCCGCCGTTCGGGCCATCGCCCTTCGGACCGCGTGGGTTACGTGGGTTGCGCACGTCCGGACGTTCGCGCACTTCAGGCTTTTCGGCCTCAACGGCGCTGGCATCGAAGCCCATCAGGTCGCCATCGGCGATTTTCTGCTTGGTCATGCGTTCGATGCTTTTCAGCAGTTTCTCTTCGTCCGGGGCAACCAGGGAAATGGCTTCACCCGAACGACCGGCACGGCCGGTACGGCCGATACGGTGCACGTAGTCTTCGTCGACGTTTGGCAGCTCGAAGTTGACCACGTGTGGCAACTGGTCGATGTCCAGGCCACGGGCGGCGATATCGGTGGCCACCAGGATGCGCACTTCACCGGCCTTGAAGTCGGCCAGCGCCTTGGTGCGGGCGTTCTGGCTCTTGTTGCCGTGGATGGCGACGGCGGTGAGGCCGTGCTTGTCCAGGTACTCGGCCAGGCGGTTCGCGCCGTGCTTGGTGCGGGTGAACACCAGTACCTGTTCCCACGCGCCGGCGGTGATCAGGTGGGCCAGCAGCGCACGCTTGTGGCTGGCGGCCAGGCGGAATACGCGTTGCTCGATACGCTCGACCGTGGTGTTCGGCGGCGTGACCTCGATGCGCTCCGGGTTGTGCAGCAGCTTGCCGGCCAGGGCGGTGATGTCGTTGGAGAACGTTGCCGAGAACAGCAGGTTCTGACGTTTGGCCGGCAGGCGGGCGAGGACCTTCTTCACGTCATGGACAAAGCCCATGTCGAGCATGCGGTCGGCTTCGTCCAGCACGAGGATTTCCACGTGGGACAAATCAACGCTGCCTTGGCCGCACAGGTCGAGCAAACGACCGGGGCACGCCACCAGCACGTCAACACCACGGGACATGGCCTGAACCTGTGGGTTCATGCCAACGCCGCCGAAGATGCAGGCGCTGACGAACTTCAGGTCGCGGGCATACAGCTTGAAGCTGTCGTGCACCTGGGCGGCGAGTTCGCGGGTAGGGGTCAGGACCAGTACGCGCGGTTGGCGCGGGCCGTGACGCTGGGATTTGTCCGGATGACCGTTGGGGAACAACCGCTCCAGAATCGGGAGGGCGAAGCCGCCGGTTTTACCCGTACCTGTCTGAGCCGCAACCATCAGGTCGCGACCTTGCAACACGGCGGGAATAGCCCGCTGTTGCACCGGAGTAGGCTCGGTATAGCCCGCTGCCTCGATGGCGCGGACTAAAGCCTCGGAGAGACCGAGGGAAGCAAAGGACATGAGTAATCCTGTTTTAGTTAGGGCTTGGCCCAGAGGGATAATCTTGCCGGGCGCGAATGGCGCTTAGGGGAGCGCAATCCCGTCCGGTCCTGCTGCGTCTGGCGGGCACTCCACCGGCTCGCGCGGGCTGAAAGCTGCGCAGTAGCGGGGTTGGGTGCCTTTTTCAGGACCTCAGCGGCCGGGCGTAAGCCTGGCGGAAAGGCCGGAGTATAACAGAGCAATCACTGTGCGCCGCTTTCCTGCTGCTCAACGGTGTGTCCGGACGCGGTTATGGCGTGGATTCCACCATATTTGGCGCTTAAAGCGGCGTAGGCCGGTTCCTGTTTGAAGCGCTTGAGCTCGGCGGCAAAGCGTTGTACCAGCAGGTCCATCCCCGCGCCACGGCGTACGGCGAGGTATTGCTGCTGGCGGCTGACCACAATGGGCGCCTGGCTGACCTTGCCTTCCAGGCCCAGGGCCTTGATCACATGCTGGCCGACCCGGCGGTCGGTGATCAGCAGGTCGATGCGTCCCAGCAGCAATTTACCGAAGTTGGCCTCGTGGCTGGGGGCCGGCTCGCGGCTGAACCGGGTGGAGTCGCTGAATGGCGCGCCGTACAGGTAGCCTGGCGACGTGCCGACAGTGAGGCCGTCCAGCTCGTCGAGGCCTTGGACCGGGTGAGGGCGTTCGTTGGCGTAGAACATCACGAATTCCACTTCCGACAACGGTTCGCTGGGGTACAGCAGCAGGGCGTCGCGTTCGTGGCTGTGGAAAATATCCAGTGCGCCATCGGCATGACCCTGATCGAGCATGGCCAGACAGCGCTTCCAGGGCAGGAACTGCCATTGCACCTCGACCCCCAGGCGCTGGAACACGATCACCGTGGTTTCGTAGTCCAGCCCGTGCATGGCGCCGTGCTCTTCGTACACATAAGGCGCCCAGGGCTCGGTGACAATGCGCAATTTCTCGCCATAAGCGGCGAGGCTCAAGCAAGTAAAAAGCGCAACGGTCAACAGCTTCAGAGTGACGGGCATGCCCCGAGGTTACGACGCCCGTGCGCTAAAGAGAAGCGCTGGCACACGCATCTGCGGGCGACGCTATTTTGTGGGTGAGGTCATCAGGTGCTCATAGATGGCTGCACGTCGCTCGCCCAGAATCAGGCGCACCACTGGGTTGGCGAACCAATGTTCGAGCTGGTGCGCATCGACCGGGCTTTTTTGCCGCTCTTCCTGATTCTGCAAAGCCTTGTCCCACCAAACCGGGCCACAGGCCTGGTCGAATTCATTTTCGTGCTCGTAGCAGCCGTAGAGAATTTCGCGGATGAACTGCTGCTTGCGTTTGGGCAAGGCCAGGGTGATCAGCTTGTACATCAAGCGTTGCAATCGCGGCGGGCGGGGCAGGTGGGCAGACACATTGCGGGTGTCGGCCAGGGCCTGGGCGCAGATGGGGTCCGCGGCGTGCTTGGTGACCCACGCCTTGACCTTGGCCCGGAACAACTGCTTGCGGCTCCAGTAGTGGTGGATCAGGTCGGGGCACTGGCGCACATTGAGCGTACGGTACGCGGCCACCGACAGGCAGAACTCTTCCAGGGTGTAGGCACCGTGGGCCATCGGGAACAGCTCGTCCATCAACTCGATCGAGCGATCAAGGATGTGCGCATCTTGCCGGGTCAGGCCCATGACGCCGGAGTTGAGCAGCCACATGTCGTCGTCGGCCAGGCCTTTGTCTGCAAGGTGCCTGGCCAGGGCTTCATACAGTACGCTTTCGCGGTTGTCGCCGTACTTGGCGTGGAAGGCATTGCACAGCACGGTGCCGGGCGCGACACGTTCGAACAGCGCCATGGGCGAGTCGTGAAAAAAGGTATCGGTGTCGATCAACAGCGCCCGTTCCGCTGTTTCCAGCACCTGGCGCAACAGCACGTGCTTGGTGCGGAAATGGTAGCCGTGGGGCTCGCTCCAGCGTTTGCGCGTGGCGTCGTCCAGGGTGTGAACCTGTACCGGCAAGCCGCGATAGGGGGCCGGATTGTCGCTGAACACCTGGATGTCCAATGGCATGTCCTGGGGACCGCCCAGGTGGGCCAGGGCGCTGGCGATGCTGAATACGGCTTCCTGATGATAGGTCTCGGCGCCGAATACCAGGTACACCAGCTGCGGGCGGGGAGTCGGGGACGCTGTATTCATGTACTGCAGGCTTCCTTTCCGGGGATATATAGACGAAAAAAACCCCCGTAATAACGAGGGCCGGGTACAGCGATTAAACCGGCCTAACGTGGCAGTTTAAGGTTGTTCCAGATCGCGAGGCTGGGTTCAGCCTGGTTCAGGGTATAGAAGTGCAGGCCTGGTGCGCCACCTTGCAACAATTCTTCACACATATTGCTGATCACCTGTTCGCCGAACGCCTGGATGCTCTTGACGTCGTCGCCATAGGCTTCCAGTTGCTTGCGCACCCAACGTGGGATCTCAGCACCGCAGGCGTCGGAGAAGCGCGCCAGCTTGCTGTAGTTGGTGATTGGCATGATGCCCGGCACGATCGGGATGTTCACGCCCATGGCGCGTACACGCTCGACGAAGTAGAAGTAGCTGTCGGCGTTGAAGAAGTACTGAGTGATCGCGCTGTCGGCGCCGGCGTTGGCTTTGCGTACGAAATTCTGCAGATCGTCTTCGAAATTGCGCGCCTGGGGGTGCATCTCCGGGTAAGCGGCCACTTCGATATGGAAGTGATCGCCGCTTTCTTCACGAATGAAGCTCACCAGGTCATTGGCGTAGCGCAGCTCACCGCTGGCCATGCCCATGCCGGACGGCAAGTCGCCACGCAGGGCAACGATGCGCTTGATGCCGGCGGCCTTGTATTGAGTGAGCAGGCCGCGCAGGTCGGCCTTGCTGTCGCCCACGCAGGACAAATGCGGAGCGGCGGGAATGTTGACTTCGCTTTCAAGCTGCAAGACGGTGTTGATCGTACGATCGCGGGTCGAGCCGCCGGCGCCGTAGGTGCAGGAGAAGAAGTCGGGGTGGTAAGTGGCCAACTGCTTGGCAGTTGCCATTAGTTTTTCATGCCCAGCATCGGTCTTCGTGGGGAAGAACTCGAAGCTGTAGCGACGGTCTTGGGACATGGTCATACCCTTGGGAACTCGAAAGCCTGTAAGGCGAACCCGCCCCTGAAGGGGCGGGCAGCCAAGCCGATCAGTAGCGGTAAGCGTGCGGCTTGAACGGACCTTCGACGGTCACGCCGATGTAGTCGGCCTGGGTCTTGGTCAGCTGAGTCACCACGCCGCCGAAGCCGCGGACCATTTCCAGGGCCACTTCTTCGTCGAGTTTCTTCGGCAGTACTTCCACGGTCAGGCGCTCGGCTTTCTGGGCTGGCGACAGGTCGGCGTATTTCTGGCCGAACAGGAAGATCTGGGCCAGTACCTGGTTGGCGAACGAGCCGTCCATGATGCGGCTTGGGTGGCCGGTGGCGTTGCCCAGGTTAACCAGGCGGCCTTCAGCCAGCAGGATCAGGTAGTCGTCGTTCTGTGGGTCGAAATCGCCAGCGCCGGTACGGTGAACCTTGTGTACCTGCGGCTTCACTTCTTCCCATGCCCAGTTCTTGCGCATGAAAGCGGTGTCGATCTCGTTGTCGAAGTGACCGATGTTGCACACCACGGCGCGCTTCTTCAGGGCCTTGAGCATGTTGGCATCGCAGACGTTGACGTTACCGGTGGTGGTCACGATCAGGTCGATCTTGCCCAGCAGGGCCTTGTCGATGCTGGCTTCGGTGCCGTCATTGACGCCATCGATGAACGGCGAAACCACTTCGAAACCGTCCATGCAGGCTTGCATGGCGCAGATCGGGTCGACTTCGGAGACTTTAACGATCATGCCTTCCTGGCGCAGGGACTGGGACGAACCCTTGCCCACGTCACCGTAGCCGATCACCAGGGCTTGCTTGCCCGACAGCAGGTGGTCGGTGCCGCGCTTGATGGCATCGTTCAGGCTGTGACGGCAGCCGTACTTGTTGTCGTTCTTGCTCTTGGTCACCGAGTCGTTGACGTTGATGGCCGGGATTTTCAGCTCGCCCTTGGCCAGCATGTCCAGCAGGCGGTGTACGCCGGTGGTGGTTTCTTCGGTCACGCCGTGGACGCGGTCGAGGATCTGCGGGTACTTCTTGTGCAGCAGCTCGGTCAGGTCGCCGCCGTCGTCGAGGATCATGTTGGCATCCCAAGGCGCGCCATCTTTAAGGATGGTTTGCTCCAGGCACCACTCGTACTCTTCTTCGGTCTCGCCTTTCCAGGCGAATACCGGGATACCGGCAGCGGCGATGGCGGCAGCGGCCTGGTCTTGCGTCGAGAAGATGTTGCAGGACGACCAACGCACTTCGGCACCCAGGGCAACCAGGGTTTCGATCAGCACGGCAGTCTGGATGGTCATGTGGATGCAGCCGAGGATCTTCGCGCCCTTGAGCGGTTGCTCGGCGGCATACTTGCGACGCAGGCCCATCAGGGCTGGCATTTCGGATTCGGCGATAAAGGTTTCGCGACGGCCCCAGGCAGCGAGGGACATGTCGGCGACTTTGTAGTCGTTGAAATCTGCAGGCGTAATTACAGCGCTCATGAAGAGCCTCCATTCGTAGTGTGCGAATGGGCGCCGTTGTGCGTTTAGTATCAGGCCAGGGCAACCAGGCCGGACAACGCCCCATCCGAGCCTGACAGGTTGAACCTGCTGCAGCGCCCCTCGGACAGGTGGCGGGAGAAACGGTATCAACTGAAGATGACCGTTTTGAAGCGGGGGCGATTATAGCCGTGTACGCGGCACTTCCCAAGCCTTTCTGTCGGCCATATGAAGATCGCACATGGGGTTGATAGGCAATGGCGCATAGAGCTTGGGGGCAGGCTCTGCCATGATGTTGCCCATCATTCGGCAAGACGCTTTGGAGTGACCATGAACTTCCACACCCGCAAATGGGTAAAACCTGAAGACCTCAACCCCAACGGCACCCTGTTCGGCGGTAGCCTGCTGCGTTGGATCGACGAAGAAGCAGCCATCTACGCCATCGTCCAACTGGGCAACCAGCGTGTTGTGACCAAGTACATCTCCGAAATCAACTTTGTCAGCGCCTCGCGCCAGGGCGACATCATCGAACTCGGGATCACTGCTACCGAGTTTGGCCGCACCTCCATCACCCTCACCTGTGAAGTGCGTAACAAGATCACCCGCAAAAGCATCCTGACTGTAGAGAAGATGGTCTTCGTCAACCTCGGCGAAGACGGTTTGCCGGCACCGCATGGTCGTACCGAGATCAAGTACGTCAAGGATCAGTTCCAGGACGACGGCATCAGCGAGTAAACCTGCGCCGGGCCAGTGAACGCTCTTGATCAACCATAGGTCGTACCTGAACATCGCCCCCCGTTCAGGTATCACCATGGCCACGCAAGAAGACGGCAAGACCCCCAACCTGTCCCAGGAAGAGCAGCAGGACGTCGACAAGAACCAGCCGCCCCGCGCGGCGGTGCTGCATGAAATTATCCGCACCCAGGGCGATCAGGAGCTGGAGCGAAGCGTCGCCGCCTTGTGGTGGTCGGCACTTGCGGCCGGCCTGACCATGGGCCTGTCATTGATGGCCATGGGGCTGCTCAATTCACGCCTTCCGGACGGAGAGGCCTTCAAGGTGATCGCCAGCTTCGGCTACTGCGCAGGCTTTCTCGCGGTGATCCTGGCGCGCCAGCAACTGTTCACTGAAAACACCCTGACCGCCGTGCTGCCGGTGATGAGCAAGCCGACCCTGGCCAATGCCGGACGCCTGTTGCGGTTGTGGTCGGTGGTGCTGGTGGGCAACCTCTGCGGCACGCTGCTGGTGGCCTACGTGATGCTGCACCTGCCGATCTTCGACACCAAGACCGACCTGGCCTTCCTCGAAATCGGGCGCAAGATCATGGAAAACGACGCCGGCCAGATGTTTGCCAAGGGCATCGTCTCCGGTTGGATGATCGCGACCATGGTGTGGATGATCCCGTCGATGGAAAGCGCCAAGATGTGGATCATCATTCTGATCACCTACCTGATGGCCCTGGGGGATTTCACCCATATCGTGGTGGGTTCGGCGGAAGTGTCATACCTGGTGTTTGCCGGCGAGTTGCCGTGGAAGGATTTCTGGCTGGTATTTGCTGGCCCAACCCTGGCCGGCAATATCATCGGTGGCAGCTTTATCTTTGCGTTGATCAGTCATGCGCAGATTCGCAGCGAGAGTAGCTTGCCGGGCAAGCACGCTGCGGACCCGAGGCATCCGCAGCGGATCAACAAGGATCAGTGAACGTCAGGTGCGGCCTGGGGTTCGCCCTGGGTCACGCGCTTGACCAGCTTGCCGATGCTCAGCCCCTGCAACAGGATCGACGACAGCACCACGATGTAGGTGATGCTCAGCAGCAGATCGCGCTCCGGGCCCAGTGGCAGGGCCAGCGCCAGTGCCACCGAGACCCCGCCGCGCAGGCCGCCCCAGGTCAGGATACGGATGGTGCCGCGCGGCACTGTGCGCCAGCGGCGCAGCAACAGGATCGCCGGGGCCACGGTCAGCAGGCGCGACAGCAGGATCGCCACCGCCAGCAAACTGGCCGCGAACACGTGCAGCCAGTTGAACGGCAACAGCAGCAGCTCCATGCCGATCAGCGCGAACAGCAGCGCGTTAAGCATGTCGTCCAGCAGTTCCCAGAAGCCGTCCAGGTAGCGCCGGGTCATGTCGTTCATCGCCAGCTTGCGCCCCAGGTTGCCGATGATCAGCCCGGCCACCACCATCGCGATCGGTGCGGAGATGTGCAGTTCGGTGGCCATCGCCGAGCCGCCGATGACCAGGGCGAGGGTCAGCATCACTTCGATCTGGTGCTGTTCGATGCTCTTGATCATCAGGTACACCAGGTAGCCGATGAGCCCGCCGAAGACCACGCCGCCAATTGCCTCATGGGCGAACAGCAAGGCCGTGGCGCCCACGGTAGGCGTCTCGCCCAACTGCGCGATGCCCAGCAATACGGTAAACACCACCACTGCCGTGCCGTCGTTGAACAGGCTCTCGCCCACAATCGTGGTCTTCAGCGGTTTCGACGCATTGGCGGTTCGCAGCACGCCCAGTACCGCAATGGGGTCGGTGGGCGAGATCAGTGCGCCGAACAACAGGCAGTAAAGGAAGCTCACGTGCCAGCCAAACAGGGCGAAGATGTAATACGCCAGGCTGCCGATCACCACGGTGGCGATCAATACGCCGAAGGTGGCCAGCAGGCCGATGGGCCAGCGGTAGCTGCGCAGGTCGTTCAAGTTGACGTGCAAGGCGCCGGCGAACAGCAGGAACGACAGCATCCAGTTCATCAGCAGGTCGCCGAAGTCGATCTGGCCGATCAATTGCTGGATGCGCTCCTCAAGGCCTGGGTAGCCGAGCACGCTCAGGCCTTGCAGGATCAGGGAGAACAGCAGGGCCGTGACCATCACGCCGATGGTGGGCGGCAGGCCGATAAAGCGGAAGTTCACATAGGTGAGCAGGGTTGTGAGGCAAATAAAGGCGGCGACAAGTTCAAGCATCCGGGGTCCTTGGAAGGTGGGGGTGGGTTGTTAATGGGGGATGGACCGCAGTGGCGGCGTGAGGTTGCAACGTCTTGGGTGAAAGTGCGGTAGAACCTTTCGGTGTCGCGCGGCTCATAGCGGTTAGGTGCGACATTGGGTTTTTAGTGCTAGAACTCTAATCGCTGCATAAAACGACAAAAGGACTGAGTGATGACGGCTGCTTTCTGGTGTGTGTTGATCGCGATTTTCCTGCCTTACCTGTGCACGGGCGTGGCCAAGTTCAGTGGCGGCAAGTTCGGGCCGCGGCAGAACCACGACCCGCGTGCTTTCCTGGATACCCTTGAAGGGGTTGCCAAGCGCGCCCACAGTGCGCAGCTCAACAGCTTTGAAGTCACCCCCGCCTTTGCCGCCGCGGTGATTATCGCCCACCTGGCCGGCACGGCCGAACTGGTGACCATCAATGTGCTGGCGGTGCTGTTTATCACCAGCCGCCTGCTGTACATCATTTGCTACCTGGCCGACTGGGCGATACTGCGCTCGCTGGTGTGGGCGGTGGGCATGGCGTTGATTGCGAGCTTCTTCTTCGTGTCGATCTGACTTGTGACGCAGATCCAGTTGTGGGGGGCACCCCTCCCACATTTGAACTAGAGCGTCTCCGGCACCTGCGGCAACGCCGCGCCCTTGGGCCACAGCATCCAGATCTGCCCTTGCTGCTTCATATTTCCCGCCAGCTCTCCGGCAGCGTCACCCGTGCCCCAGAACAAATCCGCGCGCACTTCTCCGGTGATTGCACCGCCGGTGTCCTGCGCGGCGACCGGGCGTGCCAATGGCGAGCCGTCGGGCTTGGTAGTCGACAGCCACAACAGGCTGCCCAACGGAATCACCTTGCGATCCACCGCTACGCTGTAGCCGGCGGTCAACGGCACATTCAGCGAACCGCGCGGGCCTTCATTACTGTCGGGGCGAGCGCTGAAGAATACGTAGCTGGGATTGCTGGCCAGCAGTTCCGGGATGCGCTCCGGGTGCGCCTTGGCCCAAGCGCTGATGGCGCCCATGGTCACGTCTTCTTTCTTCAGTTCGCCTTGCTCCACCAGCCAACGGCCGATAGGGCGATAGGGGTAGCCGTTCTGGTCGCCGTAACCGACGCGTAGCTGGCGACCGCCCTTGAGTTGAATGCGCCCCGAGCCCTGGATCTGCAGGAATTGCAGGTCCATCGGGTTGGTCAGCCAGGCAATCGGCTTGGCGGTGGAGCCCTGGCCGTTGATGGCGCTGGCATCGTCATAGGGCTTGAGCACGCGCCCTTCGAGGCGGCCGCGCAGGCGCTTGCCCTTGAGTTCCGGGTAGATGCTTTCCAGATTGACGATGATCAGGTCATCCGGTACGCCATACACGGGAACATGGGCGGCGGCGGTCTTGGTCAGGCTGCCGGGGTAGACCGGCTCGTAGTAGCCGGTGATCAAGCCGTTGGGGGTGTTGTCAGCCGAACGCAGGCCGAACACGTCCAGGCGCTCCTTGAGAAAACCGCGCACCGCCACGGCATCGGCTGGCACGGGACCCGCTGCTGCGCAGGTGGCCCCCCATATAGGGTCGGCCTTGAGGCGTTGGCAGGCGCTGCGCCAGGATTCGAAGCCGGCCAGCAGGTCGCTGTCGGACACGGCGGGCAACGCCTCCCAGGGAGCGCTTACATAGGTGGCGACGGCGTGGGGCTTGGCAGCTTCTTCTTTAGCCGTGTCTTTACCGCTGTCCTTGCCCGCGTCACAGCCTGCCAGCAGTGCAATCATCGGCAGAGCCCATGCCAGACGGCGGCTCAAGTGTTTCAATGTGAGATTCATACAAACGGTTCCTGAAGCGATTGCCCGCGCCTTAGCGCCTGTGGACAACCCTTATTATTAATAGGGCTATTGGTCTTTACGGGCAGGGCGAGGATACTGGCCGCCGTTTCCCGTGACCCTGAGCCGCCATGACTTTTAAAAAAATGACGCTTGTGCTGTTGGCCTGCCTGGCACTGTCCGCCTGCGGCGGCGTCGATCCGAATTCGCCCCTGGGCCAGCGCAAGGCGATCTTCAAGCAAATGCTCAAGACCGCTGAAGACCTGGGCGGCATGTTGCGCGGGCGCATTGCCTTCGATGGCGCGAAATTCGCCGAGGGCGCGGTCAAGCTCGATGCGCTGTCCCATGAACCGTGGAAACACTTTCCGAGTGTGCGCGAGGAGGATCACACCAGCGCCAAGGACGACGTGTGGCAAAAACAGGCGCAGTTCCAGCAACTGGCCCGCGATCTGGAAGCGGCCACCGGTGAGTTGGTGATCGCCAGCCAGGTGCAGCCCTACAAGGCCAGCAACCTTACGCCTGCCGTACAGAAAGTCGAAGATGCCTGCAGTGCCTGCCATAAACAATTTCGCGACCACTGACCGGTTTTACTGGTCGAGTTCTTCCACGGCGTCCTGCAGTTCCTTGCGTGACTCGGCGAGTTTGTCCTTACGCTTGTTGATCTTGTCCGCGTCGCCTTTTTTCATCGCCTTGTCGAGGTCGGCCTGACGGCGGCTGACCTCGTGCTTGGCGTCGAGTACCTTGTTTTCGCGCTCCTTCCTCAAGGCGGCATCCGTGCAGTTGGCGGTGACTTCGCTCAGGGCTTTTTCCAGGCCGGCTTGCTGGTCGCTGTTGCCGTGGGCCTTGGCCTGTTCGAGCTGGGTGCTGATGGCCTGGCGCTTGGCGGCACAGCCGGTGAGTGGAGTGGCTTCTTCGGCGGCGAGCAGTGGCGTGGCCATGAAGCTTGCGACGGTCAACAGGGCAAAAGGGGCGAGGAATTTCATGTGGAGCTCCGGGGTCGCAAATAGCAGGGTGAATTCTGCTGTGATTTAAAGGTGGCTGGGTCTGGTTCAAAACCCGTCTATTCCGGCCACACGTAATGTTTCAGCCAATGTCTGTACGTGTGGGTCGCGAAAAAAAGCGCTCAGTTGCGCCGCGCGACCCGGGCCGATGCCATCGATGGCCAGCCAGGCCTGGGTGTCTCTGGCGACCAGCGTCTGCCAGTTGCCCTCCAGGTTACCGCGTGCCGCAGGCGGTACACCCAAGGCCTTGAGCCATTGTACGAAGGGGCGTTGCCGAGCGCTGTGAAGGCTGTCGAGCAGCCGCGTGCGGCTGCGCTCACCGAAGCCATCAATGTTAGCAAGCTCTGCCGCATCCAGGGTTAACCAATCGAGAAAGCCTGCGATTAGACCGGCCTGGATCAATATGTTCCACGTCTCGCGGCCTATGTGCGGCAATGCCAGGCCCTGGTTGCCGCTCAGCCAGGTAAGGCGTGCGAGCAGCTGTTCTTCGCAGCCGGGGTCCAGCTGCCAGCAACTCAAGGCGTGAAAGTCCCGAGGGTCGGGCACTGGCAGGTCGACCCTGGTGGTATTGCGCAGGATCACCTGGTCCAGCCGAGGGATCACTTGGCCAGCCAGGCTGATGGACACCTGGTCGCCCGGGCGAATATCCAGGGCCTGCCAGCGCTTCAAGGAGCCGGCGCTGACCCGGCTGATCCGGAGGTCGTCCAGGCGCACCGGCTCCAGTTCCAGAATGGGGGTGATGCGTCCGGTGCGGCCGATCTTGAATTGCACCTGGCGTACCAGGGCCAGGGCTTGGGAGGCGGGGTACTTCCAGGCGACCGCCCAATAAGGCGCACTGGCCTGCCAGCGCTCAGCGGGTGCGCGCTGCGCCTGGTGCAGCACCACGCCGTCACTGGCAAAGGGCAGGGGGTGGTTGTACCAATAGGTGCGCCAATGTGCTGCTTCGATGATGTCCTGGACGGGCTGGCTGTAGCGCTGGCTGTCGGTGAAACCCCAGCGTGCCAGGGTGGCCAGGCGTTCGGTAAAGGCTGCGGGGCCATTCGGCCAGGCCCAGACAAACAGGCCGATGCCGGCGGCGTCGGTGTCGCTCAACTGCCGACGGTTCATCATCCCGGCCACCTTGCTGCGCGCGTTGAGCCCGCCGCGTGCCGATTGCACATGCTCGTCGAGGCGCCAATAAAGTTCGCCTTGCAGCACCAGGTCGATGGGTTCCGGCAGTTGCTGGACAATGCCGGGGATCTTGCGCGCGGAGGCCGACCAGTCCTGGCCCAGCTTGCCATCGCCACGGCTGATCAGCTGTTTCAACCGCCCCTGGCGGTACACCAGGGTCACCGCAACGCCGTCCACCTTGGGTTGGATCCATACATCCCGGCGCGTGCCCAGCCAGGCGCCCACGGCTTGCTCATCCAGGCGCTTTTCCAGGCCGGTATGGGCGACCGGGTGCGGCAAGGTGCCCCGTGAACTGGCCAGCGGATCATCAGGCGCGGTGGGGTTGGGGACGCACTGGCGCCAGTGGGCCAGGCGCTGGCGAGCCTGGTCGTAGAGTTCATCACTGACGGGGGATTGGCCGAGGCGGTGGTAACTGTCGTCCCACAGGCGGATTTGTTCGGCCAGGGTGTCGACCTGGGCCCGGGCATCATCAGGGCAGTTTTCAGCCCAGGCCGAAAAGGGTAGAGCGCTGAGTAGCAGAACAATCAGTAAACGCATCATGAGCATCCTTGCTCGGAAGGGGCGCCCAGCCTAAATGATCCGTTCACCTACAAAAAAGCCCCGACGCTGCGGGGCTTTTTACCGGGTGTTTCGGCTTACTTGAACAGGCCGCCCAGCGCTTTCACGGCATCAGGCTTATCAGCCTTGGCTTCCTGGGTTTGCTGCTTGGCGTCGGCTTTGGCCTGGGCTTCGGAGAGTTTGTCACAACCTTTGTTGATCTGGTCCTGCGCTGCTTTGAAGGCTTTCACTTTCAAGCTGTCTTTGCTGGCTTCGGCCGCATCGATCTTGGTTTGCAGGTCTGCGGATTGCTTTTGGCAGTCGCCGGAATTGCCGACACCCAGCTGGGAGCCCAGGGCGCCACTCAGTGCGCTCAGGTCGGCGGCGTGGGCCGGCAGGGCGAACAGGCTGAGCAGAAGGGCGGCAGGGGCGAGCGTGGAGATGCGCATGAAAAACCTCAATGTTCGATTGCCTGCGCACTTATGAATCCCGGGCGGGTGCAGGGCAATATCCAAAATAAGGTGAAGGCCCGAGAGGGCGCGGATTCTAGAGGGCCATTATTGTGCCTGCAAGCTTTGGATCCAAAAAATGTGAAGGCGCTCCCGCAGGCAATAAAAAGCCCCGCCGGGCAAACCCGGCGAGGCTTTATGTACCGTGTGCGATTACAGGCCGGCGGCAGTGCGCAGGTCGTTGGCGCGGTCGGTTTTTTCCCAGGTAAAGGTGGTGAAGGTGTCGTCGCCGACGGTCTTCTGCGCAGGGGTACGACCGAAGTGGCCGTAGGCTGCGGTTTCCTGGTACATCGGGTGCAGCAGGTCGAGCATGGTGGTGATCGCGTAAGGGCGCAGGTCGAAGATCTCGCGCACCAGCTTGACGATCTTGTCATCGCTGATCTTGCCGGTGCCGAAGGTATTCAGCGAGATCGACGTAGGCTGAGCCACGCCGATGGCGTAGGACACCTGAATCTCGCAACGCTCGGCGAGGCCGGCAGCAACGATGTTCTTGGCCACGTAGCGACCGGCGTAGGCAGCGGAGCGGTCAACCTTGGATGGATCCTTGCCGGAGAACGCGCCACCGCCGTGACGGGCCATGCCGCCGTAGCTGTCGACGATGATCTTGCGACCGGTCAGGCCGCAGTCACCGACCGGGCCGCCAATGATGAACTGGCCGGTCGGGTTGATGTGGAACTGGGTGTCCTTGCTCAGCAGTTCGGCCGGCAGCACGTGCTTGACGATCAGCTCCATCACGCCTTCGCGCAGGTCGGCGTAGGAAACGTCCGGGTTGTGCTGGGTCGACAGTACGACCGCGTCAATGCCGACCACCTTGCCGCCTTCGTAGCGGCAGGTCACCTGGGACTTTGCGTCCGGGCGCAGCCAAGGCAGCACGCCGGATTTACGCGCTTCGGCCTGGCGTTGCACGAGCTGGTGCGAGAAGGTGATCGGTGCCGGCATCAGCACCTCGGTTTCGTTGCTGGCGTAGCCGAACATCAGGCCCTGGTCGCCGGCGCCCTGGTCTTCCGGCTTGGCACGGTCGACGCCCTGGTTGATGTCGGGCGACTGCTTGCCGATGATGTTCATCACGCCGCAGGTCGCACCGTCGAAACCGACGTCGGAGCTGTTGTAGCCGATGTCGGTGATCACGTCACGAACGATCTGCTCCAGGTCAACCCAGGCGGTAGTGGTCACTTCGCCGGCGATGATCGCTACACCGGTTTTCACCAGGGTCTCGCACGCCACACGGGCGAACTTGTCTTCAGCGATGATGGCGTCCAGCACCGCATCAGAAATCTGGTCGGCGATTTTGTCCGGATGCCCTTCAGACACGGACTCGGAGGTGAAAAGGGAGTATTCGCTCATCTCGATGTTTTCCTGATATTTACCGATGGTGAGTGTCGCCAGTCGGTCGCTGAAAGTGGCGGACCTGGATCTGGAAACCATTACGTAAACCTACATAGAGGCTTTCCCCGGGAACGAGTCCCGCAGCGGTGGCCCAACGGGCCAGATCGTCCTGTTCAAAACCCAACCAGAGATCACCGCAGGCCTCCCTGGCCCAATTCTGGTTGTGGCTGCATAAATCCGTAACCAACAGGCTACCGCCGGGGTGCAGCAACCCGGCCATTTGCTTTAAAGCGTCGGCGGGGGCGGCGAAATGGTGCAAGACCATGTTCAGCACCACGCAGTCGGCCTTGATCGTTGTGCTGCTCAGGGCGTCAGCCAACTGCAGGCTGACATTGCCCAATGCCTCGCGCTCACAGAGCTGGCGTGCCAGTTCGAGCATCGCCGGGCTGTTGTCCAGCGCCGTGACCTGCCGAAAGCGGCGGGCCAGTTCCGGCAGGAAGCCGCCATCTCCAGGCCCGACTTCCAGCGCCGTCGCTTCTTCACTGAAGCTCAGCTTGTCCAGCAGCGCCAGTACGCTGTCGCGGTATTGGGCCAGGCCTGCGATCAAGTCCTGCTGGGCGCGAAATTTTTCGGCAACCCGTGCAAAAAAGTCCTGGCTCGCGGCGGCACGTTGCCCATGGACCTGGCCGATGCGTGACTGCACGTCATGGGGCAGGCTCAGGCTGTCCACTTCCTCAAGCAGGGCCGCGTGCAACTTGCCGCCGAGCAGGTCGGCGTGGGGCAGGGCGCGGCGGTAGAAAATCGCATTGCCTTCGCGGCGGGTGGCGACCAGGTCGGCCTGGGCCAGCACCTTCAGATGGTGGCTCATGCCCGACTGGCCGATGGCGAAGATCTGTGCCAGTTCCAGCACGCCGAATGAATCGTTGGTCAGTGCGCGCAATACGTTCAGACGCAATGGGTCGCCAGCGGCCTTGCACAAGGCTGCCAGCTCTTCGCCGTCGTCAGGACGCAGGGTGGGCACGGGTAGGTTCATAAGGCCAGCAGTCTAGTGACGGGTGAGTATCCCCGCAAGGCCAATATCAAAAAGTTTTGATATTGGTCGATAAGTGGCGGTTATAAGCAGCCGCTATAACCTTTAGACGAAGCGGTTAAAGGTTTCTGCAAGCGATTGCCGCCCAAAGCACAGGAAAAACACCTGCAAGTGACTATCTGTCATTGCCCGCAGGCGGTGGCTGAGGGAAAATGCCGATCCTTTTTTCCGTTTCTTTTAATCATTCACTCTTCAAAATCCTCAGGAGAACAGCGATGCCCAGCCGTCGTGAGCGTGCCAACGCCATTCGTGCCCTCAGCATGGATGCCGTGCAAAAAGCCAACAGCGGCCATCCCGGTGCCCCGATGGGCATGGCGGATATCGCCGAGGTACTTTGGCGTGATTACCTGAAGCACAACCCGAGCAACCCGTCGTTCGCCGACCGTGACCGCTTCGTGCTGTCCAACGGCCACGGCTCGATGCTGATCTACTCGCTGCTGCACCTGACCGGCTACGACGTCACCATCGATGACCTCAAGAGCTTCCGCCAGTTGCACAGCCGCACCCCGGGTCACCCTGAATTCGGCTACACCCCAGGCGTCGAGACCACCACCGGTCCCCTGGGCCAAGGCCTGGCCAACGCCGTAGGTTTCGCGCTGGCCGAAAAAGTCCTGGGCGCGCAATTCAACCGCCCTGGCCACGACATCGTCGATCACCACACCTATGTGTTCCTGGGTGATGGCTGCATGATGGAAGGCATTTCCCACGAAGTCGCGTCCCTGGCCGGTACCCTGGGCCTGGGCAAGCTGATCGCCTTCTACGATGACAACGGCATCTCCATCGACGGCGAAGTCGAAGGCTGGTTCACCGACGACACCCCCAAGCGTTTCGAAGCCTACAACTGGCAGGTAATCCGCAATGTCGACGGCCACGATCCGGAAGAGATCAAGACTGCCATCGACACCGCCCGCAAGAGCGCGCAGCCGACCCTGATCTGCTGCAAGACCACCATCGGCTTCGGCTCGCCGAACAAGCAAGGCAAGGAAGACTGCCACGGCGCCCCATTGGGTGACGCTGAGATCGCCCTGACCCGCGAAGCGCTGAAGTGGAACCACGGCCCGTTCGAAATCCCGGCCGACATCTACGCCGAATGGGATGCCAAGGAAAAAGGCCTGGCCACCGAAGCCGAGTGGGATCAGCGTTTCGCTGCATACTCCGCCGAATTCCCTGAGCTGGCCAATGAACTGGTGCGTCGCCTGGCCGGTGACCTGCCTGCCGACTTCGCGGAAAAAGCCTCGGCCTACATTGCCGAAGTCGCGGCCAAGGGCGAGACCATCGCCAGCCGTAAAGCCAGCCAGAACACCCTGAACGCCTTTGGCCCGCTGCTGCCTGAGTTCCTCGGTGGTTCGGCCGACCTGGCCGGTTCCAACCTGACCCTGTGGAAAGGCTGCAAAGGTGTCTCGGCCGAAGACGCCAGCGGCAACTACATGTACTACGGCGTGCGCGAATTCGGCATGAGCGCCATCATGAACGGCGTGTCCCTGCACGGCGGCCTGGTGCCTTACGGCGCGACCTTCCTGATGTTCATGGAGTACGCGCGCAATGCCGTACGTATGGCTGCGCTGATGAAGAAGCGCGTGATCCATGTGTACACCCATGACTCCATCGGCCTCGGCGAAGACGGCCCGACGCACCAGCCGGTCGAACAACTGACCAGCCTGCGTACCACGCCGAACCTGGATTGCTGGCGCCCAGCCGACGCGGTGGAATCCGCGGTGGCCTGGAAGCACGCGATCGAGCGCAAGGACGGCCCTTCGGCGCTGATCTTCTCCCGTCAGAACCTGCAACACCAGGTGCGTACCGACGCGCAGATCGCCGACATCAGCCGTGGCGGCTACGTGCTCAAGGACTGCATCGGCGAGCCGGAGCTGATTTTGATCTCCACCGGTTCCGAAGTGGGCCTGACCGTTCAGGCGTACGACAAGCTGACTGCCCAAGGCCGTAACGTGCGCGTTGTGTCCATGCCGTGCACCAGCGTGTTCGAGGCCCAGGACGCCGGCTACAAGCAATCGGTGCTGCCGTTGCAGGTCAGCGCGCGTATCGCCATCGAAGCGGCGCACGCCGACTACTGGTACAAGTACGTGGGCCTGGAAGGCCGCGTGATCGGCATGACCACCTACGGTGAGTCGGCGCCGGCGCCAGCGTTGTTCGAAGAGTTCGGTTTCACCCTGGAAAACATCCTGGGTCAGGCTGAAGAGCTGCTGGAAGACTAAGTCAGTCTGCGTTGTCTGTACTGGCGCTATCGCGGGCAAGCCCGCTCCCACATTTGGATCGCGGTCTGATGTGGGAGCGGGCTTGCCCGCGATAGCGTCAGAACATTCAACACCGAACTAACCTTGATCGAGAACCCCATGCCCCAACCGCGTCCCTACAAAGTTGCACTCAACGGCTACGGCCGCATTGGTCGTTGCGTCTTGCGTGCTCTGTTCGAGCGAGGGGCGGCAGCCGGGTTTGAAATTGTCGCGATCAACGACCTGGCCGACATGGCCAGCATCGAATACCTGACACGCTTTGATTCCACCCACGGCCGCTTTCCCGGCGAAGTGCGGGTCGAAGGCGATTGTCTGCATATCAACGGCGACTGCGTGAAAGTGTTGCGCAGCGCCACACCCGAGGGCATCGACTGGGCGGCGCTGGGCGTCGACCTGGTGTTGGAATGCTCCGGTGCCTATCACACCCGTGCCGATGGCCAGCGTTTCCTCGACGCCGGCGCACCGCGTGTGCTGTTTTCCCAGCCGATGGCCAGCGAGGCGGATGTCGATGCCACCATCGTCTACGGCATCAACCAGGATTGCCTGACCGGCAGTGAGCTGCTGGTGTCCAACGCCTCCTGCACCACCAACTGCAGCGTGCCGCTGTTGCGCCTGCTGGATCAGGCGATCGGCCTGGACTACGTGTCGATCACCACCATCCACTCGGCGATGAACGACCAGCCGGTGATCGACGCCTATCACCATGAAGACCTGCGCCGCACGCGCTCGGCGTTCCAATCGGTAATTCCGGTATCCACCGGTCTGGCGCGCGGCATCGAACGCCTGCTGCCGGAACTTGCCGGGCGAATCCAGGCCAAAGCCGTACGGGTGCCGACGGTGAACGTGTCCTGCCTGGACATCACCATGCAAACCGTCAGCGACACGGATGCGACGGAGGTCAACCGGATCCTGCGCGACGCCGCCACCAGCGGCCCGCTCAAAGGCTTGCTGGCCTACACCGAGTTGCCCCACGCCAGTTGTGATTTCAACCATGACCCGCATTCGGCGATTGTCGATGCCAGCCAGACCCGCGTTTCCGGCCCGAGGCTGGTGAACATCCTGGCCTGGTTCGACAACGAATGGGGCTTTGCCAACCGAATGCTGGATGTTGCGGAACATTATCTGCATATCGCCTCTAAACAACCTCAACAGTAATTCAGGAACTGCCACCCATGACCGTGTTGAAGATGACCGACCTCGATCTGCAAGGTAAGCGCGTACTGATTCGCGAAGACCTCAACGTCCCCGTCAAGGACGGTGTTGTCACCAGCGATGCGCGAATCCTGGCCTCGCTGCCGACCATCAAGCTGGCCCTGGAAAAAGGCGCGGCCGTGATGGTCTGCTCCCACCTGGGTCGCCCGACCGAAGGTGAGTTCTCCGCCGAAAACAGCCTCAAGCCGGTAGCCGACTACCTGAGCAAAGCCCTGGGCCGTGATGTGCCGCTGGTGGCTGACTACCTGGGCGGTGTCGACGTTAAGCCTGGCGACATCGTGCTGTTCGAAAACGTGCGCTTCAACAAAGGCGAGAAAAAGAACAGCGACGAACTGGCCCAGCAATACGCCGCCCTGTGCGACGTGTTCGTGATGGACGCGTTCGGCACCGCCCACCGTGCCGAGGGTTCGACCCACGGCGTGGCCAAGTTCGCCAAGGTGGCGGCTGCCGGCCCATTGCTGGCGGCTGAACTGGAGGCATTGGGCAAGGCCCTGGGCGCTCCGGCCCAACCGATGGCTGCCATCGTTGCCGGCTCCAAGGTGTCCACCAAGTTGGACGTGCTCAACAGCCTGAGCCAGATCTGCAACCAGTTGATCGTTGGCGGTGGCATTGCCAATACCTTCCTGGCGGCAGCAGGCCACCCGGTGGGCAAATCCCTGTACGAGCCGGACCTGCTCGACACCGCCCGTGCCATCGCCGCCAAGGTCAGCGTGCCGTTGCCGGTGGACGTGGTGGTTGCCAAGGAGTTCGCTGAAACCGCCGAAGCCACCGTCAAGCTCATCGCCGACGTGGCCGCCGACGACATGATCCTGGACATCGGCCCGCAAACTGCAGCCAATTTTGCAGAACTGCTGAAAGCCTCCCAGACCATCCTGTGGAACGGTCCGGTCGGCGTGTTCGAGTTCGACCAGTTCGGCAACGGCACCAAAGTGCTGGCCAAGGCCATCGCAGACAGCTCGGCATTCTCCATCGCCGGCGGCGGCGACACCCTGGCGGCCATCGATAAATATGGCGTTGCCGACCAGATCTCCTACATTTCTACCGGTGGCGGCGCATTCCTCGAATTCGTCGAAGGCAAAGTCCTGCCCGCCGTTGAAGTGCTGGAAACCCGAGCCAAAGGCTAAGGCTCGTGATCCGGAAAAGGAGTGTTCCCATGATCAAGTCGTTGGCAATGGTGATCGCAGCGGGCCTGTTGGCCGGCTGCGGCAGCACGCCAAGCGCAGCGCCGGCGGCAGGCAAACCTGCCACGGAGCAGAAAAAAAGCTGCTATCAGGCTGACTGGCAAGCCGAGACCATGCCGGTAATCAACAAGCGCATCGGCAACGAACGGCTGGAGAAATACGACTCCGCGCCCAACGGTCAGGAACAGGGTTGCCCTTGACGGGTCTGATCAACTAACCGACGGCATCGGCGGCCTTTGGCCCCGCTGCGAGGATTGGCAATGAAAGGCGTTTTCGCCCTGGCAGCCCTGGCCCTATTGGCCGGTTGCAGCAGCATGAACATGTTCAACAAGGCAGAGCCGGAAGGTAAGTGGACCACCTGGACCTGCGACAGCAAGGCCGAGGTCAACTGGCGCTTCGCCAACCAGGCCCGCAGTGAGGTGGATGTACGCCTCGGCGGTTCCGACCAGGTTTATCGCCTCAAACAGGATGTGGCGGCTTCGGGCGTGCTGTACAGCAACGACCAGTTGGCGTTTCACACAAAAGGTGAGGAAGGCCTGGTTTACTGGGTTGCCACTGACGATTTGATCGGGCGGGGCTGCAAGGCCCAATAAGATTTCAACTTTGATGAGATCCAAATGTGGAAGGGGGCTTGCCCCCGATAGCGGTTTGTCAGCACCCCCATGTGCTGACTGAGGCACTGTCATCGGGGGCAAGCCCCCCTTCCACATCAGCAATAACGATTCAGCACGCCAGGCATGCAAAGCCTGACCTGCAATAACTTGAATAGCAGCCGCTGCTACGGCAGGCTTGCACGATTAACGACCCTCGACCGGGAGAGACAACACAATGGCACTTATCAGCATGCGTCAAATGCTGGACCACGCAGCCGAGTTCGGCTACGGCGTCCCAGCCTTTAACGTCAACAACCTTGAGCAGATGCGCGCCATCATGGAAGCCGCTGACAAGACCGACTCCCCAGTGATCGTCCAGGCTTCGGCCGGTGCGCGCAAATACGCCGGTGCCCCGTTCCTGCGTCACCTGATCCTCGCCGCGATCGAAGAATTCCCGCACATCCCGGTGTGCATGCACCAGGACCACGGCACCAGCCCTGACGTGTGCCAGCGTTCCATCCAACTGGGCTTCAGCTCGGTGATGATGGACGGCTCCCTCGGCGAAGACGGCAAGACCCCGACCGACTACGAGTACAACGTACGCGTAACCCAACAAACCGTGGCCATGGCCCACGCCTGCGGCGTTTCGGTTGAAGGCGAACTGGGTTGCCTGGGCTCCCTGGAAACCGGCATGGCCGGTGAAGAAGACGGCATCGGCGCCGAAGGCGTGCTGGATCACAGCCAGATGCTGACCGACCCGGAAGAAGCCGCCGACTTCGTCAAGAAGACCCAAGTGGACGCCCTGGCGATCGCTATCGGCACCAGCCACGGCGCCTACAAGTTCACCAAGCCACCGACCGGCGACGTACTGGCCATCGACCGCATCAAGGAAATCCACAAGCGCATCCCTAACACCCACCTGGTGATGCACGGTTCTTCCTCGGTCCCGCAGGAATGGCTGGCGATCATCAACCAGTACGGCGGCGACATCAAAGAAACCTACGGCGTACCGGTTGAAGAAATCGTCGAAGGCATCAAGTACGGCGTGCGCAAGGTCAACATCGACACCGACCTGCGCCTGGCGTCCACCGGCGCGATGCGCCGCCTGATGGCCACCAACCCGAGCGAGTTCGACCCGCGCAAGTTCTTCGGCGCGACTGTGACCGCGATGCGTGATGTGTGTATCGCTCGTTACGAAGCCTTCGGCACTGCGGGCAACGCTTCGAAGATCAAGCCGATCTCGTTGGAAGCGATGTACCAGCGTTATCTGAAAGGTGAGTTGAACGCTAAGGTGAATTGAGCCTCAGGCGTTAAAAAAGAAGCCCGCAGCGATGCGGGCTTTTTTTTGGCAGGAAATCAGTCTTGCGCCTATCGGGCATTGCCTGCTCGAATCGAGGCCGATCCGTTCACTCGTGATCAATATCCAACTTGGCAAACGTCACCTTCGCGCCTTCCTTGCTGTCCCCGCTGTTGTCCTGCACATATGCGCCCGCCTTGAAGTACAAGGGCTTGGCGGCCCACGCCGCACCAATGCGCTCGTTCCACTCACTGTCAGCGGCGTACACGCTGAGCAGGCCGGCCTTGTTGAGGTTGATCACGTAGGTGAAGCTTTTCTCCAGCGGCACATTGGACGCGACGATGATCACGCGGCTTTCATCTTCGTCCGGGCGCATGCGCACCTTGGCGACGATGTTGCCGGTCTGGGTCTTTTCCTTGAACTGGTATTCGAGCTTGATCAGCGGTTTCTGGCTGTCGTAGGCGTGGATCTGGCCGATGACGATCTTGCCGCTGGAGGGCACCTGGTTGACCGCCAGGGTGGCGCGCAGGAAGTTGTCGGCTTCGGGGTAGGTCCAGTTGCGCAGGCGGCCGTCGGCGTAGGTTTCGCGCAGTTCGCTGCGCGGGTACACGGCGTTTTCGGTGCGGGTGCCGGTGACGGGGGTCCAGAATTGCACGTTGCTGCCTTCGGCCTGGAAGTATTGGTCGTTGAAGCCGCTGAGTAGCTTTGGCGTGTCGATGGTCGCGGGGGGCGAGCCGACCGGAATGCTCAGGTTCCAAGTGGAGAGGTCGATCATGGCATTGGCCTTTTACAGGGGGTGAAGGCTTTGGCCCGGGGGCCTGACAGGTTCTTTATAGGCGGTGGTCAGCCAGTTGTTAAACACTTGCTGGCAATTTATTGGCGCCAAGGGAATGCCAAAAAGCCATGTTTCCCATGAACCGTGGGCTGTAGAGGTTGACCGTTAGTCGGCTGACTGAACTTTGGCGCAATGATGGCGTCCACGTCACTTCTGATTTTCAGGATCCGGGGCTAGAGTGAGGCCTCAATGTTTGTCCGGGTTTTCTCTCAGAAGTGACCGGAGTAGACCCAAGGAAGAGACCTAGCATGGAATGCGCTCCACCTCATGGCGATGGCAGTTCGGTTCTTCTGGTGGTCGATGACTACCCGGAAAATCTGATCAGCATGCGTGCGCTTCTGCAACGTGATGATTGGGTGGTGATCACCGCCGCGTCCGGGGTGGAAGCCCTCGAGTTGCTGCTGCAGCATGAGGTCGACCTGGTGCTGCTGGATGTGATGATGCCCGGCATGGACGGTTTCGAAGTCGCTCGCTTGATGCGCGGCAGCCAGCGCACGCGCATGACCCCGATCATTTTCCTGAGTGCCAACGCCCAATCCCCCGCCGCCGTGCTGGAAGGCTACGCCAGCGGCGCCATCGACTACCTGTTCAAGCCCTTCGACCCGCACATCCTCAAGCCCAAGGTCCAGGCGTTGCTGGAGCACCAGCGCAACCGCCGGGCCTTGCAGCGCCTGAGCCATGACCTGGAGTCCGCCCGGGCGTTCAATGCCTCGGTATTGGACAATGCCGCCGAGGGCATCCTGGTGGTGAGTGAAGAGGGCGTGATCGAATACGCCAACCCGGCGATTTCGCGCCTGCTCAATGCCACGATCCAGGAACTGCAAGGCCAGGACTTCCTGAGTTTCCTGCAAAAGCCCCATGTGCCCACATGGCCAGATTCGCAAATGTACGCCGACTACCGCCGCGGTGAAACCTGGCGCCTGCACGATGCGCTCCTGCGCACCAGCCGTGGCCAGCAAGTGCCGGTGGCGTTGTCCTGCGCGCCGCTGCCCGCAGAACAGAAGGCCATGGTGGTGACGGTGCTGGATATGTCCGAAGTGCGCCACCTGCACCAGCAGCTGGAATTCCAGGCCGTGACGGATCCGCTGACCGGGCTGTTGAACCGGCGCGGTTTCTACCAGGCGGTGGAAAACACCTTATCCCGCAGTGAGCGGACAGAGCAGTCCCTGGTGTTGCTGTACCTGGACCTTGACGGTTTCAAGCGGGTCAACGATTCCCTGGGCCATGATGCCGGCGACCGTGTATTGCGCTGGGTCTCGGAGCAATTGCAGGGTTGTCTGCGCTCCTACGACATTATCGGCCGCATGGGCGGCGATGAATTCACGGCGTTGCTGGAGCTGGAGTTTCCGGAGCAGGCGGCAAAGATCTCGGAAAAGCTGATCGAGCGAGTGTCGGTGTGCCAGCAGGTCGACGGTTTGGATGTGATGCTCGGCGTCAGCATCGGCATTGCCACCTTCCCGGATTGCGGCTCGGATTTGAGTGGTTTGCTGCGCGCGGCCGACATCGCCATGTACGAAGCCAAGCGCGCCGGCCGCCAGCAATATCGTTATTACGACCAGGAAATGAACGGTCGCGCCCGCTCGCGGTTGATGCTTGAAGACAGCGTGCGCACGGCGATTCAAAACAAGGATTTCACCCTGGTCTATCAGCCCCAGGTTTCGCTGGTGGATGGGCGTTTGCGCGGCGTTGAGGTGTTGTTGCGCTGGCGGCACCCCAGCGTCGGAGATGTGCCGCCGGGGCTGTTTTTACCCTTGCTGGAAGAGGCGCGGCTGATCAGTCAACTGAGCGCGTGGATCTATCAGCAGATCGCCGCCCAGCGCCAGGCGTGGCAAGCCGCGTTCGACGATGAATTGGTGCTGAGCGTGAGCCTGAGCAGCAGCCAGTTCAATATGCCTAACCTGGTGAACCAACTGCAGCAGATGCTGGAGCGCTATGGGCTGGAGGGGTACCAGTTGGAGGTGGAAATCAGCGAGGACTGCCTGATGAGTAACCTGGAAGAGGCCGCCAAGCAGCTCAAGTTGCTGCGCCGTATTGGGGTGCGTATCGCCCTGGATGACTTCGGTTCGGGGCAATGTTCCCTGGCGCATTTGCGCGACCTGGCCTTCGATACGCTCAAGCTTGATCCGCAATTGGTTGCGCGGCTGCCGGGCTCGGTGCGGGACGCGGCGATGGCGCGCAGTATTATCGAGCTGTGCAGGCATTTTGAGGTGGTCGTGGTGGCCGAGGGCGTGGAAACCCAGGAGCAGGCCCAGTGGCTCAAGGCCCAGGGTTGCCCGTTTATCCAGGGGCCGTGGGCGGCGCAGCCCCTGATGGCTGAAGAAGTGGTCGACTGGTCACGCGCCCGCGTGCGCTGAATTCGCTACACTGGCGCCCATCCGAATCCTGTTGCAGACCCCAATGACCGCGCTGAAATACCTCCAGGCCTACCCCGCTGCCCTCCAGGAGCAAGTGCGCCAACTGATCGCCAAGGACCAGTTGGGCGCCTACCTGGAACAGCGTTACCCCGACCGCCATGGGGTGCAGAGCGACAAAGCCCTGTACGCCTATGCCCAGGCCTTGAAGCAGGAACACCTGCGCAACGCGCCGGCCATCGACAAAGTGCTGTTCGATAACCGCCTGGACCTGACCCACCGCGCCCTGGGCCTGCACACCACGATTTCGCGGGTGCAGGGCGGCAACCTCAAATCCAAGAAAGAGATCCGCATTGCCTCGCTGTTCAAAGAGGTCGCGCCGCAATTCCTGCGCATGATCGTGGTTCACGAGCTGGCGCACTTCAAGGAATCGGACCACAACAAAGCGTTCTACAAACTCTGCGACTACATGATGCCCGGCTACCACCAGGTGGAATTCGACCTGCGGGTGTACCTCACGTATCGCGACCTGCAGGGCAAGCCCTGACCGCACAAGGCGACCAACCATGGATGTGAGCAAGACCAAAAGCAGCTTCTACCGCCGGCTGTACGTGGCGTACCTGATCGACAGTGGGCTGGCCAGCAGCGTCCCGGCGCTGACCGAGGTCACCGGCATGCCCCGGCGCACCGCGCAGGACACGATTGCGGCGCTGGCGGACCTGGATATTGTGTGTGAGTTCGAGCAGGAGGATGGGGCCCGCAACCATGCCGGGCATTATCGGATTCGCGATTGGGGCGCGATTGATCGGGGGTGGATCGAGGTGAATCTCAGCCAGATCAAGCGGGTTCTGGGTTACCCCTGAGTTCAGCGGTGGCGGGGCCGACGCTATCGGGAGCAAGCCTCAAGTACGCCGCATCCCGATATGCGGAATGTCATCCTCCAGGTATTCCTCTCCCGCCACCACAAACCCATACCGCCCGTAATACCCCTGCAGATGGGCCTGGGCTGACAGGAAGATCGGCGTCTCAGGCCAGATATCGTCAATCTGCCTGAGGGTTTCTTCCATCATCTGGTGCCCCAGCCCGGTGCCCCGTGCAACCGGCGCCACGATTACACGGCCGATCACCACGTCGCCGCCCTGGGACTCCGGGTCCAGCAGCCGCAGGTAGGCCACCAGCTCGTCGTCTTTCCAGGCCATCAGGTGATGGGTATCGCCCGCCAGGTCTTGCCCGTCGATATCCTGGTAGACGCACTTCTGCTCGACAACAAAGACCTCGCCGCGCAAACGCAAAATGGCGTACAGCTGCTCCTTGCCAAGGTCGGTGTGATGTTTACAGACCCAATCGACTGTCATGGTGTGTTCTCGCTTGAATGTCTGTTCTGGATAGTAAGCGCAGCGGGCGACTCTGTCTAAATCGACTATTTTTGTGAATGAAATCAATTTGCCATCATTGAGTGCTCTCGACGCCCGTTTCTTTGTGTAATCTGAGCTAATGTTAGAACCTCAGGCCCTGCCTGAGCCAAGGCCACCGCCTGCCGCCAAGGATTTTGAGCATGCCGCGATTGTCTCGTGCCGTTGCTTTGATTGGAGTGTTGTTGCTGGCGACACCTGTGTTCGCACAGCGTCTGCGCCTGGTCGCGGATGCCTGGCCACCGTTTACCGATGCCACCTTGATCAACGGTGGCCTGGCCACCGATATAGTCACCACGGCCCTGGCCCGTGCGGGCTATGCCAGCGACTTCCAACAGGTGCCCTGGGCGCGGGCGCTGATGGGGGTGGGCGACGGGCGCTATGACGTGCTGGTCAACGCCTGGTACGACGAGGCCCGTACACAATTGGGGCAGTTTTCCGGCGAATACCTGCTCAATCGCGTACGTTTCATCAAGCGCCGTGACGATCCCATCGAGTTCCAGAACCTGGAGCAGTTGCACGACTATCCCATTGCCGTGGTGCGCGGTTATGCCTATTCAGCGGCGTTCGATGGGGATGGGCAGTTGCAGAAAGTGCCGGTGCATAACTTCGCCATGGCGGTGCGCATGCTGGCGGCGCAGCGGGTGCGGTTGACCGTGGAGGATGAGTATGTGGCGCGCTATTACTTGTCGCGCGAGTCGGTGCGGGTGCGCAATGCGGTGGAGTTTCTGCCCACACCGCTGAGCGAAAACAGCCTGCATATCCTGGTCAGCCTGAAGAACCCTGAGCATGCGCAGATCGTTGCCGGTTTTGACCGCGAGATTGCCAGGATGAAGGCGGATGGCAGTTATGAGCGGTTGATGAAGGCCCATGGCATGTAGGGCCTGTGCGGGCCTCATCGGGGGCAAGCCCCCTTCCACAGTTTTGATTTGTAAACACAGTCAACATGTGGGAGGGGGCTTGCCCCCGATAGCGGTCTAAGCCGCGCTGGTGTCCTTGATCAAATGCGCCGCCAGCGTGCGCAACGGTCCCAACTGTCTGCATATCAACGCCAACTGCGTCTGCACCAGCCGCTGCCCTTCATCAATCTCATCCGGCATCTGCTCCAGGTCCGCCGCCAAGGCCTCCTCGGCATCGCTCTGAATCGCAATCGGCTGCTTGTTCGCCAGCCCGGTGGCGATTTCGTCAATGCTCGCCGCCAGGCTATTGCCGGCGCCATCGATCAAGTGCGCGCGCACCTCGGCCGGCAGTTGGGTTTCGCGGTGTGCCCCGAGCCCCGACAGGTAGCTGAGCAAGGTGTGCGACAGCACCAGGAAGCGGAAGCCCACATCCGCTTCCTTACGGAAATGCCCAGGCTCCATCAGCATATTCGCCAGGGTGGTGGACAGCGCCGCATCGGCGTTGTGGGCATTGCGCCGGGCCAGGCGGTAGGCCAGGTCGTCGCTCTTGCCGGCGGCGTATTGCTGCATGATCTGGCGCAGGTAGATGCTGTTGCAGGTCAGGGTGTTGGCCAGCACTTTGTTCAGTCGTCGGCCTTGCCAGTCCGGGAGGAACAGGAACACCGCCAGGCCCGCGATCAGGCTGCCGAGCAGGGTATCGAACAGGCGTGGCAGGAACAGTCCGTAGCCATCGCCCACCTGGTTGAAGCAGAACAGCACCATCAGGGTGATCGCCGCCGTGGCCAGGGTGTAGCGGGTGGTGCGGTTGATAAAGAACACCAGGCCGGCGGCGATGGCGAACATTGATTGCACCAGCGGGCTTGGGAACAGGTCGAACAGCGCCCACGCCACGGTGAGGCCGATGGCGGTGCCGATGATTCGCTGGCCGAGCTTGCGCCGCGTGGCACCGTAGTTCGGTTGGCAAACGAACAGCGTGGTGAGGATGATCCAGTAGCCCTGGGAGGCGTGGATCGCATGCAGCATGCCGTAGCCGACGGTCAGCGCCAGGGACAGGCGCAGCGCATGGCGGAACAGCAGCGATGTCGGCGTGAGTTGGGTACGCAGGCGCGTCCACATTTCCTTCAGGTTGCGTGGGGCGCGGTCCAGCAGGTTGCTGTCGGTGGCATCGGCCAGGGCGTCGGGGTTGCTGGCGTCGCCGAGCAGGCGGTCAAGGGTGGACAGGTTGGCCGCCAGGGCGCGCAAGGAGCGCAGCAGGCCGCGCCAGGCCGGGTTGCTCTGGATGCGCAGGTGTTCCAGGGAGGCGTTCAGGTCGCTGAGGGCTTCGGCGAAGCTGTCGTCATAGATGAACGGCTGGCGCAACTGGATCGACTCGGCCAGGGACTGGCAGGCCTTGCCTTGCTGGCGCAACAGGCGTTGGCAGCGGAACAGCACATCGCTGTGGAAGAACGCATCGGCCAGGGCGTTGTAAGGATAGTGGGACGAGCTGGCGCGTTCGTGGATGTCCTGGGCCAGGAAGTACAGCTTGAGGTAGCGACTGACCTTCGACCCCGGCCGGCCATTGCCGACGCGGTGCAGGATGATTTCCTTCGCCGCATTCAGCGCCGCCACCACCCGGCCGTTTTGCTGGGCGAGTTCCAGGCGGCGGGCTTCCACGTCCAGTTGGCGAATCGGTTCGAACAACGACGACTTGAGCTTCAGGTAGCGCCCCAGCTCACGGAACAACCGCGCCAGGCTCTGCTGCACCGGCTGGTTGGAAAACAGCGCCTGCCACAGCACCGACAACGCGCCGTACCAGGCGGCGCCGGCCACCAGCAGCAACGGCTCATGCCAGAAATCACTGACGGCGCCGCCGCGCTGGTCCACGCCGATCATGGTGTAGACCGACAGGATCAAGGTGGCCGAAGCAATCGCACCATAGCGTTCGCCCAAGGCGCCGAGCATGGTCAGGCAGAACGTGGCCAGGGCCAGGGAGATGGCGAAAATCCAGGGGTAGGGGAACAACAGCTCCACCGACAGCGCGGCAATGCTGAAACACACCAGCGTCACCGCCAGGGCGTTGAGGCGGCCTTGCCAACTGTCGTCGGTCTCGGCCAGGGCGCTGGCGATAATCCCCAGGAACAGCGGGATCAGCAGGGTCATTTCATCCTGATACCAGCACAGCGCCATGCTGCCGGTGAGGGCGATAAACACCCGGATGCTGTAGCTGAATTTATCCAGCGCCCACAGGCGCCGCATGGACTGCTTGAACGAGGTCGATGACATGAAGTCTGGAGTCTTCCGGGACGATGCCGCTAAATTGAGCCATCAGTGACGCCACGGCAAGGGTGGTGATCACATCTGTCAGCAAATTATTCCCAGGCATACCGCAAATCAAATGTGGGAAGGAGCCAGCCCCCTCCCACATTCATCAGGCGTACTGCGCTGCGGCGTAACCCGAGGCCCACGCCCACTGGAAGTTAAACCCGCCCAGATGCCCGGTCACATCCAGCACTTCCCCAATAAAGTACAAGCCCGGGCTTTTCAGCGATTCCATGGTCTTGGACGAGACTTCCCGCGTATCCACGCCGCCCAAGGTCACCTCGGCTGTGCGGTAGCCTTCGGTGCCCGCCGGCACCAGCTGCCAGCTCGAGAGTTTTTGCGCGATGTCGGCCACTTCGGCGTGGGTGTACTGCTTCATCGGCTTGGACGCGAACCAGGTGTCCGCCAGCAGGTTGGCCATCTTCTTGGTGAAGATTTCACCCAGCAGGGTTTTCAGCTCGCTGTTGGGGCGCTCGACCTGCTGCTGTTGCAGCCAGGTGTGGGCGTCGTGGTCGGGCAGCAGGTTGATCTCCAGCGTGTCGCCGGACTCCCAGTAGGAGGAAATCTGCAGAATCGCCGGGCCGCTGAGGCCGCGATGGGTAAACAGGAGGTTCTCGCGAAAGCTCTGGCCGTTGCAGCTGACCAGGCAATCCACCGAGGTCCCGGACAGCTCGCCACACAAGTCCTTGAGCTGGTCGGTGATGGTGAACGGCACCAGCCCGGCGCGGGTCGGCAACAGCTCATGGCCGAACTGCCTGGCGACTTGATAGCCAAAGCCGCTGGCGCCCAGGGTCGGGATCGACAGGCCGCCGGTGGCGATCACCAGGGATTCGCAGCGCAGTTCACCCAAGGTGGTCTGCAACTGGTAGCCGCTGTCGAGCTTGGCGATTTCTTCAATCGAAGTGTCCAGGTGCAGGCTCACGCCGGTCTGGATGCATTCGTCCAACAGCATGCCGAGGATGTCGCTGGATTTGTTATCGCAGAACAGCTGGCCGAGTTTCTTCTCGTGGTACGGCACGCCGTGCTTGGCCACCAGGCCGATGAAATCCCACTGGGTGTAACGGGCCAGGGCCGACTTGCAGAAGTGCGCGTTGTGCGAGAGGAAATTGGCCGGCTCGGTGTACATATTGGTGAAATTGCAGCGGCCACCGCCGGACATCAGGATCTTCTTGCCGGCCTTGTTCGCATGGTCGAGCAACATCACCTTGCGCCCACGCCCGGCGGCGGTCAGTGCGCACATCAAGCCTGCGGCGCCGGCGCCAATGATCACAACTTCGGTCGAGCGCACAGCAATGTCCTCATAAAAATACGGGTCTGGAATGCAATCAAAACTGGGGGCGGGGGGTTGCTGTGGTGAGGGGAGCTTGCTCCCGATTCAATGGGGCTGCTTCGCAGCCCAGCGCGGGGCAAGCCCGCTCACCACAGCAAGCCCGCTCCCACATTGGATCTCCATATAGGTCGGAGATCGTGTTACAGGATCCGAACGCGCAACGAGCGGCCTTTGATCTTGCCGTCGTTCAAGCGCTGCAACGCCTGCTTGGCGATGCCGCGTTCCACGGCCACGAATGCCTGGAAGTCGAAGATCGCGATCTTGCCGACCTGGGCACCCGGGATGCCGGCTTCGCCCGTCAATGCGCCGAGGATGTCGCCCGGGCGCACCTTGTCTTTGCGTCCGGCGGCGATGCACAGGGTGCTCATCACCGGCAGCAGCGGACCACCGCTTTGCGGCTTGAGGTTGTCCAGTTGGTCCCAGTTCAGCGGCGACTTCTGCAGTTGCTCGATGGCTTGGGCGCGGTGTGCTTCGGACGGCGCCACCAGGCTGATGGCGATGCCGGTCTCACCGGCACGACCGGTACGGCCCACGCGGTGGATGTGGATTTCCGAGTCGCGGGCCAGTTCGACGTTGATGACCATGTCCAGCGCGTCGATGTCCAGGCCGCGGGCGGCGACGTCGGTGGCCACCAGCACCGAGGTACTGCGGTTGGCGAACATCGCCAATACCTGGTCACGGTCGCGCTGTTCCAGGTCGCCATGCAGGCCGACGGCGGAGATGCCCTTGGCCGTCAGGTGGTCGACGGTTTCCTGCACTTGCTGCTTGGTGAAGCAGAACGCCACGCAGGAGGCCGGGCGGAAATGCGCCAGCACCTTGGTCACGGCGTCCATGCGCTCTTCCGGGGAAATCTCGTAGAAGCGCTGCTCGATCTGGTCGTCGGAGTGGAACGCTTCGGCTTTCACTTGCTGCGGCGCGCGCATGAATTTCGAGGCCAGTTGCTTGATGCTCACCGGGTAGGTGGCCGAGAACAGCAGGGTCTGGCGGCGCGGCGGGGTCTTGCTGATGATGTCTTCGATGGCGTCGTAGAAGCCCATGTCGAGCATGCGGTCGGCTTCGTCGAGGATCAGGGTGTTCAAGCCGTCCAGCACCAGCGAACCCTTGCGCAGGTGTTGCTGGATACGGCCCGGGGTGCCGACGATCACGTGGGCGCCGTGCTCCAGGGAAGCGATCTGCGGGCCGAGGGACACGCCGCCGCACAGGGTCAGGACCTTGATGTTGTCTTCGGCGCGGGCCAGGCGGCGGATTTCCTTGGCGACCTGGTCGGCCAGCTCACGGGTCGGGCACATCACCAGGGCCTGGCAGCCGAAGTAGCGCGGGTTGATCGGGTTCAGCAGGCCAATGCCGAACGCCGCGGTCTTGCCGCTGCCGGTCTTGGCCTGGGCAATCAGGTCCAGCCCCTTGAGGATCACCGGCAAGCTTTGCGCCTGGATCTGCGTCATCTCGACATAACCCAGCGAGTCGAGGTTAGCCAGCATGGCGGCGGACAGGGGCAAAGTATTAAAAGCGGTGGCGATGGTAGTCACGGGACTGGCTCTGCAAAACAAAATGTCGCGCAGTGTACCAGCCCTGTGGGAATTTCCCCGCAAGTTCTAGACGAGACGCCGGTTAATGCTCGATATGCTGTTCCGGGCTGGCCGCCCGTTTGCCGTCTTGGGGCGACAGTTGCAGGAAGATCGCCGCCGCCAGCATTGCCATGATGCCCACGGTGAGGAAGGTCAGCTGGAACGCGCCGAGCACCGTGCTCACGCCGTCGTTGCCCGATTCTGCGGTAAACCCGCCGAGCAATGCACCGGCACAGGCCACCCCCAGGCTCAGGGACAGTTGCGCCACCACCGACAGCAGACTGTTGCCGCTGCTGGCCTGGGCGTCATCAAGGTCGATGAGGGTGACGGTGTTCATCGCGGTAAATTGCAGCGAGTTGATCGCCCCCAGCACCGCCAGCATGGCCAGCAGCAGCGGGTAGGGCGTCTGTTCGCTGACCAGGCCCATGCTCGCCAGCATGATGCCCAGGGCCAGGGTGTTGCCGGTCAGCACCACGCGATAACCCAGACGCTCGATCAACGGACGCGCCACCGACTTGGCGAACATCGCCGCCGCCGCCAGGGGCAGCATGCTCATGCCGGCCTGGGACGGCGAGTACCCCAGGGCCACCTGCAGCAGCAACGGCACCAGGAACGGCAAGGCACCGCTGCCCAGGCGCGCGAACAGGTTGCCGAGGATGCCCACCGCGAAGGTGCGGGTCTTGAACAGCGCCGGTGAAAACAGCGGGTTATCGATATGCCCGGCGCGCAGCCAGTACGCCGCCAGGCACGCCAACCCGCCGAACAGCAGCAGCATCACCCGCAGGTGCGGCAGGTGCAGCTCGCCCAGGCCTTCCATGGCAATGGTGATCAGCACCATCGCCGCGCCGAACAACAGAAAGCCGAGGCCATCGAAGCGTGTGCGCTCGCTGCCGCGCAGGTCAGGGATGAATTTCCACACGGCGTAGCAACCGATCATGCCCACCGGCAGGTTGATCAGGAAGATCCAGTGCCAGGTCAGGTATTGCACCATCCAGCCGCCCATGGTCGGGCCGAGCAAGGGCCCGAGCAGACCGGGGATGGTGATGAAGCCCATGATCCGCACCAGTTCGGAGCGGGGGTAGGCACGTAGCACCACGAGCCGCCCGACCGGCAGCATCAGCGCACCGCCGAGGCCCTGGATGACCCGCGCGCCCACCAGCATGGTCAGGCTGCTGGACAGGGCGCACAGCAAGGAGCCGATGCTGAACAGCATGATCGCACCGAAGAAAATCTTCTTGGTGCCGAAGCGGTCGGCGATCCAGCCCGAGGCCGGGATCAGCAGGGCGACGGTGAGCATGTAGGCGATCACCACCCCTTGCATGCGCAGCGGGTTTTCCGCCAGGTCCCGGGCCATGGCCGGCAGCGCCGTGTTGAGAATCGTCCCATCCAGCGATTGCATGAAGAAGGCAATCGCGACCACCCAGGGGAGCCAGCGGGCGGTCTTGGCATCGAGAGGGGCACGCTCTGGCATGGGGTACCTTTTTGTTAGCCGGCTATGTGTCGGCGATTATGCGCCATTCGTCGCTCCTTTTCCCACTGGCGGTTCATCTAAGTCCGACAAGTTCGCGTGCTCTCCCACCAGGAAATCCAACAACGCCCGGTGCACCGCCAAAGCCGCCTCGCGGGACTCCAGGTCGAGTAAATGCCCAGTGTGTTCGGCCACCGCAAAGCTGCTGTGGCCCACGTACTGTTTGAACAGTCGGGCCTCGGCGGCGGGGGTGTATTCGTCCAGCGCACCATTGAGAAAGTGCACCGGGGTTTCGATCTGCCGCAGCGCCGGCAGGTAGTTGCCATCACCCAATGCCAGCACCTGGTGGATATGAAAGCGCGCCTGACGGTACTCGGTGGTGGCCATGTTCGACAGGTGCCGATGGTTGTTGCGCTTGAGGCGTGGCGACAGGTATTTGCCGACGGTCTCGTTCAGCAGGTGGCCGACGGCGGATTTGTCATCGGCCTCGATCAGCACCCGCACGCGCTCCACATAGTCGAGCATGGCCTGGTTGAGGTTGGGCGCCAGGGCCATCACCACCGAGCTTTCGATCGACGGCGGGTTGTGCGCCAGGGTCAGCAGCGTGGAGATGCCGCCCCAGGAGGCCGAGACCAGGTGGTTGACCTGGAAGCGCTCGACCAGGGCGCGCAGGATTTGCACCTCGTCATCCTTGGTCACCAGATCCAGGTCGGTGTTGTGTTCGCGGGAATAGCCCGAGAAGGGCAGGTCGAACAACAACACATTGAAATGCTCGGCCAGGCATTTGCTGGTACGGGCGAATGAGCGTGTGGTGGACAGTGCGCCATTGACCATCAGGATGGTCTTCTTTTCCGAATCGTTTCCCAACTGCTCAACATGAACGTTGTAGTGCTTGAACAGCTTTTCTATGACAAAACTTCCATGGTTCATGTCAACGCTCCAGCTTGCCCTTCCCGGGCAAGGTCGTGCTCTCGTGGGTGAGGTGGCGGGGTGCCACTAACCGTTATAACGAGGTTTTCCGCAGGCGACAACAGGCTGCCCGTGCAGACTGGGAGGAAGAGAATCTACGGTAGGAAGGGCTGAAACCGGGATGTCTGAAATCAGCACAGGACAAGGTGGGAGAGGGCAAGCCCGCTCCCACAGGGGGGTGTATCTACAGGGTCAGGGTCAGGCGTTTAACCAGGGCACCCGGTAACAGGTTGGACGCGGTATTGCGCTGGCTATAAGTGCTGGCCGACAGCAGCAGTTCCCGCTCGGCGGTCAGCGCTTCCAGTTGCGAACCGAGCAACTGGTAGACGCTGTCATCAAAACGCATGGTGCTGACCGGCGCCTTGATCTCGCCGTCTTCCACCCAGAACGTGGCGAAGCGCGTCATGCCGGTCAGGCGTGCGGCGGGCAGGTCGGAGTAGTTCAGGTACCACAGGTTGCTGATGTAGAGCCCGGTGCCCAGTTGCTTGAGGATCTCGGCCTGGGCCAGGTTGCCCGCCGCGATCTGCAGGGCGCTCGGTGACTCATCGCCGCTGGCGCCGTTGGCGCTGAGGCCATATTCGGCGGCGCTGCGGGAGTTCACCAGTTGGCCCTCGGCCTGGCCGGCATTGATCAGGGTGACGTCACTGCGCGGGTAGCCTTCGCTGGAGAACGCCTGGCTCAGGGAGTCGGTGATATGTTCTTTCACCGTCACCAGGGGGCTCAAGGACTGCTCGCGGGCATACAGCCGTTGCAACGAGCTGCCTTTGCTGGCGATGGCCTGGGCGGAAAAACCACCCCAGGTGATGATGCTGATGATTTCTTCCAACGCCGCCGGCGCGAGGTAGGCGCGGTACTGCCCGGGCGCCACGGTGTGCAGCGGGCGGCCGAGGAATTCCAGCTGTTCACGCGCCAGCTGGAAGCGCCGGGCGAACTCGGCGCTGTCCCAGGCGTCGCCGGCGTAGCTGGCTTTTACCGCCTCGCCATTGGCGTGGAACAGGCTGAAATCGAAGTTGAAGCTATTGGCCTGATGCCAGCCAAACGCACCGTCCGAACTGGCGAAGCCCCGGCTGATCGGGCCGGCGGCATAGAAGCCGACCAGGTCGAGGCCATCGGCGGCCTGGCTGATTTCTTCCAGTACCTGGGCCAGGTCGGGCAAGGGGCGGGCCTGTTCGTGGTGGCTTTGCCAGGCGTTGTGGTTGAGCAGCAGGTACGGGTCATGGGGCAGCAGCGGCAGGGTTTCGCGCAATTGCCGCAGGCCGTCGGCGAGGCGCTGGCGATCCAGCTCGGGCTCGCCGGCCAGGGTGATGCCGAGGTCGGCATGGCGGCCATCGTTGATCAGCTTGAGGTTGAGGCTGGCCTGCTGCACGTGCCCGGCCTGACGCACCTTGGCGTGGTTGAAGCGCACGAACTCGGACGATTCTGCCGCATAGCCCAGGTGGAATTGTTCCTTGTCGGTGATGGCCTGCTTGAGCCACTGCACCAATGCCTTGAAGGTGTTCATTCGGCATCTCCTCCAAATACGTCAACGTTGCTGAACACACAGGCCGGCGACGCATGGCCGACGCGGATCACCTGGTTGGGCTCGCCCTTGCCGCAGTTCGGCGTGCCCAGCACCTTGAAGGTGCTGGCGTCGCCCACGGCGCTGAGGTTGCGCCAGAACTGCGCGGAAATCGCCCGGTAGTTGGGGTTCTTTACCACGCCCTTGAGCTCGCCGTTTTCAATCAACTGGCCCCACTCGCAGCCGAACTGGAACTTGTTGCGCGCATCGTCGATGGACCACGAGCGGTTGGTCGACATCAGGATGCCGCTGTCGATGCCGCCGATCAGTTGCGCCAGGCTCTTATCGCCGGCTTCGATATTCAGGTTGGCCATGCGGTCGATCGGCGCGCGGTTCCAGCTGCTGGCGCGGCTGTTGGCCACGCCGCCCATGCCCGAACGGAACTGCGACAACGCCCCACCCAGCGGCTTGAGCAGCAGCCCTTCGCGGATCAGGAATTGCTTGCTGGCGGCGGTGCCGTCGTCGTCATGGCCGTAGCTGGCCAGTTGCTCGGGAATGTCCGGGTCGAACGTCACGTTCAACAGCTTGGAGCCGTATTGCAACTGGCCGAAGTCGCTGGCCTTCACAAAACTGGTGCCGGCGTAATTGCGCTCGTCGCCGAGAATGCGGTCGAGTTCCAGGGGGTGGCCGATGGACTCGTGGATCTGCAGGATCATCTGGTCGGGCATCAGCAGCAGGTCGCGCGGGCCCTGGGGCGTGTTGGGCGCCAGCAGCAGTTGCAGGGCTTCGTCGGCAATGCGCGGCGCGGCGCCCACCAGGCCGAAGCGGCTGATCACGTCAAACCCGCCTTGCTGGCCGAAGTTACTGCCGCCGAGGGTGCGCGATTGGCTGTCGGTGCCGTCGTAGGCGGTGACGTTGACGCCGGGGAACACAAACCGCTGGGCCTGGCGCAGTTCGGCGCCGGCACTGTTGAGGTAGATCTGCTCGACATGGGTCAGGCCGAGGCTGACTTCCCAGTTCACCAGGCGCTCGTCCTGGGGCACCGCAGAGGACTCATCGCCGAGCAGTTGGTAGCAGTCGCTCAAGGACGGGAAGGCGTGCTCGAGGTGCGGCGACAGGTAGTCGGCGACGTCGCTGGACACCGGTTGGTCGCGCAGGTCGAGCAGGGCGTGAGGTTTTATCAGGCGTGCTTGCTGTTCGGCGCGCTCGAGGGCGGCTTGCAGGCCAGGCAGGGAAATATCGTGGGTCGCGGCGTAGGTTTCCACACCGTTCAAACGCACGGTGAGCATGGCGCCTTCGTCGTGGTTCAGGTGCGGCGGTTCGGCGACGTTCTTGCGCACCGACAGGTACTGGCCGGACTCGCGCACGTAACGCAGGGAGAAAAATTCGGCGGTGGTGCGCAGGGCACTGAAGTGCTGCTTGAGTGTGGCGTGGTGTTCGAACATGGGGCCTTCCTTGTGGGCGGCTCAGCGCGGGCAGGCACACAGAGTAGGCCGGGGCTGGGGAGCGATCAAGGAGAGGTGATTCTTTGTGGCAAGTGCCCCTGTGGCGAGCGGGCTTGCCCCGCGTTGGGCTGCGCAGCGGCCCCCAAAAGCTTGGGAGCGCTGCGCACTCCAGCGCGGGGCAAGCCCGCTCACCACAGAGTTTGGCGTTATTGCGCCAATGGTCCCACTTCACGCAACGGCTTGCCACGTACCGGCGCATCGCCGGCCACGTAGTAGTCGGCAGTGCTGCGCGGCAGCGGCTGGCGGCCACGGATCTTGTCGGCGATTTTCTCGGCGATCATGATCGTCGGTGCGTTCAGGTTGCCGGTGGTGATGATCGGCATGATCGACGCATCGACTACGCGCAGGCCCTGCATGCCATGCACGCGGCCTTCGCCATCGACCACGGCCATCTCGTCGTCGCCCATCTTGCATGAGCAGGACGGGTGGAACGCGGTCTCGGCGTGCTCGCGGATGAACTTGTCCAACTGCTCATCGGTTTGCACCTCGATGCCCGGGCTGATTTCGCGGCCACGGTACGGGTCCAGTGCCGGCTGCTGCATGATTTCACGGGTCAGGCGGATGCCGTCGCGGAATTCCTGCCAGTCCTGCTCGGTGGCCATGTAGTTGAAGAGGATGCTCGGGTAGTCCCGTGGGTTCTTCGACTTCAGTTGCACGCGGCCACGGCTCGGCGAGCGCATGGAGCCCATGTGCGCCTGGAAACCGTGCTCTTTCACACCGTTGCTGCCGTTGTAGTTAATCGCGACCGGGAGGAAGTGGTACTGGATGTTCGGCCATTCGAATTCTTCACGGGTACGGATAAAACCACCCGCTTCGAACTGGTTGCTGGCGCCGATGCCGGTGCCGTTGAACAGCCACTCTGCACCGATGGCCGGCTGGTTGTACCAGAGCAGCGACGGGTACAGCGACACCGGCTGGGTGCATGCATATTGCAGGTACAGCTCAAGGTGGTCCTGCAGGTTTTCGCCGACGCCGGGCAGGTCGTGGACCACCGGGATGTCGAGGCTTTCCAGCAGCTTGGCCGGGCCGACGCCGGAGCGTTGCAGCAGCTGCGGCGAAGCGATTGCGCCGCTGCACACCAGCACTTCTTTACGCGCACGGGCTTCCACGCGCTCTTCGGCGGCACCGATCAGGTAACGCACGCCAACGGCACGCTTGCCTTCGAACAACACCTTGTCGGTGAGGGCGTGGGTGACGATGGTCAGTGTGGAGCGCTTCTTGGCTATGTCCAGGTAACCGCGCGCGGTGCTGGCGCGACGGCCGTTAGGCGTGACGGTGCGGTCCATCGGGCCGAAGCCTTCCTGCTGGTAGCCGTTCAAGTCTTCGGTGCGCGGGTAACCGGCCTGCACGCCCGCTTCCACCATGGCGTGGAACAGCGGGTTGTTGCCGGCTTTAGGCGTGGTCACGCTGACCGGGCCATCGCCGCCGTGCCAGTCGTTGGGGCCGATGTCGCGGGTTTCGGCCTTGCGGAAATACGGCAGGCAGTCGAGGTAGCTCCAGTCTTCCAGGCCTGGCAGTTTCGACCAGTTGTCGTAGTCCATGGCGTTGCCACGGATGTAGCACATGCCGTTGATCAGCGAAGAGCCACCCAGGCCCTTGCCGCGACCGCATTCCATCCGGCGGCCGTCCATGTGTGGCTCCGGATCGGTTTCGTAGGCCCAGTTGTAGCGCCGGCCTTGCAGCGGGAAGGCCAGGGCGGCGGGCATCTGGGTACGGAAGTCGAGGCGGTAGTCGGGGCCGCCGGCTTCCAGCAGCAGGACGGTGACGCCTTCGTCTTCGGTCAGGCGGGTTGCCAGGGTGTTACCGGCGGAGCCGGCACCCACAATGATGTAGTCGTATTCTTGGGACATAAATGCACCCTCTTTGAAGTGTGGTCAGCAGGTCGGGCCTCATCGGGGGCCTGCCCCGATGACGGCCTCAAAGGCACGACAAAACCCGGGTCTTAGAACACCGAGGCGTAGTCGCCCAGCTCAACCTGTACCGATTTGATGCGGGTGAAGTTGTTCAGCGAGCTGATGCCGTTTTCACGGCCCACACCGGATTGCTTGTAGCCACCCACCGGCATCTTCGCGTCGGATTCGCCCCAGGCGTTGATCCAGCAGATGCCCGCTTCCAGCTGGTGAATCACGCGGTGGGCGCGGTTCAGGTCCTTGGTCACAAGGCCCGCAGCCAGGCCGAAGTCGGTGTCGTTGGCGCGGCGGATCACTTCTTCTTCGGTTTCGTAGGTGAGGATGCTCATCACCGGGCCGAAGATTTCTTCACGGACGATGGTCATCTCGTCGGTGCAGTCGGTGAACACGGTCGGGGCCACAAAGGCGCCTTTGGCCAGGTCGCCGTCGGTCAGGCGGTCGCCGCCGCACAGCACGCGGGCGCCTTCTTCCTTGCCTTTGGCGATGTAGCCCAGCACGCTTTCCATGTGGGCGAAGCTGACCAGCGGACCGAAGTTGGTGTTGGCGTCCTGCGGGTCGCCAACGCGGATGCGCGCAACACGCTCAACGATCTTGGCTTCGAATGCCGCTTGCAGGTGCTTGGGCACGAACACGCGGGTGCCATTGGTGCAGACCTGGCCGGAGCTGTAGAAGTTGGCCATCATCGCGATGTCGGCCGCACGATCCAGGTCGGCGTCTTCGAACACGATCAGCGGCGACTTGCCGCCCAGTTCCATGGTCACTTCCTTGAGCGACGAGCTCGAAGCGCTGGCCATGACTTTCTTGCCGGTGTCGGTGCCGCCGGTGAACGAGACTTTCTCGATGCGCGGGTGCTCGGTCAGCCAGGTGCCGACTTCACGGCCGCTGCCGGTCAAGACGTTGAACACGCCTGCTGGAACGCCGGCTTCGGTGTAGATCTCGGCCAGTTTCAGGGTGGTCAGCGAGGTGACTTCGCTTGGCTTGAAGATCATCGCGTTGCCGGCGGCCAGGGCCGGTGCGGATTTCCACAGGGCGATCTGGATCGGGTAGTTCCAGGCGCCGATACCGGCGACCACGCCCAGGGGCTCGCGGCGGGTGTAGACGAACGAGGTGTCGCGCAGCGGGATCTGCTCGCCTTCGATGGCCGGTACCAGGCCTGCGTAGTATTCCAGCACGTCGGCGCCGGTGACGATGTCGACGTACTGGGTTTCGGAGAAGGCTTTACCGGTGTCCAGGGTTTCCAGGGCGGCCAGTTCGTCGTTGCGCTCGCGCAGGATGTCGACGGCACGACGCAGGATGCGCGAACGCTCCATGGCGGTCATGGCGGCCCAGATTTTCTGGCCTTTTTCCGCGCTGACCACGGCACGTTCAACGTCGTCGAACGTGGCGCGTTGCACTTGGGCGAGAACTTCACCGTTAGCCGGGTTGATGGCGTCGAAGGTGGCATCGCTGCCAGCGTCGCTGTAGCCGCCGTCAATGTAGAGTTTTTGCAGGTCGAAACGGGCCATAAAGTCCTCGCAAGTGCATAAGTGGTTGGCGTTACCCACCGCAAAGTGGGCCATGAGGGTGTGGCAACACTGGGCGGCGGACGTTCAGGGGTTGAGCGTTTATAAGGGCTCTAACTCACCTGCTTGGCCAATTGGAAATCCATGTATTCGTAAGCGATCCGTTGCGCCTGCGCCGTGTCGAAAGCGTCTCCCGACAGGGCACCGCGCAACCACAAACCGTCGATCAGGGCCGCCAGGCCTCTGGCTGCTTTGCGTGCGTGCGGCAGCGGCAGCACTCGGCGGAACTGGCAGCACAGGTTGGAATACAGACGTTGATCGTTGATCCGCTGCAACCTGTGCAATGACGGGTGATGCATGCTGGTGGCCCAGAAGGCCAGCCAGGTTTTCATTGCCGGGCCATTGACCTGGCTGGCGTCGAAGTTGCCCTCGATGATCACCCGAAGGTGCGCCCGTGGGCTGTCGTCCTTCAGCGCAAGCCTGCGTTCGTGGACGTTCTCGATCAGCATGTTCATCAGGTAGCGCATCGTCGCGGCGATCAGGCCGTTCTTGTCCTGAAAGTAGTGACTGATGATGCCGTTCGAGACCCCGGCCAAACGGGCGATCAGCGCAATGCTGGCATCTCCCATTCCGACCTGGTCGATGGCCGTCAACGTGGCTTCGATCAACTGTTGGCGGCGTATGGGTTGCATACCGACCTTGGGCATGTAGCACCTCTCCTTAGGCCTGCCGACGGGCGATGAACGTTCGTCGACTTGAAGGCCAGTCTATTTTGTTTTGATTGAACGTTCAATCAACAAAGAATAAGCTCTGCGACAAATGGTCGCTGTCTACAGGTATTTCCTACGTGAGGGCCGCGACATCCGGCACCTGCAAAAACCTTTGAAACAGGCGGTATCAAGGCCTGCCCACTGCCTGGTGGGGCTCAAGGATTTTCGGGGTGTCTTTATAACACCCGTCCGTCGACTGCCGAAAAATCGATAGGTCGGGATAACCGCTGCCTTGTGTTTCTCTCTCGCACTGCCCGGAGCATCTGCGCCATGAGTTCTGCCTCTCTTATAAAGACCCCGCCGGAAAAGGTACGGGTCAACGGTTGGGTGTTCTACACCTCCACCGCACTGATTCTGTTGTTGACCGCCATTCTGATCATCGCCCCGCAGGAGGCCGGGCGCATGCTCGGCGTAGCCCAGGCCTGGCTTTCCAAAAGCTTCGGCTGGTACTACATGGTGGTCATCGCCGCTTACCTGGTGTTTGTGGTCGGCCTGGCGTTTTCGTCCTATGGCAAGTTGAAACTGGGCAGCAAGGACGACACCCCGGACTTCAGCTACGGCGCCTGGGCCGGCATGCTGTTCTCGTCGGGCATCGGTATCTCGTTGCTGTACTTCGGTGCCTCCGAGCCACTGGATCACTACTTCAACCCGCCCGAAGGCGCCGCCGCCAGCAACGGCGCGGCACGCCAGGCGTTGCAGTTGACCTTTTTGCACTGGGGCCTGCATGGCTGGGCGATCTATGCGCTGGTCGGCCTGGCGGTGGCGTACTTCGCCTACCGGCATAACCAGCCGCTGGCCTTGCGTTCGGCGTTGTACCCGCTGGTGGGTGAGCGTTGGGTGAAGGGCGCGGCCGGTCACGCGGTGGACGGTTTCGGCATGTTCGTGACCCTGCTGGGCCTGGTAACGAACCTGGGCATCGGTTCGATGCAGGTGTCGTCCGGCCTGGAAAACCTGTTCGGCATGGCGCACAGCAACACCAACCTGCTGATCGTGATCATTGTGATGAGCACCGTGGCGACCATCGCCGCCGTGTCGGGCGTGGAGAACGGCATCCGCCGCCTGTCCAACCTCAACATCGTGCTGTTCAGCGGCTTGCTGATCTTCGTGCTGCTGTTCGGCCCGACCCTGCACCTGCTCAATGGCCTGGTGCAGAACACCGGCGACTACCTCAACGGCATCGTGCTGAAAACCTTCGACCTCTATGTGTACGAAGGCGACGGTGACAAGACCGAACGCTGGATGGGCCTGTGGACCCTGTTCTACTGGGCCTGGTGGATTTCCTGGGCACCGTTCGTGGGCATGTTCATCGCGCGGATTTCCCGTGGCCGTACGGTGCGTGAACTGGTGGCCGGCGTGTTGCTGATTCCCCTGGGCTTTACCCTGGCGTGGCTGTCGATCTTCGGTAACTCGGCGCTGGACCTGGTGTTGAACCATGGTGCGGTGGAGTTGGGCAAGACGGCGCTGGAACAACCGTCCATGGCTATCTACCAGTTGCTGGAGCATTACCCGGCGTCGAAAATCGTTATCGGCGTGTCGATCTTCGTGGGCTTTGTGCTGTTCCTGACCCCGGCGGATTCCGGCGCGGTGATGATGGCCAACCTTTCCTGCAAAGGCGGCAATGTGGATGAAGACGCACCGCACTGGTTGCGCATCTTCTGGTCGGCGGTGATCACCCTGGTGACCATCGGCCTGCTGTTTGCCGGCAACTTCGAAGCCATGCAAACCATGGTGGTGCTGGCGGGGCTGCCGTTCTCGGTGGTGCTGATTTTCTTTATGTTCGGTTTGCACAAGGCGATGCGCCAGGACGTGGCGATCGAACAGGAGCAGGCGCAACTGGCTGAACGCGGGCGTCGCGGCTTCAGCGAGCGCTTGACGGCACTCGACCTGCAACCGAGCCAGGGCACTGTGCAGCGCTTTATGGACAAGCACGTCACGCCGGCGCTGGAAGAAGCGGCGACGGCGTTGCGTGAACAAGGTTTGGAAGTGCAGACGCTGCTGGGTAAATCCAAGCGCTGCATCGGTGTGCGCATCGAGATGGAAGAGGGCAACCCCTTCGTTTATGAGGTGAGCCTGGATGCTTACTCGTCGGCGCCGAGCGACCTGCCCGAAGAAGAACGCACCCGCTATTACCGGGCCGAGGTGTACCTGCACAACGGGCCTCAGGAATACGACCTGATGGGCTTCGCCCAGGAACAGATCACCCGGGACGTGCTCGATCAGTTTGAAAGCCATCGGCAGCTCCTTGGCCGTGTCTATAGCTGATGCGTTGAAAGCCCGGTGGTGTCACTGACGCCACTGGGGCAAAAAATGTGGGAGGGGGCTTGCCCCCGATTGCAGTGTGTCAGTCAGTCCATCTGTTACTGATCCACCGCTATCGGGGGCAAGCCCCCTCCCACAGTTGTTTTGCAGTGTGTGTTAGCCCAGGTTTTTGCCCAACAGGGCGTGGTAGAGCTCACTGTCGCCGAGGATCCCCACCACCTGGTTGTTGTCATGCAACACCAGCTTGTTCCCCGTCTGGTAACGAATCTGCAGCGCATCACGCATGCCGATATTCGAATCCACCAGGGTCGGTACCCGGCCCAAACCTTCCACCGGTTGCCCCGGTGCCCAGTTTTGCAGGTTCATCACCACGCCATTCTGGCGGGCGCCCTGGATGGTGTTGCCTTCGGACAGGTCCAGCCACGAATCGCCGCCCGGGTCGAGGCACACCGAGCCGTTGACGCGTTTGCAGTTGTCCAGCGTGCGCATCAGGCTGCGGCCGCACAGCACGTTCAGCGGGTTGGTATGGGCGACGAAGGTGCGTACGTAGTCGTCCGCCGGGTTCAGCACGATCTCTTCCGGCACGCTGTACTGGATGATCTTGCCGTCTTTCATGATCGCGATGCGGCTGCCCAGCTTGAGCGCCTCGTCGAGGTCGTGGCTGACGAACACGATGGTCTTGCTCAGTTTGCTTTGCAGTTCCAGCAACTCGTCCTGCAGGCCCTGGCGGATCAGCGGGTCGAGGGCGGAGAAGGGCTCGTCCATCAGCAGGATGTCGGCATCCATCGCCAACGCGCGGGCCAGGCCGACGCGTTGTTGCATGCCGCCGGACAGCTCATCGGGCTTCTTGTTGCGCCACTGGGTCAGGCCCACCAGCTCGAGTTTCTCGTCCACCAGCTTGCGCCGTTCTTTTTCCGGGCGGCCCTGCATTTCCAGACCAAAGCTGATGTTCTCGCGCACCGTCAGCCAGGGCATCAGGGCAAACTTCTGGAACACCATGGCGATGCGCTTGGTGCGCATCATTTTCAGCTCGGCGGGGCTGCAGGAGGCGATGTCGATCTGGCGACCTTCATGCTCGACGAACAGCTGGCCACGGCTGACGGTGTTGAGGCCGTTGATGCAGCGCAGCAGGCTCGACTTGCCGGAGCCCGACAGGCCCATCAGCACGCAGATCTCGCCTTTTTCCACATCCAGGCTGGCCTTTTCAACGCCGACAATCTGCCCGGTCTTTTTCAGGATTTCGTTACGGCTCATGCCCTGGTCCAGCAGCTTGAGCGCTTCGCGTGGGTCTTTGGAGAAGATCACGTCGACATTGTCGAATCGGATAATGCTCATGCATCACCCCCTACTTTGGCGTCGGGTTGTTTGCAGATGCGGTCGAGCATGATGGCCAGCAGCACAATCGCCAGGCCGGCTTCGAAGCCCAGGGCGATATCGGCGGTGTTCAGCGCGTTGACCACCGGCTTGCCGAGGCCGTCGGCGCCCACCAGGGCGGCGATCACCACCATCGACAACGACAGCATGATGCATTGGGTAATACCGGCAGCGATGCTCGGCATGGCGTGGGGCAGTTCAATGCGCGAGAGCAACTGACGGCGCGAGCAGCCAAAGGCCTTGCCGGCGTCCATCAACTCTTGCGGTACATCACGGATACCCAGGTAGGTCAGGCGGATCGGCGCGGCAATCGCGAACACCACCGTGGAAATCAACCCAGGCACCACACCCAGCCCGAAGAGGGTCAGGGTAGGGATGAGGTAGACGAAGGTCGGTACGGTCTGCATCAGATCGAGCACCGGCCGCATCATGGTGTAGAACAGCGGTTTGTGCGCGGCAACAATGCCCAGCGGCACACCGATGACCACGCAGACCAGGGTGGCGAACAGCACCTGCGCGAGGGTCTCCATGGTTTCCTGCCAGTACCCCAGGTTGAGGATCAGCAGGAAGGAGGCGATGACAAAAACAGTCAGTCCCCATTTACGTTGAATAAAGTGAGCCAGCAGCGCAATCAGACCGATCAATGCCAGCGGATTGAACCAGGTCAGCGCGAACGTCACGCCGTGGATCATCGTTTCCAGTGTCGATGCGATTGCGTCGAAGTAGTTGGCGCCGTGTTGGGTCAACCATTCGACGAAGGCAGCGATGTACTGGCCTAGTGGGATTTTCTGTTCAGTCAGCATGGTAGTGAATGTCCACATGCGAAGAGGGAAAACATCCCGGGGCAGCGCACCGCCCCGGGGTCAGCGGGATTACTTGGCGAGATACGCTTTGACGGCCTCCAGGCCTGGTTTGCCATCGACGGTATTGACTCCGGCGAGCCAGGTGTCGAGGACTTGCGGGTTCTTTTTCAGCCAGGCCTTGGCGGCGGCATCGGGCTTCATCTTGTCGTCCAGGACGTTACCCATCAGGGTGCTTTCCATGTTCAAGGTGAACACCAGGTTTTTCAGCAACTGACCGACGTTGCTGCATTCCTCGGTGTAGCCCTTGCGGGTGTTGGTGTAGATGGTGGCCTGGCCGTAGTTGGGGCCGAACGAATCGTCACCCCCGGTCAGGTACTTCATCTTGAAGCGGGTGTTCATCGGGTGCGGTTCCCAGCCGAGGAACACGATGGCCTGGTCACGCTTGGTGGCGCGCTCAACCTGGGAAAGCATCCCGGCTTCGCTGGATTCGACCACTTTGAAACCGGCGGTCTTGAGGCCGAAGGCGTCTTTGTCGATCAGCGTCTGGATTGTGCGGTTGCCGTCGTTACCCGGCTCGATGCCGTAGATCTTGCCGCCCAGCTCATCCTTGAATTTGGCGATATCGGCGAAGTCTTTCAGGCCCTTGTTGTACAGCGCCTCGGGTACCGCCAGGGTGTACTTGGCGTTTTCCAGGTTGGCGCGCACGGTTTCCACGGTGCCGGCATCACGGTACTGCTTGATGTCGTTTTCCATGGTCGGCATCCAGTTGCCGAGGAACACGTCCATGTTCTTGCCGTCGGCCAGGGACTTGTAGGTCACAGGAACGGAAATCATCGTGGTCTTGGTCTTGTAGCCCAGGCCCTTGAGGATTTCGCTGGTGGTCGCGGTCGTGACGGTGATGTCGGTCCAGCCGACATCGGAGAAGTTGACGGTCTTGCACTGTTCCGGTTCTGCGGCGTGCGCCATGACTGGCAGACTCAGCATGGCGGCCAACAACAACGAGGGTGAACCTTTCATCTGGGTAGACTCCTGTGTTTTTTCTGGCGGCATTCGCCGCGCTTTATAAGTGTTGCGGTTGGAGCGTGCGGCAACAGCTCTGCCACGGTGCCTTGCAAACGAGTCGAGACTGATCATGTACCAGTGAAAATCTGACGCCTACAGGGGGCGTCGTATCCAGTACAGGGAGGGTCGTATCCAGTGTCGGTGACGTCGCTTACAGGTTTTTCCCAAGGTAAAACCGCTGTTTTTGCCCATCTGCACCGCTAAAAACGGCTGAAACAGGCGATCGCACGGGAGCGACGCTGGTGAGCATGGGTGCGTCGGTGTGAGACGCCGTGAGCGACAGCAAAAGCTTGATGATGCCGCCATCTGGGCGATCTGAGCGTAGCACCTCGTTCAAGCCTGGCCGTGCTTATCGAGGAGTTCTACCGCAATGGCTATCAGTGTTTTCGACCTGTTCAAGATCGGCATCGGGCCTTCCAGTTCTCACACCGTCGGCCCCATGCGCGCCGCGGCGTTGTTCGTCCAGGGGTTACGTGAACGTGAACTGTTGGAACAAGTCAGGCGTGTCGAAGTTCAGCTGTACGGTTCGCTGTCCGCCACCGGCATCGGCCACGGCAGCGACACCGCCACCATCATGGGCTTGATGGGCGAGTGGCCGGACGCGATCGATCCGTCGCAGATCGGCCTGCGCATCCACACCCTGCGCGAAACCGACACATTGCTGCTCGACGGGCGTTTGCCCGTGCCGTTCGTGTGGGCCCGGGACATGCGCCTGCTCGACGAAAACCTGCCGTTCCACCCCAACGCCATGACCCTGCTGGTGTACGGCGATGAAGGCGAGCTGCACCGCGACACCTACTACTCAGTGGGCGGTGGTTTCGTGGTGGATGAAGCCCAGGCGCAGAGCGGCGTGGCAGACATGGACCGCACCGAGTTGCCCTATGATTTCTCCAGCGCGGTGGAACTGCTGCACTTGTGCAAGACCCACAACCTGCGCGTTGCCGAGTTGATGCTGGCCAATGAAAAAGTCTGGCGCTCCGAAGACGAAATCCGCAGTGGTCTGATGAAACTCTGGCGCGCCATGCAGGCGTGCGTGGAGGAGGGCCTCAAGCACGAAGGCATCCTGCCCGGCGGCCTCAATGTGCGCCGTCGCGCCGCCAAGTTGCACCGCAGTCTGCAGGAGTTGAACAAGCCCAATGTGATCGGCTCGACCTTGAGTGCGATGGAGTGGGTCAACCTGTTCGCCCTGGCGGTGAATGAAGAAAACGCCGCCGGTGGACGCATGGTCACGGCGCCCACCAACGGTGCGGCGGGGATCATTCCGGCGGTGCTGCACTACTTCATGAAGTTCAGCGACGAAGTCACCGAAGCCAACGTGGTCGACTACCTGCTCAGTGCGGCGGCGGTGGGGATCCTGTGCAAGAAGAACGCCTCGATCTCCGGCGCCGAAGTCGGTTGCCAGGGTGAAGTGGGTTCGGCCTGCGCCATGGCCGCTGCCGGGCTGGCGGAGATCCTCGGCGCAACCCCGGAGCAACTGTGCAACGCCGCCGAGATCGGCCTTGAGCACAACCTCGGCCTGACCTGCGACCCGGTGGGCGGGCTGGTGCAAGTGCCGTGCATCGAGCGCAATGCGATTGCCGCGGTGAAGGCGATCAACGCGGCGCAGATGGCCCTGCGCGGTGATGGCCAGCACTTTATCTCCCTGGACCGCGTGATCCGCACCATGCGCGATACCGGGGCGGATATGCATGACAAGTACAAGGAGACGTCCCGGGGCGGGTTGGCGGTCAGTGCGGTGGAGTGCTGATTAGCTTGTTGTGATGAACAGGGCCTTTGTGGTGAGCGGGCTTGCCCCGCGCTGGGTAAAGGCACCACATAGTTTCAGATAAAACCCGGTCGCCTGATTTTGGGGCGGCTTCGCCACCCAGCGCGGGGCGAGCCCGCTCACTACAAGTGAACACACCAACCAAAATCGCCACCTTTTAGCGCGTCGCAAACAGATAAGTAGCTTCCAAACGATTTTCCCCTCGACCACCCGTCACCTGTGCGTGCGGTGACAGACTTTTCCTACGCGCTGAAAGCGCCTTCCCACAAGTGATACCGAACTGCTCACACACCTTGAGCAGGGCCGCTCCGACGTCTATTTCAGCCATATCCCGTACTCCTCGCGTGGGCTTATTTAGACGCGTCATCAGGTCGTTTTCAGGATTTGTTGAATGGCCATTCAAATTTAGGCATGGCATTTGCTCTACCAATTCAAAGCCTCTCGCCTTGCCGGATGAAGAGCGCAATAACAAGAGCCTCGCCTGAGGCCATCACCCGCTTTGTGTGAGGAGATACCGCGATGACGTCGTTCAACTCAGGGGCCCAACCCCAGAACCGTGCGCCTCAATCCATCGGCTTTTTGCTGCTGGACAATTTCACGCTGATTTCCCTGGCGTCGGCCGTGGAACCGCTGCGCATGGCCAACCAGCTGTCCGGCCGCGAGCTGTATCGCTGGACAACCCTGAGTGTCGACGGCAACCAGGTATGGGCCAGCGACGGTCTGCAAATCACCCCCGATGCCTCCATGCACAAAGCCCCGGCCCTGGACACTGTGATTGTGTGCGGCGGCGTGGGTATCCAGCGTACCGTGACCCGTGAGCATGTGTCGTGGCTGCAAAGCCAGGCGCGCCAGTCCCGTCGCCTTGGCGCGGTGTGCACCGGCAGCTGGGCCCTGGCCTGTGCCGGTCTGCTCGACGGCTTCGATTGCAGCGTGCACTGGGAATGCCTGGCGTCGATGCAGGAAGCCTTCCCGCGTGTGTCGATGAGCACCCGTTTGTTCACCCTCGACCGCAACCGCTTCACCAGTTCGGGCGGCACCGCGCCGCTGGACATGATGCTGCACCTGATCAGCCGCGACCACGGCCGCGAACTGTCGGCGGCTATCTCCGAGATGTTCGTGTACGAGCGCATCCGCAACGAACAGGATCACCAGCGTGTGCCGCTCAAGCACATGCTGGGCACCAACCAGCCGAAGCTGCAGGAAATCGTCGCGCTGATGGAAGCCAACCTCGAAGAGCCGATCGACCTCGACGAACTGGCGGTGTACGTCGCCGTGTCGCGTCGCCAGCTGGAGCGGCTGTTCCAGAAATACCTGCACTGCTCGCCGTCGCGCTATTACCTCAAGCTGCGCCTGATTCGCGCGCGGCAGTTGCTCAAGCAAACGCCGATGTCGATCATCGAAGTGGCCTCGGTGTGCGGGTTTGTCTCCACGCCACACTTCTCCAAGTGCTACCGCGAATACTTCGGCATTCCGCCACGGGATGAGCGCGTAGGCTCCAACACCACCCAGCAGGTGGCGATGATGCCGATTCCGCAGGCGCTGGTGTTGTCACCGCTGTCGGGACCGATGGCGGCGCTGAGCCAGGCGCGCAATGAGTCGACGTTTGCGAGCGTACGGCTCTAAACCGAGTTGACTGCATCGGGGGCAAGCCCCCTCCCACACTTGACCGAGTTGTCATGACGAACATGGCCAGATGTGGGAGGGGGCTTGCCCCCTGATAGCGGTCTGTCAGGCGCCGGAGTTCTGCTTGAACTGCATCAGCGCTGGTAACAACTGCTTGTCGATCGCCTGGCGCACCGCCGGCAAAATCGTCGCACTGCCGGTGTACATCTGCTCAACCATACCCTTGAGGGCCTTGGCCCGCGCTTCGCTCAAACCGCGTACCGCGCACTCGCAAGCCTGTTCGGCGCTGGCGCCGCTGGACACCTCGAAACCCAGGGAGCGCAGTTGGCTCAGCAGGTCATCCTGGTCAATCAAATCCGCATGCATCATGACGTTTATCCTGGTGAAGGGAGCGGGGATCGACTTGGATTCTGGTAGGCCCCCGGCCGGTCGGCAAGGGCAGAATGCACGAATGGCTCAGATGGCTATGAGCGTGTCGTTTTCGGGCCATTTACCCACTGAAGTAATAGGCACACTGTCCATCAGCAAGCAGCTTGAAGGTTTGGTCACCCTCGGGATGTACGGCTCACACAAGGCACTCTGCCCCGATCCAGTCACGGCTGGACCGGGGCTTTTTTAGCGCTGCAGCACCAGGATTCGTGAAAGCAGTTCGTCCCGGTCGATATAGCAACCCTGAAAGTGCCGCGCCCCGGAGGTGGGATCAAACGCATTGCGCGCATGCAACGTGCGGCGGTTATCGAAGCACCACAGCTCGCCCGGGTCCAGGCGCTTGACCAGCCGAAAGCGCGCCTCGCGCGTCATCGCGATAAAGCGTCGATAAGCCCGATACAGCAACGGCATCTGCGCCACCGACGTCTCGAACGGCCCACGCAAGAAGTTGGCCATGCGAATCTCTGCCACATCCCCCAAGGCGTCCAATGCGATGATCGGCGCGAGGCGACGATAGTCGCTGTGGCGGTCTTTGTTGCGAAACTCCACGGGTATTTCACACAAGGCACGAAACGCTTCGGGATCTTCCTCGCGCAGGGCATTGGCGATGGCAAACCCATCGACAAAAATACTTTCGCCCCCGTCGGCATCGTTGACCAGGCAATGCAGGAATTGCAGCCCCGGTTGCAGCTCCCGGGTCGGCAAATCACTGTGCAAGGGCAGGTTGAAAGCGGTGTAGGCATTGCTGTCGGCATCGGCCTTGGATTGCACGTTGAACAGCACGCCGAAATTGCTCTCGCGGATAAATGAAATACGCTGGGCGACACGCGCCAGGGAGCCGGGTTCGGTGGGTACGCCGCGCATTTGCGTCAGGCCCGCGTCACGCAAGGCCAGCAGCCATTGCAGCAGCGCCGCAGGGTCTTGCATGACCGCCGCGTAGTCGAATATAGGCAGTTCGAAGGTGTTGTCCCAGAGCCGCGATTTTGCTTTCGCCGCCCGGCGTTCGGCGCGGGATTCATCGTCGTAGGCATGGGCCCGCAGCCAGCCGGGATCGTACCGGCTGCGATGACCGCCGTGCCATTCCACGCTGAGGAAGCCCTGGTCGATACGCACGCTGATGGCGCCGAGGTTTTCATCCACATCGACAATTTCCAGCACTTGCTCGCGGGTCACGCTGTACACGCATTGCGTGCACGGGCAGTTGTCCCGCAGCCACTGATGGTGAAACGGGCTGACCCGACCATCGGCCCATATCACGCGAACCTGATCGTCCAGCACCTGTGCATCGGAGAGGTCGCAGAGTTTCGGGTAAGTACGGAAATCGGCAACAGCGGCGGCGGTTTGCATGATGGTTCCTTATTTTTTCGGGGGCAGTCCAATCACTCGGCCGAGGAGGGCGGGCCTTGGCAGGTCGGCTTGCTCAGCGCTGATCGCAATGAGTTTCTCCAATGTCGCCTCGGCAAACGGGGCCGAATGCGGACCGGCCAGGTCGACGTGCAGCAGCATCTGTTCGTTGCCGGCCAGTTCTTTCTCATCGCCCACTAAATGCAGGCTGTGATAAAGGTGTAGGCGCTTGGCATCGTGGGCGATCAGTTGCGTGTGCACCTCCACTTCGGCACCGAGTTTCACTTCGTGCAGGTAGTTCAGGTGCAGTTCCAGGGTGAACAGCGAATGGCCGCTGGCTTCGCGGTTTTCGCTGTCCAGGCCGAGGGTGTCCATCAGCGCGTCGGTGGCGTAGCTGAAGATCAGCAGGTAGAACGCGTCGCGCAGGTGGCCGTTGTAGTCCACCCAGTCGGCAAGGACTGGGGTGGTGTAGGTGGTCAGTGCAGGCATGGTGAGGGTTCCGTTATTCGGCGAAGGTCATGCCGTGCTTGGCTTTGGTGGTTTTCACCGCTTCCAGCACCGCCAGCAGGCAATCATCACGATAGCGTTCCAGCGCCGAAATGCTGTGTTTGCCCAGCTGGTCGCTGGTGCCATCGACCACATCGTCGATCAACTTATCGGTCAACTCCGGAGCCGGCAGGTAGGTCCACGGCAATTGCAACGCCGGGCCGAACTGCGCCATGAAGTGGCGCATGCCCGCATCGCCACCCGCCAGGGTGTAGGTGAGGAAGGTGCCCATGAACGACCAGCGCAGGCCGGCGCCAAAGCGGATGGCATCGTCGATCTCGCCAGTGGTGGCCACGCCGTCATTGACCAGGTGCAACGCCTCGCGCCACAGGGCTTCGAGCAAGCGGTCGGCGATAAACCCGGGGACCTCCTTGCGCACATGCAGCGGGCGCATGCCGAGGGATTCATACACCTTGATCGCGGCCTGGATCGCTTCCGGCGCGGTGTGCTTGCCGCCGACCACTTCCACCAGCGGCAGCAGATAGACCGGGTTGAACGGATGGCCGACCACACAGCGTTCCGGATGGGTCGAGCCCTCGTAGAACTCACTCGGCAACAGCCCCGAGGTACTTGAACCGATCAATGCATCGGGCTTGGCCGCGGCGCTGATCCTGCTGTGCAATTCCAGCTTCAGTTCCAGGCGTTCCGGGGCGCTTTCCTGGATGAAGTCGGCGTCTTTCACGCATTCTTCGATGGTGGCCACAAAGCGCAGGCGGTCTTGGGATGCGCCGGGTGCCAGGCCCTGTTTTTCCAGGGCGCCCCAGGCATTGGAGACGCGCTTGCGCAGCGCCGCTTCGGCACCCGGCGCCGGGTCCCAGGCCACCACATCCAGGCCGTGGGCCAGCGCGCGGGACACCCAGCCGCTGCCGATGACACCGCTGCCCAGGGCGGCGAAGGTTTTGATCTCAGTGATAAAGCGCATGGCAAATTCCTAAAGCGTTCGGTGGTTCCCTGTGGGAGGGGGCAAGCTCCTCCCACATTTTTTGATTCGGTTAGCCGCGTTTGGTCAGGCCCATCTTGATGCGACCCTCCGCCGGGGTCATGACCCGCGCGCCCAGGCGACTGAGGATTTCGCCGGCGCGTTCCACCAGTTGGCCGTTGGTGGCAAGTACGCCTTTGTCCAGCCACAGGTTGTCTTCCAGGCCGACTCGTACGTTGCCGCCCAGCAGCACCGCCTGCGCGGCCATGGGCATTTGCATGCGGCCGATCCCGAACCCGGCCCACACCGCGTCGGCGGGCAGGTTGTCGACCATGGCCTTCATGGTGGTGGTGTCGGCCGGCGCGCCCCATGGGATGCCCAGGCACAGTTGGAACAGCGGGTTGTCGAGCAGGCCTTCCTTGATCATCTGCTTGGCGAACCACAGGTGGCCGGTGTCGAAGATCTCCAGCTCGGCCTTCACGCCCAGTTCCTGGATGCGCTTGGCGCCCGCCCGCAGCTGCGCCGGGGTGGAGACGTAAATCGTGTCGCCGTCACCGAAGTTCAGGGTGCCGCAGTCCAGGGTGCAGATTTCCGGCAGCAGCTCTTCCACATGGGCCAGGCGGGTCAGCGGGCCGACCAGGTCGGTATTGGGACCGAACTCCATCGGGTGCTCGCCGCCGCCGATCTCGAGATCGCCGCCCATGCCGGCGGTGAGGTTGACGATGATGTCGATGTCGGCCTCACGGATGCGCTCCATCACTTCGCGGTACAGGGCAACGTCGCGGCTGAACTTGCCGGTCTCGGGGTCGCGCACATGGCAGTGCACCACGGTGGCGCCCGCCTTGGCGGCTTCCACCGCAGCGGCGGCGATTTGCTTGGGGGTGACCGGCACGTGTGGGCTTCTGGCGGTCGTGTCGCCAGCACCGGTGAGTGCGCAGGTGATGATGACGTCGTGGTTCATGGGGCGGTTCCTTACGGGCGTAGTGGTGCCGTTCGCAGCCAGGAGCGGCTGCGACACGGTGGTTCAAATCAGGTTATTTGCTGGTGAGTTGCAGGTTGGCTGCAGCCGGTTTGCCGTCGAAGGTGGTCACGCCTTCGAGCCAGCGCGCCTGGTCCTGGGGGTGATCCTTGAGCCACTGCCTGGCGGACTCGAGGGCATCCTTGTGATCCAGCAACGGCTGCATCATCCGGCTCTCGTCGGCGGCGGTGAAGGTCAGGTTGGTCAGCAGCTTGTGTACGTTGGGGCACTGTTCGGCGTAGGTCGGCGCGGTCACGGTCCAGACGGTGGCCATGCCTTCGTTCGGGCCCAGGGCGTCGTCGCTGCCGGTGAGGTAGGTCATCGCGATATTGACGTTCATCGGGTGCGGCGCCCAGCCGAAGAACACTACGGCTTCCTTGCGGCGTACCGCACGGTCCACGGCGGCAAGCATGCCGGCCTCGCTGGATTCCACCAGTTGGAACTTGCCCAGGCCGAACTGGTTCTTGGCGATCATTGCCTTGATCTGGGTGTTGGCCCCCGAGCCCGGCTCGATGCCGTAGATCTTGCCGCCCAGCTCCTTCTCGAATTTGGCGATGTCGGCAAAGGTCTTCAGGCCTTTGTCCGCCAGGTAAGTCGGCACCGCGAGGGTCGCGCGGGCGTCTTCCAGGCTGGGTTTGTCGAGGACTTTGATTTGCTTGGCGTCGACGAACGGCGTGATGGTCTGGGTCATCAGCGGGTTCCAGTAGCCGAGGAACAGGTCCAGGCGCTGGTCACGGATACCGGCGAAGATGATTTGCTGGGAGGCGCTGGTTTGTTTGGTCTTGTAGCCGAGGCCGTCGAGCAGCACTTGGGTCATGGCGCTGGTGGCGATGACGTCGGTCCAGTTCACCACGCCCATGCGCACGTTCTGGCAGGATGCCGCGTCGGCAGCCCATACGTTCGTGCTCAAGATGGCGCTGGCGCTGAGTGCAAGCACGCAGCGGCGAATCAGTCGGTTCATGGTGGATCCCTCGGCAGGTCGTTATTGTGGGGGCCGGCGTCTTTGTGCGCCGTGAGGCCAAGTTACGTAGCTTTGGAGGCGACAAAACGCACGGCGGCGACCAGCTCTTGCACTGCAGCGACCTGCCCCCTTGAATCCACCCGAGAACGGGAGTATCACAGTGCCACGCTGCCCGTCCTACGAGAGCGCCACCATGTCCCAGGATTTCTACTTTCTGCTGATGCCGGGGTTCTCGGCTATCGGTTTTATTTCTGCACTGGAACCTTTGCGCGTGGCCAACCGCTTTCGTGGCGAGTTGTACCGCTGGCATGTGCTGAGCGCCGATGGCGGCGCGGTGCTGGCGAGCAATGGCATGTCGGTCAACGCCGACGCCGCGCTGGAACCGCTGAAAAAGGGTGCGACGCTGTTGGTGGTGGCCGGCTTCGAACCGCTGCAGTTCGCCACGCCGGCGCTGGAGCACTGGCTGCGCCGCCTGGACCATGACGGCGTGACCCTCGGCGCCATCGACACCGGCGCCTGCGTGCTCGCCGAAGCCGGCCTGCTCGACGGTCATCGCCTGACCCTGCACTGGGAAGCCATCGATGCCTTCAAGGAGTCGTACCCGCACCTGAGCGTGACCCAGGAACTGTTCGAAATCGACCGCCGCCGCATCACCTGCGCCGGCGGCACCGCCTCCATCGACCTGATGCTCGACCTGATCGCCCAGGCCCACGGCGCCGACCTGGCGATCCAGGTCTCCGAACAGTTCGTACTCGGCCGCATCCGCCCGCGCAAGGACCACCAGCGCATGCAGATCGCCACGCGCTACGGCATCAACAACAAGAAGCTGGTGCAAGTGATCGGCGAGATGGAGCAGCACACCGAACCGCCCCTGAGCACCTTGGCGTTGGCCGACGCGATCAAAGTTACCCGGCGCCAGTTGGAGCGTCTGTTTCGCCTGCATTTGAACGATACCCCGAGCAACTTCTACCTTGGCCTGCGCCTGGAAAAAGCCCGGCAGCTGCTGCGCCAGAGCGATATGAGCGTGCTGGAGGTGAGCATTGCCTGCGGGTTCGAGTCGCCGTCGTATTTCACCCGGAGTTATCGGGCGAGGTTTGCCAAGTGTCCGAGGGAGGATCGGCGACGGGAGGTGGTTTGACGAACAATTATAGTGAATTATACTCATCACTATAATTTATAGTTGTTTTCATAATTGAGTATAAATCCATGTCCAAGCACAGCGGCTTCGTGTTCCGTCGCCCCGCCCTGGCAAGCAGTATTGCCGATGGCCTGGTGGGCGCCGGTATTCAGGATTTCACCTCTGGCCTGTTCCTCGCGGCGCCCCGTCGCACCGGCAAAAGCACTTTCCTGCGCGAAGACCTGATTCCGGAATGTCAGCTCCGGGGCTGGCTGGCGGTGTATGTGGATCTCTGGGCTGACAAGGAGAAAGATCCTGCGGAGTTGATTGCCAGTGCTATTGCGGCTGCCCTGGTTCCCTATGAAAAGGGCATCCGCAAACTGGCCAAGAATATTGGCATCGAGAAACTGAGCTTTCTGCGGACGCTCTCCTGGGACTTTACCCAGCCACAATTGCCTGTCGGTGCGACGCTGACCCAAGCCCTGGAATTGCTCCACAGTGCTGCAGAAAAACCCGTTGTGCTGGTGATTGACGAAGCGCAGCACGCCTTGACCACCGAGTCGGGTATCAATGCGATGTTCGCGTTGAAGGCTGCCCGGGATCAGCTCAACCAGGGCCGTGACGAAGAGGGCAGCGGCTTGCGCCTGGTGTTTACCGGTTCCAATCGCGACAAACTCGCCCATTTGGTATTGGGTAAAAGCCAGCCGTTCTTCGGTTCCAGCATCACGCCGTTTCCGCTGCTGGGTAAAGAGTTCACCCAAGCCTACACTGTGCACCTCAACGCGCACCTGGCCGAGACCAACCAGTTCAACGCGGCTGATATTGATGAGGCGTTTGAGCTGGTAGGCCGGCGTCCCGAGATGTTGCGCACGATCATCGGTGAAGTCGCGTTGGAACTGGGCGAGGCGAGCAATCTGGGCCAATTGCTGCACAGTCGCGCCGAACTGCTGCGCGCGGGTGTATGGACCGAGTTCGAAAGCGCCTGGAACGCCCTGACCATCCCGCAGCGCGCCGTGCTGGAGGTGATGGTGGAGCGCTCCCAGAACAACGAACCCTTCGCGCCCTTCACCGACAGCACCCTCACGGCTGTCAGCAAGGCGCTGGAAGCCATGGGCAGTGACGTGGTGCCGGGTACCCAGACCGTCCAGGCCTGCATCGATGCCTTGCGCGACAAGGAGTTGGTGTGGAAGTCGGGCCGCGGTGGTTATGCCCTGGAAGACAAGTCGTTCGGGGATTGGCTGCGGCACAAGCGCCATACACCCCGCTGAAAACACCCCACATCTAATGTGGGGGCTTGCTCCCGATGACGGACTGTCAGTTGATACAGCTTTGGCTGACTCACCGCTATCGGGGGCAAGCCCCCTCCCACATAGGATTGTGGTGTAGCTTACTTCTTCAGCAGTGCCGAACACGCCGCCTTGAAGGCCTCATGCTGATATTTGTTCAACGTCGCCGGCAGTTCAAAGTTGTGCTTCTTGTTCTGCGCATTGATGGTCTGCGGCGACAGCAACGTCACCTCAACCCCCTCCAGCAATTGAAACACCCCTTCAATCTTGAACGTGGTCGGGCCACCGGCGAATTCGCCTTTTTTGCTGCGCTTCTTGATCGCGATGCGAGTGACGGCGTTGGCCTGCACGAAGGCCTTCACCTGGGCGGCAAAGGCTTTGACGTTGGCCGCTTCATCATCGTCTTCAAGGGCGATTTTCTTGGTAGCCAGGGCGACGTGGCCCAGCGCCTGGTTGTCCAGGGAGGCGACAGCGATGATGGCTTCGCTGCCTTTGATTTCGATGCCACAGATAGTCATGAAGGGCCTTGGTTCAAAGAGAAAGTGGCGGGATTGTCGCTTATTCCTGCCCAATCGACTCCAAAAACTCCGACCGCTCATCACTCATCCGCGCCAGGCAGTCATTTTGCGCAATCGCATAGGCTTTGGTGCCGGTCACTGCCGGGAAGGTGTCCACCGCGCAGTCGGCGTCACGCAGTTTTTCCCATTTCTGCTGGGCATCCTTCAGACGAGCGGTAATGTCGGCGAGCTTGGTCTTGTCGCTGCCATAGGTGGAATGCATGCGTTCCAGCAGGCCTTGATAATTATCCTTGAGCAATTGCTCGGCAGTGGTTTTGTTATAGGTGGCGCATTCCAGGGTTTGCTTGTCGTTTTCGATGCCATCGCACGGCGTGCTGTCGGTGTCTTCGGCCGCGTGGACGCCGGTTGCGATGAGTGCCAAAGCCAGGAAAATCGATTTCATTGCGCCGTCTCATATCAGGTGATGCGGGAATTCTGGCTCAAGCGTAAGACAAATAACAGCCGCCAGTCAGACCACTCATAACAGCCTTTGTCGTGGATTGACGCTTTCGGCAATTCCCCTGTCGTTTTTGCACCCGGCTCGGTCGGCCCCTGGGCATATGCTGGCCCCAAAGCGCCGGCAGACGATTCGGCGCATGAATCGCCAAAATAAGGGGACGCCTGATGAGCCCAGCCGAATTGCACGCCGACAGCATCGTTATCGACGGGCTGATCATTGCCAAGTGGAACCGCGACCTGTTCGAGGACATGCGCAAAGGTGGCCTCACCGCCGCGAACTGCACCGTGTCGGTGTGGGAAGGGTTCCAGGCCACGATCAACAACATCGTCGCCAGCCAGACCCTGATCCGCGAGAACAGCGACCTGGTGATCCCGGTGAAAACCACGGCCGACATCCGCAAGGCCAAGGAACAGGGCAAGACCGGCATCATCTTCGGCTTCCAGAACGCCCATGCATTTGAAGACCAGCTCGGGTATGTGGAGATCTTCAAGCAGCTCGGCGTCGGTGTGGTGCAGATGTGCTACAACACCCAGAACCTGGTCGGCACCGGTTGCTACGAGCGCGACGGCGGCCTGTCGGGCTTCGGGCGCGAGATCGTCGCCGAGATGAACCGCGTCGGCATCATGTGCGACCTGTCCCACGTCGGCTCCAAGACCAGCGAAGAAGTCATCCTCGAATCGAAAAAACCGGTGTGCTACTCCCACTGCCTGCCGTCCGGCCTTAAAGAACACCCGCGCAACAAGTCCGATGAAGAGCTGAAGTTCATCGCCGACCACGGCGGTTTTGTCGGCGTGACCATGTTCGCGCCGTTCCTGGCCAAGGGCATCGATTCGACCATCGACGACTACGCCGAAGCCATCGAATACACCATGAATATCGTCGGCGAGGACGCCATCGGCATCGGCACCGACTTCACCCAGGGCCATGGCCAGGATTTCTTTGAAATGCTGACCCATGACAAGGGCTACGCCCGCCGCCTGACCAGCTTCGGCAAGATCATCAACCCGCTGGGCATCCGCACCGTCGGCGAGTTCCCCAACCTGACAGAGACCCTGCTCAAGCGCGGCCACCCCGAGCGTGTGGTGCGCAAGATCATGGGCGAGAACTGGGTCAACGTCTTGAAGGACGTTTGGGGCGAATAAGCCAAGCACCCACGGGCAACATCACAACGAATTTTTCTGGAGTTAAGTTTCCATGGCCAAGATCGCCCCGCAATTGCCTATTGAAGTCGACAGCGAAACCGGTGTCTGGACGTCCGACGCCCTGCCGATGCTGTACGTGCCGCGTCATTTCTTCGTCAACAACCACATGGGCATCGAAGAAGTGCTGGGCGCCGAGGCCTACGCCGAGATCCTCTACAAGGCCGGCTACAAATCCGCCTGGCACTGGTGCGAGAAAGAAGCTGAATGCCATGGCCTGGAAGGCGTCGCGGTGTTCGAGCACTACATGAAGCGCCTGTCGCAACGCGGCTGGGGCCTGTTCAAGATCCAGGACATCGACCTGGATAAAGGCACCGCCAGCGTCAAGCTCGAACACTCGGCCTTCGTCTATGTGTACGGCAAGGTCGGGCGCAAGGTCGACTACATGTTCACCGGCTGGTTTGCCGGCGCCATGGACCAGATTCTGCAAGCCCGTGGCAGCCAGATCCGCACCGTGGCCGAACAAGTCTACGGAGGCTCCGAAGAGGGCCACGATGACGGCTTGTTCACCGTCAAGCCGTTGTAAGCCGAGGACCGTGCCATGGCTTTCGAAGCAATGTTCCAGCCGATCCAGATCGGCAAACTGACCATCCGCAACCGCGTGCTCAGTACCGCCCACGCCGAGGTGTATGCCACCGACGGCGGCATGACCACCGACCGCTATGTGAAGTACTACGAAGAGAAAGCCAAGGGCGGTATCGGCCTGGCGATCTGCGGCGGTTCCTCGGTGGTCGCCATCGACAGCCCCCAGGAATGGTGGAGCTCGGTGAACCTGTCCACCGACCGCATCATCCCGCACTTCCAGAACCTGGCGGATGCCATGCATAAGCATGGCGCCAAGATCATGATCCAGATTACCCACATGGGCCGTCGCTCCCGTTGGGATGGCTTTAACTGGCCGACCCTGATGTCGCCGTCCGGCGTGCGCGAGCCGGTGCACCGCGCCACCTGCAAGACCATCGAGCCGGAAGAAATCTGGCGCGTGATCGGCAACTATGCCCAGGCCGCGCGGCGTGCCAAGGCCGGTGGCCTGGACGGTGTGGAACTGTCCGCCGTGCACCAGCACATGATCGACCAGTTCTGGAGCCCACGGGTCAACAAGCGTACCGACGAGTGGGGCGGCACCTTCGAAGGCCGCATGAAGTTCGGCCTCGAAGTGTTGAAGGCCGTGCGTGCCGAAGTCGGTGACGACTTCTGCGTGGGCATGCGCCTGTGCGGTGACGAGTTTCATCCGGACGGCCTGTCCCACGAGGACATGAAGCAGATCGCCAAGTATTACGACGACACCGGCATGCTCGATTTCATCGGCGTGGTGGGCTCGGGTTGCGACACCCACAACACCCTGGCCAACGTGATCCCCAACATGAGCTATCCGCCGGAGCCGTTCCTGCACCTGGCGGCCGGTATCAAGGAAGTGGTCAAGGTCCCGGTGCTGCACGCACAGAACATCAAGGACCCGAACCAGGCCACGCGCATCCTCGAAGGCGGCTATGTGGACATGGTCGGCATGACCCGTGCGCACATCGCCGACCCGCACCTGATCGCCAAGATCAAGATGGGCCAGATCGACCAGATCAAACAGTGCGTCGGCGCCAACTATTGCATCGACCGCCAGTACCAGGGCCTGGATGTGCTGTGCATCCAGAACGCCGCGACGTCCCGTGAGTACATGGGCGTGCCGCATATCATCGAGAAGTCCACCGGGCCGAAACGCAAGGTGGTGGTGGTCGGTGCCGGCCCTGCCGGGATGGAAGCCGCGCGGGTGGCCGCCGAACGTGGCCACGACGTGACCCTGTTCGAGAAGAAAGAATTTATCGGCGGGCAAATCACCACCGCCTCCAAGGCGCCGCAACGCGACCAGATCGCCGGTATCACCCGCTGGTTCCAGCTGGAGCTGGCGCGTTTGAAAGTCGACCTGCGCCTGGGCGTGGCCGCCGATGCCGAGACCATCCTGGACCTGCGTCCGGACGTGGTGGTGCTGGCGGTCGGCGGGCATCCGTTTATCGAACAGAACGAACACTGGGGTGCCGCCGAAGGCCTGGTGGTGAGCAGCTGGGACGTGCTCGACGGCAAGGTCGCACCGGGCAAGAACGTGTTGGTGTACGACACCATTTGCGAATTCACCGGCATGTCGGTGGCGGACTTCCTGGCCGACAAAGGCTGCCAGGTGGAAATCGTCACCGATGACATCAAGCCGGGCGTAGCCATCGGCGGTACGTCGTTCCCGACCTACTACCGCAGCATGTACCCCAAAGAAGTGATCATGACCGGCGACATGATGCTGGAAAAGGTCTACCGCGAGGGCGACAAGCTGGTGGCGGTGCTGGAGAACGAATACACCGGCGCCAAAGAGGAGCGGGTAGTGGACCAGGTGGTGGTGGAAAACGGCGTGCGTCCGGACGAAGCCATTTACTACGGGCTCAAGGAAGGTTCGCGCAACAAGGGCCAGATCGACGTCGAAGCCCTGTTCGCGATCAAGCCGCAGCCGTGCCTGAGCGAGACGGGCGAGGGGTACTTGCTGTTCCGCATCGGTGACTGTGTGGCGCAGCGCAATACCCACGCTGCCATCTACGACGCCCTGCGCCTGTGCAAAGACTTTTGATGAGGTGAACGCGGTCAAATGTGGGAGGGGGCTTGCCCCCGATAGCGGTGGTTCAGCGACAACTGTACCAACTGACAGTCCGCCATCGGGAGCAAGCCCCCTCCCACATTCGGGCCAGTTTCACAGTAGACCTGTGCGGTCTGTGGGAGCTTCACCATGTTGAACACCTTGCTGCCTATTCTCTTATTTACCGCCCTGGGCCTTGCCGTCCTCGGCGCCCTGCGCCGTGTGAACATGTGGCGCCGCGGCCGAGCCTCCAAGGTCGACCTGCTGGGCGGCCTGCTGGCCATGCCCAAGCGCTACATGGTCGACCTGCACCACGTGGTCGCCCGCGACAAATACATCGCCAACACCCACGTCGCCACGGCCCTGGGCTTTGTGCTGTCGGCGCTGCTGGCAATCCTGGTGCACGGCTTCGGCCTGCATAACCGTATCCTCGGCTACGCCTTGCTGCTGGCGTCAGTGTTGATGTTTGTCGGCGCCACCTTCGTTTACCTGCGGCGGCGCAATCCACCGTCGCGCCTGTCCAAGGGCCCGTGGATGCGCCTGCCGAAAAGCCTGATGGCGTTCTCGGTGAGTTTCTTCCTGGTGACGCTGCCGGTGGCGGGGATCCTGCCCGCCGACTTCGGTGGCTGGCTGCTGGCCGCGCTGCTGAGTGTGGGTGTGCTGTGGGGCGTGTCCGAGATGTTCTTCGGCATGACCTGGGGCGGCCCGATGAAACACGCCTTCGCCGGTGCCCTGCACCTGGCCTGGCACCGTCGCGCCGAACGCTTTGGCGGTGGTCGTTCCACTGGTTTGAAACCCCTGGACCTGAGCGACAAGAGCGCCCCCCTGGGCGTGGAAAAACCCAAGGATTTCACCTGGAACCAACTGCTCGGTTTCGACGCCTGCGTGCAGTGCGGCAAGTGCGAAGCGGCGTGCCCGGCCTTCGCCGCCGGCCAGCCGCTGAACCCGAAAAAGCTGATCCAGGACATGGTGGTCGGCCTGGCCGGCGGCACCGATGCCAAGTTCGCCGGCAGCCCTTATCCAGGTAAACCGATTGGCGAGCACAGCGGTAACCCGCACCAGCCGATCGTCAACGGCCTGGTGGACGCCGAGACCCTGTGGTCGTGCACCACCTGCCGCGCCTGCGTGGAAGAGTGCCCGATGATGATCGAGCACGTCGACGCCATCGTCGACATGCGCCGCTACCTCACCCTGGAAAAAGGCGCGACCCCGAACAAGGGCGCCGAAGTCCTGGAAAACCTGATCGCCACTGACAACCCCGGCGGCTTTGCGCCGGGCGGTCGCCTGAACTGGGCGGCGGACTTGAACCTGCCGTTGCTCAGCGAAAAAGGCAGTGCCGACGTGGTGTTCTGGGTCGGCGACGGTGCCTTCGACATGCGCAACCAGCGCACCCTGCGGGCGTTCGTCAAAGTGCTCAAGGCGGCCAAGGTCGACTTCGCCGTACTGGGCCTGGAAGAGCGCGACAGCGGTGACGTCGCACGGCGCCTGGGCGATGAAGCAACGTTCCAGCTGCTGGCCTCGCGCAATATCCAGACGCTGGCCAAGTACAGCTTCAAGCGCATCGTCACCTGCGATCCCCACAGCTTCCATGTGCTGAAAAACGAATACGGCGCCTTCAACGGCAACTATCTTGTGCAGCACCACAGCACCTTCATGGCCGAGCTGATCGGCGAAGGCGCGCTGAACCTGGGCCAGCACAAAGGCAACAGCGTGACCTACCACGACCCGTGCTACCTGGGCCGCTACAACGGTGAGTACGAGGCGCCGCGCCAAGTGCTGCGTGCCTTGGGCATCGAGGTCAAGGAGATGCAACGTTCGGGTTTCCGCTCACGCTGCTGCGGCGGCGGTGGCGGCGCGCCGATTACCGACATCCCCGGCAAGCAACGTATCCCCGATATGCGCATGGAAGACATCCGCGAGACCGGCGCCGAACTGGTAGCGGTCGGTTGCCCGCAATGCACGGCGATGCTCGAAGGTGTGGTTGAACCGCGCCCGTTGATCAAGGACATCGCCGAGCTGGTGGCCGATGCATTGCTGGAAGACGTCGCACCGGCCAAAGCTCCCAACAAGCGTGAACCTGCGGAGGTGCACTGATGAGCGACATTATCCGCCGCGACCCACGGGCCGAATGGATCGCCCGCAACCGCCTGCACCCGCTGCATGCGGCGATGCAGCCGCTGCAACACAGTTGGATGGGGCCTAACGGCGTCATCCGCAAGAACGTGCATGGTGTCGGTTTTATCGGCCCCAACGGCATCAAGCGCATCGACCGCAGCGGTGCCCAGCAGGGCGGTGCGGCCAAGCGTACGGCGGCGATTGAAGTGCAGTTGCCGCTGCATCAGGTGCCTGCGCCTGCGTTCTACATCAACGTAGTGCCGGACATGGTCGGTGGCCGCTTGAGCAGCCACGACCGCGACCTGCTCGGCCTGGCGCGGCAACTCGCCGGCAACGACGGCGCGGTGCTGGTGGTGGTGTTTGGCGAACACAAGGAAAGCGCGTTTGCCACGGCCGGTGTCGATCGCCTGCTGGTGCTCGACGGCCACGAATTCGACGGTTATTCACCGGAGCAACGCGTGCAGGGTTTGCGCGCTGTGGATAACCAGTTCAACCCGCGCCACTGGTTGCTGCCCGACAGCCGCAGTGGTGGCGGCGAGTTGGGTCGGCGCTTTGCCGCCAGCCTCAAGGAACGCCCGGCCACTCGCGTCTGGCAGATCAAGGGCGATGAGTGCATCGGCCGCGCCGGTGCGGGCCGGGAAGACTTGGCGCGGCCGCTGCCACGCCTGATTCTGGCCGCCGCCGAATGCGCCGATCCGGTCAGCGACACACGCCATGAAGTGCTGCCCGTGGAGTTATCCACAAGCCTGGCGCGCAGCCTGCCGCGTATCGAGGATCTCGGCGCGGTGGCGGTGGACCCGGCGGCGATTCCCATGGCCGAGGCCGAATTTATCTTCTCCGGCGGCAACGGCGTGAAGGACTGGGCGCTGTTCCACCAGACCGCCGCGGCATTGGGGGCCACCGAAGGCGCCTCGCGGGTGGCGGTGGACGATGGCTTCATGGCGCGTGATCGCCAGGTCGGCGCCAGCGGTACCTGGGTGACGGCGCGGGTGTATGTGGCCGTGGGGATTTCCGGGGCGATCCAGCACCTGCAAGGCATTGGCGCCTGCGACAAGGTGGTGGCGATCAACCTCGACCCGGGCTGCGACATGATCAAGCGTGCCGACCTGTCGGTGATCGGCGAAAGCGCCGCGATTCTGCAAGCCTTGATCGCTGCGGTCGAGGCCTACCGCAACGGCGCCAAGCGCGATGCGGCTTGAGGACATGACCATGACCACGAATGTAATCAGCCTGGTGTCCATCGGCGCCCACCCCACCTCCGGCCGGCCACGCCGCGCCGAACAGGATGCGCGCGCCGTCGAACTGGGTCTGCAGGTGGCTGGGGATAAGTTGCAGGTGCTGCACGCCGGCAATATCGCCGAACCGACCTTGCGCAGCTACCTGGGCATGGGCCTGCCACAGTTGCACGTGCTGGAACAACCGGAGGGCAGCGATGCGTTGCCGGTGCTCGGCGAGTACCTGCGCCACGCCGGTGCCCAGGTGGTGCTTGCCGGCAGCCAGGCCGAAACCGGTGAAGGCTCGGGCATGTTGCCGTTCCTGTTGGCGGAGCAATTGGGCTGGCCGCTGATTGTCGGGCTGGCCGAGGTGGAGTCCATCGACGGCGGCGTAGCCCATGTGCTGCAAGCCTTGCCCCGTGGGCAGCGCAGGCGCTTGAAGGTGCGCCTGCCATTCCTGGCGACGGTGGACAACGCCGCGCCCAAGCCTCGGCAGAGTGCCTACGGCCCGGCACAGCGCGGTGAGCTGGCGGCCCATGAGGTCGAGGTTGAAGACGATGAGTTATTCGCCAGCGCGCTGTTGCAACCGGCCAAGCCCCGGCCCAAGCGCCTCAAGGTGATCAAGGCCAAGAGCGGCGCCGACCGCATGAAAGCCGCCACCGCCAAGGCCAGTGGCGGCGGTGGGCAGGTGCTCAAGGGTGTGAGCGCCGAGGAAGGTGCCCAGGCAATCTTCAAGTTGCTCATAGAAGAAGGCGTCGTGCGCTAACCCACCAACACTGCAAAACAAATGTGGGAGGGGGCTTGCCCCCGATAGCGGTGCTTCAGTTAAAGATACTGAGACTGACACATTGCAATCGGGGGCAAGCCCCCTCCCACATTGGATCTTCATTGGGGCGCAGGTTCGGGCGCAGGCTTGGGCACCAGATCCGGCAGCGGTGGCGGCAGGGGTTGCCAGGTGGCATCCGGCTGTTGCATCGGCGGTGGCAGCGCCGGCGTGGGGTCGCCGCCAATCGGCTTGAGGATCATTTTGTCGGTGGTGTCGCGCAGGATCATGCCCTGGGTCGAACTGCGCGCCTCGGTGCCGCTGTGGAAGGTACTGATCTGGGCAATCGGCAGGTCCAGGTTGCGTTCGATCCTCGGGGTCAGCAGCAGAATGATCTCAGTCTTCTGCTGGGTATTCTGGTTGGTGCCGAACAGCTTTTTGCCGATCCACGGGATCTGGCTCAACCACGGCAAACCCGAGCCCTCGTCGACGTCCGCCGTGCGGATCAGCCCCGAGACGATCTGGGTTTCATTGTTGCGCGCGGTCAGCAGGGTCTTGGTGGCCCGTGAGCCGAGTTCGAAGGTGGCCGGTACGTTTTCCGAGCCGGGAATACGCTTGGTGATATGGCTCATTTCCACGTTCAGCTCCAGGTTCACCTCATCGCTCAGGCTGATATTCGGCTTGACCGTAATCTGCAGCCCGACGTCCTGGTAGGACACCGACGAGGTGGTGATCTGGTTGGCGGTGGTGGTGGTCACCACGGGGATCTTGTCGCCGATGTTTACCTGGGCTTCTTCGCGGTTGCGCACCCGCACCCTGGGGTTGGCCAGGGTCACGGTGTTGCCGCTGCGTTGCAGCATATTGATGCGCGCCGAGGTACTGCCCGCGTCGAGCAGGATGTTGTCGCCATTGATCCCGCGCAATGCGCTGAGCGGGATGCCTGCCAGCCCGGCAGGCACGTTGGCCAGGTTGCCCACGGACAGGCCGATGCTCTCCGGGTACTGGATGCCCAGGTTCAACTCGTCGGTCAGGCTGACCTCCAGCACCTGGATGTCGATGGTCACTTCCGATTGTGCGATATCAATGGCTTCCACCAGTTTTTCCACCGCGCTCAGGGTGTCCAGTCCATCGCGCACGATCACCGCGTTCAGGCGTTCGTCCACCAGCACCTCCTTGGGCTTGAGCACCTGTTTGATCTCGGCGGCGATGACCTTGGGGTCGCCATGGCTGAGGTAGAAGGTGCGCACGGCCAACTCGCGGTATTCCCGTTCCTTGTCCGGGCGGCGGGGGTAAACCAGGATGGTGTTGGCGTTGAGGACCTTCTTGTCCAGCCCCTGGGTGGTCAGCAGCAGGTTCAGCGCGTCTTCGGCGGTGGTTCGGCTCGCGGTCATGCTCGCCGAGGCACTGGGATTGACGTCCTTGTCGATGACGAAGTTGACCCCCGACAGGCGCGCAATGGTCTCGAAAATCGTGGTCAGGCTTTGGGCGCTGAACTCCAGGCTCAGGGGTTTGCGCATGGCCTCGGAGAGGTCGGCGCTGAGGTAATCGGCGCTCACCAGTTCACGGGTCAGGGCATTGCGAAAGTCCAGGGCCTCTCGGTAGTTGGGCTTTTGCGCGATGATCCGGCGCACCAGGTTGAGGGCTTCCACCGGGTTGGAACGCTTCATTTCGTAGGCCTGGGCCAGTTGCGGGCGCAGTTGTTTCATCGCCTGGATGCTCTGGATTTCCTGGCGCGCGCCGAGGTTGCTGGGGTCGTATTTGAGGATGGTTTCCAGGGCGCGGATGGCAGCGGCATCGTCGCCACGCATCAGCGCGGTGCTGGCTTCGCGGCTGTATTGGGCCACCAGCAATTCCAGCTTGCTGAAGTTGGCGGTGCGCAGTTGCACATCGTCGGGGGCCTGTCTGGCTTCGGCTTGCAGCACTTCGACCGAACGGATGATGTCGCCCTTCTGGCGCAACTCGTCGCTCTCCTTGATCGCCCGTTGGGTCTGGCAGGCGCTGAGCAGGGCCACGGCCAGGCTCAAGGGTATCCACGTGCGTATGGCCATGATCGTGTCCTGCGCCGGTCAGTGGGTGTCCAGCCGCAAGGTGCTGACATGCTTGAGGGGCATGTAGGTCAGCACCACGGCGGTGTCGGTGAGTTTGTCCAGCCGGTAGTGCGCGTCGAGCATCTTGCCGGGCACGATGCGCCCGGGTACCGAGCAACGGTTGCACAGGGTGTACTGGCTGCCATTGCCGCTGAGCACGACGATTTTCGCCTGGTTCTCGTAGCGCCATTGCGCGCTCACGGTGAAGGGCAGGGGCGGTGGCTTGGGCGCTGAGGTGTCGACCGGTATGGGCGGCGGTGCAGGTGTCCAGGTCTGGGCGGGGAACAGGTCGATGGCTTCGGCCACCGCCGGCGCAGGTGCTGCGACCGGTGCCGAGGGCACCTGTACAGGGCGGGCGATCACTGGCACCGGCGAGGGCGTGGGAGTGTCCGCAGTGTCCTGCCAGAACAGCCAGCCGCAGCCGATCAAGGTCAGCAACAACAGCACGCGCAGATACAGCGGCAGCGTCATTCCACCACCCCCAGCACACTCACCTTGAGGCTGATGTTCAACATGCCGCTGGTGATTTCCTTGCGCTCCAGGGCCAGGCGTTCGATGCGTACGGCCGGCTCGTTGGCGACGTCGTCCAGGGCATCGCGCAGCAAGGCGTAGGGGCCGACGAGGGGAATGTCCACGTCCAGCCGTTGCAGCCCGGTGTCGCCGGGCGCGGAGTAGGCCAGGGTGGTCTGTTCGATGATAAAGCCGCGCCGGGTGAGGACGTCCAGCAGCTTTTCCAGGCGTGGGGCGAAGTCCTGTGCACTGGGCAGGCGTTCGACCACGGCCGGTTCGGTCACCTGCACATCCTGGGGCTGCTCGGCGATACCGGCCTCCAGTTCCTGGCGCCGCAGGCTGTCGGCAATGCCTGCCGGATGAATCACTGTGACTTCGATCAGCAACGTTGCCGCCATCAGCCCTAATGCCAGCAGCCCCCAAAAGCCCAGGCGCTGTTGCCATTGCATCAAGTGCCAGCGCACGCGCGGGAGGTGGCGGGTCAGTGCGTCCATGGGCGACTACCCTGCACCAACCGCAAGTTTGACCTGCACCGGGTGTTGCGGGTCATTGGCCTTGCGTGCGCTTTGTTGCAGGTTCACGTGCACCCCTGGCTGGGCCTTGAGCCGTTCGACAAAGCGAAAGGCATCCCCCAGCACCTTGGCTTCCAACTCCAAGTGAATCAGCCGGGCCTGGGTGTCGACCTCCACGCGCGTCAGCGCGACTTCCGCGGACCAGGCCCGGGCCACGGCGTCCATCAGCGCGAAGGGCGTGTCCTGCTGTCGGGAAAAGGCGGCCAGTTGTTGTTTCTGCTGGGGTGACAAGCGAATGGCGGCCTGGATCAATTGCTCCTGGCGACGTGTCAATTCGATAAAGCGCTGCTCCAGTGCGTCGGTCTGTTGTTGCTGATGCTCCATGCGCTGCCAGTGTTGCCAGGTGACGAAGACAAGCCCGGCGGCGACCAGCCACAACCCACTCACCAGCGGCCGATAGACGGCGTTGGGGTGCAGGAAGTCGACGCCCGGCGCCTGCCGCTGTCGCCAGGCACCGGCGAGTTGTGATTTCAGCTGAGCGATCATGCCAACGGCTCCCCCAGCCAGGGATGCAGTGGCCCCAGCCAATGTTCAGTGGGGTGATTGGCGACGACCCATGTGGCCGCCGCGTGCCGTTGCGCCAGCAGGTCGGCGGTGAACAGGTTGTCGCTCAAGTGGCTGCCGGGTGGGGTTTGCAGCACGCAGACTTGTTGAGCCACACCCCGTTGCCGGTAAAGGCAACTGAGACCTCGCGCCTCAGGTACCGCCAGCACGCAATCGTCAGGCAATTGCTGCCAATACCGTTGGGCCACGGCCGTCAACAATGGCGTGCATGTCACCAGCGGCAGGTGCTGTTGCTTGAACAACTCCCGCAGGTCTTGCAGCAAATTCCGTGGCGTCGCGACCGCCAGGCGTTCATCTCCAAAGGTGCTGTTGGCGACTTGCACTTGCCACTGTCCGGGGTCGATGCCTGCCTGTTGGTTGAAGGTCACTTCGGCCAAGCCTTGCCAGTCGGCCTGGCTGTACAAACCGGTTTGCCACGCCAGCATCAGGTAGTGCACATGGGGGAAGCCCAGCAGCACCGTGGCCGGGTCCAGAAACCCGACGCGGCCGCGCGGCGCCTGTTCCAGCAGTTCGGCACAGGCGGCCAATGGTTCGCCAGCCTGTTGCGCACGCGATACTGCTGCACCGCGCCAGCGCGGTCGTGCGGCCCATTCGGCGCCGTCGCTGTGCAGCCACACCACATGCTCAATAAAGGGAAATGACACGGTGGATCTCCTTGAGCGTGGTGTCGCCCTGGGCGGCGTGGGCCAGGGCGATGTCGCGGATAAACACGTGGCCGGCTTCACGGGCCAGTTCGCGCAGGGTGGAGGCCGAACTGCGGTTGAGCAGGCCCTCCTTGATGCTGTCGGTCAGTGTCAGCACTTCGGCCAGGGCGAGTCGGCCGCGATAGCCGGTGTGACGGCAGGCCTCGCAGCCTTTGCCCACGCGGTAGTGACCCTGTTGGAGTTGAGCCTCGGCGAGTTGGGCGAGCTGGGTGATCTCGGGGTCGGGGGCGGCATCCGTGCCGCAGTCCGGGCAGATGCGCCGCACCAGGCGCTGGGCGACCACGCCGTTAAGGGCTTCGACAAAGCTGGCCGGATCCACGTCCATGTAGGTAAAGCGCTCCAGCACACTGAACGCGCTGTTGGCGTGTACCGACGACAGCACCAGGTGCCCGGTCAACGCTGCCTGCACCGCAATGCCGGCCGTTTCACCGTCGCGTATTTCCCCCACCAGGATGGTGTCCGGGTCGTGGCGCAGGATCGAGCGCAGGCCACGGGCAAAGGTCAGGCCCTTCTTGTCGTTCACCGGGATTTGCAGGACCCCGGGCAGTTCGTATTCCACCGGGTCTTCGATGGTGATGATCTTTTTCTCGCCGGTATTGGTCTCCGACAGGGCGGCATACAGCGTGGTGGATTTGCCGCTGCCGGTGGGGCCGGTCACCAGCAACATGCCATAGGGTTCGCCGGCCAATACACGGATGCGCGCGATGGTCTCGGCGTTCAACCCCAGGGTTTCCAGGCTCAGGGACTCGCCGCGCTGGGACTTGTCGAGAATCCGCAGCACCGCATCTTCACCGTGGATGCTGGGCATGATCGACACGCGAAAGTCCACTTCGCGACCCTGGATTTTCATCTTGAAACGCCCGTCCTGGGGCACCCGCCGCTCGCCGATATCCAGCTCCGACAACACCTTGATCCGCGACAGTGCCTGCTCGGCCATGTCCATGCCGCTGGCCTGGCCCATCTGCTGCAACACGCCGTCGATGCGGTACTTGATCACCAGGCCCTGGGGGGTGGTTTCCACATGGACATCGCTGGCGCGGCTTTGCAGGGCATCGAACAGCATGGAGTTGACCAGGCGCACCACCGGGTTGTCGTCGCGGGCGATGCTGCTCAGGGAAATTTCCTGGGCGGCCTGGCCGACGCGGGCATGCTCGTCGTCCTCACCGAAAGGTTGCATCACCCGTTGGCTGGCTTCGGCCAGGCTCAACTGGGCCTTGACCGCGCCGGGCAGGCTCATGGCCAGGGGCAGTTGACGCAAGGTTTTCGAGGATTGCAGCCAGTGCCGGCTGGCCAGGGTGAAAGGGTCTCCCAGTACCAGGCACGGCTGGCCGTGGTTATCCACCGGCAGCACGTTATGGATCAGCGCCTGGGGCAGTGCCAGCAGGTCGAAGCGCCAGTGTTCACTGAGGTTTTCCGGGGGGATGGCAAGCAGGCCCAGGGGCTGGGCGATCGTGCTTAATTGGTCGGGCGCCTTCTCCAGCACCTCCAGCAGGTAATTGGACAAGCTCAGCCCGCGTTGCTCTGCAAGGGCCTGCCATTGCCGTGTCTGTTCGCTCATCGCACTACCCCTGGATGGAGCCCGCCAGTTCGAAAATCGGCATGTACAGCATGAACACGATCAGGCCGATCAGCCCGCCCACCACCAGCATCAACAAGGGCTCGAAGACCTTGCTGAACAGCTCGATGGCACGCTCCAGCGCTTCATCGTGGAACTGCGCGATGCGCTCGCACATCGCCGCCAGCTCGCCGCTTTGTTCACCCACGCGTAGCAGGCGTTCGGCGACGGCGGTGGTCAATCGATGGCGGGCGAGGGCAGTGGACAGTGGCTGGCCGGCCTGGATGTCGGTCATGGCCTGGCGCAGGTCCGCCTGGTGTTCCACGGGCAGCAGCGCACCGGACAGCTCCACCGCAGTAACCACCGGCATGCCGCCCATCAGCAACATGCCGGCGGTGCGATAAAAGCGCGCGAGGATAAACAGCGTGCGCTGGGCGCCCAGGCTGGGGATCTTCCAGAACAGCTGGGCGATGCGGCGCTTGAAGCCGGCGCTGCGCAACAACAGCACCAGCGCGGCAATCGCCAGCACCAGGCCAAGCAACAACTCCATGCCGTGCGCGTCTACCAGTGCGCCCCACCACACCATAAAGCGTGCCGTGGCCGGCAGGTCGGCCACGGCGTCGAACACCGAGGCAAAGCGCGGGATCACGAAGAACAGCAGGAACAGCAGGATCAACGCGCCAACGCTGAGTACCACCAAGGGGTACATCAGGGCGCCGCTGACGCGCTTCTTCACGGTTGCCAGGTGGGCTTCAAAATGATGGTAACGGCGCAGGGCCACGGCCAATTGGCCGCTGTGTTCCGAGGACGCCACCGTGGCAATCAACAGCGGCGGGAAGGTCTGCGGCTTGAGCAGCATCGCCCTGGACAGCGAGTTGCCCTCATACATCGAGGCGAGCAGCTCGCTCATGACCTGCCGGTTGATGCCGGCGGGCGCCTTGTCGCGCAGGGTCTCCACGGCTTCCACCAGCACCAGGCCGGCATCGAGCAGGACTACCAGCTCCTGGATAAACAGGCCGAGGGCGAACGTACTGCGGCGGCTGGGGAGTTTGAGTGGGCGGCGGGCTTTCAGCGAGATGACCTGGGCGCCGTCGGCCTGCAGTTGCTGGCGCGCCTGGGCGACGTCAACGGCTTGCAGGCGCAGGGTCTGCACATGGCCGTCACGGATGATGCGCACGTCAACGTCGATCATGGTATTTGCCCCGCCCGTTGTTGGCGCTGTTGCAACAACACCGCGTAGTAACGCCACACCGCCAGGGCGTAGCGTGAGCGCCGTGCTTCCCGGTCCGGCTTGGCCCCGGCGTTATAGGCGCCCACGGCCTGCCAGCCATAACCCTGCTCGCGAATAAACCCGGCAAGAATCCACGCGCCCACCATGACGCTGGTGCAGGGCTGGGTGATCAAGTGCTGCTCGGTGATGCCGAACCGGGCCAGTGCGGGCAAGTGGCGGCTGTTGATTTGCATCAAGCCGATATCCTGGCTGCCATCGCTGTTGAGGTTGCGTGCGCTGGGGTTGAGGCCGGATTCGACCTTGGCGATGGCGTACAGCAACAGCGGGTCGACGTGGTAGCGGCTGGCTGCCAGTTGCCAGCAGTTGGCCTGTGCGGTACCCGTGAGGCACAGCAGTATCAGGACCCGCCGCAGCGTGTGCATGTCACAGGCCGTACACAATGTCGGCGTAGGTATTCACCCCGCCGGCCTTGCCGTCACGGCCCAGGCAGATGATCTCCGCATCGTTGGGCGGTGTACCGGGGTTCTTGTAGAGATACGGGTTGCCCCAAGGGTCTGGCGGCAGCGTCTTCACATAGGGGCCCTGCCAATGGCTGGCGTTGGCGGGCCGGGTGGTGAGGGCGTCGAGGCCAAGGGTTTCGTCGGGGTAGTTGCCGTTGTCCAGGCGGTACTGGTTCAAGGCATCGGCAAGGGCTTTCATCTGGCCCTGGGCGGTTTGTACCTTGGCCAGTTCCAGGCGGTCGAACATCTTCGGGCCGACGTAGCCGGCGAGCAGGGCGATGATCAGCAGGACGACCAGCAGCTCCAGCAAGGTGAAGGCACGCTGGGGGCTGTGGATAAATGAGTGAATACGCATGGAAATACCCTGTTGGGAGTGCCAAGGTACGGCGGTTGTGTATAACTCTCCCGGCCCGCTGTGAAGCGGGCACCGCCGGTAGGACTGCTTCAGTTAATAATTGCAAATGCCTGTGAGTGCATAAAAAATGCTAACTGCTAGATCAAATATAGCGTTGCTTGATATGGCTTGTGGAGCAGTCAAATATAACGTTTAGCACTTTGGTTTAGAGGCTAAGAGAATAATAGCCAAAAAAACGCCGCACATTATGTGCGGCGCAATGTGCATTGGTTAATGATGAATACTATTGTTCATCCCAGGCTTCACGCCACGCCAAGCCTTTGCCGGGTTCATAATATTGGACCGAGCCAGAACACCATGATGTGTATTTACACTTATAGTTTTTTCCATTGTGAGTGTAGGTCTGTCCTGCCTCATGTGCGCCTCCAGGTACATAGGGTGGATGTTCCCCACCGCCACTGGAAGGCGTCACGATAAAGGTCTGCTGCGCCAGGCCGGTCTTGCCATTCTGCTCGTCCCGTACCAGCAATCGCACCTCATGCTCCGTTGGCTCACGAACGGTAACCGCCACACCGTTTACAGTCATCTGGTTGTAGGGCTTATTCATCCCGATAACAGTCCAGCTGTAGAGCAATGGACCGTTGTGCCCCACGGACTGACTGGCGCTGAAGGTAAACGGCCGGCCGGATTGCATGGTGGTGGGCCCGGTTATTTTCGCGACAGGCGCCGTAGGGTTTGTCGGGGTTTCGCTGCCAGGGATGATCGCCATTGCACGGCTGTAACCCTTCGCCAATGTGTAAACCGAGTTGGCGCTGGCATCGCTGGTATTGAATACAATATTGCCGGTTTTTTTCTCTCCTACCTTGGCAATGCTTGGGTTGATCTGATTCGCCAATTGCTGGCCCCATATGTTCGGGTCGAGGTTGCTCGCGGTAATGGGCAGGGTAATGTCCACCACTTCCCTGGCCGCCGGTGTGTTGTCGAGGATGCGGAAGTGGACTGAGTCACCCGGTTTGAGGGTCTCCATGACCTGATCGATGAATTGGCCGATATCGACCCACTGCTCCGGGATTCCGGCACCGACGATGTTGATGTCACTGCAGTTATAGAACCCTTCACCCGCTGGATCGATACGCTGCCACTGCACGAACAGCGTGGCTTTGCCCGTTTGCCCCGATGGGATAGGTACAGCGAACTTGAAGTACCCCGTGGCCCCCGCAATGATGGGTGGATCATTGCCCCAGTCGGTTTGCGCGATCTGGAACGGCTGAGTGTGGATGAGTGTCAGGTCATTCCAGGTCAGCGGCGACCTGGTCGGGTCAAAGCCCGGGTTTGTGAGAAAGACCTTTGCGAAACTGGGCACGTGTGGCGCAGTGCCGATGATGCGCACATCCATCATGCCATTGGTGGGCGTAACGTCGGTGCGATGCCACTGGTCCGACACAATGTTCAGGCCATCTTTCTTGCTGTCAGCCGCCGAACAAAGTTTGCCATCGGGCACTTCTCGTTTGACGATTTCAGGGTCGTTGTAACCCGGTTGCCTGATCAAATGGGCCACTTCATTCCATTGCTGGCCTGGATACTGCTTACTCACTTTAGACAGGGCCGCGCACCCTGCATCACTGGGGCTGCCTGACCAGAAATCCGGGAGTGCCCTGCAATAGACCTGTCGTGCGACGGGCGTGTCCACCGCACCGTGGGCCATGACCAGCGTCGGTGCCAACAAGACCGCCGCCAACAACCATTTCATTAAGCGCTGTAAGTTACTCATGCTTGATCCACCTCAATTCAGATAAACAAGTTCCGAACGGCTGGAACGATCAGTGTGCTTATTCAATCGGCATCATTTGCTCAGTTGATCTCCCTTGGGAGCGATGCGGGTTGCAGGGTTGTTCTGCCCAGGGCCAAACAGAAACACCCACCCTTGATAACTGCCTTGTCCTGTAAAACTCTGGTTGATGACTGAAAAGTTGCCTTGTTTGAACGGTGTGCCCTTTGCCGTGCTGAACACACCCATGATGCTTTCGCCGGGCCCGGCCACCACGCCCCACTCGGCGTCGCCGGTCAGCGGGTCGGTATAGGCGCGGCGCAGATAGCGCTGGGGGGTGGGCTGGCGACGGTCGAGCAGCAGGTCTTCGAGGGACCTGGGGTAGGTATTGCCGGCGGCGTAGTACAGGCCGATCGCCCGGCGGATTTCATTGCCCCGCGCCAGCAGTTCCAGCTCGCGTTCGCGCTGCAGCACGCTGGACCACAGGGTGCCGACTTCCATCAGCATCACGGCCACCACCGCCACTGTCACCAACATGCCCATGAACACCGAGCCCTGCTGGCTGTGCTTACCAGTCGGCATAAGCGTTCCCGTTCGTGTCGGTCCCCGTGGCACCGCTGCGTACATCGCCCAGGCCTTGTTCGTCCGAAGGTTGCAGTTGCCAGGTATCACGCCTGCCGGTCAGCGGGTCCATGGGGATCTCGCGCAGGTAGCGGCGGTCGACCAGGGCTTGCAGGGACTCGGGGTTGGCGCCGTGGTCCTCGCGGTATTGGTCCAGGGCCTGGCGAATGGAAGACAGGTTGTGGCGCAGCACGGTTTCCTGGGCCTTGGTGTGCTGGCGGAAGTACTGCGGGGTGACCAGGGTCATGAGGGTGGCGATGATCGCCATGACCACCAGCAACTCAATCAGGGTAAAGCCCCGATCACCATTGGCTGTATGACGTTCCATTCAAGCTCTCCCGGGTGCTTCGGGATGAAACGTCGAATACATCTTCTCCCTCTTGTGGGTTATCCGCAGTGCTCTTGTAGCTGCGCAGTTGCCAGGTTTCTGCGGGCGCACGTTCAGGGCACTCGCACACGGGATCGCGGGGAATACGTCGCAGGAAATAGAGTTTGTTGCCCTGAAGGTTGGTCTTGTCCGTCACCCCCTCGACCAATACGTGCAGGGAGGGTGGATAACCGCTGTCAGTGATGCTCTTTTCAATGCGGCCATCGTCACTGGCGTCTTTGTAGGCATCGATCGCACGCCGGATTTCCCGCAGCGAGCGTTGCAGGTCCAGTTCTCGATCACGTTTACCCATCAATGCTGTCAGCGGATAAGCCACTGTCGCAAGCGTGGCCAGCAGGGCCAGCGTCAGTAGTAATTCAATCAGCGTAAAACCTTTGGCGCAGTGATGGCTGGGCTTGCCCTGCCACATCACCGTTCTTCCTCCCGATCAGGCTGCCAAGGACTTCCGCGTTAACCCAGGCCATGGAATTGACTGCAAGGATGAGTGTAGATGCTGGGTGTTTTTTGTACAGGTTGTGGGTTTACCCACAAACGCTGTGAGCGTAGCTGTGGATAAGATGTTCGTGAGTCTCCACAACCCCCGTAAATCAACGTCTGTAAGCCGTTGTACGAAAAATAACCAAGCTAAGTCACGGTTTTTAGGTGCTTTTTCGTGTGGATAAGGTTGAAGCGGTGTTCGGACTTGCCCCCAAAGTCTGTTGGCGCTTCTGTGGATAAGATGTTTGCTATCCGCTACAGGCCTTATGAATAGAGGCTTTCCGTCGTCTGGTTGTTTATTGATCAAATTGCCGTTAAACCCCAGGAATATAGCTGAAACCCTTGGTATATGAAGGTTTGACGCGGTTTTCCACAGCGCTGCCGAAGTTGCCCCCAAAGTCTGTTGGCGGTTCTGTGGATAAGGTGTTTGCGTACCGCTACAGGTCACGTTCTACGTGGCTTTTAGGGTTTTGATCAATAAATGATCAATATGCCGCTGGAACCGTCAACTTGAATAAGTCACGGATTTTCTTCAATTAATTTTGATGGGATAGCGCAGTTGCCCACAATTGCTGTGGGTGGCTTTGTGGATAAGTTGTTGGGTAAAGGCTGGAGGGCAGGCTGGCAGTGGTCTGCGAGACAGTCGATCAAATATTAAGCAGTGTGAGGTTCAAGTGTGGGAGGGGGCAAGCCCCCTCCCACAGTTTTGAGCTGTGGGTATCGGTTACTCGTGCGCAGCCACGCCTTTCAGGTAAGGCGCCGGGGCTGCGCCGAGGTTGTTCAACATGCGTTCGCTGTACCAGTCCACGAAGTTCACCACGCCGAACTCATAGGTCTTGGAGTACGGGCCAGGCTGGTAGGCGGTGGAGTTGATCCCGCGCTGGTTCTCTTCGGCCAGGCGACGGTCCTGGTCGTTGGTGGCGTCCCACACCTGGCGCATGCGCTCCACGTCGTAGTCCACGCCTTCCACGGCGTCCTTGTGCACCAGCCACTTGGTGGTCACCATGGTTTCCTGGGCGCTGATCGGCCACACCGTGAACACGATGATGTGATCGCCCATGCAGTGGTTCCAGGAATGCGGCAGGTGCAGGATGCGCATCGAGCCGAGGTCGGGGTTCTTGATGCGGCCCATCAGCTTGGCGCAGCCCTGCTTGCCGTCCAGGGTCATCGACACGGTGCCCTTGAGCAGCGGCATGCGCACGATACGGTTACGCAGGCCGAAGCTGGCGTGGGCGTAAGGGATCTTCTCGGCATCCCAGGCAGCGGCCGAAGCGGCGACATGGTCCTTGAAGGCCTGGTCGGCGCGTGGGTCGGTGACGTCGTCCCATTCCAGCAGGGTTTTCAACAGCTCGGGGTGCGACGCATTGCAGTGGTAGCACTCGCGGTTGTTTTCCAGCACCAGCTTCCAGTTGGCCTTTTCCATCAAGGTGGTTTGCACCGCCACCTTGGTGTTCTCCATGTCGTAGGGTTCCATGTAGTGGTTCAGCGTCGACAGGAAATCATCGATGGCCGGCGGGTTCTCGGCCAGGCTGATGAAGATGTAGCCGCCGGCGGTCTTCACGTTCACCGGCTTGAGGCCGTATTGCTTCATGTCGAAATCGGCGCCCATCTCGGTGCCGGCGAACAGCAGGCGACCGTCCAGCTCGTAGGTCCACTGGTGGTAGTGGCACACCAGCTTGGCAACCTTGCCCTTGTCGCTGGTGCACAGGCGCGAGCCACGGTGGCGACACACGTTATGGAACGCATGCACCACGCCTTCGGCGCCACGGATCACGATGATCGGGTTCTTGCCCACTTGCAGGGTCAGGTAGTTGCCCTTGCTGGGGATCTCGCAGGTCATGCCGGCGATCAACCACTCTTTCTGGAAGATCTCCTGCATGTCGATATCAAACAGCCGCTCATCAGAGTAGAACGGCTGCGGCAGCGAAAACGTGCGCTCGCGCTCTTGCAGCATTTGCGCGGTGGCCTTGCGTGCGGGTTCCAGCGGATCGCCCAAGCTTAAGGTTGCGGTGACGTCCATCGTGTGTGTCCTCATGGCCATTCTGTGTGGCCGACGAATAGTGGCTGATCAGGTTTGCAGCAAGGCGTAAAGAAAACGTCGTTGTTGGGAGCGAGTGTGGGGCTGCTGATGCGCCGAACCTTATCCATGAGCGACATGGCCCACTCTGTTCCCGACGCGCAACCCCCGTGGCATGGGGGCTGGTCGCGATAAGTATGTGAATGTCGCAGATAGGTAAATGGGCGGTTCCCGCGTTACGCAGAATCGCCACCATAAGGCCGACGTCGGCGGTGGAGAACAACATGTCCAATAATTTCCTGAATCCGGTAACCACCCAGACCTGGGCCAATGGTCGGCACATCGTCCGTTGCGTCAAAGTCATCCAGGAAACCTGGGATGTGCGCACCTTCTGCTTTATGGCCGACCAGCCGATCCTGTTCTTTTTCAAGCCGGGGCAGTTCGTCACCCTGGAGCTGGAAATCGACGGCCAGCCGATCATGCGCTCGTACACCATTTCCAGTTCGCCGTCGGTGCCCTACAGCTTCTCGGTGACCATCAAGCGTGTGCCGGGCGGCAAGGTGTCCAACTGGCTGCACGACACCCTGCATGAAGGCCAAGAATTGGCGGTGCACGGGCCGGTCGGGCTGTTCAATGCCATCGACTTCCCCAGCCCGAAAGTGCTGTACCTCAGTGGCGGCGTGGGGATCACGCCGGTGATGTCCATGGCCCGCTGGTTCTACGACACCAACGCCAACGTCGACATGACGTTTATCCACAGTGCCCGTTCGCCCAAGGACATCATCTACCACCGCGAGCTGGAGCATATGGCGTCGCGGATCGACAACTTCAGCCTGCACCTGATCTGTGAGAAGCACGGCCTGGGTGAGCCCTGGGCGGGTTATCGCGGTTACCTGAACCACAAGATGCTCGAACTGATGGTGCCCGACTTCCTTGAGCGCGAAGTGTTCTGCTGCGGCCCGACGCCCTACATGAATGCGGTGAAACGCCTGTTGGAAGTCGCCGGTTTCGACATGGCGCGCTACCACGAGGAATCCTTCGGCGCCACGCCGCCGGAAGCCCGCGCCGACGCGGTGGAGCAGGCCGAGCAAGCGGCGGATGCCCCGGAAATCGATCTGGCGGATCTGCACCAGGTGGAGTTCATCGCCTCAGGCAAGAGCATTCGCGTCGCACCTGGCGAGACCGTCCACGCAGCGGCGGCCAAGCTTGGGCTGTTGATTCCGAAAGCCTGCGGCATGGGGATTTGCGGAACGTGCAAGGTGATGAAGCTGGGCGGTGAGGTCGAGATGGACCACAACGGCGGGATTACCGAGGAAGACGAAGCCGAAGGCTACATCCTGTCGTGCTGCAGCGTACCGAAGGGCGATGTGCGCATCGAGTTCTGATCGCTCGAGCAGGCACAACACAATCCAAATGTGGGAGGGGGCTTGCTCCCTCCCACATTTGTTTTATGTACATCAGTGAGTCATTGTCAGGCGCCCATGACTTCGCGGATGTCCGCGGCCAATTCCCGTACTCGCTCTTCGTCGGTATCCCACGCGCACATGAACCGCGCCCCGCCTTTGCCGATGAAGGTATAGAAGCGCCAGCCCTTGGCCGTCAGCGCGGCAATCGCCGGTTCCGACAGTTGCAGGAACACGCCGTTGGCCTGCACCGGGAACATCAGCTCCACACCGGGAATATCCGCCACCAGGCTACTGAGCAATTGCGCGCAGTGGTTGGCGTGGCGCGCATGTTTGAGCCAGGCATCGTTTTCCAGTAAGCCCACCCATGGGGCGGAGAGGAAACGCATTTTCGAGGCCAGTTGGCCGGCCTGTTTGCAGCGGTAGTCGAAGTCTTCGGCCAGCTTGTGGTTGAAGAACAGGATGGCTTCACCCACGGCCATGCCGTTCTTGGTGCCGCCAAAGCACAACACGTCCACTCCGGCTTTCCAGGTCAGGTCGGCGGGTGAGCAGCCGAGGAACGCACAGGCGTTGGAAAAGCGTGCGCCGTCCATGTGCAGGTTCAGCCCCAGTTCCTTGCAGGTCGCACTGATGGCGCGGATTTCTTCCGGGGTGTAGACGCTGCCGACTTCGGTGGCTTGGGTCAGGGTCACTACGCGGGGTTTGGGGTAGTGGATGTCCTGGCGCTTGAGGGCGATCTCGCGGATCGATTCCGGGGTCAGCTTGCCGTTTTCGGTGCGGGCGGTGAGCAGCTTGGAGCCGTTGGAGAAAAACTCCGGCGCGCCGCATTCGTCGGTTTCGACGTGGGCGGTTTCCGAGCAAATCACGCTATGGTAGCTCTGGCACAAGGAGGACAGCGCCAGGGAGTTGGCGGCCGTTCCGTTGAAGGCGAAGAACACTTCGCAGTCGGTTTCGAACAGGTTGCGGAAACCGTCGGCGGCGCGGTGGGTCCATTCATCATCACCGTAGGCACGTTGATGACCCTGGTTGGCTTGTTCCATGGCGGCCCAGGCTTCGGGGCAAATGCCCGAATAGTTGTCACTGGCGAATTGTTGGCTCTTGTCGGTCATGGCCCATTCCTGTGGTCGATGTTGGTGCGCACTGTAACCAAGAAGGTTGGCGCTGCGCACGCACTGTAAATGCAAAGTCACTGGGGAATTATGCACGGTTCTGAAACGATGCCTGTCGGACGCGTCCGTGATGGCGCTTTGGATTTGCTCAAGTGGCTGGCGCTGCTGAGCATGGTGCTCGACCACCTGCGTTATGTCGGTTTGAGCCTCGATGGCCTGTATGTGCCGGGGCGCCTGGCGTTCCCGTGGTTTTGCCTGGCGATTGCGGCGAACCTGCACCGGGCCCGAAATGCGCCGGTGACCGGGCAATGGCGCTACCTGGGCTGGCTGTTGCTGTTCAGCGTGATCAGCGAAGTGCCGTATCGGCTGTTTATCGAGGATGCCGATACGTTGAACGTGCTGCCCACCTTGGCGCTGGGGCTGCTGGTTGCCCGAGGATGGCAGCAGAAGGCGTTTGTTGATCGAGGATTGGCGTTGATCGCCGTCACGATAGCGGCGGTATTTTCGTCGCACTTAATGTTCGGTTTCTTTGGTGTGTTGCTGCCACTGGCGATGTTGCTGGTGTTTCGCCGGCCTTGGTACTTCAGTGTGTTGCTAGGATCGGTCTGCGTGGCCGCCAACCAATGGCAGATCCTGCTCAATAGCGCCACGCCGGTGGCGCACCTGGGATTGGTCGCGTGTCTGATCGCGCCATTGGCGGGCCTGGTCTTATTGCGACATGCCCATAGCACCTCGCCGCCAGCAATGCGCCGCTGGGCCTACGCCCTTTATCCGCTGCACTTCCTCCTGCTCCTGCTCCTGCGCCACATCATCGCCTGACACACCGCTGTCCGGAGCAAGCCCCCTCCCACATTTGTTTCGTGTTGTTCCGGCAATGTCGTAAACGCACCTTTGCGTGGCGTGCGCAGGCATTTGACCTGTCTGCGCCAGCCCTACCATCGCATCAAAGGGCCCTGCACGGGCCTCAACAATACGAAAGGCTGGGAGAGACGCGATGTTCAGCAAACAAGACCAGATCCAGGGATATGACGACGCACTGCTGGCGGCCATGAACGCCGAGGAGCAGCGTCAGGAAGATCATATCGAGCTGATCGCGTCGGAGAACTACACCAGCAAGCGTGTGATGGAAGCCCAGGGCAGCGGCCTCACCAACAAATACGCCGAAGGCTACCCGGGCAAGCGCTACTACGGTGGCTGCGAGCACGTGGACAAGGTCGAAGCCCTGGCCATCGAACGCGCCAAGCAGCTGTTCGGCGCCGATTACGCCAACGTACAGCCACACTCCGGTTCGTCCGCCAACAGCGCCGTGTACCTGGCGCTGATCAATGCGGGCGACACCATCCTGGGCATGAGCCTGGCCCACGGCGGTCACTTGACCCACGGCGCCAAGGTGTCGTCCTCGGGCAAGCTGTACAACGCGGTGCAGTACGGCATCAACACCGATACCGGCCTGATCGACTACGACGAAGTCGAGCGCCTGGCGGTGGAGCACAAGCCGAAAATGGTCGTGGCCGGTTTCTCCGCCTACTCCAAGACCCTGGATTTCCCACGCTTTCGCGCTATCGCTGACAAAGTAGGCGCGCTGCTGTTCGTCGACATGGCCCACGTCGCCGGCCTGGTCGCTGCCGGCCTGTACCCGAACCCGCTGCCGTACGCCGATGTGGTCACCACCACCACCCACAAGACCCTGCGCGGTCCCCGTGGCGGTCTGATCCTGGCCAAGGCCAACGAAGAAATTGAAAAGAAACTCAACGCCGCCGTCTTCCCCGGCGCCCAGGGCGGTCCGCTGATGCATGTGATCGCCGGCAAGGCGGTGTGCTTCAAGGAAGCGCTGGAGCCTGGCTTCAAGGCGTACCAGCAGCAAGTGATCGACAACGCCCAGGCCATGGCCAGCGTGTTTATCAAACGCGGCTACGATGTAGTGTCCGGCGGCACCGATAACCACCTGTTCCTGGTCAGCCTGATCCGTCAGGGCCTCACCGGCAAAGAGGCGGATGCCGCCCTCGGTCGCGCCCACATCACCGTCAACAAGAACGCCGTGCCGAATGACCCGCAGTCGCCATTCGTGACCTCGGGCCTGCGCATCGGCACCCCGGCGGTGACCACGCGCGGTTTCAAGGTGCCGCAGTGCATCGAGCTGGCCGGTTGGATCTGCGACATCCTCGACAACCTCGGCGATGCCGACGTCGAGGCCAACGTGGCCAAGCACGTGTCTGCCCTGTGCGCTGATTTCCCGGTTTATCGCTGAGCGCGGTTTTGGAGTAATGACTATGCAACGCTACTCGGGCTTCGGCCTCTTCAAGCACTCCCTCAGCCACCACGAAAACTGGCAGAAGATGTGGCGCACGCCGACCCCCAAGAAGGTCTACGACGTGGTCATCGTCGGCGGCGGCGGGCATGGTCTGGCGACCGCCTACTACCTGGCGAAAGAGCACGGCATCACCAACGTGGCCGTGGTCGAGAAAGGCTGGCTGGGCGGCGGTAACACCGCGCGCAACACCACCATCGTGCGTTCCAACTACCTGTGGGACGAGTCGGCGCACCTGTACGAACACGCGATGAAATTGTGGGAAGGCCTGTCCCAGGACCTGAACTACAACGTGATGTTCTCCCAGCGTGGCGTCTACAACCTGTGCCACACCCTGCAGGACATCCGTGATTCCGAGCGTCGCGTCAGCGCCAACCGCCTGAATGGCGTGGATGGCGAGCTGCTGAATGCCAAGCAAGTGGCCGACGAGATTCCGTACCTGGATTGCTCGAAAAACACCCGTTACCCGGTACTCGGTGCCACCGTGCAACGGCGCGGCGGCGTGGCCCGTCACGATGCCGTGGCCTGGGGCTTTGCCCGCGCCGCCGACGCACTCGGCGTGGACCTGATCCAGCAGACCGAAGTGATCGGTTTCCGCAAGGAAAACGGCGTGTGCATCGGTGTGGAAACCAACAAAGGCTTCATCGGCGCCAAGCGCGTCGGCGTGGTGACCGCCGGTAACTCCGGCCACATGGCATCCCTGGCGGGCTTCCGCCTGCCGATCGAATCCCACCCGCTGCAAGCGTTGGTGTCGGAGCCGATCAAGCCGATTATCGACAGCGTGATCATGTCCAACGCCGTGCACGGTTACATCAGCCAGTCCGACAAGGGCGACCTGGTGATCGGCGCCGGTATCGACGGCTACAACGGCTACGGCCAGCGCGGCTCGTACCCGGTGATCGAACACACCATCCAGGCCATCGTCGAGATGTTCCCGGTGCTGTCGCGGGTGCGCATGAACCGTCAGTGGGGCGGCATCGTCGACACCACGCCGGATGCGTGCCCGATCATCTCCAAGACCCCGGTACCGAACATGTTCTTCAACTGCGGCTGGGGCACCGGTGGCTTCAAGGCCACGCCGGGCTCAGGCAACGTATTTGCCGCCAGCCTCGCCAAGGGTGAAATGCACCCATTGGCCGCACCTTTCTCCATCGACCGTTTCCACAACGGTGCGTTGATCGATGAACACGGCGCTGCGGCCGTCGCCCACTAACAGGAGAAATTCCCTATGTTGCATATCTTCTGTCCTCACTGTGGCGAACTGCGCTCCGAAGAGGAATTCCACGCGTCCGGCCAAGCGCACATCCCGCGCCCGCTGGACCCGAATGCCTGCACCGACGAGCAGTGGGGCGACTATATGTTCTTCCGCGATAACCCGCGCGGCCTGCACCACGAACTGTGGATTCACGCCGCCGGTTGCCGCCAGTATTTCAACGCGACCCGCGACACCGTGACCTACGAAATTCTTGAAACTTACAAGATCGGTGAGAAGCCTCAGTTCACCGCCAAGGCCTCTGGAGAGAAGGTATGAGCCAGATCAATCGCCTGTCCAACGGTGGCCGGATCGACCGTAACAAAGTCCTGACCTTCAGCTTCAACGGCCAGAGCTACAAAGGCTTCGAGGGCGACACCCTGGCCGCTGCTTTGCTGGCCAACGGCGTCGACATTATCGGCCGCAGCTTCAAGTACTCGCGCCCACGGGGCATCTTTGCCGCCGGTGCCGAAGAGCCGAACGCCGTGCTGCAGATCGGCGCTACCGAAGCCACGCAAATTCCTAACGTGCGCGCCACGCAACAGGCGCTGTACCAGGGCCTGGTCGCCACCAGCACCAACGGCTGGCCGAGCGTCAACAACGACATGATGGGCATCCTCGGCAAGGTCGGCGGCAAGCTGATGCCGCCGGGGTTCTACTACAAAACCTTCATGTACCCGCAATCGTTCTGGATGACCTACGAGAAGTACATCCGCAAGGCCGCCGGCCTGGGTCGCTCGCCGACCGAGAACGATCCGGACACCTACGACAACTTCAACCGTCACTGCGATGTGCTGGTGGTCGGCGCCGGCCCTGCCGGCCTGGCTGCCGCATTGGCCGCCGCCCGCAGCGGCGCGCGCGTGATCATCGCCGATGAGCAGGAAGAGTTCGGTGGTTCGCTGCTCGACTCCCGCGAAAGCCTCGACGGCAAGCCGGCCACCGAGTGGGTTGCCAGTGTCATTGCCGAATTGAAAGCCCTGCCGGACGTGGTGCTGCTGCCCCGCGCCACGGTCAACGGCTACCACGACCATAACTTCCTGACCATCCACGAGCGCCTTACCGACCACCTCGGTGACCGTGCGCCGATTGGCGTGGTGCGCCAGCGTATCCACCGTGTACGTGCCAAGCGCGTGGTCCTGGCCACCGGTGCGTGCGAGCGTCCGCTGGTGTACGGCAACAACGACGTGCCGGGCAATATGCTGGCCGGTGCGGTCTCCACTTACGTGCGCCGCTACGGCGTGGCACCGGGCAAGAAACTGGTGCTGTCGACCAACAACGACCACGCCTACCGCGTGGCATTGGACTGGCTGGATGCGGGCCTGCAAGTGGTGGCAGTGGCCGATGTGCGCCACAACCCACGCGGTGCACTGGTTGAAGAAGCCCGCGCCAAAGGTATTCGGATCCTCACCGGCAGCGCCGTGATCGAGGCCCGTGGCACCAAGCGCGTGACCGCTGCGCGTATCGCCGCGATCGACGTCAAGGCGCATAAAGTCACCAGCCCCGGCGAATGGCTGGACTGCGACCTGGTGGCCAGCTCCGGCGGCTACAGCCCGGTGGTTCACCTGGCCTCGCACCTGGGCGGCAAGCCGACCTGGCGCGAAGACATCCTCGGCTTTGTACCGGGTGAAGCCCCGCAGAAACGCGTGTGCGTCGGTGGTATCAACGGCGTCTACGGCCTTGGCGACTCCCTGGCCGATGGTTTTGAAGGCGGCGTGCGCGCCGCCAGCGACGCCGGTTTTGCCCCGGTGGAAGGTACGCTGCCAAAAGCCTTGAGCCGTCTGGAAGAGCCGACCCTGGCGCTGTTCCAGGTGCCTCACGAGAAAGTGACCGCACGGGCGCCGAAGCAATTTGTCGACCTGCAAAACGACGTTACCGCCGCCGCCATCGAACTGGCCACCCGCGAAGGTTTCGAGTCGGTGGAACACGTCAAGCGCTACACCGCGCTGGGCTTCGGCACCGACCAGGGCAAGCTCGGTAACGTCAACGGCCTGGCGATTGCCGCGCGCTCGCTGAACGTGACCATTCCGCAGATGGGCACCACCATGTTCCGCCCCAACTACACGCCGGTGACCTTCGGCGCGGTAGCGGGCCGGCATTGTGGGCACATCTTCGAGCCGGTGCGCTACACCGCCCTGCAAGCCTGGCACGTGAAAAACGGCGCCGAGTTCGAAGACGTCGGCCAATGGAAACGTCCATGGTACTTCCCGCGCAACGGTGAAGACCTGCACGCCGCGGTGAAACGCGAATGCCTGGCCGTGCGCGACAGCGTCGGCCTGCTGGATGCGTCCACCCTCGGCAAGATCGATATCCAGGGCCCGGATGCCCGTGAGTTCCTCAACCGCATCTACACCAACGCCTGGACCAAGCTCGACGTGGGCAAGGCGCGCTACGGCCTGATGTGCAAGGAAGACGGCATGGTCTTCGACGACGGCGTTACCGCCTGTCTCGCCGACAACCACTTCCTGATGACCACCACCACCGGCGGCGCCGCCCGTGTGCTGCAGTGGCTGGAAATCTACCAACAGACCGAATGGCCGGACCTCAAGGTGTACTTCACCTCGGTCACCGACCATTGGGCGACCATGACCCTGTCCGGCCCCAACAGCCGCAAGCTGCTGGCGGAAGTCACCGACATCGACCTGGACAAGGACGGCTTCCCGTTCATGACCTGGAAAGAAGGTTTGGTGGGTGGCGTACCGGCGCGGGTGTTCCGTATCTCGTTTACCGGTGAGCTGTCGTACGAAGTCAACGTGCAGGCCGACTACGCCATGGGCGTGCTGGAGCAGATCGTCGCGGCCGGCAAGAAGTACAACCTGACCCCGTACGGCACCGAAACCATGCACGTACTGCGGGCCGAGAAGGGCTTCATCATCGTCGGCCAGGACACTGACGGCTCGATGACCCCGGACGACTTGAACATGGGCTGGTGTGTCGGTCGCACCAAGCCGTTCTCGTGGATCGGCTGGCGCGGCATGAACCGGGAAGACTGTGTGCGTGAAGAGCGCAAGCAACTGGTGGGCTTGAAGCCGATCGACCCGAACGTGTGGCTGCCGGAAGGCGCGCAACTGGTGTTCGATCCGAAGCAGACCATTCCGATGAAGATGGTCGGTCACGTCACCTCCAGCTACGCGCATAACTCCCTGGGTTATTCGTTTGCCATGGGCGTGGTCAAGGGCGGCTTGAAGCGCATCGGTGAGCGGGTGTTCTCGCCCCAGGCGGATGGCAGCGTGATCGAGGCGGAGATTGTGTCCTCGGTGTTCTTCGACCCTAAGGGTGATCGGCAGAACATCTGATAGACCCAGTCGCCTGCATCGGGGGCAAGCCCCCTCCCACAGGGGAATGCATTCCAAATGTGGGAGGGGGCTTGCCCCCGATGAGGCCAGAACAGTCACCACAGAATTCAAGACAGGTGCTTTATGACAGCAGCCAATGTTTACCAGCAACGCCCCACCTCCGGTGCCAAGGCCGAGTCGTCGCTGCACCATGCCGACCTCGCCAGCCTGGTCGGCAAGGGCCGCAAGAACGCCGGCGTGACCGTGCGCGAAAAGAAATTGCTTGGTCATCTCACGATCCGTGGCGACGGCCATGACGCCGCTTTCGCGGCTGGCGTGCACAAGGCCCTGGGCATCGAACTGCCCGGCGCCCTTCAGGTCATCGTCAAAGGCGAAACCAGCCTGCAATGGCTCGGCCCGGATGAGTGGTTGCTGATCGTGCCAGGCGGTGAGGAATTCGCCGCCGAACAAAACCTGCGCGCCGCCCTGGGTGACCTGCATATCCAGGTCGTCAACGTCAGCGGCGGCCAGCAGATCCTCGAACTCAGCGGCCCGAATGTGCGCGATGTGCTGATGAAGTCCACCAGCTACGACGTGCACCCCAACAACTTCCCGGTGGGCAAGGCGGTGGGCACAGTGTTCGCCAAGTCGCAGCTGGTGATTCGCCATACCGCTGAAGACACCTGGGAGCTGGTGATTCGCCGCAGCTTCTCGGATTACTGGTGGTTGTGGTTGCAGGATGCCTCGGCCGAATTTGGCCTGAGCGTTCAAGCCTGAGGAATGACCCATGAGCCGCGCACCCGATACATGGATTTTGACCGCCGACTGCCCCAGCGTGCTCGGCACGGTGGACGCGGTTACCCGCTATCTGTTCGAGCAGGGCTGCTACGTCACCGAGCACCATTCGTTCGATGACCGCCTCTCGGGCCGGTTTTTTATTCGCGTGGAATTCCGTCAGCCGGATGGCTTCGACGAGCAGGCGTTTCGCGATGGCCTGGCCTCGCGGGGTGAAGCCTTTGGCATGATCTTCGAGCTGACAGCGCCGAACTACCGGCCAAAAGTGGTGATCATGGTCTCCAAGGCCGATCACTGCCTCAACGACCTGCTGTACCGCCAGCGTATCGGGCAACTGTCGATGGACGTGGTCGCGGTGGTGTCCAACCATCCCGATCTCAAACCTTTGGCCGACTGGCATCAAATTCCCTACTACCATTTCCCCCTCGACCCTAACGACAAACCGTCCCAGGAGCGTCAGGTGTGGCAAGTGGTGGAAGAGACCGGCGCCGAACTGGTGATCCTTGCGCGCTACATGCAAGTGCTGTCGCCGGAGCTGTGCCGCAAGCTGGACGGCAAGGCCATCAATATCCACCACTCGTTGCTGCCGGGGTTCAAGGGCGCCAAGCCGTATCACCAGGCGTACAACAAGGGGGTGAAGCTGGTGGGGGCCACGGCGCATTACATCAACAACGACCTGGACGAAGGCCCGATCATCGCCCAGGGCGTGGAGGTGGTGGATCACAGTCACTATCCCGAGGATTTGATTGCCAAGGGGCGGGACATCGAAGGGCTGACATTGGCCCGGGCGGTGGGGTATCACATTGAGCGGCGTGTGTTCTTGAATGCCAATAGGACTGTGGTGCTCTGACTGCCGCCGATGAGGCCCTCACAAACAACACAAGAAACAGCATCTGTACCCGAGCACTTAAACGCGCTGCCCACCCAAAAGGGCAACGCAGTTCCATAAAAACAACAGCGAGGTGAAAGCATGTCTGGTAATCGTGGTGTCGTGTATCTCGGCAACGGCAAGGTCGAAGTACAGAAAATCGACTATCCCAAAATGCAGGACCCCCGTGGCAGGAAGATTGAGCACGGCGTCATCCTGCGCGTGGTCTCCACCAACATCTGCGGCTCCGATCAACACATGGTGCGCGGCCGTACCACCGCCCAGACCGGCCTGGTGCTCGGTCACGAGATCACCGGTGAAGTGATCGAGAAGGGCAGCGACGTCGAAAACCTGAAGATCGGCGACCTGGTTTCCGTGCCCTTCAACGTCGCCTGCGGCCGCTGCCGCTCGTGCAAGGAGCAACACACCGGCGTGTGCCTGACCGTCAACCCGGCCCGTGCCGGTGGCGCCTACGGCTATGTCGACATGGGCGACTGGACCGGCGGCCAGGCCGAGTACGTGCTGGTGCCGTACGCCGACTTCAACCTGCTCAAACTGCCGGACCGTGACAAGGCCATGGAGAAAATCCGTGACCTGACCTGCCTCTCCGACATTCTCCCCACCGGCTACCACGGCGCCGTCACTGCCGGCGTTGGCCCTGGCAGCACCGTGTACATCGCCGGTGCCGGTCCGGTCGGCCTGGCGGCTGCCGCGTCTGCACGCCTGCTGGGTGCCGCGGTGGTGATCATCGGCGACGTCAACTCCATCCGCCTGGCCCACGCCAAGGCCCAGGGTTTTGAAATCGTCGACCTGTCCACCGATACGCCATTGCATGAACAGATCGCCGCGCTGCTCGGCGAGCCGGAAGTGGACTGCGCCGTCGACTGCGTGGGCTTTGAAGCACGCGGTCATGGCCACGACGGCGTCAAGGCCGAAGCCCCGGCCACAGTGCTCAACTCACTGATGGGCGTAGTGCGCGTGGCGGGCAAGATCGGTATCCCTGGCCTGTACGTTACCGAAGATCCGGGTGCCGTGGATGCCGCCGCAAAAATGGGCAGCCTGAGCATTCGCTTCGGCCTGGGCTGGGCCAAATCCCACAGCTTCCACACCGGCCAGACGCCGGTGATGAAGTACAACCGCCAACTGATGCAGGCGATCATGTGGGACCGCATCAACATTGCCGAGATCGTCGGTGTGCAGGTGATCAGCCTGGATGACGCGCCACGTGGGTATGGCGAGTTCGATGCGGGCGTGCCGAAGAAGTTTGTGATTGATCCGCATAAGTTGTTCAGCGCGGCATAAATCCCGGGCACAAGAAACCCAAATGTGGGAAGGGGCTTGCTCCCTCCCACATTTGGGTTTTCGTGTTTGGGATATCTACGGTTGGCCAACGCACTTGGTATACGGTCGTGCCCGTTGGCCGCTTACTCACTGATCCTCCTTTGCTTTCCGAGCTCACTATCAGTCCCCCGGGGTTGCTGATCGATTGCTGCTGACGCGGATTCAGGCCGGCTTATTCCGATGGGGTTGCAGAGGTGCCTGGAACAACCGACGGGATACCCAGTCCAACGCCTGCGTTCACCCCTACATCCAGAGGTTGCTCCAATGAAGATTTCACGCGGTTTCGCCCTTTCCTGCCTGATGAGCCTGGCCGCCACTCCGGTGTTTGCCGCGGGGTTCAGCCTTGGCGATGCGGCCAATGCCATCGCAGGCATGCAAGGGGGCAATAACAAAGCCGCAGCTGCCGCACCGTCGTCTGAAACGGCTGGCCTGCTCAGCGCCCTGACCTCGCAACTGAACATCACCCCCGAGCAGGCCGTTGGCGGTACTGGTGCCATGCTGGGCCTGGCCAAGAACAAATTGAGTGGCAACGACTATTCGCAACTGGGCAACAGCGTGCCGGGCCTCGACCAACTCTCGGGTAACAATGCATTGGGCAGCCTCGGGGCCTTGAGCGGGATGCTCGGCCAGGCCGGCGGCAGCAAGACCAGCGGCCTGGATGGTTTGCTGGGTAACGTGAAGAACACCAATGACCTGAACACCGCGTTCAGTGCGCTGGGGATGGACAGTGGCATGGTCGGCCAGTTTGCCCCGGTGATCCTGCAATATCTGGGCGGGCAGGGTGCCAGTAGCTCCGTGCTCGGCAAGCTGGCGCAAGCGTGGGGCACCGGTAGCTGATACATCCGTCGAAGTCGACGCAATGGCGCTCCTACAATCAGGACGCCTTTGTTTGTCTCGAAATGCCGAGTTTTCCCGCGAAACGTTTTCTGATGAGAGGGCAGGAACCGTAGGAAAGAAGAGCACCACCCAGGACTGTCCTTACTCGCTGTCTCAACAAGCGACTGTTGGACGCCAATCCAACTGACTTCAATGGTGCTCTCATGAATTCAACCGCCACGCCGGGACTGTCCCTGCCCTCTCACTTTACCTATGAACGTTATGAGCCGAACCACACAGTTGACGTTGCCAAGAATCAGCGGCTTGGCCTGCCGTCCGGGTTGATCTCGGATTTACGCAATGCTCTGGATGCTGTGATGCATGGCAAGAACCCTGAGCAGGCCTCGAAGCATTTGCTCGCAGACTTGCGCCGTTTACATCAGCACTTCGTGCCGGAAAGGTCGCCTGAACATCCGCGCAACCAGCCACACCAACCGCTCATCATGACGGTCGATGATCTGAAGGCGCAGGCCAAATTGGCGGAGCAACTGCAAAACGATCCGAACCTCAAGCTTGAGAGTTTGCCTGGCAATAGCGGGAAAAAAGGCGTGACGGTCGATGATCTGAAGGCGCAGGTCAAGTTGGCGGAGCAACTGCAAAACGATCCGAACCTCAAGCTTGGGATTTTGCCTGGCAATAGTGGGCAAAAAGGCGTGACCGACGATGATCTGAAGGCGCAGGCCAGGTTGGCGGAGCAACTGCAAAACGATCCGAATGTAATAAGAGACCTGGAAGGACGAAAGGTGGATCTGGCCAGCTGGGACGCACTGACAGAGCATGCGAGCTTCCTTCATGACCATCCAGTCGCGGATAAGGTAATTTGCGAGCTGCGGGCTTTCCTCGATGCTGACCGTTCGGGAAAGGATATTGATCGGTTCGTTGCGGCCCTGCGGACCGACCTGGAAGCGTTCCTTGCGAACACCCAGCGCAGTGATGCTGACTTACAGCTGGAACTCATGGCAGCCCTCAGGAATACTTAAGACGCAGGCACCTTCGGAACGTTTAGCCACGCAGTCGCCGAATACGCTGATCCTTTTCGCTCCAGAGCTGGTTGACCCAGTTCTGGACGGTCTGGCGAAACGCCGGATCATTCTCGTAATCCCCCTGCCACAACGCCGGGTCCAGCTCACGGGTCTGGATGTCGATGATCACCTTGGGCACCGCGCCGCTGATCAACTCCCAGAACCCCGGAATCTTTTGCTGCGGATACACCACGGTCACGTCGAGCACGGCGTCCAGTTGTTCGCCCATTGCCGCCAGCACAAACGCCACGCCGCCCGCCTTGGGCTTGAGCAAGTGAGTGAATGGCGAAGCCTGCTGCTTGCGCTTGGCCTCGCTGAACCGCGTGCCTTCGAGGTAATTGACCACGGTCACCGGCTGGCGCTTGAACAGCTCGCACGCCTCCTTGGTGATCTTCAAGTCCTGCCCTGCCAGCTCCGGGTGTTTGGCCAGGAACGCCTTGGTGTAGCGCTTCATGAACGGGTAATCCAGGGCCCACCAGGCCAGGCCCAGGAAGGGCACCCAGATCAGCTCTTTTTTCAGGAAGAATTTGAAGAACGGTGTGCGGCGGTTGAGGGCCTGGATCAGCGCCGGGATGTCCACCCAGGATTGATGGTTGCTGATCACCAGATAGCTGGTGTCTCCGCGCAGCTCATCACCGCCGCGAATGTCCCATTGGGTGGGGATGCACAAGGCGAAAATAAGCTTGTCGATCTCGGCCCAGGTCTCGGCGATCCACATCACCGCCCATGAGGCGTAGTCCCGATAGCGACCGGGCGCCACCAGTTTGAGCAGGGCAAACACCAGCAGTGGCCCGATCAGGACGAGGGTGTTGAGCAACAGCAGCAGTGAAACCAAACAGCCGGTGAGCAGGCGGCGCATAAGTAACTCTTGGAATCGTGTGGGCGGGCCATCATAAGCAAGCTGAGTCTAGAGGCCAAATCGCAAATGGCCGTACGAATGTTTCACAATGTGCCGGTTATGGTGGGCGTGACTAACTAAGTGCTGTCTTTGCGGTCTAGAATCCGCCTACTTCTTTCCGAGGAAATCACTTCGTGAAACTGCTTCTTGCCTCCCTCGCCCTGGTTGCCCTGCCTGTCATGGCCGCCGAGCCGACCCTTTACGGTCGCTATGAATACATCCAGTTGCCGGAGATCGGCGAAACCTTCAAGGCCAAGATGGACACCGGCGCGCTGACCGCTTCGCTGTCGGCCCGTGACATCGAGACCTTCACCCGTGACGGTGACGACTGGGTGCGCTTCCGCCTCGGCGGCAAGGACGCCACCAACAAGGTCTACGAACACAAGGTGTCGCGCATCAGCAAGATCAAGAGCCGCGCCGATGAAGACGACGACAAGGACGAAGCCACTGTGGCCAAACGCCCGGTCATCGACCTGGAAATGTGCCTGGGCAACGTCAAGCGTACCGTCGAGGTCAACCTCACCGACCGCAGCAGCTTCAATTACCCGTTGCTGATCGGCGCCAAGGCCTTGCGTGAATTTGGCGCAGCAGTAAACCCGGCCCGTCGCTACACTGCCGACAAACCGGACTGCTGATTTGAACCCATGCCCCACATCCTGATTGTCGAAGACGAAGCGGCGATAGCCGACACGCTGATATTCGCCCTGCAAGGCGAGGGCTTTACCACCACCTGGCTGAGCCTCGGCCAGGAGGCGTTGGCCCATCAGCGCCAGACCCCCGCCGACCTGATCATCCTCGACATCGGCCTGCCGGACATCAGCGGTTTTGAAACCTGCAAGCAATTGCGCCGTTTCAGTGAAGTGCCGGTGATGTTCCTCAGCGCGCGGGATGGCGAGATCGACCGCGTGGTGGGGCTGGAGATCGGCGCCGACGATTACGTGGTCAAGCCGTTCAGCCCACGGGAAGTGGCGGCGCGGGTGCGGGCGATCCTCAAGCGCGTCGGCCCCGGTGTGGCGCCGGCGCTGTTCCAGGTCGATCTGGAGCGCATGCAGATCAGCTATCGCGGCCAACCCCTGAGCCTGACCCGGCATGAATTCCGCCTGCTGCAAAGCCTGCTGGAGCAACCCGAGCGGGTGTTCAGCCGCGAGCAGTTGCTGGACGCGGTGGGCGTGGCGGCCGACGCCGGTTACGAGCGCAATATCGACAGCCATATCAAGAGCCTGCGCAGCAAGTTACGCAGCGTGGCCGCCGATGCCGAGCCGATCCAGACCCATCGCGGCCTCGGCTACAGCTACAGCCCGAGCAACAGCTGATGCGCCTGGGGCTGCGGATTTTCCTGGTGTATGCGCTGTTTATCGGCCTCACCGGTTATTTCGTGCTCAGCACCGTGATGAAGGAAATCCGCCCCGGCGTGCGCCAGTCCACCGAAGAAACCCTGGTGGACACTGCCAACCTGTTGGCCGAAATCCTGCGCGAAGACGTGAAGAACGGCACCCTCGGCCAGAGCCACTGGCCCGAATTGCTCAAGGCCTATGGCAACCGCCAGCCCGGCGCGACCATCTGGGGCTTGCCGAAAAACCAGGTCAACCACCGTATCTACGTGACCGACGCCAAGGGCACCGTGCTGCTCGACTCCACGGGCGAAGCCGTGGGCCAGGACTACTCGAAGTGGAACGACGTCTACCTGACCCTGCGCGGCGAATACGGCGCGCGCTCCACTCGCAGTGCAGCGGATGACCCCACCTCATCGGTGATGCACGTCGGCGCGCCGATCCGCGATAACGGGCAGATCATCGGCGTGGTCACCGTGGCCAAGCCCAACAGCTCGTTGCAGCCGTATGTCGACCGCACTGAACGCCGCCTGCTGTGGTACGGCGCGGGCCTGGTTATCCTCGGCCTGTTGCTCGGTGCGTTGCTGTCGTGGTGGCTGAGCGTTGCGCTGCGTCGCCTGACCGCCTACGCCGAAGCCGTCAGTGAAGGTCGAAGGGCGGAGCTGCCGCATTATCGCGGCGGCGAGCTGAAGCAGCTGTCCACCGCCGTCGAGCACATGCGCACGCAACTGGAGGGCAAGGCCTACGTCGAACATTACGTGCACACCCTGACCCATGAATTGAAAAGCCCGCTGGCCGCGATTCGCGGCGCGGCCGAGCTGTTGCAGGGCGAGATGAGCCGCGAACAGCAGCAGCGCTTCGTCGGCAATATCGACAGCGAAAGCGCGCGCCTGCAGCAGTTGATCGAACGCCTGCTGAACCTGGCGCAGGTCGAGCAACGCCAGGGTTTGGAGGCGCAGGCGAGTATCCCGCTGGCGGCCTTGGTCGACGCTGTACTCAACGCCCAATGTGCGCGAATCGAAGGTGCCGGGTTGCACGTCGAACAGACGATTGCCGCTGATGTGAAGGTGTTTGGCGAACCCTTCCTGCTGCGCCAGGCCCTGGGTAACGTGCTGGACAACGCGCTGGACTTCACTCCGCCCGGTGGCGTGTTGAGATTCAGCGCACAGACGCTGCACAACGACGTGCAGGTGAGCCTGTTCAATCAGGCCGCACCGATCCCGGATTACGCCCTGCCGCGCCTCAGCGAGCGCTTCTATTCCTTGCCACGTCCCGGCAGCGGGCGCAAGAGCACCGGCCTGGGCCTCAACTTTGTCGAGGAAGTCATGAAGCTGCACGGCGGCGCCTTGCAGATCGGCAATGTGCCGGGCGGTGTGCACGTGGTGCTGCATCTCCACACAGTCTCCACATTGCCCACATAAATCCCCCACACAGGCTGCCCAGACTCTCCCCATCAAAACAGGGAGATACCCATGAACCGCAGCCTGCTTTTCAAACTTGGCGCGATTGCGCTGCTGATCCTGCTGTTGCTGATTCCGTTACTGATGATCAACGGCATCATCAGTGACCGCCAGCAACTGCGCGACGGCGTCCTGATGGACATCGCCCGCAGTTCCAGCTACGCCCAGCGCCTCACCGGCCCGGTGATGGTGGTGCCGTATCGCAAGACCGTGCGCGAGTGGAAGCTCAATGAAAAGCTCAACAAGCGCTACGAGGTCACCCGTGAAGAGCGGGGTCGCCTGTATTTCCTGCCGGACCGTTTTGAGCTCGACGGCAAGGTGCAGACCGAACTGCGCGCACGGGGGATTTACCAGGCGCGGCTGTTCCATGCCGACAACCGTATCAGCGGGCGTTTCGAGCTGCCTGCGCAGTTGGGCATCACCGAAGACTTTGCCGATTACCGCTTCGAACCGGCGTTTCTGGCGGTGGGGATCAGCGATATTCGCGGCATCGAAAATGCGCTGAAGCTGGAGCTGGGCAGCCAGCGCCTGGAGTTCGAACCGGGCTCCCAAGTGGACTGGCTGGGGGAGGGCGTGCATGTGGCATTGCCGGAGCAGGACAGCAGGAAACCGGCTGTAGTGGACTTCGCCTTCGACCTGCGCCTGCAAGGCACCGAGCAACTGCAAGTGGTGCCGGTAGGCAAGACCAGCCAGGTGTCCCTGGCCTCCAACTGGCCGCACCCCAGCTTTATCGGCAACTTCCTGCCGGCCCAGCGCGAAGTGACTGACAACGGCTTCACGGCCAACTGGCAGACCTCATTCTTTTCCACCAACCTCGAACAGGCCCTGCAAACCTGCCTGGACGGCCAGGGCTGCAACGACTTCAACAACCGCAGCTTCGGCGTGAACTTCATCGACCCGGTGGACCAGTACCTCAAGAGCGACCGCGCGATCAAATACGCGCTGCTGTTCATCGCCCTGACCTTTGCCGGTTTCTTCCTGTTCGAAGTGCTCAAGAGCCTGGCGGTGCACCCCGTCCAGTACGCATTGGTGGGCGTTGCCTTGGCGTTCTTCTACCTGCTGTTGTTGTCGTTGTCCGAGCACCTGGGTTTTGCCTTGGCCTACCTGATTTCGGCGAGTGCCTGCGTGCTGTTGATCGGCTTCTACGTGTGCCACGTGCTGCGCAGCGTTGCCCATGGCCTGGGGTTTTCGGCGGGGCTGGCGGCGCTGTATGGCTTGCTGTACGGGCTGTTGAGTGCCGAGGACTACGCACTGCTGATGGGCTCGCTGCTGCTGTTCGGGCTGCTGGGTACGGTGATGGTGCTGACGCGCAAACTGGATTGGTATGGCGTGGGCAAGCGCAAGGCGGCCGAGCCGCTGCAGTTCGACCTGGAGGCGGTGCAATGATCGGGTTGCGGGAGGATCAGCAAGTGGGGGCGCAGTTAGCCGCAAGGATCGTTACATTCCTCAATACCACCACCGTCCAATGTGGGAGTGGGCTTGCCCGCGATAGCGGTGGTTCAGAAACAGCTGTGCTGAATGACATACCGCGATTGCGGGCAAGCCCGCTCCCACATTGGGTCGGTGTGAACGTCACACGGGCGGCTGGGTCTCCAGCATCGAAGGTCGCTGGCTGACCTCGGCGTACCAGGCGGCCAGCTTGGGGTTGTCCGAGCGCCAGTGCATGTCCGGATGGCGGAAGTCGAGGTAACCCAAGGCGCAGGCCACGCTGATCGAGGCGATATCGAAGTGGCTGGTCAGCTCGGCGATGGCGTCCTGTTCCAGCTCGGCGAGGGCGCGGTGGATCTTGTTGCGCTGCTCGTCGAGCCACGGCGCCCAGTGTTTTTCCACCGGGCGCAGGGCGGTCTCGTAGCGCACCAGCACGGCGGCATCCATGATGCCGTCGGCTATCGAAGCCAGGGTCAGGCGCCGCCAGCGGGCCGAGCCATCGCGGGGGATCAGCGGGTTGCCGACGTGCTGGTGGTCGAAGTAATCGAGGATCACCCGGCTGTCGTGCAGCACGCTGCCGTCGGCCAGGCGCAGAGCCGGGATCTTGCCCACGGGGTTGTCTTGCACCAGCTGCGCATCGGGGTTGACCGGGGTCGGCATGCAGCCATGCAGGGCGACGCGGTCCTGCTGGCCGGTTTCAGCCAGCAGCACGCGGACTTTACGCACGAACGGTGACGCGGGGTTGTGGAATAAGGTCATGCTGGGAGCGGACATGGGCGAACCTCACAATGGACTGTGGCTAGCCTAGAGGGTTGCGCGGTGGCTGGCGAGGGGGAGTGCGGGTGTTTTTGAGGGCCTCATCGGGGGCAATCCCCACATGTGTCCCGCGTTCGTCATAACCACGCGGTCAACTGTGGGAGGGGGCTTGCCCCCGATAGCGCCCTCAGCCACGCCGCTTGAACAACGCCCAAATGCCAATGGCGGCCGGGATACCCAACCCCACCCAACTCAACGAATCCCACAGCCCATCCCCCAGCAACGCCGCAAACAACCCGGCGGCGCTGAGCAGGCCAATCCCCAGGGGAATGCCAAATACCTTCCAGAAACTCGACTGCCTTGGCTTCATGCCTTGCCCGCCTTGCGCCGCACGATCCACAAGTAAATCCCACTCACCAGGACGACGATGGTCAGCACATCCAGCGCCGCCCAGAGGATCTTCATCGGCATGCCGCCGTAGTCACCGAAGTGCAGTGGCTGCGACATGCCCATGGCGTCCATGTACCACGGCCGTTCGGCGATGGCGGTGACGGCCAGGGTGCTGGCGTCGATCAGGACCGGCGTGAGCAGGTGCGAGGTCAGGTGTGTGCTGCCCTTCATGAACACCGCGTAATGGTGCTCGCTGGAAAAGCGTGTGCCGGGGAAGGCGATAAAGTCCGGCTGCATGCCGGGCGCGGCCTTGGCGGCGATGCTCAGCAGCTCGCTCGCGGGGGCGCGTTGGGTCAGAGGCGGGGCGTTTTTGTAGGGTTCGATCATCGCGCTGAGGCTGTCGGTGCGCCAGGCGGCGATGATCAAGTCGGCACAGGCGCTGATCACGCCGGTCACGCCCACCACCAGCGCCCAGGTCAACGTGACCACGCCAATCAGGTTGTGCAGGTCGAGCCAGCGCAGGCGCGTGGACTTGTCCTGGCGCACGGTGGCGAACTTCAAGCGGCGCATGAACGGCAGGTACAGCACCGTGCCCGAGACAATCGCCAGCACAAACAGAACGCCCATGAATGCCAGCAGCAACTTGCCCGGCAGGCCGGCGAACATATCCACATGCAGGCGCAGCAGGAACAGGGTGAACCCGCCATTGGCCGACGGCATCTCGACCGCATCACCGGTGCGCGCGTCGAGCATGAAGGTGTGGGACGAGTTGGGCTCGGTCCCCGCTGTGGCGGCCATGATCGCGATCACGCCGTTCTTGTCATCTTCATCCCACGCCAGGTATTGCATGGCCTCGCCCGGGCGATGGGCCTGGGCCTTGCTCACCAGTTGCTCAAGGTCGAGCTGTGGCGTATCGGCAGGCATCTGCGCCAGCTCGGGCTCGTTGCCCAGCAGGTGGTCGATCTCATGGTGAAACACCAGCGGCAGGCCGGTGAGGGCGAGCAGCAGCAGGAACACCGTGCAGATCAGGCTGGTCCAGGTGTGGATGAAGGACCAGCGGCGGATGGTTTTGCTTTTCATGTTCTAGCCTTCAGACACGCCAAAGCCGCCCACAAGGGCGGCCCGATGGTTAACTCAGCCGATTACCATTGGTAGGTGGCGCTGGCGACGACGCTGCGCTGGTCGCCGAAGTAGCAGTAGTTGCCATCACAGGTCGACAGGTAGTCCTTGTTGAACAGGTTGGTGGCGTTCAACTTGACTGATGCACCCTTAAGGCTGTTGTCCAGGCGGCCCAGGTCGTAATGCACCGCACCGTCAAACACGGTATAGGCGTTGGCCTTTCCCAGCCAGGTGTTGGCCTGGTCGCCATAGGTGTTGCCGGTGTAACGGGCGCCAAAGCCGATGCCGAAACCGTCAAGCACACCGGTGTGCCAGGTGTAGTCGGTCCACAACGAGGCTTGCTGGTTGGGCATCAGTGTCAGGCGGTTGCCTTTGTAGATGCCTTTCTGCACTTCGGATTTTGCCAAGGTATAGGCGGCGATGACCTTGAGGTTCTCGGTCACATCGGACACGGCTTCCAACTCCAGGCCCTTGACCTTCACTTCGCCGGTCTGGCTGTTGATTTGCTGGCCCCCAGCGCCGAGGGTGGTCACCTGCACATTCTTCTGGGTCAGGTCGTAGACCGCTGCACTGAGCAACGTATTGGAGCCGGGCGGCTGATACTTGACCCCCATTTCCCACTGCTTGCCTTCGGTGGGCTTGAACGTCTTGAGCGCGTTTGTATCGGCGTTGCTCGCCGGTTGAAACGACTCGGCGTAGGACAAGTAGGGTACGAAGCCCGAGTCGAATACATAGCTCAGCGCCGCGTTGCCGCTGAAGTGTTTGATGCGGTCAGTGTTGGTCGCATCGCTGTCGTTGAAGTAGGTGGTGCCCTGATGCACCCAATCTTCACGCCCGCCCAGGGTCAGGCGCCACTTATCCAGGGCCATCTGGTCCTGCACGTAGAGACCGGTCTGCACGGTTTTCTGGTTGTAGTCGTAAAAAGGTCGGACATCGGTCGGGCGCAGGGTTGGCTGGGTATTGATCGGGTTGAAAATATTGGTGCCCGAGGCCGTCCCGAATATCGCGCGATAGGAGGTATCGGTGCGCTGGTGGTCCAGGCCGAGCAGCAGGGTGTGGATGACATCGCCAGTGGCAAAGTCTGCCTGGAAGTTGTTATCCACCGCGAACTGGCCGATGTCCTCGTCGACGTTGGTGGTCGAGCGGCTGATATTGCCCGCTGCATCCGCGGGGGAGAACGCGTAGGAACCCACGGTCAGTTGCTGGAACGACAGATCCGACTTGGTATAGCGCAGGTTTTGCTTGAACTGCCAGGTATCGTTGAAACGATGCTCGAAGGCATAGCCCAGCGCGTAGTAGGTGCGATCGTAGAACTCGTAGTCCGGGTCGCCCAGGTTCTTGTGGTGGGAGACCTCGCCCAGCGGCGATTTGATCTTGGTGCCCTGGATCGGCATGAACTGGCTGGTGGTCCCGGTATCGTCACGGGTGAACTGCGAGAGCAGGGTCAGCTTGGTGTCGGTATCGATGTTCCAGGTCAGGCTCGGCGCAATGTTGTAGCGTTTGTTGTCGATGTGATCGACCTGGGTGCCGGCATCGCGTACCACGCCGCTGAGGCCATAGAGGAATTGGCCTTCATCATCGATCTTGCCGGTGCTGGCGAAGTTGATCTGGCGGTAGTTGTCGCTGCCGTATTGCACCTGGATGGCGTTGCTCGACTCTGCGCTGGGGCGTCGGCTGACCATGTCCAGCAGGCCGCCCGGTGGGGTCTGGCCGTACACCGACGAGGCCGGGCCACGCAGCAGCGCGAGGCGGTCGAGGTTCCAGGTTTCCGCTTTGGGGTTGGCGTACACACCGCGCGGCAGTGGCAGACCATCGAGGAACTGGGTGGGCTCGAAGCCGCGCACGCGCATCCAGTCGTAGCGGGTGTCGCTGCCATAGCTGGCGGACACGATGCCGGGCATGTATTTGACCGCGTCGTCCAGGTTCTGCACGTTGCGATCCTGCATTTGCTCGCGGGTGGCCACGGAGATCGAACGCGGGGCCTCCACCAGGGCGGTGTCGGTCTTGGTGCCGGCGGCGGTCCGTGTGGCCAGGTAGCCTTGTACCGGGCCCCAGGCACTTTCCTGGTTGCCATCTTGCCCTGTGATGTTAGTCACCGGCAGCGCCATCACCCCCTCCGGAACCGCCACCAGCGTGTACGTGCCCGCGCTGCTCTGCTCCAGCTGCAACCCGGTGCCACGCAAGGCTTCACGCAGTGCACCCGGTGCATCGAACTGGCCCTGGACCGGGGCCGAGGTCTTGCCTGAGGCCAACGCTGGGTTGAGGGTCAGCGCCAGGCCGGCCTGGCTGGCGATCTGGTTCAGGGTGCTGGCCAATGAAGCGGCCGGCAGGTTGTAGGCGCGCACGCTGGAGGCTTGTTCGGCGGCAATCAGCGCAGTGCTGGCCAGCGGGGCGCTGAGGGCAATGGCCACGGCTAACAGGCTGGGGCGCAACAAGGTGTCTAGCGTGCGGGACATAGGGCGGCTCCTGAATGGAAGTAATTCGCAATTGCCTATGTGCCGAGCGAGATTTCAAAAGTGATAGGGCCGGTGGAAAATATTTTTTATTTGGCCTCAGGTGTCTTGGCGACAACCGTCACCCACCACGGCGTGTGCTGTTCGATCTGCACCGGCAGGGTGGGCAGCAGCGCGTTGAGCGCCAGGGTGGTGTCGTGCAGCGGGAAGCTGCCGGTGATGCGCAGGTCCGCCACGGTTTTATCCACACCCAGATGGCCGCTGCGGTAGCGACTGAGTTCCTGCACCACATCGCCCAGACGGGCGTTGTCGACCACCAGCATACCGCGCGTCCAGGCATCGCTGGCGGGGGTGACGGCCAGTGCGGGGCCGAGGCCGTCACTGCGCATCAACACTTGTTGGCCTGCCTTGAACACCTGTTCCCGTTGCAGCGCTTCGGGCTGGGCGCCCACCGCCGATTGCAGCACGCTCAGGCGCGTCGCGTCGTCTTCGCGCTTGACGATAAACCGCGTGCCCAGCGCGCGCAGGCTGCCGTCGCGGGTTTGCACATAAAACGGGCGCGCATCGTTGTGGCCGGTTTCGACGAGGATTTCGCCTTCCTGCAACACGATCAGCCGGCGCTTCTCATCGAAGCGCACGTCGATGGCGCTGTGGGTGTTGAGGTTGATCAACGTACCGTCCGCCAGTTTCAGCGTGCGCTGCTCCCCGGTGGCGGTGCGCTGGTCGGCCAGCCAATAGTGGATCGGCACGTAGCGCTCGCCGGCAAACAACGCCAGGCCGCACACCAGGGCAATGCTCGCCAGGCCGCTGCCGAGCTTGCGCACGCGCTGGCGAATGCCTTCGCGCGACTGCAACAACGCCGCCCGCGCCGGGCCCGAGGCCACGCTGAAACGCTGGTCGAGCATGCCCAGTTGACGCCAGGCACGGGCGTGCTCCTCATCGCTGGCCAGCCATTTGCTGAATTCTTCGCGCTCTACCGCGCTGCCATCACCCGAATCGAGGGACAACTGCCAGGCAATGGCCGCATCCAGGACACGGGCCGACACGGGCTTGGAGCTGATCACGTTCACAGCGGCTCGCCATACAGGGCGATGTAGCACTGGCGAATGCCCTGGGCCAGGTACTGGCGCACACGCGGCACCGACACCCCCAGGCGCTGGGCAATTTCGGCATGGCCCAGGCCGTCGAGGCGGTTATACAGGAAGGCGGCGCGGGCCTTGCTCGACAGCTTGCCGAGCAGGCGGTCGATGGCCTTGAGGTCTTCGAGGATCAGTTGCTGTTCTTCCGGCGATGGGTGTTCGCTTTCCGGGATCAGCATCAGTTCGCTGAGGTAGGCCTGTTCAAGGGCCGCGCGGCGGAAGTAGTCGAACAGCAAACCCTTGGCGATGGCCACCAGAAATGCCCGTGGTTCGCGGGGCTCGCGCAACTCGTCACGCCCGAGCAGGCGCATGAAGGTGTCCTGGCTCAGGTCTTCGGCACGGCTCGGGCAGGCCACATTGCGCCGCAGCCAGGCCAACAGCCAGCCACGATGGTCGCGATACAACGCACCAACAAGCTCACTGTGTGGGTTCTGGACCGACGACAAGGCATCACCGAATAAACAAAAGGTTTAAACTAACGAGAATTATTCGCGATTGTGTCAGAGGCGTGGAGCGGGCGCAATTGGCGTCCGTCGGGAGATGACATTAAAACGATGGCGCGTGTTTACGCCGTTTCCATTGGCTCAAACGCTCCTGCAGCGCCTGAGGCGTGTCGATCTGCTGCTGACGCGCGCGGCTGAACAGGATCAGCATCAGCTCCGCCGTGGCCAGGGCATCGGCGCTGGCGTGATGGCGTTCGCCCACGTGCAGGTTGAAGTGGTTGATCCAGTCGTCCAGGCCGGCCTCGCGGATATGCGCCTCGGGGCACAGCAGCGGGGCGATGTCGGCTACATCGAGGAACGGATGGGCCAGGCGATACCCCAGGCTGTCCTTGAGCGCGCGGCCCAGCATGTGTTGATCGAATGGTGCGTGGAAGGCGAGCAGCGGGCTGTCGCCGACGAACTCCATGAAGTCCAGCAGGGCCTCGGCCGGGTCGCTGCCCGCCGCGATGGCGCTGGGGCCGAGGCCGTGGATCAGCACACTGGGGCTGAGTTTGGTGTCGGCGCGGTGCAGGGTGCGCTCGAACAGTTGGGAAAAATCCACTGCGCCGTCCTCGATCACCACCGCGCCGATGGACAGCACCTGGTCACGGTTGAGATTCAGGCCGCTGGTTTCCAGGTCCACCACCACCCAACGCTGGCTGCGCAACGTGCTGTCGCCCAACACTACGGGCCTGGGTAATTGCTCCAGGCGCCGTTGTTGCGTTGTATCGAGTCTGGGCTTGGCCGCGCGCAGCCAGTCAAACAAGCTCACAGCTGATACCGCAAGGTCAGGCTGCTTTGCAGGCGCTGGGCCTGGCGCAGGGATTCGCGCAGGATGCGGCGGTCCAGGTGGTTGAGGCTGTCGGGGTCGACGCGGTTGGAGTACGGCTGGTTCTCGCGGGTCTGCAACTGATGCTGCTGCATACGGGTTTGCTGGATAAAGTGATAGGCCTCTTCATAGGCGGCGCCGTCCAGGGGCTCGATCACTTCCTTGACCACCAGCTGGCGCAGGCGCTCCAGGGTATTATTGGCGTGGATGCCGTTGGCCAGGGCCAACAGGCGTGCGCCGTCGACAAAGGGGGTCAGGCCCTGCACCTTGAGGTCGAGGGTGGCCTTTTCCGCGCCTTTGCGGGTCAGCACAAAATCGCGGAAACGCCCTACAGGCGGGCGCTGGCGCAAGGCATTCTCGGCCAGCATGCGCTGGAACAGCCGGTTATCCCCGACCTGGTCGAGAATGCCCTGGCGCAGTTGCTCACAGCCGCGTTCATCGCCCCACACCACGCGCAGGTCGAAATAGATACTCGAGCCCAGCAGGTTCTCCGGCGTCGCCTCGCGAATAAACGCCGCAAACCGCCGCGCCCATTCCGCCCGCGAGAGGCACAGCTCGGGATTACCGGCCATGATGTTGCCCTTGCACAGGCTGAACCCGCACAGCGCCAGGCTCTGGTTGATCTGCTGTGCCAGGGGCAGCAACCGCCCGCGAATCTCGGCGGCTTCCACCGCGTCCCTGGCTTCGAACAGGATGCCGTTGTCCTGGTCGGTGTACAGCGTCTGCTCGCGCCGGCCTTCGCTGCCGAAACACAGCCAACTGAACGGCACGCCGGGGTCGCCTTTTTCGGCCAGGGTCAGCTCGATCACCCGGCACACGGTGTGATCGTTGAGCAGGGTAATGATGTGGGTGATCTGGGTCGACGACGCGCCATGGGCGAGCATGCGCTCCACCAGTTGGCCGATCTCACCGCGCAGCGCTACCAGGTTCTCCACCCGTGGCGCATTGCGGATGGTGCGGGCCAGGTGCACCAGGTCGACCCGTTGCAGGGAAAACAGGTCGCGCTCGGACACCACGCCGCACAGGCGCTGGTCCTTGACCAGGCAGACGTGGGCGATATGCCGCTCGGTCATGGCGATGGCCGCATCGAAGGCGCTGTGGTCCGGCGTTAAAAAGAACGGCGCCTGGGTCATATGGCCTTCAATGCCCTGGCTGAAGTCGCCGGTGCCGTCGGCCACCACCTGGCGCAGGTCGCGCAGGGTGAAAATGCCCAGGGGCGCCTTGTGTTCATCGACAATCACAATGCTGCCCACCTGCTGCTCATGCATCAGCGTTACCGCTTCACGCAACGGTGTCTGCGGGCTGCAGGTGACCGGATGGCGCATCGCCAATTCGCCCAGGCGGGTATTCAAGGAATATTGGGTGCCGAGGGTTTCCACGGCTTTTTGCTGCACTTGCTGGTTGACCTGGTCGAGCAGGCTGCTGACACCGCGCAGGGCGAAGTCGCGGAACGGGCTGGACAGCGCGAACAGCTTGATAAAGGCCGGCTTGTTCAGTTGCAGGCAGAAGGTGTCTTCGGCGGCTTTATGCTCGGTGCGGGTGGCACGTTCACCTAACAATGCAGCGAGGGGGAAACACTCGCCGGTGGTGATTTCGAAGGTGGCTTGCGTGGCGTCCGGCCGTTCACCCACGACGCGGCCCTGCTTGACGATGTAGAAGTGTTCCACCGGCCCGCCCGACGGCTTGAGGATGCTCTCGCCGGGGCCGAAGAAGCGCAGTTGGCACTGTTCCACCAGAAACGCCAGGTGCGCGTTTTCCATCTGGTTGAACGGTGGGAAGCGTTGCAGGAACTGCAGGGTGCCGTGGATGTTCTGCAAGACAGCAGTTTTTCCCGCCTGGGCGAAGGCATCAGCTTTACTCATAACCATGACCGCAATTTTTTTGTCGTTATCGTCCTGCATGGTCGACTCCTGAGCGGCGGGTGCCCATTGGACGTAAGTCTAGGTCGATGAAAACGCCGCAGAACTAGGGAAAAACCTTACACGACTATCGTCCAAACCCCGTAGAACACCCACTAGGCAAACTTTCCGACGAAGTGCACATTGAACGCCCTTCCGCAGATGTCTGACGAGTGTGCTGGAAGATTGTCGAAAACCGCTGAGAAACGTATGTCCGACCACGATATTTTGAGTGATGCCGAGCGCGAGGCGCTCAGCGCCGTGATGCTGGAGCCTGATTTACCGCCACAACGCGTGTTGATTGTTGATGACGACAAGGACGCGCGTGAACTGCTGGCGGAGATCCTGGGCTTGGACGGTATTCGCTGCATGACGGCCGACAGTGGCGAGGCCGCGTGGGATTTATTGAAGTCCAGCAGTTCCATCGGTTTGCTGATCACCGATCTGCGCATGAAACCCAGCAATGGTCTGGAGTTGATCAAGCAGGTGCGCGAATCCACCCGCGCGGCGCTGCCGATCATCATCATGTCGGGGGATGCCGAAGCGCCGGATGTGATTGATGCGATGCATTTGAGTGTGGTGGATTTTTTGCTCAAGCCGATCGACAGCGTGAAGTTGGCGAAGCTGGTCAAGCGGGAGTTGGGGATGGCGCAGTAGACGGCTGACACCGTTGGTCGGGACTGTCAGATTTCACAGTATCGGCGTTTTAAGCGTGGCCTGTTTAATCGTTGCGAGGGGGCTGGTTGGGATCGATGCCCCTACTTGATGAGTTAAACAGGAGTTTATCATGAGTACTGAAAAACAAACGGTTAGCAAGATTGAGCAGTCCCATCGTGGCTCCGGGTCATCAACCATCACCGTCGTAACGGACGGGCACTCTGAAGGCTTTCACGCGAATTACTTTTCTGGAGATCGATTTTATATTCATATGGAAGTGAATAGCGTGGAGCTGCGTATTCAATACGGCAAGCGCTTGTCGGATGGACTGAATGAACTGCCAGCGGGGTCTTTTGGTCTCGAGTACAAGAGTCCGGCAGGCGCAGATTTTGACAATGTAACCGGTGGAACAATCAGCGTGACTGTTACCGGTGGAACCTTTAAGGGTGAGCTGAAAAATGTGACCGTTACCGGGTCGGGTGGAACTGCGACGTTCTATGGTAAATATGATATGACGGTCTAGTTATTAGCTTTTTTCAATGTAAATAAAGAGTCCTTATCTTCAGGGCTCTTTATATTCAGCAGTTATTTATGAGGTTTTGGATTAAGCAAGTCAGTTGCTGGGGTTGCAAAGTTTCTAATCGACCTGCGGTCTCTGATTCAAGCTGGTCTTGATAATAGGCAATTCTGATTGAGTGCCGCGATTAAATAATGGTGGATATCAAGACCGAAGCCCTGATCGAGTGATCAGGGCTTCGGCATTGCTAGCTTTTACTCAAAGGCCATTCCTGGCCTTGAACTCCCGACGCCGACGGTGCAACACCGGCTCGGTATAGCCATTCGGCTGTTTGGTCCCTTCAATCACCAACTCCACCGCTGCCTGGAACGCGATATTGCTGTCGAAATCCGGTGCCAGTGGGCGGTACAGCGCATCCCCGGCATTCTGACGGTCCACCACCGGCGCCATGCGCTTGAGGCTTTCCATCACCTGGGCTTCGTTGACGATGCCGTGGCGCAGCCAGTTGGCAATGTGCTGGCTGGAGATGCGCAGGGTGGCGCGGTCTTCCATCAGGCCGACGTCATTGATGTCCGGCACTTTCGAGCAGCCCACGCCTTGGTCGATCCAGCGCACGACATAGCCGAGGATGCCCTGGGCGTTGTTGTCCAGTTCGTTACGGATTTCTTCGTCGGACCAATCGGTGTTGCTGGCCAGGGGAATGGTGAGGATGTCGTCCACCGACGCGCGTTCGCGCTTGGCCAGTTCGGCCTGGCGTGCGAATACGTCGACCTTGTGGTAGTGCAGCGCGTGCAGTGCGGCGGCCGTCGGCGATGGCACCCAGGCGGTGTTGGCGCCGGCCAGTGGGTGGGCGATTTTCTGTTCAAGCATCGCTGCCATCAGGTCGGGCATCGCCCACATGCCTTTACCGATCTGCGCACGGCCTTGCAGGCCGGTGCTCAAGCCGATATCGACGTTCCAGTTCTCGTAGGCGCCGATCCATTTTTCCGCCTTCATCGCCGCCTTGCGCACCATCGCGCCGGCTTCCATGGAGGTGTGGATCTCGTCACCGGTGCGGTCGAGGAAGCCGGTGTTGATAAACACCACGCGCTCGCTGGCGGCCTTGATACAGGCCTTGAGGTTGACCGTGGTGCGGCGCTCCTCGTCCATGATCCCGACCTTGAGGGTGTTGCGTGGCAGGTTCAGCACGTCTTCGATGCGGCCGAACAGCTCGTTGGTGAACGCGGCTTCTTCCGGGCCGTGCATCTTCGGCTTGACGATGTACACCGAGCCGGTGCGGCTGTTCTTGCGTGTGTTGTTGCCGTTGAGGCTGTGGATCGCCGCCAGGCTGGTGAGCAGGCCGTCGAGGATGCCTTCCGGTACTTCGTTGCCGTGTTTGTCAAGGATCGCGTCGATGGTCATCAAGTGGCCAACGTTACGCACGAACAGCAGCGAACGGCCGTGCAGCGTCACGTCCTGGCCGTCGACGCCGGTGTAGACGCGGTCGGCGTTCATGGTGCGGGTGAAGGTCTTGCCGCCCTTGGCCACTTCTTCGGCGAGGTCGCCCTTCATCAGGCCGAGCCAGTTGCGGTAGATCACCACCTTGTCATCGGCATCGACGGCGGCGACGGAGTCTTCGCAGTCCATGATGGTGGTGAGTGCGGCTTCCATCAGCACGTCTTTGACACCGGCGGCATCGGTCTGGCCAACCGGGGTGCTGGCGTCGATCTGGATTTCGAAGTGCAGGCCGTTATGTTTCAGCAGGATCGCGATCGGCTCGGCCGCAGGGCCCTGGAAACCGATCAACTGCGCGTCGTCACGCAGGCCGCTGTTGCTGCCGCCCTTGAGGCTGACGATCAGCTTGCCGTCGACGATCTTGTAGCCGGTGGAGTCGACATGGCTGCCGGCGCTCAGCGGCGCGGCTTCGTCGAGGAAGGCGCGGGCGAAGGCAATGACCTTGTCGCCACGCACTTTGTTGTAGCCCTTGCCCTTCTCGGCGCCGTCGGCTTCGCTGATGGCGTCGGTGCCATACAGGGCGTCGTACAGCGAGCCCCAACGTGCATTGGACGCGTTGAGGGCGAAGCGGGCGTTCATCACCGGCACCACCAGCTGCGGGCCGGCCATGCGGGCGATCTCGTCATCGACGTTTTGGGTCGAGGCCTGGAAGTCTGCGGCTTCTGGCAGCAGATATCCGATGTCTTGCAGGAAGGCTTTGTAGGCCACCGGGTCATGGGCCTGGCCGGCGTGGGTCTGGTGCCAGGTATCGATCCGCTCCTGGAAATCGTCGCGTTTGGCGAGCAGGGCTTTGTTCTTCGGTGCCAGGTCGTGGATGACCTTGTCGGCACCGGCCCAGAACTGGTCGGCAGTGATGCCGGTACCGGGAATGGCTTCGTTGTTCACGAAGTCGAACAGGACTTTGGCGACCTGCAGGCCACCGACTTGAACGTGTTCAGTCATTGCTTGCCTCACTCTGCGGAGCTAATGCGCTGTTTCGGATTTTCATTATGTAGTGCACGGGAGGGCATACTACATGATGACTTGCGGTTGTGAAAATTAGACTAAATACGTCGTTTAGCGACCCACTTTGGTCGTACGGTCACAGCGGAGAACCGGATGTTCTCAAAAAACTATTGGATTGTTCCAGATAAATATAAAAATGGTACACGATTTGTTTTCGCGGGCCCCCGGGTCCACCTTGTAGATTGAATTCAGAGGGCTTCGCCATGGACCATCTTGTACTCACTATTATCGCCGCCGACAAACCCGGCCTGGTGGAACGCATCGCGCAGAATATCGCGGCCCACGGCGGCAACTGGTTGGAAAGCCGAATGGCGCATATGGCCGGGCAGTTTGCCGGGATCCTGCGGGTCAGCGTGCCTGCCGAGAGTCGTCAGGCCTTGGTGGGGGCTTTGGAGGATTTATCCACACACGGTATTCGCGTGCTGGTGGGCGAGGGCAGCAGTGGCCAGGCATCGGCGTCCAAGTCGATCGTGATGACGCTGCTGGGCAACGACCGCTCGGGCATCGTGCGCGAGATCACGGCGCTGTTGAGCAAGCAGGGCGTCAACCTGGAGCGCTTGAGCACCGATGTACGCCCGGCACCGATGAGCGGTGATCCGCTGTTCAGCGCCGAGGCGTTGTTGCAGGTGCCGTCGAGCTTGTCCTTGGAGGCGTTGCAGGAATCCCTGGAAACCCTGGCGGATGATCTGATGGTGGAACTGCACAGCGAGGAATAACCACCCACAAGGTTATGCATGGAAATCTTGCATGGGCCTGTGGATAACCTGTAGAGACCCGGCGCCAGGCCACGCCCACCGGGCTTCTCCGCCAACTGCGCAAAAAACGAGCAATTTCAAGGGCTTGTGCACAAATGGCGGGGACCAGGTTGTGGATAACCTTGGGGTGGATCTCTGCAAGCCAGGCCGGCTGGGGCTTGCAGAGGTTTGTACGTTATTTGATCAGCGTTTGCGCACGCTCAACCAGGCATCGACGCTGTAGACCACCAGCCCGGCCCAGATAAAGGCAAACGCGATCAGCGTGCTTGACGCCAGGTGCTCACCGAACAGCAGCACCGCTTCCAGCAACACCAGGGTCGGTGCCACATACTGCAAAAAGCCCAAGGCGGTGTAGGGCAAATGCCGTGCGGCGGCGTTGAAGCACACCAGCGGGATCAACGTCACCGGGCCGGCCGCCACCAGCCACCAGGCTTCGGATGTGCTCCAGAACGCCAGTTGCGCACTGTGGGCCGACGGGTTGAACAACAACCAGGCCACCGCAATCGGCACCAGCATCCAGGTCTCCACCACCAGCCCCGGCAGCGCCTTGACCGGCGCCTGCTTGCGGATCAGGCCGTAGAAACCGAAGGTCAGCGCCAGTACCAACGATACCCACGGCAAGCTGCCCACCTGCCACACCTGTTGCGCCACACCCACTGCGGCCAGCCCCACGGCCACCCATTGCAGGCGGCGCAGGCGCTCGCCGAGGAGCAGCATGCCCAGCAGCACATTCACCAGCGGGTTGATGTAGTAACCCAGGCTGGCTTCAAGCATACGCCCGCTGTTCACCGACCACACATAGGTCAGCCAGTTACCGGCGATCAACGAACCGCTGAGTGCCAGGATTGCCAGGCGCCTGGGGTTGTCGCGCAGTTCGCGGAACCAGCCCGGGTGCTTCCACACCATCAGCAGCAAACCACCGAACAGCGCTGACCACAGCACCCGGTGCACGATGATTTCGGCGGCGGGCACACTGGCGATGGCTTTGAAGTAGAGCGGGAACAGACCCCAGATGACATAGGCGCTCAGGCCCAGGATGTACCCCTTGCGGGGGTTGGCGGCTTGCATGCGTAATCCTTGCTTAGGCAGCTAACAAAGGGCGATTGTAAGGATATTTGTCAACCAATGGGACTGGCTTGGTAATGCGGTCTGCTTTGTGTGGGAGGGGCTCCCTCCCACATTAAAAGCAATCAGAAGAGTTTCAGCGGCTCTTCGTTGAGCGCTGAGAGTTGCTCGCGCAGCGCCAGCACCTGGTCGCCCCAATACCGCTCGCTGCCGAACCACGGGAAGCTGTGGGGGAAAGCCGGATCATCCCAGCGCCGTGCCAGCCACGCGCTGTAGTGCATCAGGCGCAACGCGCGCAGCGGCTCGATCAGCGCCAGTTCACGCGGGTCGAAGTCGTGGAATTCCTGGTAGCCGTCCATCAGTTCCGACAGCTGGCCCAGGCATTCCTGGCGATCACCGGCGAGCATCATCCATAAGTCCTGCACCGCCGGGCCCATGCGGCAATCGTCGAGGTCGACGATGTGGAACATCTCATCACGGCACATCATGTTGCCGGGGTGGCAATCGCCGTGCATGCGGATGTTCTTGTGCGGCGTGGCTTTGTAGACCTCTTCCACGCGCTTGAGCAGGTCGCGGGCCACGGACTCGTAGGCTGGCAGCAGGCTCTTGGGAATGAAATTGCCTTCGAGCAACGTATTGAGCGAGTCGTGACCGAAGTTCTTCACACCCAAGGCTTCGCGGTGTTCGAACGGGCGGGTGGAACCCACGGCGTGCAAGCGGCCGAGCAGTTGCCCAAGGCGATAAAGCTGGTCAAGGTTGCCCGGCTCCGGTGCGCGGCCGCCACGGCGGGGGAACAGGGTGAAGCGGAAACCGGCGTGTTCGAACAGGCTTTCGCCGTTATGAATCATCGGCGCGACCACCGGCACGTCGCACTCGGCCAACTCGAAGGTGAAACGGTGCTCTTCGAGGATCGCTTCGTTGGTCCAGCGCTGGGGGCGGTAGAACTTGGCGATCAGCGGTTCGGAGTCTTCGATGCCCACCTGATACACGCGGTTTTCGTAGCTGTTGAGCGCCAGAACGCGAGCGTCGCTGAGGAAACCGATGCTTTCGACAGCGTCGAGTACCAGGTCGGGGGTGAGGGTTTCAAACGGATGGGCCATGCGAACTCCTGCGCGCAGCAGGGCGCCGCGTCCGGCCGGGTATGGTACCGCACCAGGCTGGAGATAGGGGGCGCCTGTGCCATTGTCATCGGGGGCAAGCCCCCTCCCACAGGTGACCGCGTTTATCTCCAGTGTGGGAGGGGGCTTGCCCCGGTACAAACCGGGGACATCGTTTACATTTCTAACCGGGGACATGGTTTACAGGCTAATACGCATGATCAGGAGGTAACTGATCATGCCCT